>OMXZ01000072.1 GCA_900315165.1 uncultured Actinomycetes bacterium | reverse complement strand
ATTCTTTCCAACTCTAAGAGCAGAGCCGTCATGGAGGTCAAGCTCGACGCCCTCACGGAGAAGGTCGAGAAGCACAACCAGGTCCTGGAGCGCACCTACCGACTCAAACAGTACATGGCTGTCGCGAAGCACGACATCGAGTCCTTGAAGGGAAAGGCGGACTGACATGGAGAAGTTCCTGGCAAGCAACGAGTGGCAAATGGCGGCTTCTGCGCACGATCGTGCAGGACGTCCTGGGCGTGGTGGTCACGAACCTCGACCTCATCATGGGCTGATGCGTGATCGACCCCAGCATGAGGGGCCTGGTGGTGGCGCTAGTGATGGCGATGCCCTCGCCGATCATGGCGGCGCTCGGAGGGGACGGCGACACCCCGTAGATTCCGAGGGATGAGGCACGTGGGGCTTAACGGCATCGACATCTCGAGCTGGCAGGAAGACCTGGTCGTCTCGGCCAGGGGTACCTGCAACTTCACCATCGTTAAGGCGACCGGCGGCGCCGGGTATTCCAACGAGTGCTTCCGCCGGCACGCTGACGAGACATTGGCCGCCGGCAAGCTGCTCGGCTGCTACCGCTACGCGCGCGACCGGGGCTACGAGGGATCCGCCGAGGCGGAGGCCGACCACTTCATCGACGCTTTCAGGCCCTACGTCGGCAAGGCGATCCCGTTCCTGGACTGGGAGGCCGACGCGCTGGACCTGGGGACGTCCTGGGCCAAGAGGTGGCTCGAACGCGTGAAGGCCAAGACCGGCGTCACGCCGGGCATCTTGAAGGACTTCTGCTGGTGGGTGCCAGACGACCCATACGATCTCGGTGAGGAGCTGAGGCGCGAGCTTCCCGCGGGCCACCCGCTGGAGTGCCGGAACCTCGTTGCCCTCGCGAGGAGCGAGCGTCGTGACGACGTTCTGTTCCACGACGGGCGGGACTACGTCCTCGCCCACCTCACGCGGAGCGCTCACAACGCCCTGCCGTTCCCGCTGTTCGAAGTCGTGAACGGCGACATCTCACAGTTATTGCGGAACAACTACTTCGAGGAAGAGTGAGGCCAGCGTGGACAAACGTGACTTTTTCAGCGTCTCTGTATGAAGCATGGTCGCCTACTGCATCATGTGCCTCGAGAGCTACGTCTTGAAGGCCTACGCCGACCACGACTTCGCTCCCGTCCTGCGGTTCGCATGGGACATCGTCGGACAGGAGGGCAACATCGACCAGGATGCCGACCGTCACATGGAATCCATCCCCGAGTACCCCTTCGAGTTCGACGACTACGAGGCGGCGGGGGTTCGAGCACCTCACCGAGAACGAATTCATCGAGCTCAGGGGCCTGCCGAACCCCGACGACGAGGTGCTCGGCCTCCTCACGCACCGCATATACGACGTCGCGATGTGCTACGCCTACACCGCGGTTGAGACCCCCTCCCAGGGAGCCGTCAACCTCGTATCCGACGTGGTCGGCCGTCTAGGAAAGCATGGAATCCAGCTGCCAGACTCCGAGCTCGTGAGGGGCTTCCCCTTCTCCGAGTTCTATGGCTGGGGTATCCAGGTCAGACCCGAAGGGTTATCCGGGGAGATATAAGCACGAATGCCGAACACGCCCCAACTACCAAAGGTGGTATCAGAAAAGGAACAAGCAATGAACGACCAAATCAGGGCTCTGATTGCCCGGCACGAGCAGGACTCCTTCTTCACGCGCGTGGCACCGACCGAGGAGATGATAGCGTCCGCCCAAAGGCTGCCCGACGTCACCATCCCCCGGCAGTTCGTCGACTATCTCAGGGAATATAGCCACGGCGGCGTCAGTGGGGTCGAGATACTTGGAGTAGGTTTCACCGGCACCATGCTCTTCCTCGAGACCACGCTCCGGCATCGCAAGTACGGCCTGCCAAACAATCTCCTCGAGATCGAGAACTGCGATGAATGGCAAGAGTGCATCGACTGCGACACCGGAGAGGTGGTCTCCTAGGACCCAATCGAGGGAATGATCATCGACCATCCGGACTTTACCTGCGTTAGGCCAACAGGCACACGAGTCCCCAAGAAGCACCAAAAAGGCGCCCCGCAGCCACGTCCGGAGCGTCTGGAGAATCGCACAATTTGTAGCGGCCTACTCCCACTCGATAATGAAAAAGAGTGCCGCTGCTTGTACCAGCTCGCGCTCTCACCTGCGCTTACGCTTATTCCCCAACGCCCGGAAAGCGCCTGGAACCCGTGTACCAGCCGGTACCGGGGATAGTACACGGTTTGCACCACCCATGCCCGTGACGGCAGCCGGTAGCCGGTACACGCCGGCAGCCCATCCTACCTGCGGAAACGACCGCGAGGAATAATCGCTGGCGCGAGGAGCGGGACCAAACCGGCTTCTCCAGCGCGCAAGGCCCGGGCGGACTGGAGAAAATAATCGGCAACTTTCGGGAATAATTGAGATGACCTGCGCAAATAGCTCATCGGAGAAGCAGTTTCCCGACGTCACTTCCAAGCCATCTGACGCTAGCTGTTGTGTGCCATGACGTTGTCTACACCGAAGATACAGCTGTTGTGTGCCATGACGTTGTCTACACCGAAGATACGAGATATCGGCGGGAGACCCCCGCAGGCGCTGTGGGGCCTGGCCCAATCGTGGCGGTCGATGAAGGATGAGAGGGCGGCGGCCCTCTCCCCCTCGCTCGCGTAGGCGCGCGCTGCCGCTCCTGCGCGAGCGTCCCGTTCATGCGCTCGACCTTGACGTTCTGCCAGGGGCCGTGGGGCCTGGTGCACCCGTGCGCGATGCCGGACGCCGCATCCCGGCCCGCTGTCGGTCATCACGCGCCCGACCTCGACGCCGAGGCCCCGGTAGAAGTCCCGGGCGCGCCCCATGAACGCGACGCAGGTCTCCTTGCGCTCGTCGCCGGGCAGCTCGGCGTAGGCCACGCGGCTGCGGTCGTCGACCGCCACGTGCAGGCACGGGAGCCGGCCGCCCGAACCCCGGCCGTGGTCCAGCGCGTCGGCGCTGCGCGCCCTCCAGCCGCCGGAGACCCTCGCGACCTTCTTGACGTCGACGTGCACGAGCTCGCCGGACGCCTCCCTCCCGTGGCGGCGCGGGGTCGCGGGGCCGCTCCTCCCGGGCTCGCCGGTCACGCGGTCGACGTCGGCCAAGCGCGGCAGGCCGTTGCGCGCGACGATCCTGGCGCAGGTGCGGGCGCGGGCACCCCGGTCTCGGCGGCGAGGGCGTGGGGGGTGTTCCTATAGTTTTGTCAACCCCTCAACGGACAACAGGTTGCATGACTTTTTAACATGACGGGACGGGCCCTCCTCCGGGGAGGACCTTCACGTCGCCGCCCCTTCGGGCCCGCGTCAGGCGACGTAGGGCCTGACGTCCCGCATGACCGCGTATATCACCTTGAGCCTCTTGCGCGCCACGGCCTTGATTGCCGCCTTGTACGGCATGCCCCTGTCACGGCAGCGCTCGTAGTACTTCCGGTAGTAGCCAGAGCCGCGCGCCAGGCACGAGCAGCTGAATATCAGCAGGTTCTTGAGCTGCTTGTTGCCCTGCCTCGAGGACGAGACCGAGTTGAGCGAGGTCCCCGACTGGCGGTTCCTGGGCACGAGCCCGCAGTAGCTGGCGAGGTGGTCGTGGTCCTCGAAGTCGGAGATGTCGACGGAGAGCACGAGCTGCGCGGCGGTCCTGGGGCCGACGCCGGGCACCGTGAGCAGGCACCGGTAGGTCTCGTCGGACCCCACCTCGGCCTCCACGAGGCCCGCGAGCTCGGCGATGAGGGACGTGTCCTCCTCGATCCTGGACGCGAGCATCCTGACGAGGGTCGCCTCGGCCCTGACCTGCGCCTCCGTTGGCCTTGACACGGCCTCGAGCGCCGCCCAGAGCCTTGAATTTCCCCCATTCTTGTTGACAGTCGCAAATCCGCTCACAATGGGTAGCGGACCGAGAGATTGGAGGCGGGGATGGCGTCGAGCCCGAGGAAGTACACCGCAGAGTTCAAGCAGCGGGCAGTCCAGCTGTGGCGAGAGTCCGGCACCACCTATGCGGAGGTCGCGCGCGGGCTCGGGATTGACGAGAGCACGCTGAGGGGCTGGGTCCACAAGGCCGACGCGGCTGGGGCTGCGGGTGGCGGCGAGCCTGCGGGCCCCTTCCAGATGGAGGAGGAGCTCAAGAGGCTCAGGCGCGAGAACGCCCAGCTCAGGAGGGACAACGAGATCCTTTTAAAAGCAAGCGCCTTCTTCGCCAGCAGGAATCTGTAGGCTCCTCGGCGAAGAGGGCGAGGTTCGCGTTCGTGCTGCTCCACGAGCACGAGTACACGGTGAGCGAGATGTGCCGCGTGCTGGGCGTCAGCAGGCAGGGCTACTACCAGTGGAGGAGGAGGCCCGCGAGCGCCCACGCGCTGCGCGACGCCGAGCTCGCCGGCGAGATCCGCAGGGTCTTCGAGCTGAGCCGCGGGACCTACGGCTCCCCTAGGGTGTTCGCCCAGCTCAGGCGCGACGGCGTCGTCACCTCGGAGAAGCGCGTGGCCAGGATCATGGCCGAGCGCGGGTGGGCGGGTGCCTCCAGGAGGCGCGCCAAGTCGCCAGGCGGCGCCGAGAAGAGGGTCAGGCGCGAGGACGGCGCCGACGACCTCGTGGGCCGAGACTTCACGGCCGGCGGCCCCGACCAGGCCTGGTTCGCCGACATCACCTACGTGCGCACGCGCCAGGGCTGGCTCTACCTGGCCGTCGTGATGGACATCTGGTCGAGGATGGTGGTCGGCTGGTCCATGGGCGAGCGCATCGACGCGGCGCTCGCCGACGACGCGCTCCGGATGGCCGTCGAGCGGCGGCGTCCCCCTGAGGGGTGCGTCCACCACAGCGACCACGGCAGCCAGTACGCGTCGCTCCTGCTGGGAAAGACGATGCGGGAGAACGGCATCAGGCCCTCGATGGGCTCGGTGGCCAGCCCGTGGGACAACGCGCCCACCGAGTCGCTCATGGGCACGATCAAGTGCGAGTGCGTGCACGCGCGCACCTTCGACAGCCGCGAGCAGGCGGCCCTCGAGATCTTCGAGTACATAGAGTGCTTCTACAACAGGCTCAGGCTCCACTCCGCCCTGGGCTACATGAGCCCGCTGGAGTTCGAGGAGTCGCACGCCTCACAGCCGCTCGCCGCTTGATTGCCACCCATGGCCGTGCGCGCGATCACCTCGGCGTCCCGCTCGTCGGTCTTCGCGTCGCCCGGGAACAGCGACGACGCCCTGCTGGCGGCGATGCCGGGCAGGTAGGCGACCTCGACCCCGGCAGCCCTCGCGCGCCTGATGACCGTCGTGCCTATGTTGCGGCGCTGGTCGACGACGGCGAGCGCCCGGCCGCGGGCTGAGGCCTCGGCGAGCACGCGGTCGATCGCGGCCTCGTCGTTGGTGACCCCGACGTAGAAGGCGACCGCGCCGCCAGCCAGCACGCAGCACGCCCTGTGCGCGAGCTTGCCCACGTCGAAGCCCACGTAGGCGTCGTACGGACCCTCGAATGGCTGCATGGTGTATCCTCCTAGCCAAGTCGGCCGTCCGGAGGCCCGTCCCGCGACACCCACATTACCGAGCCGAGAAGCGAGTCCGGCAGGTTCCTATCAGTCGCCCAAAGGCGGGCCGCCCTCCCTCCGGTGGCAACACCCCCCGGGCCTACGGCAGAGGCAGGGGCATACGGCCATCCGGGGGAGGCCGGTCGGCGGCCCCGCAGGGCTGACAAGAAGATAGCCCCGCCGTCGCCGGGTTATCAATCAGCCTTCGGAAAGCCAACTCTGACTGTAATGGGCGAGCAGACGGGCGCGGCGGGCCTCCACGACCCTCGCCTCCACGTCGGGGGCGTAAGCCTCGCGAGGCGCGAGGGGCGGCTGGGGCGGTCCGACAGCAGCTCGCCCGCCTCTGCCCTCGCGATCCACTTGTGGGCCGTGGAGTCCTCCCCTTTTGTCACGTCATGTGTCAACAACCTGTTGGCACATGACAGCTAGGCGTTGACGGATGGGCTTCTCGCAACCTACGCTCGGTCGCAGTACGCGCGCACCGCGGCAGCGGCAAACTCGGCGGCACCGGGACCGGCCGCCGCGTTGATGTTCCGCGTGAAGTCGCCGCCGCTGCCATATGCCTGGCCCAGCCCCGCCAGGATCTCGTTGGTGCAGTCGTAATAGTTCTCGGTGATGAATGCCTGGATCCTTGCGACCTGATTCAGCGCCTCCTCGCACGAGGGGTCGGCCCCTTCGGCGGACATCCGCCCAAACGGCACGAAGAGCTCCATCAGGCTCCTGCCCATCGCGACCTGCTCCCCCTTCGACCTTCCGGCCCACTTCTCCTCATATTCCTTCCATTGCGGGGTCTTGCCCCACGACGCCTTCGCCTGTTCGGCGTATTCGTCCAGCTTACTCGTGTCGAACGGCCCAAATTCCAAGGCGCTCTCCCCTCCGCCCCTCATGGCCTTTGCCATGTCTATCAGGTTGCCGATGCGCTCCCGACGAAGCTCCAGAAGCTCGATCTGCTGGTCGAGCGCCTTGTCTCGATCGAATTCCGGGCTGTCGAGAATTGCCCCTATGTCGGTGAGCGAGAACTCCAGCTCCCGAAAGAGCATGATCTGCCGCAGCCGCGCCAGGTCTTTGTCGCCGTAGAGCCTGTAGCCCGCCTCGCTGCGAGCGTTCGCACGCTCACGTGTGCAAGCTCGCTGACTTCATGCACGGTTCTCACGGACCCTCCCCTCGCTCGTCTTGGCCACACTCTAAGCTATGACGTTACGTCAGGGTCAACGACATCCCCTTGTGGAAATCGATCCGAGGTCATCAAACGTCCTTGACCACCCTCCGCACCCCGGCGAGCTAACAACAGGTAGAGTAGGTAGGGATGTATCTCAATTCCAATCGGGCGCATCAATGCCAACGCCAATGATTCATGGGCCGCATTTCAAACAACTCGAACTCGAGGGAAGAGCTTCGATATCTACCGGCCTCACCGACGAGCAGGCGTCTGGAATAAATGCTTACGAGCTTACCGACGGCATGTGGTACGTCGGCAAGTCAAAAAACGTGAAAGCGCAACATGTACAGCACATGACGAGTGCCGCCACGAATTCCCGACCCGTATCCCGAAGAGAGTGCCGTGGGCAGAGATACGCGGCAACGAGAGGCAGCTCGACTACGCCGAAACTCAAACCATTGCCTGGTTCGAGCAGAAGAGATATCCGCTTCTCAACATCATGAAGACCGGGAGGCCTCGCGGAGAAATGAGTATCGTGGTCGATACCGGGGCGGGTTGGGGCGTGCCCATCCCCTGGGAACGAGAGAACCTTCCGAAGAGCATCCACCCATTCAAGTACCAGCCTGACAGGGAGAAACGGAATCGTTTCGAAAGGCTAAAGAAGACGGACTGCTATACAGAGCTAGCTGTCATGTGCCAACAGGTTGTTGACACATGACGTGACAAAAGGGGAGGACTCCTCCAAGCTGTGACTTGTCGAAGGTTGCAGCGAGAGGGGCCC
>OMXZ01000038.1 GCA_900315165.1 uncultured Actinomycetes bacterium | reverse complement strand
TTCGACGCCGAAAAAGGGCTTCTGAACGTCCGAAAATGGTGTGTATTGTTCGCTCGGAGGGCAAATATTGCTCAGGCCCGCGGCCATTCATAGTAAAATGGAAAAGATGTTTCGACCCTGGAAGGGGGATACGTGGCAACAGGTAAACAAAACGACACCACCAAAGAAGCCAGCTACGGCGCGAGCGACATCAAAATCCTCGAAGGCCTCGAGGCCGTCCGCAAGCGCCCCGGCATGTACATCGGCACGACCAGCTCGGCGGGCCTCCACCACCTGGTCTGGGAGATCGTCGACAACTCCGTCGACGAGGCCATGGCCGGCTTCTGCACCAAGATCAACGTGACGGTCCACCCGGACAACTCGATCACCGTCGAGGACAATGGCCGCGGCATCCCCGTGGCCAAGCACCCCAAGCGCAAGATGCCGACCCTCGAGGTCGTCCTCACGATTCTGCACGCCGGCGGCAAGTTCGACAACAACGCCTACAAAGTCTCCGGCGGCCTGCACGGCGTGGGCATCTCCGTCGTCAATGCCCTCTCCAAGAAGCTCGTTGCCCGCGTCAAGCGCGACGGCGGCATCTACGAGATGGAGTTCGCCCGCGGCAAGACCACCAAGAAGATGGAACAGGTGGGCAAGTCCAAGGCCACCGGCACCACCATCACCTTCTGGCCCGATGACACCATCTTCGAGACCACGGTCTACGACTACGACACCCTGCACGACCGCCTGCAGGAGACCGCCTTCCTCAACAAGAACCTCAAGATCACGCTGACCGACGAGCGAGAGCTCGTCCCGCGCACCGACGAGTTCTGCTACGCCGGCGGCATCGTGGACTTCGTCAAGTACCTCAACTCCGAGCAGAAGGTGCTCGAGCGCTGCAGCCAGCCCATCTACATCGAGGGCAAGTCCGACCCCGACGCCCCCTTCACCCAGAAGGGCGAGGTCGAGGTCGCCATCCAGTGGAACCAGGGCTACTCCGAGCACGTGATGTCCTTCGCCAACGACATCTACACCGAGGAGGGCGGCATGCACCTCGAGGGCTTCCGTGCGGCCCTCACCAAGGTCATGAACGACTACGCCCGCTCCCACAAGCTGCTCAAGGACAAGGATGCCAACCTCCAGGGCAACGACCTACGCGAGGGCCTCACGGCCATCATCTCGGTCAAACTGCCCGACCCGCAGTTCGAGGGCCAGACCAAGGCCAAGCTCGGCTCGTCCTACATGCGTACCCTCACCAACAAGATCGTCTCGCAGGGCCTGTCCGAGTACTTTGAGGAGCACCCCAACCAGGCTAAGGAGATCTTCAAGAAGGCCAACCAGGCCGCCCGCGGCCGCATGGCCGCCCAGAAGGCCCGTCAGGCTACCAGGCGCAAGGGCCTGCTCGAGAGCGCGTCGCTTCCCGGCAAGCTGGCCGACTGCTCGGTGCGCGACGCCGAGATGACCGAGCTCTTCATCGTCGAGGGCGACTCCGCAGGCGGTTCGGCCAAGATGGCCCGCGACCGTTCTATCCAAGCGGTCCTGCCTCTGCGCGGCAAGATCCTCAACGTCGAGCGCGTCCAGGAGCACCGCGCGCTTTCCTCCGACACCATCCAGGCCCTGATCACGGCCATCGGCACGGGCGTCGACCAGGAGTTCGACCTCTCCAAGGCCCGCTACCACAAGATCGTGATCATGACGGATGCCGACGTCGACGGCGCCCACATCCGTATTCTTTTGCTCACCTTCTTCTACCGCTACATGCGCCCCATGATCGACGCGGGCTACATCTACGTCGCCCAGCCGCCTCTCTACCAGCTCAAACCCAAGGGTCGCAAGGGTGGCAAGTACATCTATACCGACGAGGAGCTTGCACTCGAGGCAGCCAAGTATGAGGATCCCAGCCGCTATACCGTCCAGCGCTACAAGGGCCTGGGCGAGATGGACCCCGAGCAGCTCTGGTCCACGACGATGGAGCCCAAGAACCGCATCCTGCTCAAGGTGACGATCGACGACGCCATGGCCGCCGAGCGCGCCGTCGCGGACCTGATGGGCACCCAGGTCGAGAAGCGTAAGGACTTCATCCAGACCCACGCCAAGGACGTCCGCTTCCTCGACATCTAACCCGCCCGCAGCGCCCCCGGGCGCGTACCGATAGAAGAAAGGCCTGCATATGGCAGACGATCGTAACAACAATAACGACGACTTCGTCGATCTCACGGACGACGATTCCTACGACGAGGACGACGACCTCGGCGGCCAGGACGAGTTCGACGAGGATCAGGACGAGGACGTCGTCGACCTGACGGAGGACGACGATGAGGAGGCGGGCGACGTCGCGCAGATGAACCTCGCCGGCGCCGGCCTCGACCATACCATCTCCGACGAGGCGGGCACGCGCCTGTCCCTCACCGACATCCACGGCGGTACCCTCAAGCCCACCGACATGGCCACCGAGATGAAGCAGTCCTTCCTCGAGTACTCCATGTCGGTCATCGTGGCCCGCGCCCTGCCGGACGTCCGCGACGGCCTCAAGCCCGTCCAGCGCCGCATCCTCTACGCCATGAACGAGGCCCACATCGTCCCGTCCCGCCCGCACAAGAAGTCGGCCTGGACGGTCGGCGAGGTCATGGGCAAGTACCACCCCCATGGCGACGCCTCCATCTACGACGCCATGGTCCGCCTTGCCCAGGACTTCTCCATGCGCCTGGCCCTGATCGACGGCCACGGCAACTTCGGCTCCATCGACGGCGACCCCCCTGCAGCCATGCGTTACACGGAGTCCCGTCTGACCTATGCCGCCATGGAGATGCTGCGCGACATGGAAAAGGAGACCGTCGACCTCCAGCCCAACTATGACGAGTCCCTGCAGGAGCCCGCGGTCCTGCCCGCGCGCTTCCCCAACCTGCTCGTGAACGGCAGCCAGGGCATCGCCGTCGGCATGGCGACCAACGTGCCTCCCCACAACCTGGCCGAGGTCACGAAGGCCGTCTGCATGATGATCGACAACCCCGACGCCACCACCGACGACCTCATGCGTGTCCTGCCCGGCCCAGACTTCCCGACTGGCGGCATCATCATGGGCACCGACGGCATCCGCGAGGCCTACGAGACCGGTCGCGGCGTCATCACGGTGCGTGCCAAGGTCCATGTGGAGCAGCGCAAGAACGGCCGTCAGCGCCTGGTCGTCACGGAGATCCCCTACCAGGTCAACAAGGGCACCCTCCAGGAGCGCATCGCCCAGCAGGTCAACGAGAAGCACATCGAGGGCATCTCGGACATGCGCGACGAGTCCAACCGCAAGGGCATGCGCATCGTCATCGACCTCAAGCAGGGCGCCGTGCCCCAGGTGGTCCTCAACAACCTCTACAAGCGCACCCAGCTGCAGTCCAACTTCAACGTGATCGACATCGCGCTGGTGGACGGCGTGCCTCGCACGCTCACCCTGCGCCAGATGATCGGCCACTACATCGACCACCAGATCGACGTCGTGACCCGCAGGACCCAGTACGACCTGGCCAAGGCCAAGAAGGACCTCCACATCCGCGAGGGCCTGCTCATCGCCGTGGACAACATCGACGAGATTGTCCAGATCATCAAGACCAGCCACGACGACAACGAGGCCAAGTCCCGCATGTCCGAGCGCTTCGGTATCGACGACATCCAGGGCGAGGCCATCCTTCAGATGCGCCTGCGCCGCCTGACCGGCCTCGCCCGCGAGGAGCTCGTGGCCCAGATCGAGGAGCTGCGCTCCCGCATCGCTTACTACGAGGACCTGCTTGCCCACCGCGAGAAGATCCTGGGCGTGATCAAGGACGAGCTCCAGCAGATCTCCGACCGTTTCGCCGACAAGCGCCGTACCGCCATTTCCGGCACGGAGGCCCAGGACCTCGACGTCGAGGACCTCATCGCCGAGGAGGACATGGTCGTCACCGTGACCCACGGCAGCTATATCAAGCGCCTGCCGGTCGCCACCTACCGTAGCCAGAAGCGCGGCGGCAAGGGCATCCAGGGCCTGTCCCTCAAGGACAACGACTTCGTCGAGGACCTCTTTGTGGCGTCCACGCATGACTATGTGATGTTCTTCACCAATCTGGGCAAGGTCTACCGCCTCAAGGTCCACGAGCTGCCGATCGGCTCGCGCCAGGCCCGCGGCTCGGCGATGGCCAACGTGCTCGACCTGGCCGAGGGCGAGCACCCGACCGCCGTCATGGTCTGCCGTGACTTCCCCGCGGACGAGTATTTGATGTTCGCGACCAAGAACGGCATGGTCAAGAAGACGGCCATGAGCGATTACGACAGCGTCCGCAGCAACGGCCTGATCGCCATCAACCTCAAGAAGGATGACGAGCTCGTCTCGGTCCGCCGGGTCAAGAAGGGCGAGCGCGTCATCCTGACGTCGACCGACGGCAAGACGATTGTCTTCGACGAGGCCATCGTCCGCCCGACCGGCCGCGCGACCGCCGGCGTGAAGGGCATTACCCTGCGCGGCGACGCCAGCATGCTCGGCATGGAGATATCCAACGGCGCCGGCGACCTCTTCGTGATCACGGAGTATGGCTACGGCAAGCGAACGCCCGTCTCGGAATACCCGCTGCACAACCGCGGTGGCCAGGGCGTCTACACCATCGCCATGACCGAGAAGAAGGGTGCGCTGGTAGCCTGCCGCGTTGTCGGCCCGCAGCATGAGCTTATGATTGTCACCGAGTCCGGCGTCATGATTCGTGTGAAATCCGGCGACGTGAGCAAGCTCGGCCGCCAGACCACGGGCGTCAAGATCATGAACCTGGCCGACGGCGACCGCGTCTCGGCCGTCGCCCGCATGGTGGCTCACAAGAAGAAGGCCGCCCGTGTCGACGAGAACCAAGGCACGCTCGACCTCGCCGCCGCCGGCGCGCGCGAAGAGGACGATCCCATCGATATTGGCGGCGAGGAGTCCCTCGACGAGACCCTGGTGGATGACGACGAGTAAGGTGTCGTATCGATAAAGCGTCCCGCCCTAGAGCCTCCTGGCGGAGACCCAGTGCAGACGATGCCGGATTTACGGGAAAACCCGCAATCCGGCATCGTTTTGTACGCCGGGGGTAGTTCAAATCACGGGAAGTCATTCATTTCTGGGTCATTTACTGTGAATCACAGTAAATGACCCGTTTTTGCGTGGCCAGGGAGGCGGTTACCGAGATGGCCCGTGCATTTTACGGCAGGTTTTCGTGATTTCCCTGCAACCGACATATGAACGCATGGTGCGACTTCGCTAGCCGTAAGAATCGTTCGTGGAATCAGTCGTGGAAGTCATCGGCGTTGAGGTCCTCGACGAAATCGTGGAAGCGCTCGAGTTCCTGTTTGCGCTCGTCGCGCTCGACGCCGGCGAAGTCGGGCATCGTGGCCGCTGCGAGCACCTTGTCGTCGGCCCAGACGGGGACACCCGCGCGGACTGCCAGGGCCAGCGCATCGGAGGGGCGGCAGTCGACGTCGAGGCGGTGACCGACCGCGTCTTCGAGCATGAGGTTGGCGTAGAAAGTCGTGTCGCGCACATCGACGATGGCGACGCCAACGAAGCGCGCACCGAGGCGCTCAACCGTGTTGAGCAGGAGGTCGTGTGTCTTTGGACGGTCCTGATGACCGTTGGCCGCGCTGGAGATGGCGGTGGCCTCGATCACACCGATGCGGATGGGCAGCTCGACCGCCTCGCCGTCCTTGTGCTGGCGGGGCATAAGCGTCACGAGCGAGGGGACCGGCCCCCCGGCGACCACGATCGTCTTGATGTCCATGCGTACCAGCACAAGCGCCTCCTTGTGTGGCATATGGTACCCCAAGACAATCCCGGTGTATCGCACACGGAAAATGAACAGGGCTGAACCGGTTTATGGGGCATCTGTGGGGTGCGAATTTTAGTAAAGTCATTCCTTGCGTTGGGCCTGTAGCTCAGTTGGTCAGAGCGTCCGGCTGATAACCGGGAGGTCACAAGTTCGAACCTTGTCAGGCCCACCACTCTTTTTGGCAATAGCCGCCCCAACGTTAGCCGAGTCGCCGTTGGGGCGGTTATTAATAAGAGTGGCCGACGCGCCGCATCCGCGGGGACGTAGCTCAGCTGGGAGAGCGCGGGCTTTGCAAGCCTGAGGTCGTGGGTTCGATCCCCATCGTCTCCACCATGAAATTCACAGGCCAGCCAAGGCGATTGGCTGGCTTTTTTTGTTACAGCCATCCCTCTTTTCCGCCGAGGGAAACCTCACACAATGCTCCTTGCATGTATGATTTTCCACGATGTGTTCACCATGTGTTTGTGATTTCGAATAGGGGAACGGATATGGCGGACCAGGACAGGAATCAGCGCATCTGCATAGTCGGCGGCGGCCCGGCCGGCATCTCGGCGGCCATGTACCTCGAGAAGGCGGGCTATTTCAACTACGTGATCTA
The DNA here is from genome assembly GCA_900315165.1 of uncultured Actinomycetes bacterium. Classification (GTDB taxonomy): domain Bacteria; phylum Actinomycetota; class Coriobacteriia; order Coriobacteriales; family Atopobiaceae; genus Olegusella. The sequence continues at coordinate 34,852 of OMXZ01000038.1, read as the reverse complement.
CGAGAAGTCCGACCATGTGGGCGGTAAGGCCTTCTCGCCCTACATGCAGGTCAAGAACAAGAAGGGTCAGTGGGAGGATCGCACCATCGAGATGGGTGCGGTCATGGGCTGCGACACCTATTTCGCCGTGCATGAGTGCGAGGAGTTCGGCGGCACCACGCATGCCGACGGCCCCGCCATGGGCCGCTCCTTCCGCAACACCGACGGCACGCCACTCAAGCAGGGCAAGCTCGAGCTGCTCAAGAAGATCATGAAAATGCGGAAGCTCTCCCGCCTGCTGGCCACCAAGTACAAGGGCTACGACGTCAACGGCCACCGCGGCGTGGCCCAGGGCCGCTACGAGGGCCCCTGCCCCTCGCCCGAGCTCAAGCTCGCCCACATCGAGGGCGACAACCCCAACCTCAAGGACCTCTGCCTGCCCTTCTCCGAGTTCCTCAAGCTCAACGACTGCGAGGACGCCGAGATGGTCTGGAAGGGCCCCTTCACCTCCTTCGGCTACGGCTACTTCGACGAGATCCCGGCGGCCTACGTCCTCAAGTACCTGGACGCCTTTACCGTCAAGCAGTTCCTCTCCACGGGCAAGCTCTGGACCTGGCGCACCGGTACCCAGTCCATCTGGACCGGCGTCAACTCCCACCTGCGCCACCCCGCTCTCCTCAAGACCGAGGTCACCGCGGTGGACCGCACGGGTGACAAGGTCAAGGTGACGGTGCGCGACGCCGCCCGCGAGCGCGTCGAGGAATTCGACAAGATCATCCTCTGCACCCCGCTCGAGCTCTTCATGAACTACGGCGACGCCACGCCCGAGGAGTGCGAGCTCTTCTCCAAGATCCAGCACAAGGAGTACTTCACCATGGCCGTGCGCACGGCCGAGGACAAGAGCCCCGACATCTCCTACTACTACTTTTCCAACATGACGCCCGAGACCCGCGGCCACCTGATGGTCTTCTATCACCGCTGGCCTGACTGCGGCCCCCAGCCGCTCGTGACCTTCACCCTGCGCAATCACGAGGGCGCCGAGGATGTCCCCTTCGACAAGGCCAAGCAGACCACCCTCGACGACATGGCTATCTCGGGCCTGCCCGTGGAGAAGACCGAGCGCATCGACGACTGGTACTACTTCCCGCACGTGAGCTCCAAGGACTATGCCGACGGCTGGTACGACAAGCTGGAGGTCATGCAGGGCGAGCGCAACACCTTCTATGCCGGCGAGGTCATGGCCTTTGGCGACATGGAGGAGACGGTGGAGTATTCGCGCGACCTGGTCCGTCGCTTCTTCGCGTAACACGCAGATAGAAAGAGAGAGTCATGCCCGAGCAGTATCAGGCCCATCATTCCCAGTACGAGGGCGAGCCGATTCGCAAGGACTACGCCAAGCTGGCGCGCAAGATTACCGATACCGTCACGCACAAGATCCGCGGCGTCAAATCCACCGACCCCGAGTACTGGGGCCTGCGCGAGGTCCTGACTGACGACATGGTGGAGTTGGCCAACAAGATGAAGCTCCGCCACTTCTACACCTTCGAGGAGATCCAGAAGTTCGAGCCTGGTATGGGTAAGGAGGACCTGGAGGACCTCCTGCAGCGCATGAGCGTGGCGGGCATCCTGGAGTACGACTACTCCGACCGCTACGACGACAACGGCCCTACGGACGAGCCGCGCATCAAGCGCTGGCGCATCCCCTATTTCGTGCCGGGCTCGGCCGAGCTCTTCAACTCCTCCATCGACCGTATCGACAAGAACCCACCCGTGGCCAACATGTTTGAGCGCATGACCTTCGAGCCGCTGGCCCCCATCACCCACATGGTCCCACCCGGCGGCGACGGCATCGGCATGCACGTGATCCCCGTGGAGAAGGCCATCGAGACGGAAAACATGTCCGTCGACCTGGAGCACATCTCCCACTGGCTCAAGAAGTACGAGGGGCATCTGTCCGCCGGCATATGCTCCTGCCGCTACTCCCGCGCCAAGCTGGGCGAGGGCTGCATCGACGACCCGGCCGACTGGTGCATCCAGGTGGGCGACATGGCCGACTATACGGTCGAGACCGGCCGCGCCCACTACATCACGACCGAGGAGGCCCTGGAGATCCTGCAGAAGGCCGAGGACAACGGCTTCGTCCACCAGATTACCAACATCGACGGCTCCGACCACATCTTCGACATTTGCAACTGCGACGTGAAGATCTGCAACGCCCTGCGCACCAGCATGCTCTTCAACACGCCCAACATGTCGCGCAGCTCCTATACCGCCAAGGTGGACCCCACCAAGTGCGTGGCCTGCGGCTACTGCGTGGAGTCCTGCCCCGCGGGCGCGGTCAAGCTGGGCCAGAAGCTCTGCCGGGCCGACGGCTCCGCCCAGGAGTACCCCACGGCAATCCTGCCCGACGCCATCCGCTGGGGCAAGTACGCCTGGGACGAGAACTACCGCGACACGCCCCGCATGCACAACACCTGGCCCACGGGCTCGGCCCCCTGCAAGGCAGCCTGCCCCGCCCATGTGCCCGTCCAGGCCTACCTGCGCAAGGCGCACGAGGGCAAGTACACCGAGGCCCTCGAGCTCATCAAGAAGGAGAACCCCTTCCCTGCGGTGTGCGGCCGCGTGTGCAACAAGCGCTGCGAGGCCGAGTGCACCCGCGGCGACGTGGACTTCCCCGTGTCCATCGACGCCGTCAAACGCTTCGTGGCCGACAAGGACCTGGAGGCCGAGCACCGCTTCGTACCCCAGAAGGTCGTGGCCAGCATGCACGGCCATTTCGACGAGAAGATCGCGATCATCGGCGCGGGCCCCGCGGGCCTCTCCGCGGCCTACTACCTGGCCGTGATGGGCTTCACCCCCGTCGTCTTCGAGAAGAACGACAAGCCCGGCGGCATGATGACCTACGGCATCCCCACCTACAAGCTGCCCAAGGACGTGATCGACGCCGAGATCGACGTGATCCGCGAGCTGGGCGTCGAGATTCGTTGCGGCGTCGAGGTCGGCCGCGACGTGACCCTGGCCCAGCTCCGCGAGCAGGGCTTTAAAGCCTTCTACATTGCCATCGGCTGCCAGGGCGGCCGGCGTCCCGGCGTGCCGGGCGACACCGCGCTCGGTACCGACATCGCGGTCCACTACCTGCAGGAATCCCTGGGCTCGGGCCATCCCGCCTACACGGGCCGCGTCGTGGTCGTGGGCGGCGGCAACGTTGCCGTCGACTGCGCCGAGGATGCCAACCGCCGCGGCGCCGCCAGGGTAAGCATGGTCTCCCTCGAGCAGGCGGACGAGATGCCCGCGGACGCGATAGAGGTCGCCGAGGAGCGCGAACACGGCATCGACATCGTGAACGGCTGGGGCCCCAAGGAGGTCCTGACGGGCGGCGAGAGCCAGGTCACGGGCATCGTCTTCAAGAAGTGCACCCGGGTGACCGACCCCGAGACCGGGCGTTTCGCCCCTCTCTACGACGAGTCCGAGACCATGACCATCGAGTGCGACCGGATCGTCTTTGCGATCGGCCAGGCGATCGAGTGGGGCAACCTCCTCGACGGCGAGGGCGTGACCTTCTGGCACGGCGACTATCCCGTGGCCGACAAGCTCACCTACCAGACCAAGCAGCCGGACATCTTCGTGGGCGGCGACGTGTACACCGGCCCCCGCTTCGTGATTGACGCCATCGCGGCCGGCCACCATGTGGCCGACGTCTTGGCCCGCTACGTCCGTCCGGATGCGGACCTGACCATCGCTCTGGACCGTCATCAGTTCACCCCGCTGGACAAGAACGATATCCAGTTCCCTGACTACGACCATGCGCCGCGCCAGGAGGAGTCCACGCACGAGGCGGGCGCCTTCGACGAGTTCCGCGATGCCCTCACCGAGGAGCAGGTCCGCACCGAGACCTCGCGCTGTCTGTCCTGCGGCGCCTCCCGCGTGGACCCCAACAAGTGCATCGGCTGCGGCATCTGCACCACGCGCTGCGAGTTCGACGCCATCCACCTGCATCGCGACCATCCCGAGATGACCGACATGCGCTTCGCGGAGGACAAGGTCACGGGCCTGGCGGGCTACGCGGCCAAGCGCGCCATCAAGATCATCCGCAACTCGGGCAGCGAGGAGGCCAAGGTCATGCGCGAGAAGCGCAAGAAGTACCAAGCCGAGACCCGCGAGTTCCGCAAGACTCACCCCAACACGGGCAACGCCATGCCTATCGATTTGGACGACTAATCATCTGCTGATTGGGAGATTGCTGTTGGCCGGCCGCAGACCTATCTGCGGCCGGCTTTCTTTATGCGCCGAGAACGTCGAGCGGAACGATTTGCACGCCGTCGCTCCGCATGTGGCCGACTGCGCCGACCCCAACGATTACGACCAGAGCGGCAGGTTCGCGCTCGCCACGTTCAACCATCTTGTTTGCGAGACGGATGACACTAGCCGCGCCGTCATCCTCCTGGTCGATTCCGAGCTTTATCTCAATCGGCATCCAGTCACCGTTACGGCGTTGCACGATGGCATCGACCTCGAAATCGGTGGAATCGTGGTAATGGAAGACCTGCGCGTCGCAATTCCTCGCGTAGACCTTGAGGTCGTGGAGAGCGAGAGACTCGAAGAGGTTACCCAGGTACTTGAGGTCCGCCAAGAGAGCCTGCGGGTCCGAGCCGAGTGCTGCTACCGCGAGGGACGGGTCGGCGAGATGGCGCTTGGCAGCGGTGCGCATACGAACAGGCGACTTGAGCGCGGGGTCCCATGCCGGGACGTCGTCGGTATAGTACATGCGGCCGAGGGCGGCGAGGTAATCGGTGACGGCAGAAAGTGAGACCTCGTCAGTCTCTTCAGTGGGTGATGTGTCGCGGACGAGTGTCTTCAGTGTGGCAAGCGAGCCCTCGTTGCGCGCGAGCGATTGCAGAAGCTTGCGAACCTTATCGGAATCGCGGTCCGTCCCGTCCACTGCCGAGAGATCGGTCTCCGCAACGGCGTCCACGTAACTTCGGGCGACGCGCATCGCTTGGCTATCGTCCAGTCCCATGACGCCGGGCCAGCCGCCGCGGCAGACCTGGCGCGCAACGTCACTTAGCGTCATAGATGAGGCGGCTGCATAATGTTCCCCGTCGAAAAGGCCGGCGAGACTAATGGAACCCGTTGAAATCCCCAACTCCTGCAGAGTCATGGTCGACATGCGAAGTCGGCCTATTCTGCCTGCGCCAGAATGAGAAGGCTGGAAGCCCTTACGCGGAGTCGCGGAGCCTGTGAGGATGAACGCGCCTCGCCTACCGTCCGAGTCTACCTGGTAGCGCACGGCATCCCAGATAGAGGGGGCCTCTTGCCATTCATCGATGAGACGCGGGCGATCACCCTGTAGGGCGAGCAAGGGCTCGAGTGTTGCCAATCGCCGCGCTTGGTAGCCGCCCGTAGGGTCAGCCATATTCGTCTGTGACCGGGCGTGTTGCGAGGCGGTGGTCGTCTTGCCGCACCACTTAGGTCCTTCGACGCTCACCGCGCCAAAGGTGGAGAGGTAGTCGTCAAGCTGCTTGTCGACCAGGCGAGGTATGTATTGTTCGGACACAAGTTACCCCCTCCCATCTTAATTACATACCTAATTTACCTCGCTAAAACAGGTTTTGCAAAAAAATAAAAACGTGATTTACAAGTAATAGAAAACGTGTTTTACAAGTCTCAGATACGGCCTTATTTATATAAAAGGCCGAAAAGTATAAATAAGGACGGTTTGCGAGGGTTGTAATTTACACTCGGCCGCGAGACTGCTCGGATATCGCGCGTATAGATGGGTCTTTGGCCCTGACGTTTTGTGATGCATCAATGTGCCTGCCTGCGATGCGTTACCATCGCAAAAGCGCAATCACTCGAGAAAGACGGGCATGGCCGACAAGCACGACAAAGAGCGCCGCGACGGCGTCTCGCCGAAGACCGACGACCTCGCGTCGACCCTGATGGGCGACGCGCTCGACCTGCTCGCGGCGGGGGAGGACCTGGGCGTCCTTCTCGCCATCGGCGACGACGCGGGCCAGGTGGCCAGCTACCGTTTCACGGACGACGGCGACGAGGAGCTGCTCGCCGGCGCGCGCGACCAGGTGGCCGCCACCGTGCGCGCCCGCGGCGACCGCGAGGCAGGCCTCGGCGCGCCCGTGCGCTACTCCCTTGCCTATGAGGGCGCCGTGGCCGACGAGACCGGTGCCTACCAGGACGCCCTGCTTTTCGAGTTCGGCGAGAAGGGCTACAAGGCCTATTCCGCCTATTCCTACGTCAAGGGCAAAGGCACGGGCGACCGCTTCCAGTGGACCGACGCAGCCCCCGCCGGCGAGGTCGAGCCGCTGCTCTAGGTCGCCGCCTCCAAAACGTGCCCAAGACCGCTCTTTCCACAGTTAGGAAACCCATGCTTCAGGAGAACATCCGCAACATCGCCATCATCGCCCACGTCGACCACGGCAAGACCACCCTGGTGGACAAGCTACTGCGCGCCTCGGGCGCCTTCCGCGACAACCAGCAGGTCCAGGAGCGCGTGCTCGACTCCAACGACCAGGAGCGCGAGCGCGGCATCACCATCCTGGCCAAGAACATCTCGATCTCCTACAAAGACATCAAGATCAACGTCATCGACACCCCGGGCCATGCCGACTTCGGCGGCGAGGTCGAGCGCGTTCTCAAGATGGCCGACGGCGCGCTGCTGCTGGTCGACGCGGCCGAGGGTCCCATGCCCCAGACCCGTTTCGTCCTGCGCCATGCGATCGACGCCCACCTCGCGATCATGATCGTGATCAACAAGATCGACCGCGAGGGCGCCAACCCCGAGAACGCCCTCAACCAGAGCCTCGACCTCATGATGGACCTGGGCGCCACAGACGAGCAGCTCGAGTTCGCGATGGAGCACGTCGTGTACGCATCGGCCGTGAACGGCTTCGCGCGCCTTGACCCCGACGACGGCAACATGGACATGTTCCCCCTGCTTGACATGATCGTGGACGCCCTGCCCGCGCCCGACGTGGACCCCGAGGGCCCGCTCGCCATGCAGTGCGTGACCATCGACCACTCCGACTACCTGGGCCGCATCGGCATCGGCCGCGTCTATTCCGGCACCATTCACGACGGCGACAAGATCCTCGTGGTCAAAAACGACGGCTCGCGCGCGATGAGTCAGGTCAAGAAGCTCTTCACCTTCGACTACCTGGGCCGTGCCGAGTGCTCCGAGGTCGTCGCGGGCGACATCTGCGCCGTGGTGGGCGTGGACCGCACGGACATCGGCGACGTCTACACCGACCCCGACAGCCCCGTGGAACTCGAGCCGATCGAGATCGACCCGCCCACGCTCGCGGTCGTCTTCGAGGCGTCCACCTCGCCGCTCGTGGGCCAGGACGGCGACATCGTCGGCGGCCGTCAGCTCAAGGAGCGCCTGATGACCGAGGCCGAGAACAACGTCACCATGCGCATCGAGGAGCTGCCCGACAAGACGGGCGTGGAGGTCGCGGGCCGCGGCATCCTGCACCTGTCCGTCCTGATGGAGGCCATGCGCCGCGAGGGCTTCGAGTTTCAGGTGGGCCGCCCGCGCGTCCTCTTCAAGAAGGGGCCAAACGGCGAGCGCCTCGAGCCCGTCGAGCAGGCCGTGGTCGAGTGCCCGGGCGAGTACTCCGGCAAGGTCATCGAGGTCTTCGGCACCGTTGGCGGCACTATGACCTCCATGGAGGCCGGCACCACCCAGACCCATCTCGAGTTCAAGATCCCGACCCGCGGCATCATGGGCCTCAAGACCCGCATCATGAATGTGACCCACGGCGACGCGGTCTTCTACCACACCTTCCTGGAGTACGGTCCCTTCGCCGGCAACATCGGCACGCGCGAGGGCGGCGCCATGATTTCCATGTCCACCGAGAAGGCCGTGGCCTACGCCCTGGGTACCCTGCAGGACCGCGGCACACTCTTTATCGGCCCTGGCGACGACTGCTACGAGGGCATGCTCGTGGGCGAGCGCCCGCAGCCCGGCGATATGACCGTCAACATCGCGCGCACCAAGAACCTGGGCAACCAGCGCAGCTCCACCGCCGACATCGCCGTGCAGCTCACGCCGCCCAAGACCTTCACGCTGGAGGAGGCGCTCGAGTACATCATGGACGACGAGCTGGTGGAGGTCACGCCCAAGCACATCCGCATGCGCAAGCGCCTGCTGTCCGAGATCGATCGCCGCAAGTGGAATGTGAAGAACGGCCTGGTCAAGAAGCTATAACGACCGTCCGCACGACGACTACGTAGCCCTCAACGATGAGCTCGTAGGTGCGAACAAGAAGTACGTCGATCTGCAAGCTAGGGAGCCTTCCAGCTCGCAGATCGACGTTTTGTTTGTCGAGAGCTACGAGCTCATTGTCAGAGGCTACGAGCTCGTTGTAGATGACCGCACGTTTATTGTCAGGTGCGGCGGCGGGGACCGGTGCCGGCGTTGTTGCTGTGGCGTTGTGCGGCATCGTCACCTGACACGAGCCTGTCTGCTACGCCCTGCTGGCGGAGAAGCTGGGTGGCCTCGTGACGCCCCCGGTTCTGCGCTGCCTGAGAGACGGCGCGGGCCCCGGCCGCCGCATGCGGGCCTAGGTCTACGTCGGCGGGGGAGAGCACGTTATAGTGCAGGGACCAGCGGCGGATTGCGATGATCACAATCACACAGAGGAGCAGTGCCCAGGGCTTGCGCATCCGAAGCAAGCAGACGAGGCCGTAGTAGCAGGCGGCGCCGGCCAGCGCACAAAGGGCGTAAAGGTTGGAGCGCTGGAAGATCTTAGGCACCTCGCCGAGAAAAACGTCGCGCAACATGCCGCCGCCCACGCCTGTGATCGTGCCGAGCAGCATGGCTGCGAGCGGGCGGGCACCGTTGACGATGGCCTTGTCCGTGCCTGCGACGACGAAGAGGGCGACCGAGACGATGTCGACCCATTCGAAAAGGCTCGGATGGCTCTTGACGATGTTGGGGAAGAGGAAGCCGAAGACGCCCGTAATCACGGCGCCGGGGATCGCATAGTCCGAGGTCATCATGTAGACGTCGCCGCTCTGCAGGATGGTATCGCGGATGAGGCCGCCGCCGAGGCCGCAAATGAGCGCCAGACCTACGTAGCCAACGAGATCGAGCTTACGTTGTTGGGCGGCGAGGATGCCCGAGAAGGCGCCGACCATCACGGCGGCCAGGTCCAGCCAGGCAGGGATGGGCAGGATGGCATAGGTCGTGCTGCCGTATGCCGAGAAGAACATGCCCATGCGCTCGCCCCCTTCGCGAAAACGATTCGGATACGACGTGTCAGCGACGACGCCGCCTCTTTGACGCCCGTCCACTGTACACAAAAAGCGCGGAAGTTGACGTGGCATTGTGCGGCGGATTCTTGTATACTGACCGTTGCGCTTTTGGAGAGTTGTCCGAGTGGTCGAAGGAGCACGATTGGAAATCGTGTAGGCCTCTAAAGGGTCTCCAGGGTTCAAATCCCTGACTCTCCGCCAGTAAATCCCGTGGCGCTTCGGCGCCACGTCTTTTATCTGGAGAGGTGGCAGAGCGGCTGAATGCGGCGGTCTCGAAAACCGTTAACCCTTCGGGGTTCGGGAGTTCAAATCTCCCCCTCTCCGCCAGACATGGCAGGCCGGTCACGCGAGTGGCCGGCTTTTTTGCTTAGCGTGAGGGCGGGAGCTGCGGGGCGACCGGCGTCACGCGCGACGGCAGCGGGTCGTCCATCGACCGCCAGCTCGGCACGTCGAAGCGGCGGAACCAGATCCCCACGCAGAGGTTCAGCATGAGCTGGGTGTACGCGTTGCCGAGGGAAAGCAGGTAGAGGCCGACGGCGATGCCCGGCGCGTAGGGCGAGGCCAGCGCTGTGAACTGCGCCAGGATGCCCAGCGCATCGCGCGTGGTTATGGTCTCGAGCGTATCGGCATAGGCGAGCAGGGGGGCATAGCTGGTCAGGTCCTGGATCATCCCGCCGATGACGAAGGAGAAGAAGATGCCCGCCACCAGCCCGACACCGAGGCAGAGCAACATATATATGCAGGTGATTCTGACGATACTTCGGAAGTCGGCCGCGACCATATCACGGATGCGGCGCTTGTAGCCCGCACGGAAGCTCTGATAGATCGAGGCGTGCACGGCGCAGACACAGGAAAGGGTGACGCAGAACATGCCGATCAGGGTCGAGACTAAACCGGCAAGGCTCGATTGGGTACCGAGGAGATAGGTGAGTACCGTGTCGGTCAGGGCGCCGACCGCCGTCGCGCCAAGGCCTGCGACCAAGCCGCGCCAGCCCGCTTTGATACATGCGCCGACCTGCACGTTTTTCTGCTTGGGCGCCGCATCGACGCCCCAGGCGACCAGACGGGCGTACTCGAGAGAGTACCCGAGGGCACCGAGTGGGCCGATGACCGGCACGAGCTGCGCCGCCGCGAGTACGAGCAAAGGCTTCATCCAGCCGTGCTGGCTACGGACCAGCGTCTTGGCCTGTGCGTAGAACCGACCGTCATAGGGGTACATGTCCATCCTTTCCATCGACGCATCATGGTAGCCGAAGGGGCGGACACAGTCCGTCTATGTGAAGGTTCCGTGAAGATAAGTGTCGATGCCGCTGGCAAGTCAGGAATCGTCGGCGTCCTCTCCGCAGCGTCCCGCAGCCCGTGGCAAGCTGCCTGCCAGTTTCCGGCAATCTTGCAGGAATATTGCCGAGTGTGTGCGTCCTGTCGGCTGCTATTGTCGATTCGTGGGGACTGGAAGGTTGTGGTACTATCACTCTTCGACCTTTCTGCTCAGGAGGACCTTCACCTACCTGAGCCATTAGTCCAGAGGAGGTGAAGTTATGAAGGCTTATGAACTGCTGTATTTCGTTGATCCCGCCGCAACCGAGGAGATTCGTGCGTCCGTCTCGAAGCGTATCGAGGGGGCCGTCGTCACTCCTGGCGGTGTAGTCGACAACGTCGAGGACTGGGGCAAGCGCAAGCTCGCCTACGATATCGATGGCCTCACCGAGGGCGACTACATCCTCATCGATTTCCATGCCGACCCCACGCAGATCGCAGAGCTCGACCGAGTGCTGCGCATCAACGACAACGTGAAGCGTCACATGATCGTCCGTCGTCCGGATAAGGACTAAGACGACCGCAAAGGCAAGGAAAGGGGACCAAAAGCGGCCCCTTGGAGGAGGAAATCACATGAGCATCAACAGGGTGAACATCTCGGGCAACCTGACCCGCGACCCGGAGCTGCGTAGCATGCCCAGCGGGACGCCGGTCCTGACCTTCGGCGTCGCTGTCAATGACCGCGTCAAGGACCAGCAGAGCGGCGAGTGGAGGGATCGTCCCAACTACATCGACTGTGTGCTCTTCGGCGCGCGTGCGCAGGGTCTTGCCCGTTTCCTCAACAAGGGTACCAAGGTGGCTGTCGAGGGCAAGCTGCACTACAGCAAGTGGCAGGCTCAGGACGGTTCCAACCGCTCGAAGATCGAGGTCTACGTGGACGAGGTCGAGTTCCTCTCCTCGCGCGACCGCGGTCAGCAGGGCGGCGGCTATCCGGCCGCGGGCCAGGCGCAGCCCTACCCCCAGAACAACTACCAGCCGCAGCAGACTTATCAGCAGCAGCCGCAGAATTACCAGCAGCCGCAGCAGACCTATCAGCAGAAGGCCCAGCAGCCCGCCCCCCAGACCTTCGGGTCGGGCAACGGCGGCTTCGCCGCCTCGGTGCCCCCTGCGCCGGCTCCCGCGCCTGCGCAGGATCAGGCTCCCGCGCCTGCTCAGGCCGGTGCACCCGCGCCGTCTGCTACCCAGGCCCCCGCAGGTCAGACGCCCCCTTCCACGGACGTCTACGATGAGGACATCCCGTTCTAGGATTTGAGAGGTAAACACTATGGCAAAGCCCAGCAGGCAGCGTCAGAGGCGCCAGGACGAGCGCCCTCTGCATCGCAAGTACTGCCAGTTCTGCAAGGAGAACGTCGAGTTCATCGACTATAAGGACACCCAGCTTCTCCGCAAGTTCATGACCGACCGCGGCAAGATCAAGCCCCGTCGCGTCACGGGTGCCTGCACCCAGCACCAGCGCGACATCGCCAACGCCGTCAAACGCGCCCGCGTGATGGCGCTGGTCCCCTACACCGTCCCCGTGGTCTCCAACCGCGGCTCCCGCAACCGCGGGTAGAAAGGAGCTTCCCATGAAGGTTATTCTTCTGAGCGAGCTCCGGGGCAAGGGCGGAGAGGGCGACATCGTCGACGTCGCCCAGGGCTACGCGGAGAACTTCCTGTTCCCCAACAAGATCGCCCAGCCCGCTACCCCGGGCAACATCAAGCAGCTCGAGGAGCGCCGTCACAACATCGCAAAGCGCGAGGAGAAGCGCCTCGCCGATGCCAATGCCGTCAAGGAGACCCTCGACGGCAAGAAGGTCGTCGTCGATGCCCGCATCGGCGAGGACGGCCAGCTCTTCGGCTCCGTCACCTCCGCCCAGATCGTTGACGCGATCAAGGCCCAGCTCGGCGTCGAGGTCGACCGCAAGCGCATCTCGCGCGGCGGCACCATCAAGACCGCCGGCCTCCACGAGGTCGAGGTCAACCTCTACCGCGACATCAACGCCAAGGTCTCTGTCCAGGTCGGCCCCGAGGTCGCCGAGGAGCCCGAGCCCGAGGAAGTCACAGCCGAGGCCGAGGACAGCGATGAGACGACCGAGGAGGCCGCTGAGTAGCGCCTCTTTGTTCGCCCTCTATGACCTGCGGATTTCAACAAAAGATGCAGGTCAGGCGACGATGAAAACTTCGTTCGTCGCTTGAAAGGCACAAATTACATCCCCCGAGCACCGTCCGCGTGCCTGGGGGATGTTTTTGTAAGGTATGGATAAACACCCTTGTTTACCTGCGATTTTAAGGGACGAAACGTAAGATGAGTGTGTCTTTGCCCTGCTTGTTGGGGTGGCGGGCGCATAAAGCCGGGCTTTGATTCCCGCACGTCTCCGCCGCTTGCGGAAAAGTTCTCAATATTGTTGAAAACGTTGAAAAGTCGAGAAATCGCTGGTACTCGGAAATGACATTCAACAATGTCCTGTTGAATGCCGAAAGGGGCCGATTTTGCGGCGGACAGATTCGGGGAAATGGGCTACCATGCTTCCACCGAAAGGCAGCATGGGCAAGAGCCGGCATGGGCACAGCGTGTTCGGGAGGGGGAGCGATGCCGCCGCGCGACCGAGAAGACAGAAATCAGGTCATCGCACTCCCGGGCGACGTGAGCATGCCTCAGGATCCGCACGATATACATGGCTGTCACGGAGATGTTCGAGCATTCCGACTCCGTCGATCCCATCACGCTCGCCGACCACCTGCGCTCCATGGGCGAGCTCGATCGCATCGGTGGTATGGCCTACCTGCTCGAACTCGGTAGCAACTCACTCGCCCTTGCCAGCTGGCGCCATCACGTCGAGATGCTCCGTCGTGACGCAACCCTGCGCGAGCTCATCTCGGCCTCGGCCCGCATCCAGGCGATGGCCTTCGACGCGCCCGAGGACTCGCGCGACGTCGTCGATTACGCCGAGAAGCAGATCTTCGATATCACGGGCAAGGACGTGCAGGACAATTCTGCCCCGCTCTCCACCATCATGGGGAACCTCTACGACCAGCTCGGTGAGATGGCCCAGGCGGGCGAGAACGAGTTCGGCATCAAGACGGGCTACCCCAGTATCGACAACGCCCTGCAGGGCATGCGCCCTGGTCAGATGATCGTCATCGGTGCCCGACCCGGTGTGGGCAAGACAAGCTTCGCCCTCAATCTCTGCACCAACGCCGCCCGTGCCGGCGCCTCGGTCGCCTTCTTCTCCCTCGAGATGAGCAAGGCCGAGATCGCCCAACGTCTGTTGTCGGCCGAGTCGGGCGTATCGCTCTCCGACATCCGCGGCGCCCGCATCCAGGACAACCAATGGCCCGACCTGCTCAACGCCACGGCGAACCTCTCGGCGCTCGACGTCCAGATCGACGACACGGCTGGCACGACCGTCACGGAGATTCGCGCCAAGGCCCGCCGCCTGCTCCATGAGAAGGAAAACGGCCTTGTCATCATCGACTACCTGCAGCTCGTGTCCCCGCCGCCCGGCCGTCAGCGCGCCGACAGCCGCGCGACCGAGGTCGGCGAGATGAGCCGCGGCATCAAGGTCATGGCCAAGGACCTCGAGGTCCCCGTCGTGGCCCTCTCCCAGCTCAACCGTACTGTCGAGGGCCGCACGGGCAAGCGTCCCCAGCTCTCCGACCTGCGCGAGTCCGGCTCCATCGAGCAGGACGCCGACATCGTCATCCTGCTCGACCGCTCCACCTCCGACGAGGAGGCCGAGCGCCAGGACCGCCCCGATAAGGGCGTCACGCAGTTCATCATCGCCAAGAACCGCTCGGGCCCGCTGGGTACCGTCGACCTCACCTTCATCCCCGGCTCCACGCGCTTCGTCGAGGTCTACCGGCCCGTGGGAGAGTAGGGAAGGGTCTTTGTGCACGACCCGTTTCAGCTGTGGAAACGGGTCGCTTTGGCCTTGCGGCCGTCGTATACTGGAACGGTTGTTGAACCTCAACGAAGGAGAAATTCATGCCGGCATCTGTACTCGTGGGTACCCAGTGGGGCGACGAGGGTAAAGGCAAGGTCACGGACCTCATTTCGGGCGACTTCGACGTCGTCGCCCGCTACGCCGGCGGCGCCAACGCCGGCCATACCGTCATCGCGGGCGGCCACAAGCTGGCCCTGCACCAGGTGCCGTCGGGCGTGATGTACGAGGGCGTGACCCCCGTGATCGGCAACGGCTGCATCGTGGACCCGGAGATCCTGTTGGGCGAGATCGACATGCTGGAGGCTCAGGGCATCTCCTGCGACGACCTCAAGATCTCGGGCAACGCCCACATCGTGATGCCCTACCACAAGGACCTCGATGGCGCGCATGAGAAGAAGCTGGGCAAGAACCTGATCGGTACCACCAAGCGCGGTGTCGGCCCCTGCTATATGGACAAGATGAACCGCACCGGCCTGCGCATCCAGGACATGCTGGACGAGAAGATCTTCCGTGAGAAGCTCGACGCGGCCCTGGCCTACACCAACCCCATCCTGGAGAAGGTCTACGAGATGCCGACCTACACGGTCGACCAGATTTGCGAGACCTATCTGCCCATGGCAGAGCGCATCCGCCCCTACATCGTGGAGAGCTCGCTTTTCCTCAATGAGCAGCTCGAGGCTGGCAAGAACATCCTCTTCGAGGGTGCGCAGGCCACCATGCTCGACATCGACCACGGCACCTATCCCTTCGTCACCAGCTCCAACTGCACCGCCGGCGGCGCCGTGACGGGCTCGGGCGTGGGTCCCGTCAACATCAAGCGCGTGCTGGGCGTGGCCAAGGCCTACCTGACCCGCGTGGGTTCCGGTCCCTTCCCGACCGAGCTCTTCGACGAGGTGGGCGACAAGCTGGGCGAGGTCGGCCACGAGTATGGCGTGACCACGGGCCGCAAGCGCCGCTGCGGCTGGTACGACGCCGTCGTCGTGAACTACGCCGCCCGCGTCAACGGCCTCACCGACCTTGCGATCACCAAGCTCGACGTCCTGGGCTGCCTGGACGAGATCAAGGTCTGCGTCGCCTACGAGTGCGACGGCAAGGTCTACAAGACCGTCCCCGAGCACCAGTCCGTCTTCTACCATGCCAAGCCGGTCTACGAGACCCTTCCCGGCTGGAAGTGCGATATCTCTGATGTCCGCAACTTCTACCAGCTGCCGCGCGAGGCCAAGGACTATATCGACTTCCTCGAGCAGCTCGCTGGCGTCCGCGTGTCCATCATCACGGTCGGCCCCGACCGCGAGCAGACCATCGACCGCTATTGGAAGTAGGATGGCGCATGGCGGAGGAGAGGGCTGAGCGTCCCGCCTTCGAGATTGTCTGCGACAGCAGTTGCGACCTGAGCCCTGAGACGTGCGCGCGCCTCGGGGTGACCCTTGTCTCGACCCGCATCACCCTCAAGGACGACGAGTACCTCGACCGTCGCATCAACCGCGAGGAACGCGAGCGGATCTTTGCCGCCTGGGGCAGCGTGCGTGTGACGGCGCCCGGGCGCGACAGCTACGCTGCGGCTTTCGAGGACCTGGTGGAGGACGGGGCGACCGAGATCGTCGTGGCGGCGCCCTCGTCCAAGCTTTCCGAGTCCTATAGCTCGGCGGTCGCCGCGGCCCACGAGGTGCCCGGTGCCCGCTTCAAAATCATCGACACCAAGTGCGTCTCGGTTAAGCTCGCGATGGTGGTCGCCCGCCTCGCGATGGACCGCGACGCGGGCCTCCCGGTGGAGGAGGCCGTGAGCAACGCCGCCAAGGTCGCGGAGGAGTCGCGCCTGCTGATGCTCCTGCCGCCTCAGATTGCCCCCGAGGTGGCCCATCTGCTCGGGCATGCCCACGGCCTGCGCAAGTCGATCAGGTCCCTGAGCTTCCGGATGTCGGGCGACTACATCTTCACAGAAATCGATCAGACGGGCGATGTGAGCATCCTGCGGCGGTCGACCGACCTCGACTGGCTGGCGGGCATCCTCGCACGCACGATCAGCGTGCGGGCGCACGAGGTGGGGCCGCTCACGACCATCGAGATTTGGACCGCCAAGGACGGCACGCTCTCGCGTCTCGAGAAGCCGCTCGTGACCAACGAGTTCGAGGCGCGCCGGGCCGCGACCATCCGGGCCCGTCTTTCCACCGAGGCGGTCCTGGGTACTGGTACCGTCGGCGTCGCCTTCATACAGCAGTCGCTGCTCGACCCTTATAAGCTCAAGAGCATGCTGACCGATTAGCACCACTTAAGCGCCGTGGCAGCGGGCCCGGCGTGGGAAGCGAGGGAGAACACCATGGCCGACACGATCGATATCCTGCTGCTGGGTTCCGGCGGCCGCGAGCACGCCCTTCTTCGCAAGCTCAAGGAGTCACCCCACCCCGGGCGCTTCTGGGTGGCGCCGGGCAACGGCGGCATGCTGGCCGAGGCCGAGGCGGCCCCGATCGACCAGGACTCTCCCGAGGAGGTTGCCGCCTTCGCGCGCGAACACGGCATCGGCCTCGTGGTGATCGGCCCCGAGGCCCCGCTGGTTGCGGGCGTCGCGGACGCCGTGCGCGCGGCGGGCATCGCCTGCTTCGGCCCCTCGGGCGAGGCGGCCCAGATGGAGGGCTCCAAGCAGTTCGCCAAGCAGGTCATGGCCCGCGCGGGTGTGCCCACCGCGGCCTGGCAGTCCTTCACCGACCGCGCCGCCTGCGAGGCCTACGTGCGCGAGGTCGGCGGCCCCGTGGTCGTGAAGGCAGACGGCCTGGCCGCGGGCAAGGGCGTGATTGTGGCTCAGACCACCGAGGAGGCCCTGGCCGGTGTGGCCGAGTGCTTCGACGGCCACTTCGGCGCGGCGGGCGCGACGGTCGTCGTGGAGGAGATGCTCGACGGCCCCGAATGCTCGCTGCTCGCCCTCACGGACGGCACGACGCTCGTCCCCCTCGCCACGAGCCAGGATCACAAGCGCGCCTACGACGGCGACCGTGGCCCCAACACGGGCGGCATGGGCGCCTACTCGCCTGTCCCCGCGGTGACCCCCGAGCAGTTCGCGGCCATGGTCGACGCCGAGCAGCGCGTGATTGACCAGCTCCGCGCCGACGGCATCACCTATTCCGGCTGCCTCTACGGCGGCTTCATGCTCACGGCCGAGGGCCCCAAGGTCCTCGAGTTCAACGCCCGCTTCGGCGATCCCGAGACCCAGGTCGTGCTGCCGCGCTTCCGCGGCGACCTGCTCGAGGCATTCCTCGCCTGCGACACGGGCACCCTCTCCGCCGACCAGGTGGCCTGGGACGACGACTGGGCGATCACCGTGGTTCTCGCGAGCGCTGGTTACCCGGGCTCCTACGAGAAGGGCAAGCTCATTTCCGGCATCGACGAGGCCGAGAAGCTCGAGGGCGTCACCGTCTACCAGGCGGGCACCAAGCTGGGCGAGGACGGTCGCACCTACACGAGCGGGGGGCGTGTGCTCGACGTGACGGCCGTGGCCCCGACCCTGCAGGAGGCCCGTGACCAGGCCTATCGCGCCTGCGACCTGATCGATTTCGAGGGCAAGCAGCTGCGCCACGACATCGCACACCGCGCCCTTTGACCCCATCGCGCCTCTCACCTTCGGAAGGAAGAACTACATCATGCTCGATAGATTTGGCGGCGGAGTGCCCAAGGCTCCCGAGGATCCTGCAAACCGGGAGGAGTCGGGGGCGGACGATCTGCTCGAGACGACGGCAGCCTATACCTACGACGGCGACCGGACGAGCCATGACCATGAGTCGGGCCTGCCACAGGAGCGTGACCTCGTGCTGGGCGACGAAGACCCGCGCGACGCGGGACTGGCCGAGCATGTCCAGACCGAGGATGTCGCCTGGCGCGGTCGCATCTTCGACGTCGACCGCCTACAGGTCAAGCTGCCCGACGGCCGCGAAGCCATCCGCGACGTCGTGCGCCACCCCGGTGCCGTCGCTATCGTGGCCCTGACCGCCGACGGAAAGATCTGCCTGGTCCGCCAGTACCGCACGGCGCTGGGCCGCGTGACGGTGGAGATTCCCGCTGGCAAGCTCGACCCGGGCGAGGACCCGCTCGACTGCGCCACCCGCGAGCTGACGGAGGAGACCGGCCTGCATGCCGAGCAGATCGCCTACCTCACCACCATCGCCACCTCGTGCGGCTTTGCCGACGAGCTCATCCACATCTATCTGGCAACGGGCCTCACCCAGGGCGTGTCCGACCCGGACGCGGACGAGTTCATCAACGTGGACCTTGTCCCCCTGACGGAGCTGGTCGACGCCGTGCTCGACGGCCGCATCGAGGATGCCAAGACCGTGGTCGGCGCCCTCATCTGCGACGCCGTCGCGCATCGCCTGGAATAGGGAAGCTATGGCAGGAAAGAAGCGGCGGCGCGAGCACGTCGTGACCAACATTCGCAAATCGCGCGGCTCCCTGACCGCCGACGAGGCCGAGGCGCTCTTCGCGACTGTCGACGAGACGGGTCACTCGGACGAAGAGCGGGCCAAGCGCGAGCATGCCAGCCGTAAAGAGACGGGCCAGGGCGTCCTGGTCGACCCCCTGTCCGGCAGCGACCCCTCCGGTGACGACGTCGAACAGCACATCCGCCGCACGGCCATCGGATTTGTGCTCATCTTCCTAATTGTCGTGACGCTCGCCCAGGTCAGCTGCGGTGTCATCCGCCGGGCCAACACCGCCAACCTCGCCGAGGATGTGAGCGTCCTCACCGTGGCCTCGGCCATGCGCGGAGGCGTGGACTGGGGAGACGGTTTCACGCAATTCCCCAACGAGTTCACGGTGCAGGAGGCCGACGAGAACACGCACCGTATCGAGGTCACCGTGCTCGACACAGACTCTGGCGACGCCCTGACCTGTTTTTCCAATTCCCAGATCCAGGCGACCGCCCTCAGTGTGAACGCCCTGCTCAACCCCGATGTCAATACCGTCATCTACCACGTGAACGTCTATGTGGACGAGGACGGCAACTTCCGTACCTCGCGCTTTTTCGAGTTCCTGCGACCGACGGGCGAGACGCATGCCTTCGTGACCTTCGTCTGGACCAAGTCCACGACGACCGAGGGGCGCGTCGTCTTCAACTGCACCGTGACCGGTATGGATTCCAAGACGCAGAAGGCCCTGCGCGACCGGATTACCTCGGCCCATACACCCTATTCGCTGATCACTGATGCCATTACGGATGATTCGGCCGAGGGGGAGCAGACGGACGGCACATCGACCGATGGGGCTGCAGTCGACGACGGGGTATCCAATTAGCGCATGAGGTCCGTGACCTCGCCGAGAATACTCTGGAAGCAGACGCCGCGGGCTTGGAAGTCGGGCTGTTGGGACGTGATGCGCATCGCATCCACGACGAACTTGCCGGCGAGCCGTACCGCCTCATGGAGCGATCTGCCTGCCATCACAGCGGCGAGCAGACTGGAGGCATAGAGGTCGCCAGTGCCGCCGAGTGCATAGGGCAGGACCTCGCTCGATATCTCCTCGCCCTCGACCTCGCGCCCGACGACAAAATTGCGGATGAGCCCATCGCCCCGGGTGATGCCCTTGAGCACGACCGTCCGGGCGCCCATCTCGAGCAGGGCATCCGCGGTCCGGTGGACAAATTCTGGGGAGACGTCCTGGCCGCCATAGGGGACACCCGTGAGGATCGAGGCCTCGGTCAGGTTGGGCAGTAGCAGGTCTGCGCCCTTGACGAGACCCTTGGTGGCCTCGCACATCTCGTCCGTATAAGTCGGGTATTTTTTGCCGCCGTCACCCATAACGGGATCCACGACGCGCAACGCTGTGGGATAGTCGCGATAGAGGCGCTGGATGATGGCGACCTGATCGGCCGACCCAAGGAAACCAGAATAGATGGCGTCGAGCACGACGCCCTCCCGCTGCCAGGCATCGAGGTAGTCGGGCAGGATGGGCGTCGTGTCGTGCACGTAGAAATAGGGGAAGTACGTCGTGGCCGAGAAGAGCGAGGTGGGCACGGCGCACACGTCGCAGCCGCCTGCGGAGAGCACGGGGATTGCGACGCCGAGGGAGCAGGTGCCGTAGCCGCACAGGTCATGCACTGCGGCCACGCGCGGGATGTAGCCCACGGGCCGTTTGTAGAGGTAGAGCTCGCGTGCCGAGGTCATCTACAGACCGGCCGCCTGCAGACGGTTGGACAACGCGTTGGCGTGGATGGCATGCTGAAGGGCGATCTCCTTGTCCACCGTGCCGTCCTTCACGAGCTGGAAGAGAGACTGGTCCATCGTGCGCATGCCTTCCTTGCCGGAGGCGGCGATCACACTGTCAATCTGATAGCTCTTCTCCTCGCGGATGAGGTTGCGGATGGCGGTATTGGCCACCATGATCTCGAACACGGGCACGACGCCGCCGTCTTTGGTGGGGACGAGCTGCTGCGAGATGATCGCGCGCAGGACGAGCGAGAGCTGCAGGCGCAGTTGGCGCTGCTGGGTGGGCGGGAAGGTGTCGATGATGCGGTCGACGGTGCTCGAGGCGCTGTTGGTGTGCATGGTGGAGAGGATGAGCTGGCTCATCTCGGCGGCGGTCACGGCCGTGGACATGGTCTCCTGGTCGCGCATCTCGCCCAGAAGCAGGACGTCGGGCGCCTCGCGCAGGGAGGAGCGTAGCGCCTCGGCATAGGTGGCGACGTCGGTGGGGACCTCGCGCTGGGTCACGATGCAGGTGCCGTGGTGATGCACGTACTCGATCGGATCCTCCATCGTGACGATGTGGCCCGTGCGCTCGTGGTTGAGGCGGTCGACCATGCAGGCAAGGGTCGTGGACTTACCGGAGCCGGCGGCGCCCGTTACGAGCACCATGCCGCGCTGGTAGCGGACCTGGTCGAGCACGTTCTCGGGAATGTGCATGGCCACGGGGTCGGGCAGGCCGAAGGGGATCACGCGGATGACGGCGCCGAGGGACCCGCGCTGGCGGAAGACGTTCACGCGGAAGCGGCCGATGCCGTTGATTGAGAAGGAGAAGTCCTCGTCGTGGTTGCCGTTGTCCATGAAGGCGCCGAAGTCGCGGCCCGCCTCACTATAGATGGCCTCGATCAGCTCGCGCGTCTCGGGCGGCATCAGCGGGTCGCCGTCGGTGCGGTTCTGCTGGCCGCTCACCTTATAGGAGAGGGGGAGGCCGGCGACGACGAAGATGTCGGACGCCTGCTTCTCGATCATCGATTTCAGAAGTTCCTCGAGTTTCATCACGGTCTCCCTACTCGTTTGCCGTATCCGTTGCCGTCGTGCTATCCGTGTCGTCTGTATTGTCCCAAAGAGTTTCTTCCGTCCCGTCCGCCTGGACGCCCGTGAGCTTCCAGGAGCGGATACGCGAGGAAGAGCTGCCCAGTGTCAGCTCGATGGCGAGCTGGCGCCCACTCGTTGTGGAGAAGGTCGCCTTGACCGTATCGCCGTCAAGATCGGCCGTTGCGGAAATGCCGGGGTCCGCCTGCGAGGCCGCGGTGCTGGCCAGAGCTGAGAAATCTGGCGCGGCGCCCGTCTCGAGTGCGTCGTCGATGGCGGCGACGTAGCGCTGGCCCACCTCCTCGAGCAGATAGGCGTCGGTGGTCGACGTGGCCTGGCGCTGGGCGATGGCGCCCATGGCGTGCGAGGTGGTCACCGCGAGGACGGCGAGTGTCGCAAAGCCGAGGATGGCGACCAGGGTGAGTACCGGTAGCATGCCGATCTTGACCGGTTGTCTTCCCGTGCCGGGAGCGTGCTCTTCCATCAGGCGGCACCCCCTTCCACATAACGCGCGGTCGTGAGTGTGTAGACCTGCTGGCCCCCGTCGCTCACGGTGATGGTTGCCTCATAGAGGGTGCCGGCGGCGTTCTGCTCGGGCGTCACGTCGCAAGCGACGTCCAGGCCGTCGGTGTCGTCGGGGATACAGCCCTCGGGGTCCGACGGATCGGCCGAGAAGCGCTCGGCCGCGTCGGTTGCCACGGCCACTGCCCGTTCCAAGCGCGACTGTTCGCGTGCAGTGGCGAGCGATTGGGCGAAGATTGCCGAGCACACGGCCAGCGCCGCGACCAGGAAGGCCAAGAGGACCATGGCTTCGACCAAGTAGGCGGTGCCGCCCCAGGGGTTGGATTTACCATTATTCGGTCTTGCCATCAGCGGGCACCTCCCTGCGTGTTGCGCAGCGCTACGTCCGCCGTGCCTTCGTCGCAGGCGATGGCGAGCAGGCCATCCTTGTAATCGAAGGAGAAGGAGTCCGAGGGAGCGAGGACCGTTGCCTTCTCGGGGGTGCAGGGTGTGCCAGCCAAGGTGTATTCCTGCACGATATTGCCCTCATAGAGATAGAAACGGGTCTCGTAGTCGCCGCTGTCGAGGTGTTCGGTCAGGACGAGTGCGGGCCCCTCAGGTCCGTCGAGCGTGCCGACCGTGCCCTGAGCGTCTGCCGCGCGCACGGCGTTGACGACGACGCCCAGCGCCTGACGACGGTCGTTGGCGGCGTCGCTGAGGGCGTTGATTTTACTGTAGGCCTGCGTGCCGAGCACGAGGGCACCTAGCAGGGCGGCCACGAACATGGCGAATATCAATAGGGTGAAGAAGTGGTTCCAATTGCGGCGGCCCTCAGCCTCGGACGCGAGGGCCGCGTGGTGGTTGGCCGTCTCGCGTACCAGCAGGAGCTTGCGCTCCGCCTCGTCATGCTCGCCTGCGCTGGTGCTCGCACCGACGCGCACCCCGGATGTGGCGTAAGGCCTCATCGTGGCACCACCACCACGCTGGGCGCCACGTTGCTCGCGAACGACTCATAGCTGATCACATAGTCGTCGTGGTTGATTGTGAGCCCGTAATGGTCCTCGAGATAATCGAGGGAGCTTGGATAGGAGCCTTCAGCGGCGCAGCATTGTTGAGCCGCACGCAGAATCGAGTCGCGCACCGCCACAGCACCCTGTTCGCGTGCATTGCCGCGTATGACGCCCAGGACGAGCGCCGCCACGATGGCGCAGGCGACGCAAACCACGGCAATGATGCAGTGACGGCGGTGCCGGGCCGCGACGACGGAGGCTGTCTGCTCGTGATACATCGCGCCTCGTCCCTTAGCCGATCGAGGTCATGATGCCGATTAGGGGCAGCATGACCGAGACGAGGGTCGCGCCCACGGCGACCGTCAGGAAGGCCGCGAGCACGGGCTCGATATTGTTGACCGCGCGGTCGATCTGGGCGATGGCGTCGTCGAAGAATGTCTCGGACAGGGTGGCGAGCGTACCGTCTATCGAGCCCGACATCGAGCCAACCGTGAGCATGCGGGCATAGAAGGGCTCGAGGACGTCGTTTTCGGAAATGGCCTGGGCCAGGCTGCGCGGGTTCTCGAGGTTGGTCATGGCGGCGTAGACGTCGGCCAACTTGGCCTCGAGCCCGTCGTGATTCACGGTCTTGCGGGCGCGGTCGACGGCGTCCTCGTTGGGGGAAGCGCGAGAGGGCGAGCTGGTACATGGCGCGCTTGGTCGGGCCGAACTTGGCCAGGCGGCGCATCAGGCCTACACGGCCCTCCTCGCTGCGGACCGATACCGACAGCCAGACGACCACAAGCGCGCAGATCAGCGTGACGACCAGGGCGATCCAGCCGATCACGATGGACACGCTCACGGCGCTCGCGCTGCCCGCGGTGATGGACCCCGTCATGTTGTTGTACACGCCGTTGAAGACGGGCAGGATGCCCCACACCGTCACGGCGAGGATGGCGGCCATGATCACGAGCAGTCCGGCCGGGTAGCCGACGCTGGTCGTGACCTTGTTGAAGAGGCGGTCCTCCTCGTCGTAGTAGAGCTCGAGGTCGCGCAGGACGGGCTCAAGGCGACCACTCGCCTCGCCGGCCTCGGCCAGCTCGATCGCGTAGGCGGGAAAGGCCCCGGTCGCGCGCATGGCGTCGGCGAAGCTGGCGCCGTCGATCAGGCTCTTGTACATCTGATCGCATACAGACTTGAACCGCGAATCCTCCCGGCTGTCGGCCAGCATGTGGACCGCTTCGAAGGCGCTCAGCGCGCCCGACTCTAGCAAGGTCCCTGCCATCTGAGAAACTCCTCGCTCCCGATGTCGTGCTCACACGTGGTTAAATATAGAACAAATGGCGGACATGATGTTCCTCTATATGGTCAGAGGCCCGATTTGCCACCCTGAAGAAACACGCCCGCCCTCCGTCCGGACCCCGTTCGATCCCCCGCTGTTTCCCCCACTAATATATAAAGCGGTCCGTGTACTCCTTGCCGTCGCCGACGTAGTCCGTGCTGCCGCTGCCCGCCGCGAAGGTCAGGTCCACACGGGTCCAAGTGTCGGGGTCCACGGAGAGGCGGGCGCTGTGCCAGCTGCCGTCGATGTAGACCATGATCCAGGCGTGATAGATGTTGCTGGGGCTCACGTAGCCGGTAACGATCCGGGTGGGGATGCCGAGACTGCGCAGCATGGCGGCGCCGAGGCTCGCGTAGTCGAAGCAGATGCCCGAGCCCGAGGCGAGCGTCTCGTCCGGGTCGGGTATGTAGCCTTCGGCGTTCGCGAGCTCGGCGGCCTTGTCGTTGTCGTAGGTCACATTCTCGGTCACGTAGTCGAAGACCGCGCGGACCACGTCGCCCTCGTTTTGCGCGCCTGCCGCGAGCTCGGCGGCCTTTGCCACGCAGGCCGAGTCGCCGGTGTAGTTGCAGAAGACGTTGGGCCGCAGGTAAGGGGCGAATTCCGAGGAGAGGGCGACGTCGGCCGCGGCGGAGTTGATCTCGACGTAGTTGTTGCCCGAGGTATTGCGCATCACGCGGAAGGTGTAGGCGCCGTCGCCCATGTTGAGCGGGAAGGAAGTCGGCGTGCCGTCGCCGGGGATGTCGTAGGCGTAGGTCTGGTCGCCGCTCGTGACCAGGAATTTGAGGCGGATGTCCGAGGTCGCGTGGGCGGATACATAGCCGTCGGCCACGTGCGAGGTGTCGATCGCGGAGTCGTTGGCGACCGTGGCAGTCGCGTCGTCCATGGGGGCGAGCAGGACCTGGTCTGGCAAGGTGTAGGCGGGGCCGTCGGTCTCGTCGGCGGACGTGGCGCCGATGCCGCTGACCGTTGCGCTGCCACCCCCGCCGCAGGCAGCGAGGCTCATGACGAGGACAAGCGCCAGGAAGCCGGCCGCCGCGAGGCGTGCGAGAGCCGTAGGCTGCGCCGAACCGGCAAGCCGTGACATGCGGGACGAACCCGCAGCTAGCGCCCGCGCGCGCACGCCTATGCCTCGATGTGTGCCCACTCGGCACCGCCCGTCTTGCCAGCACGTCAACCAACAAAAACACACAGACATTTGCGATTATAAGCGTTGCGTTTGGCGGGGCGCTGTAGTATGATTTCCCAGCACGCGGGCGTGGCGGAATTGGCAGACGCGTACGGTTCAGGTCCGTATGAGGGTTCCCTCATGAAGGTTCAAGTCCTTTCGCCCGCACCAGACTTTTTCAGCCTCCTTTCGGGGGCTTTTTTCTTAGCTCGAGACCTGCTCTGACACAGCGCCATCCAGTCCCGCCAAGTCACAGACGGAAGGCCAGAAAGCCTAAATCCACAGACGGAGGGCGTTCGATTGCCTCGCCCCGCTAGGCGAGGCACAGACGGAAGGGCTCGATATTTCGGTGAACAGGCCTTTTTCGTTGACGCACGCTTTCCGTCTGTGACGCATCGCTCGCCTAGCCGGGATCGGTTGCTTTTCGTCTGTGGATCGCGATCAGAGCTATGCCAACGCTTCGCTGGACACAACTGGAGTAGCCATCCCGCCCATCGGACGCAACCGGAAGAAGTATCTCGAATCGCGAACACAACCTGAAGAGGTAGGTTTCGGCCCAACGCAACCGGAATGGCCACCTTATGCGAAGGGGAATACAACCGGGGTAGCTATCTTTGGATAAAACCGCAGGAAATCGACCCAACTAGGCTGTTCCGGTTGTGTGCTCGGCTCGTGATAACACCCCTTCCGGTTGTGTTCGGTGCGATATCTTGAGAAAGTACTCGTTCCAGTTGTATTGGGGAGCCGAGGTGGGCCTTCCGGTTGTGTTCAATGCCTTGGGAGGCGGAAGCCTCCCGCTCTCCAGGCGAGCGGCGCGAACGGCGAGGGATTGGCGCCAGCGGCGGGAGCAAGCGCAGGCGTGCGTGAGCGAGTGGGTTAGTATGGGGGCGTGTGATGGACCGGGCGAGGGTCATGCCCGGGCGCGAGGACCGGGCGAGGGTCATGCCCGGGCGCGAGGACCGGGCGAGGGTTGCGCCCGGGTGCGATGGACCGGACGCGGATGGCGCCCGGATGCGATATAACCAAGACGGCGTGTGGCGCGCCGTTAGCGTATGCGGACGAGGACGGAGGCCAGCCCGATGCCCAATCAGACCGTGAACTACAAGTGCCCCTCCTGCAACGGCACGATGCACTACGACGCCGATGCCGGCAAGATGAAATGCGACTTCTGTGAATCCACCTTCACGGCGGCCGAGCTCGAGGCCCTCTACGCCGAGCAGCAGAAGAAGGCTGACACCGCCGCGGCCGAGGCGGACAAGCGCGCAGCCGCCGGCGAGGTGAGCGCCTTCGAGCAGATGGGCAACATCGCAGGCGAGGGCACCCGGACCGTTGCGGAGTCGATCGCCGAAGCCCGCACGGCAACCGAGGAGGAGACGCGCGACTTCCTCGACCGTGCGAGCTGGAACGAGAAGGAGCGCGCGGGCCTGCGCACCTTCACCTGCTCGAGCTGCGGCGCCGCGCTCATGGTGGATGCGGCGACCAGCGTGACCGAATGTCCCTACTGCGGCAACACGGCCGTGCTGCCCGGCGCCTTCACGGACGAGGCCAAGCCCGAGCAGGTCATCCCCTTCCGGGTCAACCGCGACCAGGCTGTGGCTGCCCTCTCGAACTATTACCGGGGCAAGAAACTCCTGCCCAAACCCTTCGCGAACGCCAACCGCATCGCCCATGTGCAGGGCGTCTACGTCCCCTTCTGGCTCTACGACGCCCGGACGAGCGGCCAGGAAGACCGAGGTCTACCGCGCCCGCCGTGCCGGCTCGCTCGATTTCCGCCGCGTGCCGGCCGACTCCTCCAGCAAGATGCCCGACGCCCACATGGATGCGATTGAGCCCTATGACTACGGCGAGCTCACGGACTTCTCTCTCGGCTATATGCCGGGCTACGCGGCCGAGCGGCCCGACATCCCCGCCGACCAGGAGAAGGAGCGCGTGGGTGAGCGCATGGAAAACTCCCTGGCCGACGCGCTGGAGGCCTCCGTCACCGGCTACGACAGCGTGACCCCAGAGGGGGTCTCGGCTCAGGTCGCCTGGGGGCATGTCACCTATGC
This sequence comes from uncultured Actinomycetes bacterium, assembly GCA_900315165.1. Lineage (GTDB taxonomy): Bacteria > Actinomycetota > Coriobacteriia > Coriobacteriales > Atopobiaceae > Olegusella. The sequence continues at coordinate 7,059 of OMXZ01000038.1, read as the reverse complement.
GCTGCTGCCCGTCTGGCTGCTCCACACCCAATGGGAGGGCAAGGACTACCTCTTCGCGATGAACGGGCAGACCGGCCGTTTCGTGGGCGACCTGCCGATCGACGGGCGTAAGGCCGCGGCATGGTTCGCGGGCACGTTCGCCCTTATGGCCGCGATCATCTATGTCGTAGGCGTCGCGATGGAGATGGAACAGGACGGGGCCTACTGGCTCATCCTCGTGGCCATGTCTGCCGTGATTGCAGGCATCGTGCTTCGGATTCTGATTGGCGAAATGAAGACGGCCAAGGAGCGCCACGAGGCGTCCGCCTATGTGACGCACGCCGATCGACGACGGTGGCGGCCCGGGCGGCGGGCATGGGGGCCCAGGAGGCCCCGGCGGCCCCGGCGGCGGCCGCGGTGGGCTGGGAGGCCTCGGCGCCAAGCTCTAGCCGTGGACGCGCGGACCTTAAGCGGAATGTTCGCCCTGCGAAAGCACAGCGCGAGCGGGGCGTCCGTCTTTTATAGTTAGTGTTTGAAGCAAGAAATGCATGGCGTGACGAAAGGGGTACGACATGGGTCTCATCAAGGCGGCGGTCGGCTCGGCCAAGGGCGTGCTCGCCGACAGCTGGAAGGAAATGATCTACTGCGACGCCATCCCGGCGGACGTGCTGGTGGTCAAGGGCCAGAAGCGCGTGAGTGGCCGCAGCTCCAACCGCTACGGCGACGACAACATCATCACCAACGGTTCGCGCGTCGTTGTGAACGAGGGCCAGGCCATGATCATCGTGGACCAGGGCGCCATCGTTGACTTCTGCGGCGATGCGGGCGAGTACACCTACGATGTCTCCAGCGAGCCCTCCTTCAACTTTGGCAACTTCGGCCAGAGCATGGCCGAGACCTTCAAGCAGATCGGCGGCCGCTTCGAGTTCGGCGGCGACACGGGCCACGACCAGCGCGTCTATTACTTCAACACCAAGGAGATCATCGGCAACAAGTACGGCACGGCCAACCCCGTGCCCTTCCGCGTGGTCGACCAGAACATCGGCCTGGACGTGGACATCTCCGTGCGCTGCAACGGCGAGTACAGCTACAAGATCGTGAACCCCCTGCTCTTCTACAAGAACGTCTGCGGCAACGTGGAGCAGCCCTACTCGCGCAGCGAGATCGACTCCCAGCTCAAGAGCGAGCTGCTCACGGCCCTGCAGCCGGCCTTCGCCAAGATCTCGGCCATGGGCGTGCGCTATAGCGCGGTGCCGGCCCACACCCAGGAGCTGGCTGACGCGCTCAACGACGAGCTTGACTCCAAGTGGCGCGACCTGCGCGGCATCGAGGTCGCGAGCTTTGGCGTCAACTCGATCACGGCCTCGCCCGAGGACGAGCAGATGATCAAGAACCTTCAGCGCACCGCCACGATGCGCAACGCCGACATGCGCCAGGCCGTGATCGCCGACGCGACCGCCGAGGCTATGAAGACCGCCGCGGGCAACGAGGGCGGCGCCATGAATGGCTTTTTCGGCATGAACATGGCGGGCATGGCCGGCGGCACCGCGATGGCCAACCAGCCCGCGCAGGCCGGCGCCTATCCCAACCAGTACGCGGTGGCGCAGGGCGGTGGCTTTGCCGGCGGCGCGACCACCTGGACCTGCCCCAAGTGCGGCCACGAGAACACGGGCAAGTTCTGTAACGAGTGCGGCACCCCCAAGCCGGCGCCTGCGCCCGCAGCCGGCGAGTGGACCTGCCCCAAGTGCGGCAAGAAGAACACGGGCAAGTTCTGCGGCGACTGTGGCACGCCCAAGCCCGCCGAGCCCGCGACTTGGACCTGCCCCAAGTGCGGGCATGAGAACGAGGGCAAGTTCTGCAACGAGTGCGGCACCCCGCGTCCCTAGCGGGGCGGCATGAGGACGACGGAGGCGCGGAAGACACCCGCCTCCCACTCGAAACGCGCATCTCCGCCGTGGCGCCGCGCGATTGCACGGACGGACTCGGTACCGGTGGCTTCGCCTTCGCGTTTGGTGGAGACGAGGCCACCGTCCTTTTTATAGACGGGGCTGTGCGGCGAGCTGTTGTCGACGGTGACGACGAGAGGCATGCCCGCCTCGTAGGTGGCGCGGACGCGCAGCGTGAGGAGGGCGGGGGAGGAGCCGTCCGCGACCGAGAAGGCGAGCCTCGAGGGCACCCGCATGGCGACATCGGGCTCGACGCCGAGCGCGCGGACGCGGTCGCAATAGTAGAGCATCACGGCGTTGACCGCAGGATTTCCGCAGTAGGCGAGGGTGCTCTCCGCCGGTAACTCGCGATGCAGGCGCGAGACATAGCCGCGGAAGCCCTCGAGGTCGCCCCGTTCGGCGTAGCCCTCGAGCGCCGTCACGTACTGCCGCAGGTTGTGATTGGCGTGGCGGGCGGAGCGCATGCGCTCGTCGAGGTGCTCGGCGAACATCGTCTGGGTCTCGCGCTGGCGCATGCGGTCTGCGTCGACGAGCGAAATCACATACACGACCACGGCCAGGACCGCCGTGAGGGCCAGGAGCTCGACCAGCGAGAGGATGGCGTCGGTCTGCCCCGCGGTCACCGTCTCCTCCGGCGTCAGGATATAGAGCGTGGTGAAGAACGAGAAGGGTATGAGCCAGGCGATTCTCCAGAAATGAGAGCCCGGGTGCGCGATGGCGCGGCTCTGCAGCATCTCGGGCATTTTGCGACGGGCGGGCCATTGCAGGACCGCCACCAGCGGGATACTCACTGCCCACTGCGTCGCCATGCCCGGCCAGGCCAGATATTTGAGGGACAGGGTGTCGGCCACGACGATTCCGTCGACGAGGGCCGCCCAGAATGAGGCGTAGGTCGCCACGAGCGCTGCGGTAAGGCAGACGAAGGCTGTGCGCCCCCAGCTCAGGTTTGAGACACGCCAAAAGATCACGATGCTCGCGGCGAACAGGGGGAAGGTGACGTAGTACGAGACGACGTCGAACGTCACGCAGAGAGCGGCTCCCGCCACCGAGAGCGCGGTGAAGGCGAGCGCCCCCGCAACGACGGAGCGCGCGTGCATCCTGCCGAGGCCGACGAGCGTCATCGCTACCAGCAGGTAGGTCGTGAGCGTCGAAGCGAGACTCTGGGAGAGGGCGAAGAGGAGCTGGTCAGATGCGGGCGCCATGGCCGCCCCCTCCGTTGCGGGCCTGATCGAAGAGGTAATCCGTCCATGCGGTGCGCATGGCGGCGACGGCGTCGCGGCGAGGTTGACGAGATAGCCGCGGGCCGGCGATAGGAAATGGCCGTGTGCGACCAAGGCGTCCTGCAGCTCGCGCAGGCTGGTGCGGAGCTCGCGCGCGCCGCGGCGGGTGTGGACTTCGACCCTATGGCCGCGCGCCCGGCACCAGACGACATCGGCGACCGGGATGTCCGTCTGGGTCGCGCCGATACGCACGAGCGCGGCGGGCAGGCTGATGTCGTCGAGCACGCGGCCGAGCTCTTCTTGCGTTGTCGGTTTGACAAGGTAGCCAACGGCATGGACGCTGTAGCCGTCGATCGCGAAGTCGCGGCTGGTGGTGATGAGGACGATCGGCGTCGAGTCGCCCGCATCGCGCACCTGACGGGCGAGGTCGATGCCGGTGGACGCCGAGGGGTCGCCCTCATCCAGGATGCAATCGAGGAGCAGCAGCGAATAGGATCGCGGTTGCCATGCGGCAAAAAAAGTCGTCAGCCGAGGCAAAGGGACAGACCTCGCCCACCAGATGGCGGTCGTCCAACCAGGTGCGGGCATACGCGCAGAGCTGCTCGCGGGCCTGGGTGTTGTCGTCGATGACGGCGATGCGCACGGGTGCCTCCGGCGGTCGGGTCGGGCATCGCGGGACCGGCGGACAGCCCCGGTGCTTCCTGCCGTTACCTTACCTTATCCGGCTCCACAACGGTACGACTCGCGTCTCCGTATCCCCGACTCGCGCAAAACTCCTTGAACCCAAGCGAACGGGACCAGAAAATCATTCGTTTAGAGATGCGAAATGCCGCGCGCGGAAGGGGGCGCCATGCATATAGCAATTGTCGAAGACACGCCTGGTGATTACCAGATTCTCCGCGCCTGCGTCGACCGCTATGTGCGGGCGCATGAGCTCGGTGCTCGCGTCGACGGCTTTCAGTCGGCGGCATCGTTTATTGCCTCGTTCAGGGCTGGCCGCTATGACCTTGTCTTTCTCGACTGCTACCTGGACGAGGCGGGGCTTGTGCGCGACGAGGCGGCCCCGACCGGCCTCGATATCGCACGCCGCATCCGTACGACGGACGAGTCGGTACGGATCTTCTTCATCACCTCGAGTCGGGACTTCGCCGTCGAGAGTTACGAGGTCCAGGCCTCGGGCTACCTGATGAAACCTGTGCAGTATGACGACCTCGCGCTGGCGCTCGACCGGCTCGGCATCGGCGCGAGCAAGGAGCGCACGGTCGAGATCGGTGGAGAGTCCTTCGACGCCAACCGCCTGCGCTGGGCGCGCGTCGTCAACCACACCGTCGAGCTCCACGTGGGCAAGGCCGAGCCGATTCACGTCCGCGCGACGCTGACACAGCTGGAGGAGGCCCTGGCCGACACCCATCAATTCTGCTCGCCGGCACGCGGCTATCTCGTCAACCTCGATACGGTCGAGAGTGTGCAGGACGATTCGCTCGTCGTCCGCGATGACGTGCCCGTGCCCATCAGCCGCAGGAACTTCCAGGCCACGCTTGAAGCCTGGGGTGAGTGGGTGAGCCAGCGGGACGAGGGGGAGGCATGGTAGATTCCGCCCCCGCCCTTTCCCTCCAGGCGATCCTCTCCGATCCGACGGTCGTCCAGTTCCTGCGCCAGCTCTCGAGCCAGCTGGTCATGTGGCCGTCGACCTATCTGGCCATCATGCCCGTCTTCCGCGCGGGGCGCATCTCGCGCCGTGTGTACTACGGCCTGCTCGTCGCGTCGGTCGCGCTGGCACTGAGCTGCAGTGTCGTCTACGTCCTGTATCCCGACGTGCGCACGGCCTTCTTCATCGGGACCAGCGTCGCGGCGATCATCGTCGAGCTGGCGCTGCTCAACACCAAGTTCAGCGAGCTCATGCTGCTCTTTTTCAGCGCCGAGCTCATCGTGTACTGCTCGTCGGCGATCGGGGCCGCGGCCGGTGCCCTCGCGGGCGAGACCGAGGTAGAGTTCGGGCTTGTCGACGCCGCCGTCCAATGGGTGGTCATCGGCGTGCTCATGCACTTCTTCTCGAGGTTCTTCGGCAGCCGCGTGGCCGACCTCCTCAGGCACAACGAGGTCTCGGGCGTCATCTGGCGGGCCGGCTGGGCCGTCCCCCTGGCGATGTACGTGATCGAGGTCCTCTTTTCCGGCAGCCTCGACACATTCGAGGGTTCCTGGCGCACCATGAGCACCTCGGTCCTCTTCGTCGTGATGTACTTCATTCTGGTCGAGCTGCTCTGCGAGCAGGCCCAGGCGCATCTGGACATGGAGCGCCACGCCAACGAGCAGCGCATTCTCGAGCTCCAGCTTGAGCGCGCGAAATCGCTGCGGCGCCAGATCGACGAGGCGGCCCGCGCCCGACATGACCTGCGGCATTTCCAGCGTGCCGTGCTTTCGGCGGCGGAGCGGGGCGACACCGCAGCCCTGCGCAGCTTCGCCTCCGAGATAAACGAGACCATGAAGGACGACGGACCCCTCGTCTGGAGCACCAACCCCACGGTGGACGCCTTGGTCGGGCACTACATCGCCCGGGCTCGCGAGCTGGGCTGCGATGTCTCGGCTGACATCCGCGTGATGCCCGAGACGGGCCTTTCCGAGATGGAGCTCACGGCCCTCGTGAGCAACACGCTCGAGAACGCGGTCGAGGCCTTGGAAAAGGCGGCCGCCCTCGCGGGTTCCGCCGGCGAGCGGACGAAGCTCAAGATCGAGATGTCCGGCGGGCCCGACGCCCCGTTCAAGCTGGATGTGCGCAATACCTCGGTCAGCACGCTCGCCTTCGATAGCGAGGGCGGCGTAATCTCCACCAAACACGACGGCGCAGGCATGGGCACCCAGATTATTTCGAGCATCGCCCGCGGCAAGGGCGGCATGGCCCGCTTCGCGCAAAAGGATGGCGTGTGGCGTACGTTCGTCTTTGTGCCCAAGCCGCTGACTCGTGGCGCGAACGGTCGCGATGCGGCGTAAGCGGCGGACCTGCGACTGGTCTGGATTGGCCCCAGCGTTCCGCCCGCGCCTAGAGGTTGTTTTTCGGCGGACGATTACCCTCTTCAAGTACCATTTCTGCCAGCACGGACGCATCGAGATATTGAAGACCGAGTGAGCCATCAGCGATAAGGGCTGCCGTCCGGCTGTCATAATACAGGCGCATCGCGTCAGCTGGTTCAAGTCCGGTGGCAGAGGCAATCTCCCCTGCGATTGCCTCGTCTTGATGTTCCTTCAGTAGGGATTCGTCGTTTAGGCGGTCTATGACCTCTTGGGTAATCTTCACGACAACACGCCTCTTTTTCGGGCGAGGGACGTAACATCATCAACGAGATATTCCTCGCCAAGCGTATGCAGGACATCGTAATGTTTGATGATGTAGCCGTCCACGATATCGGCAGAGTCAAGCTTCTTGAAGGCCTCCGGAGCGGTCATTCCCCACCTCTCCGCAATGCGATGAATGAGGAACGTCGCGAAGTCTATGATTCCTCTGTCTCTGTCCGACACGGCGCACCTCCGCTCACCGATTTTTACCGATTATACCTGCTAGGCACGGGACGCATCCCCCGCGTGCGGCGACCCGCTTCGGTGGCATCACTTTTTTACGTGCTGGCTTATACCCCGTTTATACCCCGTACGGAGGTATGGGGTATAACGTCCTTTTCTTTTCGAAAGACTGATAGGCGGCGGGAAGGCGCGGGCTTTTCTCTATACTGAATGCCAGCGAAGTCGGACAAGGGAGGACGCATGGCCGAGACAGAAGCCCCGCTGGTGGGCATCATCATGGGATCCAAGTCGGATATGCCGGCGATGGAGGCCTGCACCAAGCAGCTCGAGGAGTTCGGCGTGCCCTACGAGCTGGTCATCGCCTCGGCGCACCGCGCGCCCGCCAAGGTCCACGAGTGGGC
>OMXZ01000004.1 GCA_900315165.1 uncultured Actinomycetes bacterium | reverse complement strand
GCGCTACCTGGACGTATCCATGCTCAAAGAGGTGCCGGAGTCATAGACCTGCGGGACGTGGGGCCGAAATGAAAGTGCGCAAGAAGGTTGACAGTACCCACGGCCCCCATGCGCTCTTCTTTGTTGAAAGCCTGGTATGGAGCCCAAGCGAATCAGGCGGATGCGCTCCACACAATCGGCACAATAAGTTTCAGCATAAAAAAAGACCCACCCGAAGGCAGGTCCGAAATTTCTGGTGGGCGACACTGGTTTCGAACCAGTGACCTCATCCGTGTGAAGGATGCGCTCTACCCCTGAGCTAGTCGCCCGTGCGAGAAAGAACTATAACAGAACTCCCCCTCGGATGCCAACAAGAATACTAGACGCGGTCGAGGGCGCGCTTGACCTGATGCGCGGAGGTCACGACGAGCAGGTCGGCTATCGTCCCGACGACGCAGACAATGGCAAAATTCGTGAAACCACCCCCGAGATACAGGGCCGCCCCAGTCGCTGCGCATGACAAGAGCGTGATTACGAGCGCGAAGGTCCGAATCTTCTTCGCATTAGAGGGAACATTCGCAGCCCTCGCGGCATACACGCCCAGCACAAGGGACAGGATTCCTGTGACCATGGGCGCAAAGGCGGTCAATATGGACACGCCCAGGTCTGCCTTGATGACAAACCCGCTCACGATCTCGGCTATGCCGTAAAACAAGCTGATCAAGCAGAAAATTTTGAGTCTCTTGCTTTCCGCGGTCATGCGCGTGACCTCCGTTCATCCCGAAATTCGGGTATCGCCGACAAGAAATCGTAGTCAACGATACCCGTTTTCGTCGCACTTATCGATACGCCTTACTTCTCGCGGAACATGCCGCCGCGGGCGTCGTCGTCCTCGGATGCCCTGCGGGCGGCCTCTGCCTCCTCCTCGGTGGCGAACACCTTGAGATTCTCTCGCTCCGTGAGCTCCTTGGCCATCTCGCGAAGCTTGTATTTTTGGACCTTCTTGGCCGGGTTCATCGGGAACTCGTCGACGAAGAAGACCCGCTTGGGCACCTTGAAACGGGCGATGCGCGGGATTGCGTACTCGCGCACGTCGCGCTCCGTCATGTCCTCGTAGCCGGGCTTGGTGCGAATGAAAGCGCCCACGATCTCGCCCAGCTTCTCGTCGGGGATTCCCACGACCTGAGCGTCGAGCACGCCTGGCATCGAGAGCAGGAAGTTCTCGACCTCGAGCGGGTAGATATTCTCGCCGCCGCGGATGATCATGTCCTTGATGCGGCCGGTCACGCGATAGTAGCCGTCCTCGTCGACCGTGCCCATGTCGCCCGAGTGCAGGTAGCCCTCGTCGTCGATGATGGCCTCGGTCTGCTCGGGCATCTTGTAGTAGCCCTTCATGACGTTGTAGCCGCGGCAGCACAGCTCGCCATGCTCGCCCGGACCCAAGCGGTGGCCGTCGTTGATGTCGGCGACCTTCACATCCACGACCGGGTGTTTTTTGCCAACGGTGGTGCACTTATGGTCGATGTCGTCGTCGGCGCTGGACTGGGTGAAGACGGGGCTCGTCTCCGTGAGGCCATAGCAGATGGTGATGTCGCGCATGTTCATCTTTTCCATGACCTCGGCCATGGTCGCCGGCGGACAGGGGCTGCCGGCCATGATGCCCGTGTGCAGGCTGCTCATGTCGTACTTGTCGAAATCGGGGTGGTTGAGCTCGGCGATGAACATGGTCGGGACGCCGTAAACCGCCGTCGCGCGCTCCTTCTGGATAGCCTGGAGCACCATCTCGGCATCGAAGCTCTCGATGCCCACGATTGTGCAACGGTGCGTGAGGATAGCCATGATGCCCAGGACGCATCCGAAACAGTGGAAATACGGAACGGGAAGACAGACGCGATCGAGCGGCGTCAGTTTCTGGCCCTCGCCAATGAAGAAGCCGTCGTTAAGGATGTTGCGGTGGGTAAGCATAACGCCCTTGGGGAACCCGGTGGTACCCGAGGTGTACTGCATCATCACGCAGTCGTTCTGGTCAAACTGGCCCTCGATCTCGGAAAACTCATCCTTCATCGTGTACTTGCCGAGGAGAAGGAGCTCGGGCACGCTGTAGAAGCCGCGATGCTTCTCCGGCCCCATGTAGATGAGGTTCTTGAGGCAAGGATACTTGTCCGAGCTCAAGTACCCGCGCTCGTAGAAGAGCGACTCAGGCACCAGCTCGCGTACGATTTCTACGTAGTCGATGTCGCGGAACGAGTCGATCACACACAGGGCCTTCATATCCGACTGTTTGAGGACGTAGTCGAGCTCATGACTTTTGAAGACCGGGTTCATCGTGACCATCACGACACCGATCTTGGCACAGGCAAACATGAAGGTGACCCAATCGGGGATGTTGCGGGCCCAGACGCCCAGGTGGTCGCCGGGTCGCATGCCGATATAGAGCATCCCGCGGGCGAGGTTATCGGTGCGTTCGTCAAACTCGCGATAAGTCCACTTGAGGTCGCGGTCGGGATAGACGATGAACTCGTGATCGGGGTCGATGGCGACTTGTTTGCGCAGGTAGGCGCCGAGCGTGAGCTCAGAGTGCAGAGGGATGTCCTGGTCGCCGGGGACAGGCACGGTCCCGTCGGGCCTCGGCGCCGGGTTGGCGATGAGGGCCCCCGTCTCCGTGCGCTCGGCGACCTCCTCGGCCGTCCAGCCGTGCTCAACGTCCAGGTTGTCGCAGATGTGATAACCGGTCGCGCTGGTCATTTCCGCCATACGCCTTACGCCTCTTTCTCAACGGGGGTGTACACACAGGCGAGGAACTTAGCGCCCTGGCCCTTATACGCGCGCACCTGGTGCGGGACGATCGAGTCATAGTAGATGGATTCGCCTGGGTGCAGGACGTAGAGTTCGTCGCCATAGGCGATCTCAACCTCTCCCTCCAGGCCGTAGAGGAACTCTTCGCCCTCGTGGCCCACGAGCTTGTGGTCGGTCTCCCCCGACGGCGTGATAGTGATGATGAAGGGGTCCATATGACGCGAGGGGCGTCCCGCTGCGAGGCTGAAGTAAGACAGGTCGCCGGCGTCACTGGCGGTCTCGAGGCTCTTGAGGCGCGTGACCTCCTCCATCTGCCCCTTCTCTACGTAGTAGGGCCCCGTCGCCTCGTCGTCATCCATGAGGGTGCCGAGACGGACGCCCAAGGCACGGGTGATCTGAATCAGAGGCGCGAGGGAGGAGGGCAGATTTCCCTCTTCGAGCCCCTTGATGATTTCGACGTCCGCTCCCGCGCGCTCGGCGAGCTGCTGTTGGGACAGATGATGGGCCTCGCGCAGCGTCACGAGCTTGCGTCCGAGTCTGTTGTCCTGTTCTGCCATGTGCGTAACTCCTTTGCTCTTATCACTCAGTCCGTTCTCATAATAAAAGCCCCTAGCAGGTCGTTCGTCGATCTGCCAGGGGTTTATGCACAAAGACGGGGCAGCGTCGACCTATAGCGTCATGCCTAGTCGTAGTGCCTCGAGGTTCTTGTCGATCATGTCGGCATGCTTGGCCGGGACGGCATGGCGCAGGGCGGGTTCGAGCGACGCCTCGTCGCAGAAGCCAGTCTCCTTCCAAAGCTTGCCCAGGCAGACCATGTTGGCCAAGACCTTGAAGCCCGCCTTCTCCGCGATCTCGGTCGCGGGAATCATGAAGACCTTGATGTCGTCGCGGTCGGGAGGCGTGTTGGTGAGGGCGGAATCGATCACAATCACGCCGCCCGGCACGATGGTGGGGCCGAACTTGTCGACGGAGGGCTGGTTCATGGCGATGACCGCTGTGGGATCAGTGACGAGGGGCGAACCGATGGGCTCGTCGGATAGGGTTACGGAGCAGTTGGCGGTACCGCCGCGCATCTCGGGACCGTAGCTGGGCAGCCAGGAGAGATAGCGGTCTTCCACGAGACCGGCGTAGGCGATGACCTTGCCGCCGAACAACAGGCCCTGACCGCCGAAGCCGGAGAGGACAAAACGGTGCTCTGCCATTTATGCCTCACCGCCCTTCATGAGCGAAGCCACGGTGTCGATTGCCGTGGTCTTCTGGGCAATCGGGCTCTCCTTTGCGCGGTCGTGCGCGCGGTCGAGGACACTGTCGTAGCCCTCGGCGAGCACGTCGCGGTAGACACCGAGCGGATAGTAGGGAAGCATATTGTCGCGCAGCCACTGGAAGGCGTTCTGCGGCGTCATGCCCCAGTTGGTCGGGCAGGTCGAGACGACCTCGATCAGCGAGTAGCCCACGCCGTCGATCTGGTACTGGAAGCCCTTCTTGATGGCCTTCTTGGCGGCACGGACGTGCGCCGGCGTATCGCAGCAGACGCGCTCGAGATAGGCGGGCCCGTCGAGCGTCGAGAGCATCTCGCAGATGCGGACCGGGTAGCCCTGGTGGGCCGTGTCGCGACCGTAGGGGCTAGTCTGGGTGATCTGGTTGGGCAGGCTGGTTGGGGCCATCTGGCCGCCGGTCATGCCGTAGATCGCGTTGTTGATGAAGATGACGGTGATGTTCTCGCCGCGCGTCGCCGCGTGCACGGTCTCGGCGGTACCGATGGACGCGAGGTCGCCATCGCCCTGGTAGGCGAAGACGATGTTGTCCGGATTCACGCGCTTGACGCCGGTGGCCACTGCGGGTGCGCGGCCGTGGGCGGCCTCGATCATGTCGCAGCCGAAGAAGTTATAGCCCATAACGGCGCAGCCGACGGGCGAGATACCGACTGTCTTGCCTTCGATCCCCAGCTCGTCGATGGCCTCGGCGACCAGGCGATGCACGATGCCATGCGTGCATCCGGGGCAGAAGTTGGTGATGACGGGAAGCAGCGAATGGGGACGGTCGAAGACGAGTTTCTCCTCTGCCATGGCTACTCACCTGCCTTTCCTGCGAGCTTGAGAATGGCCTGCGTGACCTCCGCGGGCGTGGGAATCACGCCGCCGGTATGGCCGAAGAACTCCACGGGGGCACGGCCCGCGACGGCAAGGCGCACGTCCTCGACCATCTGGCCCATGCTCATCTCGACGGACAGGTAGCCCTTCGCCTGCGGGATGGTCTCCTCGATCGCGTCGACCGGGAAGGGCCACAGGGTAATCGGGCGCAGAAGGCCGACCTTTACGCCCTGTTTGCGGGCAGCGCGAACGGCGTTGCGAGCGATGCGGGCAGCGGCGCCGAAGGCCACGACGACGTACTCGGCATCGTCGCAGAGGAACTTCTCGCTCTCCTGCTCCCTTGCCTTGATGGTCTCATAGCGCTCGAAACGTTCGTGATTGATGCGGTCGAGCGTGGGGGCGTCGAGGTAGAGCGAGTTCACAATGTTGTGCTCGCGCTGCATCTTGGTGCCGGTCGTGGCCCAGGGGCGCTCGGGGATGTCCTCGATGGCGGGGCGCAGCTCCACAGGCTCCATCATCTGGCCGAGCATGCCGTCGGCCAGTATCATGACCGGGGTGCGGTACTCGTCTGCCTTGTCGAACGCCTTGTAGGTGTAGTCGCCCATCTCCTGGACGGTCGAGGGCGCGTACACGATCATCTGGAAGTCACCGTGGCCGAGGGCCTTGGTCGCCTGCCAGTAGTCAGACTGGGATGGCTGGATGGAGCCGAGGCCGGGGCCGCCGCGCATCACGTTGATGATCACTGCGGGCAGGTCGGCGCCGGCGATGTAGGACACTCCCTCGCTCTTGAGCGAGACGCCGGGTGAGCTGGAGCTCGTCATCGCGCGGGCGCCGGCGGCGCTGGCGCCATAGACCATGTTGATGGCCGCAATCTCGCTCTCGGCCTGCAGGAAGGTGCCTCCCACCTTGGGCATCTGCTTGGCCAGATAGGCGGACAGCTCCGTCTGCGGGGTGATCGGGTATCCGAAGAAGTAGCGGCAGCCGGCGCGCATCGCGCTCTCGGCCAAGACCTCGTTGCCCTTCATCAATACTTTCTCGCTCATACAATCACCTCCATACCTTGATGGCGACGTCAGGGCACATCAGGGCGCAGGAGCAGCAACCAATGCACGAGGCCTGGTCGACGCAGTGCGCCGGGTGGTAGCCCTTCTCCGTAATGCGGGACTTGTCGAGCTCGACGATCCCCTTGGGGCAGGCATCAACGCATAGGCCGCAGCCCTTGCAGAAATGCTCGTCGACGATCATCTTTGCCATGGAAAGCCTCTCCCTTCTTTCCGCGCCCTCATTCCCAGGGATTCTTTACATATAGATGAACAGGGTAAAGCATGCTCTTTTCTGCGATGTTACCAAGCGCCGTTATTTGGTCTACCGCGAGACCAATCGGATAGGTCTTAGCCACAAACGGCAAACCAGTAAGGCGGGATACTTCCGTCGCGAATCCCTCGGGATCCGCCAGGGCCTCCGCGGTCGTGAGGTTCTTAAGGTGGGCGTTGTCGACAAGGGCGGTCGCGCGCAGCCGGCTCGCCGCCTCGATCTCGCGTAGGTTCTCGAGAACCTCGGCCGGTTCCTGCGTGAGGTTGCGATGGCGGTTAATCACGACGAGCATGGCATATTCGCGCTCGGCGACCGTCAGGGCGAAACGGCCCAGAGCTGCCGACCCTACGTCATCCCCACCCAGGTCGATCAGGACGTACTCCCCCTCATTCGCATCTGCTATGGCCGGCGCGATGGCACCGGTCAGGCTCGGCACGTCGAGGCTGGTCCCCCGCTCCGCGAAGACCGGGGCGATAAGTCGGACGCCCTTGTCCTCCAGAAGCTCCCGCTGCTCGGAGGCCCGGAAATAAGGGTTGACGATGTCGAGGTCAATGACCGTGGCCTTATGACCTGCCGCCGCGAGATCGCAGGCGAGGTTCACCGTCAGGTTCGTCTTTCCCGTGCCATAGTGGCCGCAGACGATCGTAACGGGGCGCAGGGCCGTCATCAAGCTTTCGGGGATATGCTTGTCTTCGCTTACGGTCATCGGGGCCTCTCGGTCGTCAGTGCCGAATACGCGTTACTTCGCCTCGGCCTTCGCCTCGTCCTCCTTGCGGATGGCCACGCGGCGGATTTTGCCGTTGACGGTCTTGGGCAGCTCGTCCACATAGTCGATGATGCGGGGGAATTTGTAGGGCGCCGTCTCCTTCTTGACCCAGGTCTGGAGCTCCTTGGTGAGGTCCGCAGAGGGCTTGTAGCCGGGATTCAGAACGATGGTCGCCTTGACCGCCTTGCCGCGCACGGGGTCGGGCACGCCTGTCACGGCGCACTCGCGGACGGCGTCGTGCTCGAGCAGGACGTTCTCGATCTCGAAGGGACCGATGCGATAGCCAGAGGACTTAATCACGTCGTCGTTGCGGCCGACGTACCAGAAGGAGCCGTGCTCGTCCTTCCAGGCCACATCGCCCGTGTGGTACCAGCCGTCGTGGATGACCTCGGCCGTCTTCTCGGGGTTGCGGTAATACTCCATCATGATGCCCTCGGGACGCGGGTCCATCTTGATGCAGATCTCGCCGCTCTCGCCCGTGTCGCACTCGGTGCCGTCGTAGCGCTGCAGCTGCAGGGTGTAGAGGGGCACGGGCTTTCCCATGGAGCCGGGCTGCGGCTTGGAATGGGTAAGGTTGGCAATCGTAAGCGGCGTTTCGGTCTGGCCGAAGCCCTCATAGATGGTAAGACCGGTCGTTTCCTTCCAGAAGTCGAAGAGGTCGGGGTTCAGGGCCTCGCCCGCCGTGGTCGAGTATTTGAGCGAACTCAGGCTATATTTGCTGAAATCCTCCTGCATCATCAGGCGATACATGGTCGGCGGGCAGCAGAGGGTGGTGATCTGGTACTTGTCGATCAGCGACAGAATCTCGCCCGCGTGGAAGCGATCGAAGTCGTAGGTGAAGACACACCCCTCCATCAGCCACTGGCCATAGAGCTTGCCCCAGACGGCCTTGCCCCAGCCAGTGTCCGCGATGGTGAAGTGAATACCGTCGGGATCCACGTTGTGCCAGTGCTTGGCCGTGATCAGATGGGCCAGCGAGTAGGTGGAGTTATGCAGGACCATCTTGGGGTTGCCAGAAGTGCCGGAGGAGAAATACATAAGCATGGGGTCGTAGACGTTGGTCTCGACGTGGTCGAAGGCCTCGGACGCCGCACGGACGCCCGTATTGAAGTCCTCCCAGCCCTCGCGGGTCACGGGGGCGGCGCATACGCCCTCGGGGCCGGACAGTGCCGCCCCGACCGGCTGGTCGGACAGGAGCCTGCCCTCCTCGTCACGCGGGGTCAGACCGCCTCCGGCACCGTTCACAAGGATGCAGGTCTCAAGGGAGGCGCACTGCTCGCGGACGTTTTCGACGATACCGGCGATGTCGCCCACCGTTGTGGTGATGATCGCCTTGATCGAGGCGGAGTCCAGGCGGTAGGTCAGGTCGTGCTCCTTGAGCATGAAGGTCGCGGGGACCATCACGGCACCAAGCTTCGCCAAGGCCAGAGCCACGAACCAGAACTGGTAGTGGCGGCGCAGGATGACCATCACCATATCGCCCTTGCCGATGCCGAGGGAGGCCAGGTAGTTGGCCGTCTTGTCAGACCAACGCTTCATGTCGCTGAAGGTGAAGAGGTGCTCCTCCCCCTCCGGGTTGCACCAGACCATGGCGCGGCGGTCGGGCTCGGCCTGTGCGATGTCGTCAACGACGTCGTAGGCGAAATTGAAGGTGTCGGGATAATGCAGCTTGATGGTCGCCAGGGTACCGTCGGCGTTATAGGTCTCCTCGGCATAGCGAAGGTTGATGTTCCTCATGTTTGTCTTCCACCCTTGGATGCTTTGAATCGTTCAGATACGGCTGTAACCCGGGAGCACGTGTGCCCGGGACCCTATCGTCCCGAGTCGTGGGGCACGTACGCCCGGTTCGTAATTCGCCGTAGCTCGAGGGTTTGACGCATGACAGGCACTAGCGCGACCCCTCCTCGTGCGGTTCCATGACGACCGCGAGGATCACGCAGGGCTCGCCGCCGATGGCAATCTCGCCATGGCCGCGCCCGGAGTCGTACATCACGACGTCGCCGGGGTTGAGGTCGGTCAAAACCCCCTCGTAGGAGAAGCGCAGGTGGCCGGAAATCACATAATCCAACTCCTGACCCTTGTGGTAGGAGAGATGAATCTCCTCTTCCTCGGCCTCCTTGGAGTACGGGATGGTGACCACGAAAGGCTCGGCGAGCTTCTTCGAGAGCAGGGGTGCCTTATGCAGATATTCGAAGCCGGCGCGACGTTTGATGGGGATACCCTCGCCCTCGCGCACGAGCGAGAAGCCCTTGAGGTGGGGAGACTCGCCCGTCAGGAGTTCGGTGACATCGACGCCCAGCTTGTTGGCACATTTGTAGATGAAGGTGAAGGTCAGGTCGGCCTCGCCGGACTCCTGCGCCGCATACTCTGCCACGGAACGCCCGGTCGCGTCAGCCATCTCCTGCATGGTGAGGTCGAGGTCCTCGCGAAGCGCGCGGATGCGGTGTCGGATCTCGTCGTTATTGGCATCGACGACGGTCTCCAGATCTTTCTTGTCCTCAGCCATGTGTTCTCCCATCGCTCATAACCGATATTTCTTTTCTATCATTCACTTGTCTAGGTCAGGTCGACTCCCGTGAATCGTTCGACGTTTCGTAACGTTATTTTCTCCCAATCCGCCGCCGGCAGTCCCAGCGAGCGCAGTCGTTCCAGCTCGCGGCCCGGATCCCACATGGGGAAGTCAGATCCGAATAAAATGCGGTCCGCCCCGTAAAGCTCGATGAGCTCACGCGTTCTGCGCAGCCCAATGAAAGCCATGGAAGAGGAGCAGTCCAGAAAACAGCGCTCATCCTGCAGGTATTCGACCGCGAGGTCAAATACCGACCAGCCGCCGAAATGTGCCCCGCAGACCACGAGGCCAGGAAATTCTTGAAGCACCCGCTTGAGCCTGCGGGGATGCGAATAGTCGTAGCGGTAGTCGCCCATATGGATGAGTACGGGCAGCCCGAGCTCCTCCGCGATGGCATAGACCTCCATAAGGCGGTCGTCGTCGAGGTTCACACACTGGGTGTCCGGGTGGATCTTGATACCCTTGAGGCCCGCGGCCTTCGCCCGCTCGAGTTCGCCGCGCGGGTCCTCGTAGTCCTGGTGCATCGCGGCAAAGCCGATGAAATTGGGATGAACGGCGCACTGCTGCGCAATAAAAGTGTTGATGGACTCGACGGTTGCCGCTTTCACGGCAACGGAATGCACGAGATGATGCGTGATGCCCGATCCTGCGCTCACGGCTAAAAGATGCTCGGGAGTCCCCGGCGTGATGCCCGCCTCCGCTGGCACGCCGAGCATGGCGAGGTGGTAGAACTCCCCCACCGAGTCCACGGCCCTCGCCGCAATCTTGGGCGGGTAGATATGGCAATGTGCGTCGACAATCGGAAGTGCCATGAACCTCCTCCGCAATTACTGATAAGAGATTCTTCCTTGGCAGCTCATCTTAGCAAAGTGTCTTCTCGGCCTTCGCATTGTCATCAGAATGAAACGGCCTCATTTGCCTTGATATACTTCAGTCGAGGGCAAGGAAGGGAGCACAAGATATGTGTCAGCCTGATACGACAGAGCTCGGTGCCCGCGCGAACGTGAAGCCTGAGGTTTTCGACGTTATTCAGGACATAGCGCGGCGACGCAATGTCTCTCGAGTGCTTCTTTACGGTTCTCGAGCACGCGGAACCTCTCAGCCCCGCAGCGATATCGACCTGGCCGCCGAAGGTGGCGATGTATTGAATTTCTCCTTCGACGTAGACGAGCAGACGCCCACTCTTTTGCGCTTCGACATCGTGAATCTGGACACGCTTGGCAATACTGAATTGCGCTCCGATATTGCACGGGATGGGGTGGTTGTCTATGACCTCGCGCAAGCTTGAGACCTTCCGTAAAACACTCTTCTCAAGGCATCCTATGCGGCTCATGTAATCGATGATGAAGCTTGCTGGCTCGCTATGCTTGACGCTCGCAATGAGATCATCCATTCCTATGACGAAGAAATCGCCGATAAGATCATCGATCAGGCAAGGTCAACCTACCTTCCGATTTTCGAGACCCTATCCAAGAAACTTGAAGCGGAATGGTCTGATTTCGATAAGTAAAAAGCCGAGGCTTTTTCGCCCCGGCTCAAATTTACAGGTGGGCCCAGTAGGATTCGAACCTACGACCCAGGGATTATGAGTCCCCTGCGCTGACCGCTGCGCCATGGGCCCGGATATGAAAAAAGGGCGACGGCAAATGCCGCCGCCCGCAATCTCATGGTGGAGAATAGGGGGTTCGAACCCCTGACCTCGTGACTGCCAGTCACGCGCTCTCCCAACTGAGCTAATTCCCCGTGCGTTGGTGCGGTAGTTATATTAGCAGAGCGAAAATCTCGGTCAAGCGGAATCTCGAACTTTTTTCGAGCCGAATTTTCGCCCGCATTGTCTCCACAACTATCGCACCATGCATCATTTCTCGTGCTTACTCTGTAAGCAGGCCCTGACGTGCAGGCACGATACGGGCCGTGAGATAGCTGGCGAGACCGTCGAGCGCCACATCCTCGCGCTCCCCCGTCTCGCGGCATTTGACCTCGACCACGCCCGCCTTGATGCCTCGCTTGCCGATCACGACCTGGTACGGGAAGCCCATGAGGTCAGCCTCGGCGAACTTGACGCCGGGGCGCTCCTTGCGGTCGTCGAGGATGACGTCGAGACCGGCGTCGGTGAGCCTGCCGGCGATATCGGTCGCCGTCTCGAGAACTTCGCCCTTGGCATCAAGCGCCACGACCGCAACCTCGTAGGGGGCCACGGACACCGGGAAGACGATGCCCGCCTCGTCGTGGTGCTGCTCCACGATGGCGGCAAGGGTACGGGAGATACCGATGCCGTAGCAGCCCATCTGAAGGGGCTTCTCCTTGCCGTCGACATCCATGAAGGTCGCGCCCATGGATGCGGAGTACTTGGTGCCGAGCTGGAAGACCTGGCCGCACTCGATACCGCGCGCGCCCGAGAGGGGCTTGCCGCAATGGGGGCAGGTGTCGCCGGGTTTGGCCGTGATGACGTCGACCCAGCGGCCCACCTCGAAATCGCGGCCGGGCTTGGCGGACTGCAGGTGATAGCCAGGCTGGTTGGCGCCGACAAGCCACCACTCGGAACCCTTGAGGGCGATGTCTGCGGCGCAGGAGACGCCCGCAGGCAGGTTGACCGGGCCCATGAAGCCCTTATGCAGGCCGTACTCCTCGAGCTCCTCGTCGCTCATCATGTGGAAGGACCCAAAGGCATGCTCGGCCTTGACGTCGTTGACCTCATGGTCGCCCGGGACGATGACGACCCAGGGCTTGCCGTCACCATCGACGAGGGCGATGGCCTTGCGGGTAGCGGACTCGGGAACCTTCATCAGGGCTGCCAGGTCCGCTATCGTGCCGATGCCCGGCGTCTCCACCTTCCGCATCTCGCCGGCAACGCCCTCAGTGACCTCACAGGCAGCCGTGGCGGCCTCAGTATCGGCGGCAAAGCCGCAGTCCTCGCAGTAGACAAGCTCGGCCTCGCCCGCCTCGGCAAGCGCCATGTACTCGACGGAGGTATCGCCACCGATCTGGCCCGTATCTGCCGCCACGGGCAGCGCCTTCAGGCCGCAGCGGGCGCAGAACCGGGCGTAGGCGCCCTTCTGATCGTCATAGCACTGCTGCAGGGATTCCTGGTCGGCCGAGAAGCTGTAGGCATCCTTCATGATGAACTCGCGGCCGCGCATGAGGCCGAATCGGGGACGCAGCTCGTCGCGGAACTTGTCCTGGATGTGATAGAGGGTCACAGGCAGCTGCTTATAGCTGCGCAGCTCGTCGCGGACGAGGGCCGTATAGGTCTCCTCATGCGTGGGGCCAAGGACGAATTCGCGATCATGACGGTCCTTGATGCGCATGAGCTCGGGGCCGTAGTTGTCCCAACGGCCGGTCTGATGCCAGAACTCGCCGTCGGTGAGAATCGGCGTCATCATCTCCTGGGATCCGATCGCCTCCTGCTCCTCGCGGCAGATCTGCTCAATCTTGCGGATGGAGCGCCATGCCAGCGGAAGATAGGTATAGAGGCCAGCGGCCTCCTTGCGTATGAAGCCGGCGCGCAGGAGCAGCCTATGGCTTGCAAGCTCTGCCTCGGTCGGGTCCTCCTTGAGCGTCGGAGCGTATAGCCGCGACATCTTCATGTAGCTCTTCATGTCTGAAAATCCTTCCTTATTGCCAGAGCGCTCACGATTCTACCGCGGGCCAGCGCTTGCCTATCTCCTCAAACAGCACATCGACGATCTCGTCCTCAGAAACCTTACGCAATATCTCGCCCCCCGCAAAGACGAGGGCGCTCCCCTTTCCACAGGCAACACCAATATCAGCCCCCGATGCCTCTCCCGGTCCATTGACCACGCACCCCATAACCGCGACGGTAATGGGTGCCTTGACGGTCTGGAGCCGGCGCTCGACCTCCTCGGCGATATCGATGAGGTCAACCTGGGTGCGGCCGCAGGTCGGACAGCTCACGAGTTCGGGGTGGAGCCGGCGTATACCGAGCGAGGAGAGGATCTCCCAACCCACACGGACTTCCTCGACAGGGTCGGCTGTGAGCGAGACACGCATGGTGTCTCCGATGCCCTCCGCGAGCAGCATGCCGAGAGCTATGGAGCTCTTGACAGTCCCCTGCCGCGCTGTGCCCGCCTCGGTGACGCCGATGTGCAGCGGGACCTGGGGCAGAGCCTCGGACAGCCTCCTGTTAACCTCGACGGTCTCGTTTACGCCGTGCACCTTGGCGGACAGGATGAAATCCGTGAAACCCCGGTCCTCGAAATGCGTCGTGAAGGATTCCGCACTCGCCACGAGCTTCTCCGGTAGGGTCAGGTCCTGACGCTCGTCGTACTCCTTTGCGAGCGACCCCGCGTTCACACCGATACGAATGGCGCACCCCTTCTCGCCCGCCGTGTCGATCACGGCATCGACGCGGTCGAAGGACCCAATGTTGCCCGGATTGACCCGCACGGCTGCCGCCCCCGCCTCAATCGCCGCGATTGCGAGCCGGTAGTCGAAGTGGATGTCCGCGACGATCGGCAGCGGGCTTTCCGCGCAGATGCGCCGGAAGGGGTCCACGGCGTCTTTCGTCGGTACCGTGACACGGGCGATCTCGCATCCGGCCTCGGCGAAGCGGCCGATCTGGGCGAGCGTCGCTTCCGCGTCTGTCGTCTTCGTATTGCACATGGACTGGACGGAGACGGGGGCTCCCCCTCCAACAGCGACGTTGCCCACCATGACCCGGCGGGTCCTCTCATGCGGCGTCATAACGCCCTCCTTGCGTCGATAACCCTATCCGATGATTCTTGTGACATCGTTGAACAGGGCGAATACAAATATCACCATAAAAAATGCCAGGCCAGCATAGCTGATGGCAGTCTGGGCCCTCATCGACACCCGTTTGCCCCTGATGGCCTGGATGATCTCAATCAGGATCTTTCCTCCGTCGAGCGGCGGTATGGGGAGAAGATTCATGAGCCCGAGCGACAGTAATACCGCAGCCAGAAGAGCAATGAAATCCGATGCCCCGGAACTCGCCGCCTGTGACGCCATGACGGAGATACCGACGACCGATGACGACTGGCTCACAATCTCAGCCGTGTGCTGGGGCATCAGGATCTGTGCGACCATCGTGCCCACTTGCCCGACATAGGCGACAGCAACTCTTGTCGCCTCGGCAAGGGTCGCGTGATAGATCTCGGTCGACGCATAGATGCCGATGGCAGTCGCGCTGCCATCCGATGGAAGGGCGATCTCGGCGGTCCTGCTGACGCCATCTCGCTCGAACGAAACCTCAAAGGGCTGTGCTGACTCAAGGGCGCTGTCCACGGCGGCACTGATATCCGTCCAACTGTCCGTCCGCTCCCCCGCTATCCCGACGATCCTGTCGCCGGCCTGGAGGCCTGCTTGCTCCGCAAGACCTCCCCGCTCGACGCCGCTGATGACGTTTGTGTCGGAAACCACCTCGATTCCCACCAAGGTCATGTCGCCGATGACGAGAAAAAAGGCAATGGCGATATTGACGGCGGCGCCCGCAAGCAAGATCAGGATGCGCTTCCACCAAGCCTTGCCGTCATAGGTATGGAGGCGTTCCTGCTCGCAGAAAGCGTCCGCATCCGCAATCGGCCTTGGTTCGCCCGCCTCAGTCACCCCGGACGTGGTGAAGTCATGGCCCTTGTCATACATGGTCAGGAGCCGAGCATCACGGCGCTGGGTGGTAAAGGCATCCGCCCTGTCTGACCCGCGGGGCGCCTCGACACGCGCGATTGAGGCCCAATCCGAAAGGGTGAGCAAGTTGTCGTAGGCCTCATCTGCGGAAATGCCGAGCTCTTCCGCTATCGCTACGGCATCTGTCGTCCCATCGCGCTGGACAATGGCGAGCACCTGGGGCATATGTTCGTCCCCGAGCGGCTCCATGCCGCAGATGCGGTTGTAACCGCCCAGCAGCACGGGCGTGATTCCGAACTCCGTGCCGTATTTCTTGGACCGACGAGACAGCCTAAGCCTGCAGGGCATGCCGATGAAAAACTCCGTTACGCGGATACCGAAGGCACGCGCCACAAGGAAGTGCCCGCCCTCGTGCACGACCACGAGCAGGGATATGACAATCAGGCCCCAAAAGACTGCAGAGATCGCCGTCATGCCATGCCTTCGCCGACGCCGAGAATCTTCCTCGCCTGTTCGCGTGCCCTCTCGTCTGTCTCCATGAGCTGCTCGACGGACTCGACAGGCACGGAATCGGTATTGTTCATGACCCTGCGCACGGTGCCCTCGATGTCGAGGAAGCCGCACAATCCGAGGCGGAAAGCCTTATTGGCGACCTCGTTGGCCGCATTCATCGCACAGGGCATCGTACCCCCGATGTGCCCCGCCTCCTTGGCGAGGGCGAGGCAGCCGAAGGTCTCCTCGTCCGCACGTCCAAAGGATATCTCGGGCTCGTCGCAATAGTCGATGCGCGGGACGGGGGCCTCCCAGCGCTCGGGATAGCTCAAGGCATATTGGATGGGAATCCGCATGTCCGAGGGCCCGAGCTGCGCGATGGTCGCCCCATCGGCAAACTCGACCATGGAATGAATGCGGCTCTGGCGCTGGACGAGCACGTTGACCCGGTCGATGGGCACCTCAAAGAGATGGTAGGCCTCGAGCACCTCGAGCCCTTTGTTCATGAGACTCGCAGAATCGACCGTGATCTTGGGCCCCATGCTCCAGGTGGGATGGGCGAGTGCGTCGGCGGCCGTGACCTTGGAGAGGGCTGCGCGGTCCATGCCATAGAAGGGCCCGCCGGAGCACGTGAGCCAGAGAGCGTGGACGTCTGACGTGCGATGGCCGACGATACACTGGTAGATGGCACTGTGCTCGGAATCCACAGGGATGAGCTGGCCGGGCCTCACAAGGGGCATCAATAGGTCGCCGGCGACGACGATGGTCTCCTTGTTGGCATAGGCGAGCACCTTGCCCGCGCTCAGCGCCGTGTATCCCGCCCGGATGCCCGCAAAGCCGACAACCGCAGAGACGACGCAATCGACCTCGGGGAGCGTAGCGAGCTCGGCAAGCGATTGATGGTCCGCATGCACCTCGCACCCCTGGGGCAGCTCGGCAAGGATGGAATCCGACACGTGCTCCTTCTCGGTAACAGCCACATGGGATGCGCCAAATTCACGGGCTGCCGCCACCAAAAGATCGGTGGACCGACGAACGGCGAGTGCGACGACTTGTACCTTGTCCGCATGTTGACGACAGACGTCAAGTGTCTGACGGCCAACCGACCCAGAGGCACCGAGGACAGCAACCCGAAGAGGGCGCCTTCTCGTTACGTGTGAGACCGGCTCTTCGAAAATACTCAAAGGATACCTCCGAGCTTGAGGGCTATGAAGGCAACCGAGCTCGCGAAGAGCATGGAATCGGATCGGTCGAGCATCCCGCCGTGGCCAGGAATGATATTGCCCGAGTCCTTCACCCCGACGCCGCGCTTGATGCGAGACTCGAAGAGGTCACCGAGCACGCCGGCTGCGCCGCATAGGGCACCGGAAATCAGCGCGACGGGGAATGTGACGCCGCAGACCTGCAGGGCAGCAAGGATGATCCACGCCACGAGGCCGCCGGCGATACCGCCCCAGAAGCCCTCGACTGATTTGTTGGGAGAGATAGTCGGGGCAAGCTTGTTCTTGCCTAAGCGCGATCCGACGAAGTATGCGGTAGCGTCGTTGAGCCAGACAGACCCCATCACACCGAAGGCGAGGAGTGCCCCGGCGTTCCCGGCGTCCACCTTCCTGATCAAGACAACGCTAGAGAACATGAAACCCGTGTAGACGGCCCCGAATATGGTATGCGCCACGTCACCGACGGTCGAGCGCGGCGTGAAGACATGCCAGGCGGCCGTTGCGACGATGAGGGCAAGCGATGCCAGGAGCAGCATGTCTTCCTTGCCGCCATATGCGATGAACGGATAGGCAACCGCGGCGATGTAGCCGATGAGCTTGTTGGGCATGCGGCCGGACATCTTGCTCATGCGATAAAACTCGTCGCAGCACAGGAACGCCATTACGGCCACGACAACCGTCGTCGCCAAAGGGCCGAGGTAGAGGCAGCCGACGATGACGATCGCATAGACAGCGCCGGATATCACACGGGTGACCAAGCCTGACTTTCCGCTTTTTGCAGACGACGGGCCCGCTGTGGAAGTCCCATCATTGGTCCTCTGCTCGCTCATTTGCTGACGACACCTCCGAATCGACGGTGACGGCCCTGGAAGTCGCGAATCGCGCGCAGATAGTCCCAGCGCGTGAAGTCGGGCCAATACGTATCGGTCACAAAGAACTCGGTATAGGCGAGCTGCCATAAGAGGTAATTCGACAAACGTTGTTCCCCCGAAGTCCGTATGAGGAGCTCGGGATCAGGTAGCCCCGCGGTATAGAGGTGGTCGGCAAAGACCCCCTCGTCGACGTCTTCCGGCGTCAGGTCGCCTGACACGACCAGCTCCGCAATCTCACGGGCTGCCTTCGTGATCTCGGCCCGGGAGCCGTAGTTAACCGCCAAGGCGAACGTCATGCCCGTATGGTCCGCCGTCTCGTCGAGCCCCTCTTGAAACACATCGCGGGTCTCCTCCGGCAGGGCGACCAGATCGCCGAAAAACCTGAGCTTGACGTTCTCCTGATGGAAAAGGGGAAGCTCGTTCAAAAGCGTTGTGGCGAAAAGATGCATGAGCAGGTCGACCTCATGCTGGGGACGGCGCCAGTTTTCCGTCGAGAATGCGTAGACAGAGAACACGTCCACACCGAGGCGGACGCTCGTCGTGACGGCCTCACGCAGGCTGTCGACGCCCGCCACATGACCTTCAGAACGATCGAGCCCCCGCGCCTGCGCCCATCGGCCGTTTCCATCCATGATGATCGATACATGCCGCGGGATACGGGCGAGGTCCACATCCGTCAGACTGATATCTTCCGGCGCCTGAGAATAGTAAGCCCGCAGTTTTTCCTCGTCGATGAGCAATGCGGCTCCTAAATCTCCATGACCTCGGCAGTCTTCGTCTTGAGAAGCTCGTCGACCTTCTTCGTGTAGTCGTCGGTCAGCTTCTGTACGGCCTTCTTCTCGCGGTTGGCCTCGTCCTCGGGCAGATCCTCGTCCTTCTGGTCGCGATCGATGCGCTTGTTTGCATCGGCACGGGCCTTGCGGATGCCGACCTTGGCCTCCTCGGCAAGCCTGCTGCAATCCTTCGCGAGCTCGCGACGACGGTCCTCGGTCGGCTTGGGGAAGGGCAGGCGGATGGACTGCCCGTCCTCGTTGGGCGTGATGCCCAGGTCGGATGCCTCGATCGCTTTGACGATGGAATGCAGGGCGCTCTTGTCCCACGGCTCGATAACGAGCGTCGATGCCTCGGGTACCTTCACGCCCGCAAGCTGCGTAATCGGGGTCAGCTGGCCATAGTACTCGACCTTAATCGAGTCGAGGACGTGGGCGTTGGCACGTCCGGTACGGACCTTGGCGAAGCCGCCCTGGAGGTTCTCTACGCATTTGTCCATCTCGGCCTTTGCCTTGGTGGTGTACTCGCTCATGCCTTACTCCTCACTCTCTACGACGGTGGTCCCGACCGGTTCGCCACGAAGGGCCCGGTCGAAGGCATTGTCCCCCTCGAGGTTGAACACCATGATGGGCATGTGGTTGTCCTTGCAAAGCGCCGTCGCCGTCGAATCCATGACCTGTAGGTTGCGGGTGAGGACCTCGGAATAGGTGATGGTATCGAATTTCTTTGCCTCGGGGTGGGTGACGGGATCCATATCGTAGATGCCGTCCACCTTGGTCGCCTTCATGAGGACGTCTGCACCGATCTCGCAGGCACGCAACGCCGCCGCGGTATCGGTCGTGAAATACGGGTTGCCGGTGCCCGCGGCAAAGATCGTGATACGGCCCTTCTCAAGATGGCGTATGGCACGGCGACGGATGTAGGTCTCCGACACGGCGTGCATCTCGATGGCACTCATCACACGGCAGTCCATGCCCGCCTTCTCGAACGTGTCCTGCAGCGACAGCGAATTTATTACGGTCGCGAGCATGCCCATATTGTCCGCCTGGGCACGGTCCATGCCCGCCGCGGCACCCGTCAGTCCACGGAAGATATTGCCGCCGCCCACGACGACCGCAATATCGACCCCCGCGTCATGAGCCGGCTTGATCCCCTTGGCGATCAGCTGCGGCACCGACTCGTCGATGCCGAAATCCTTCCCACCCATTAGGGCCTCACCGGACAGTTTCAGCAGCACGCGCTTGTATTTGTATTCGGACAAGACGCACCTCCAATCATCTCGGTTCGCCATTCTATCAAAGGCTGACGGCCGTCTTACAATCTTATGGGCAGACGGCGCCGCCCCATGGGGCAAACCCTGCATACATACAAAAAAGGGACCGACTATCGTCGGCCCCCTTTTCGATTCTGGCTAAATCGTTATTCGGCCTCGCCGAAGCTGAAGCGAACGAAGGAGACGATCTTGATGTCGTCGCCAGCCTCCTTGCTGACCTTCTTGGCCAGCTCGGAGATCGTGGTGTCGTTGTCCTTGATGAAGACCTGCTCGGACAGGACGCTCTCCTTGTAGAACTTGTTCACGCGGCCCTCGACCATCTTCTGCTGCACGAACTCGGGCTTGCCGGACTCGGCGGCCTGGACGGCGTAAATGGCCTTCTCGTGCTCGAGCACGTCGGCGGGCACGTCCTCGATGGTAGCGGACACGGGGTCGGCGGCGACGACCTGCATCGCAACGTCGTGCGCGAAGGTCTTGAAAGTCTCGTTGGCGTTGGTCTCGGCCTTGCCGAAGGAGAAGGACACGAGGGAGGCCAGCTTGCCGCCCAGGTGGATATAGCCAGCGATACCGCCCTCAGGCTGCTCGACGCGAGTGAAGCGCATGATCTTCATGTTCTCGCCGATGATGTGGATCATCTCGGTGAGCTCGGTGTCGACCGTACCCTGACCCATCTTGCAGGCCTTGAGGGCCTCGACGTCGGCCGGGTCGTTCTCGGCAACGACCTTGGCAAGGTCAGCGGCAAAGCCGGTGAACTTGGGGTTGGTGCCCACGAAGTCGGTCTCGCAGGAAAGCTCGAGGATGGCGGCGGTATGGCCGTCTTCGGAGACGTAGGTGCCGATGGTACCCTCGTTGGTCGCGCGGCCGGCACGCTTGACAGCCTTGGCGACGCCCATCTCACGAAGGATGTCGACGGCGCGATCGATGTCGCCATCGGCCTTCACGAGTGCCTTCTTGCACTCCATCATCGGGGAGTTGGTCATCTCACGGAGCTGCTTGACGAGAGCGGCGGTAACTTGTGCCATGGTGCCCCTCCTTAACGGGGTTGAACGTTTGCTATCGGACTGCGCTTGTGCGCTACTCGGCCTTGGGAGCCTCTTCGGCCATCTCGGCCTCGATCTGCTCGGCGGACTCACCGGCCATCTCGGCTGCGGTCATCTGCTCCTTGCCCGAGCCGGCGAGGACGGCGTCGGCCGCCAGCTCGCACATGAGATCAACCGAGCGGATTGCGTCGTCATTGGCGGGGATGCCGTAATCGACGACGTCGGGATCGGAATTGGTGTCGAGCAGGCTGACGACCGGGATGTTCAGGCGGTTGGCCTCCTTGATCGCAATCTCCTCGCGCTTAGAGTCGACGACGAAGAGCGCCTGCGGGAGGGCCTTCATGTCACGGACGCCACCGAGGTTGCGCTGGAGCTTCTCAAGCTCCTTGGTCAGGACGGCCTGCTCCTTCTTGCCGCGCTTGGCCATCTCCCCGGACTCGACCATAGCCTCAAGCTGCTCCATGCGGTCGATGCGGGAGCGCATGGTGACGAAGTTGGTCAGCATGCCGCCGAGCCAGCGCTGGTTGATGTAGGGCATGTTGGCGCGGGTGGCCTGGGCTGCGATGGGCTCCTGGGCCTGCTTCTTGGTGCCGACGAACAGGATCGTGCCACCCTTGGCGGCGGTGTCCTTCAGGAACGTGTAGGCCTTGTCGGCATCGAGCAGGGTCTGCTTGAGATCGAGGATGTAGATGCCGTTACGCTCGCCGAAGATGTACGGCTTCATCTTGGGGTTCCAGCGACGGGTCTGATGCCCGTAGTGGCAGCCCGCGTCGAGCAGGGTCTGGATAGTGATCTTAGCCATTTTTTACCTCCGTCTGGTTGTCCCTCCGCGTGGTGTCATCCCCTTATGCCACCTGGGAAATGGCTGTATCCCAGGCACCATGGCCATCGGGTGGCCACGCG
This sequence comes from uncultured Actinomycetes bacterium, assembly GCA_900315165.1. GTDB lineage: Bacteria > Actinomycetota > Coriobacteriia > Coriobacteriales > Atopobiaceae > Olegusella. The sequence continues at coordinate 48,845 of OMXZ01000004.1, read as the reverse complement.
TGTGTATTTATGCCGTGCGGACGCACAGCGATAGATGAGTATACCAGCTTTGCATCCCCATGCATGTGGAAAAGCTGTAAACCCTCATTCGGCCCGCGGATGCGCCTGGCGCGTCGCGTCCTTGAGCCGTTCGACGGAAAGATGAGTGTAGATCTGTGTGGTCGACAGGTTTGCATGCCCCAACAGCTCCTGCACGCTGCGCATGTCCGCCCCGTTGGAAAGGAGCTCCGTCGCATAGGTGTGCCGCATGGCATGGGGTGTGAGCGTCGGGTCGAGCCCCGCTAGGCGCACATGCCGCTCGAAGACCGTGCGCAAGGCGTCAGCACTCATCCGGTTGCCACGGGTCGAGACGTAAAGGGCGTCTCCCGCCTTCGAACCCGCCTTTGCACGCGCGAGCAGCTTTGGCCGCGCCGCCCCCACATACCGCTCCGTCGTCTCGATGGCCGCTTCGTAGATTGGCACGATCCTCTCCTTCGAGCCCTTGCCGAAGAGGCGGACCTGACGGCGGGCCATATCCACATCCCCAACGTCGAGCCCCGATGCCTCGGAAATGCGGGATCCCGTCGCTGCAAGAAGTTCGATGAAGCAACGATCCCGCAGCCCCTCGGGTGTAGTCACGTCGCAGGTGTCAAGAAGCCTGTCCACGGAGGCGGCGTCCATGGTGCGCGGAAGGGTTTTCGCCTTTTTTGGACTCGCGAGGGCGGCGGCACAGTCCTTGTCGGTAATCCCCTCGCGCACCAGCCAGCGGTACAGGTCGCGTACCGCCGACAGCCTCCGGTCGACCGATGATGCGGCATACCGCGCACGCGACTGCTCGGCAAGCCACCTCCTCAGCTCGCGATGGGTGATGCCGAGCGGGTCGGCACCCTCGCGTCGAAGCCAGGAGCAATACGCCCCGATGTCTCCCTCGTAGGCGCGGACGGTGTTCGGCGAAAGGTTCCGGACCCCCGCAAGATAGCGGATGAAGTCTGCCGCATGCGCTTCGAACTCTTCCATCCTGCGTTCACGCGTCTCAGCGATATCGGAGGGTGCGGTCATGCGGGTTCGTCCCCCTCAGGCCAGGCACCGGCGCGGTCGTCAAAGAGGTCTGGCCGCGAAGCGACATAGGCCTCGAGGTCCACGCGGGCCCTCCGGGCGTACGCCGCGTAACGTTCCTTCTTTTTTAGACGGCCGCCCCCCAAAGGCGGGACGATGCCGAAATTTACATGCATCGGCTGGTAGTCCGACGTCAGGGGGTCGGTCGCATATGCGACGAGCGATCCGAAAGCCCCCGTAACCGGCAGTGCTGCCTGGGGCACCCCCATGAGGTCTGCATAGGTGTTGAGCGCGGCGAGGAACCCGGATGCGATCGCCTCGGTGTATCCTTCGGTGCCCGTGATCTGGCCGGCAAGCCTGACCTGGGTACCGGGTACCCTGAAGGTCCCGTCGAGCACGTGCGGGCTGTCGACGAAGGAATTGCGGTGCATGACGCCGTAGCGGAAGAACTCCGCATGCTCGAGCCCCGGTATGAGCGTGAAGACCCGCTTCTGCTCGCCCCATGTCAGGTTCGTCTGGAAGCCAACGAGGTTGTAGGCGGTGCGTGCGGCGTTTTCCGCCCTAAGCTGCACGGCCGCCCAAGGCCTCCTTCCCGTCCTCGGGTCGGTCAGGCCGACGGGCTTGAGCGCCCCAAAGCGAAGCGAGTCCCTGCCCGTGCGGGCGACCTCCTCGACCGGTTGGCAGGCGGAGAAAAGGTCGCCTTGCTCGAAATCCTTGCCGATCACCTTACGGGCCCCAAGGAGCTCCGTGACGAACCGCTCATACTCGTCACGGCTCATGGGGCAATTCAGGTAGTCCCCCGCCCCCTCTGCGCCATAGCGAGACTGAGTGAACACAATCGACCGGTCAATCGTCGCCGCATCGACGATCGGGGCGGCAGCGTCGTAAAACGAAAGCGACGAGGAGCCCACTGTCTCGGATAGCGCGGAGAAGAGCGCATCCGGGCAGAGCGGGCCAGCCGAGATCACACAGGGGCCTTCGGGTATCGCGCGCACCTCCTCCCGCACCACGTTGATGCCAGGGTGCGCCTCTATCGCCTCGGTCACGAGGTCGGAGAACCTTCCCCGATCCACCGCGAGTGCGCCGCCAGCAGGCACGCGCGCCTCGAGGGCGAGCGGCAGCAGGCTCGATCCCATGAAGAGCAGCTCGCGCTTTAACAAGCCCGCCGCGGAATCCCCCCTCAGGGACTTCAGCGAGTTCGAACAGACGAGTTCCGCAAATCCCCCGGTATGGTGCGCGGGCGACATCTTCTGCGGCCGCATTTCGTACAGGTGGACGCTCACCCCGCGCCGCGCGAGGGTGAGGGCGCACTCGCTGCCGGCAAGCCCGCCACCGACGATCGTAACCTGCTCCACGCTTTCTCCGTTCGGCTTCAACCGGCGTCCCGCACGGCGCCGGAAACATTCTTCTTGTCCTTTCCGATTTTAACCCGTGTGGCCATATAGCTCTCGCTCGGGCTGTAGCGCCCGTCCCACAGCCGCTCGACCACGCCCTTCATCTCATAGTCGGTCAGGGTCCTCACGACGGTGAGCGGGTCCTCCCCCAACGCCGCCGCGAGGTCGTCCGGTCTCATAGGCATGGCAAGGAGCGCCGAGAGCACCCTGCCCTCCGGGCGCGTCATCCCTTCCTCGGCCACGCGCAACGAGCCGAAATCAAGCGAGAGCATTGTCTCGAGGTCCTGCTCGCAACAGACGATGGCCGCCCCGTCGGCAATCAGGCGATTGGTTCCCATCGACTGAGGCGAGAAGATGGGCCCCGGCACCGCATAGACGCGCTTGCCCATTTTGGTCGCCGACTCCGCTGTGCTTGACGTCCCCGAATGCTGTCCCGCTTCGCAAACGAAGAGGGCGTCCCCCAGGGCCGCTATGATGGGGTTCCGCTCGAGAAACGACCATTTGCGGGCATCCTGGCCCCAGGGGCTCAACGATACGACCGCCCCGCCGCCCGCCAGGGCATTCTCGAAAACATCCCTCGATGAGGCCGGGTATATCAAGTCGGCGCCCAGACCCGACACCACAATCGTCCTTCCGCCTGCGGCATGAGCCGCCCGCAGCGAGGCGCTGTCGCATCCGTAGGCGCCCCCCGAGACAACCGTCATCCCGCATTCAGCGGCAATGCGCCCCGCCATGGCGGAGGTGGCGAGCCCATAGGGCGTCGCTTTCCTCGCCCCGATGATAGAGAGATGGTCGCCTTGCAATACGCCGGGGTCTCCAAGCAGATAGAAGACCTCGGGGGGATACTCGAGGCTGTTGAACGATTGCGGGTAGGCGTCGTCCCCCCTGTGTATGTCCATGCGCTCCACTGCCACTGCCCCACCCCTTATCCGTTGTCCTGCAGCCGGTACGAACAGGCCTCCGCAAGCTCGTCACGGCCCACTTCCCCACGTCCCGAGATGTCCGCTATCGTCCGCGAGACACGCACGATGCGCGCGATGGCGCGCCCGCTCAGCGCCTTACGCGCGGCAATCGCCTCAAGCATCGCCCTTGCATCGGCGTCGAAGCGCGCATTCGCGACCGATTCGTGGGGAGCACCGCCCCTCTCCTCCCCGTACTTTGTCTTCCTCCATTTGGCAAACTCGCGCGCCTTCTGCACCGCCTCCGCCATCTGCGCGGAAGACATCCCCGCCTGGCCTCCGATGAGCCGATCCTCGCGCGGACGGGCGACATTGACCACGATGTCGATGCGGTCGATGAGCGGGCCACCCACCCTATTCTGGTATTTGACAATTTGCGCCGGCGTGCATTTACACGGCCGGACCGGATCGCCCAGATACCCGCAGGGGCAGGGATTGGCCGCCGCGATCAATTGGAAGTCACTTGGGAAGCGGTATGTACCGTCGGCGCGTACGATACGCACCTCCCTGTCCTCCATAGGCTGCCTGAGCGCTTGGAGAGCCCCCGGAGAGAACTCGGGAAGCTCGTCGAGGAAGAGCACGCCGTTGTGCGCGAGCGAGATCTCCCCGGGGAGCACGGGGTTGCCTCCACCCACCATACCGACGAGCGATATGGAGTGGTGCGGAGCGCGGAAGGGACGGTTGTGCCCGTTCCCACCCATGAAGGTCTCCCCCGCGACCGAGTACAGCAGCATCGATTGAAGCTCCTCATCGGGCTCGAGCGGCGCGAGTATCGTCGGGAGTCTCTTGGCAAGCATGGACTTTCCCGATCCCGGCGGCCCTACCATCAACATCCCGTGTCCGCCAGCCGCTGCGACGACCATGGCGCGTTTCGCCATCTCCTGATCGATGACGTCCGCGAAGTCGAGCGCCTCTGACGGCGGCGTGACGCAGGCACGTCCCTCGGCACCCGCCAGTCCATCGGCTCCCTGCTTCAGTCGCGAGAGCTCTGGCAGCACCCGTACCTGACTACGTAAACTTTCGGGAATATCCGCGTCCGACCCGCACGCAAGGGTGAGACCGGCTTGCTTGGCCAGCATGGCATAGGCGACCATGCCACGCACCGCCGACACCGTCCCGTCGAGCGCAAGCTCCCCGACAAAGAGCATATGGTCGAGCCCCTCGAGCGGTATCTGGTGCGTCGCGGACAGGATGGCGACTGCTATCGGCAGGTCGAATCCGGTACCCTTCTTCTTCAGCTCGCCGGGGGCGAGATTGACCGTGATGTGCAGCCGCGGGGGGTCGTATCCCGAGCCAGTCATGGCGCAGCGCACCCGAGAGCGTGCCTCCAGTACGGCTGTGTCGGGCATGCCCACGAGCGTGATCCCGGGAATGCCATGGGATAACGACACCTCGACCGACACGGGAAGAGCCTCGGCACCCCGGATGGTAGCGGTATGTACGGAGTAGACTTCGGCACCCATGTCAGTCATCCCATTCGAATGCGCTCGGCATGAGACGGACCTTCGCCCTGAGCGGCGCATAGATGTTGAGCGCCACGACGTCGAACCGGACGCATTCGGTCCTCGGATGGAGCGCAAGCCAGGTCAGCGCAATACGCTGGTAACGTACCTGCTTTTTCCTATTGACCGCCTTTTCCGGGAAGACGGTCTTGTCTCCCAGGCGAGATACCCTGCTCTTCACCTCCACGAGCGCCGTCGAGCCGTCGCGCGGGTCGACGGCGACGATATCCGCCTCCCCCGCATGGCAGCGCCAGTTCATGGCGACCACACGGTACCCATGGGATTCGAGAAAGACCCTTGCCATCTGTTCGCCCATACGACCGAGCTGCTTGGGATTGGGATGGGCGTCTTTCCAATTGCAATCAAGCCCCAGGTCCCCCGCGTCTTTGACGGCGGAGGCAGGACACACGAAATCCTCCGTGATGTCGCGCGCGATTTTGGTCTTCGCACCTTGCCAATCCGGGAATACCGCTTCCATTTCGCTCCCTCCTTCGTCGGGTGGTCAGACTATAGGGGATGCGACTTGCAGCAAACTTGCACCAATATCGCAGGCAGCTGCATGCGATATTGCCGTCTCAGCTTGCAGGTGCCATTGAGCGGTGCTTTGTTGAAAAGGCTGAAAAATCAAACATTGTATTAGTCCAAACGTGGCTTAGAAAAGCGTGGGCATCTCCATGAAGTTGCCACAAAAGCTCACCCGATGGATGGGCGACAGTCCGTATTCCTTGATTGCAGCGATGTGTGCGGCGGATCCATAGCCCTTGTTGCTGGCGAATCCATATACGGGATACAGCCGGTCGTATTCGACCATCATCCGATCACGCGTGACCTTTGCATAAATCGATGCGGCAGCTATACAGGCGATGCGGGCGTCTCCCTTTACCAGGGTCTTCTCCATCGGGTGGGCGTGCACCGGATTGCCGTCGATCAACACGCAGTCTGGATCGACCCCTGTGTTCTCGACTGCGGCAGCCATCGCACGGCGCAGCGACGCCCCCATGCCCCGCTCGTCGATCTCGGCGGGCGGTATGTGGCAAATGCCGATAGCGAGCGCAGTCTCCTTAATTGTCACGGCAAGCCGCTCACGGGCTTGTGGCGTGAGCTGTTTCGAGTCGTTAATGCCCCAGATGATCGGGGTCCTCGGCAAAGCGACCGCAGCTACCGTGAGGGGACCGGCGATCGGTCCGCGGCCGACCTCGTCGACACCGACGACAATCCCTTCGCCGCCGAGCTCCCTCTCGAGCTCGTACATGCCCAGCACGCGCTCGCGCTCAGCCTTCTCCCTCTCATGCTTGCGGCGAACTGCCTGCACGGTCTTCTGCACTTGTCCGCGGGGATCGTCGGCATATCGATCAAGCAAAGCCTCAACATCGTCGTAATCAGCGCCTTTGATCAGATTGCAGATATCCCGTGCGTTCATTTCGCATCCCGTCGCATAAAAAAAGAGCCGCCCATTCGGACGGCTCCCAACCTAGCAGAAAATCCTTAGGCACGACGCTCGCGCAGACGGGCAGCCTTGCCGACGCGGTCGCGGAGGTAGTACAGCTTGGCACGACGGACCTGACCGTGACGCACGACCTCGAGCTTGGCAATCTTGGGGCTATGCAGGGGGAAGGTGCGCTCGACGCCGACGCCGAAGCTGATCTTGCGGACCGTGAAGGTCTCGCGCGCGCCAGCGCCGGACATGCGGATGACGTCGCCCTGGAAGACCTGCTCGCGCTCGCGGTCGCCTTCCTTAATGCGATAGTGCACCTTGACGTTGTCGCCCACCAGGACCTGGGGGATGTCCTCGCGGATCTGCTGACGCTCGATTGCCTTGATGTAGTCCATTCTATTCTTCCAATCTCTTGTCCAGAGGTGCCGTCGCACCATGTGCGGCACATGGATTCAACACACGAGCAGCAATTGTAGCCATCCGACGCAATTCCCACAAGGGATTGGAGACAGATTTCCCACCCTCGCGGCAATTTCCACAATTGCTTACAAAAAAGGAGGGGCTCTGAAGCCCCTCCCCTGTTCACTTACGTGAACGTTATCTAGCAGAACTATCTACTAGGCCTCGAGCTTGGCCTGGGCAGCCGCGAGGCGCGCGATGGGCACGCGATACGGCGAGCAGGACACGTAGTCCAGACCGAGCTTGTAGTACATCTTGATCGAGTCGGGGTCGCCGCCGGTCTCGCCGCAGACGCCGCACATGATGTCGGGGTTGCCCTCGTGGCCGAGGTCGACGCCGAACTTGACGAGCTTGGCGATACCCGGGTCGAGCGTCTCGAACGGGTTGACCTTGACGAGCTTGCGGTCGAGGTAGGTGCCCATGAAGGCGCCCTCGACGTCGTCACGGGAGAAGCCGAAGCCCATCTGGGTGAGGTCGTTGGTGCCGAAGGAGAAGAAGTCGGCGTGCTTGGCGATCTCGTCAGCCGTGATGGCAGCGCGCGGGATCTCGATCATGGTGCCCACGGGGATGGAGAGCTCGATGCCCTCGGCCTCCTCGACAGCCTTGATCTGAGTCTCAATCTGGGAACGAACCTGCTCGATCTCGGTCTCGAGGGAGACGAGCGGCACCATGATCTCGGGCTTGGGATCCAGGCCCTCCTTCTTGAGCTGGGCGGCGGCGGTGGAGATGGCCTTCACCTGCATGTCGTTAAGCTCGGGGTAGACGATGCCGAGGCGGCAGCCGCGCAGGCCGAGCATGGGGTTGGCCTCCTGGAAGCTGTCGAGCTTGGCGAGCATCTTCTTGCCCTCAGTGACATCCTCGCCCAGGGCCTCCTTCTTGGCGAGCTCGACCTCGAGGTCGCGCGGGGAGTCGAGGAACTCGTGCAGAGGAGGATCGAGCAGACGGACGATGACGGGCAGGCCGTCCATCTCCTTGAACATCGCATAGAAGTCGCCGATCTGAGCCTCATAGAGCTTGTCGAGGGCGTTCTTCTTGGTGTCCTCGTCCTCGGCGAGGATGAAGGACTGGATGAGCTGCTTGCGGTCGCCCAGGAACATGTGCTCGGTACGGTCGAGGCCGATACCGGTGGCGCCGAAGTCACGGGAGAGCTTGGCGTCGGCGGGGTTGTCGGCGTTGGCGCGGACCAGGAACTTGCGGCCAAGGGACTCGTCGTTGGCGATCTCATCGGCCCACTCGAGGATGGTCTCGAGGTCGCCGGTGAGCTCCGGGCGGACCAGCTTGACCTCGCCCAGGATGACGTCGCCGGTGGAGCCGTTGATAGAGATCATGTCGCCCTCATGCAGCACGATGTCGGTGCCGGCGATGGCGGCCTCCTTCTTCACGGCGTCGATGTGAAGGGCCTCGCAGCCGCAGACGCAGGGCTCGCCCATACCACGGGCGATGACGGCGGCGTGAGAGGTCTTGCCACCGTGGCTGGTCAGGATACCCTCGGCAGCCTGCATGCCGGCCAGGTCGTCAGGGGTGGTCTCCCAGCGGACCAGGACGACCTTGCGGCCATCCTCGACAGCCTTGACGGCGTCGGCGGAGGAGAAGACAACCTCGCCCACGGCAGCGCCGGGGGAAGCGTTCATGCCCTTGGCAACGACGTCATACTTGGCGTCCTTGTCGAACTGCGGGTGCAGGAGCTGGTCGAGCTGCTCGGGAGCGACACGCTGGACAGCGGTCTTCTTGTCGATGCGGCCTTCGTTGTACATCTGCATGGCGACACGCAGGGCGGAAAGGGCGGTGCGCTTGCCGACGCGGGTCTGGAGCATCCAGAGCTTGCCCTGCTGGATGGTGAACTCAAGGTCCATCATGTCCGCGTAGTGATCCTCGAGGATCTCGAAGACGCGGTAGAGGTCCTTGCCAGCCTGCTGCAGGCCCTCGACCTTGGGGAGGTCGGAGATAGGCTCGGTGTTGCGGATGCCGGCCACGACGTCCTCGCCCTGGGCGTTGACCAGGAAGTCGCCATAGCGCTCGTTGGTGCCGTCGGCGGGGTTGCGGGTGAAGGCGACGCCGGTAGCGGAGGTGTCACCCATGTTGCCGAAGACCATGACCTGGACGTTGACAGCGGTGCCGAGGGTGTCGTCGATCTTGTTCTGCTTGCGGTACAGGATGGCGCGCGGAGTGTTCCAGGAACCGAAGACGGCCTGCTCGGCCAGGCGGAGCTGGAGCAGGGGGTCATGCGGGAAGACGGGCTTGCCGTCGACGACGACCTCGGGGTACTTATCGGGGTCGACGTTGTCGGAGAAGATCTGCTTGAAGGTCGCGACGAGATCCTTCAGGTCGTCAGCATCGAGCTCAGTGTCGAGCTTGACGCCCTTCTCGGCCTTCTTGGCGTTGATGGCGTCCTCGAAGAGCTGGCCCTCGACGCCCATGACGACGTCGGAGAACATCTGGACGAAACGACGATAGGAGTCATAGGCGAAACGGGGGTTCTGGGTCTGCTTGATGAGGCCCTGGACCGAGTCGTCGTTGAGGCCGAGGTTGAGGACCGTGTCCATCATGCCGGGCATGGAGAAGGGAGCGCCGGAGCGGACGGAGACCAGCAGCGGGTCCTCGTTATCGCCGAGCTTCTTGCCCATACGCTTCTCGAGGTCCTTGCGGTACTCGTCAATCTCGTCGAGGACGCCCTCAGGCCACACGTTGCCGGCGCTAGAATACGCGACGCAGGTCTGGCAGGTGATCGAGAATCCCGGAGGAACGGGGAGGCCGATATTGGCCATCTCGGCAAGGTTGGCGCCCTTGCCGCCCGTGATCCACTTGGCCTCGTCAACGGTCTTGCCCGCGACCTCGGTCACGTTGTTACCGTTTTCGTCGACACCGAAGCGGTAGACATGCTTTTCAGCCATACACACACTCCTATCTGTCTTCGCGGGGAGAGGTCTCTCCCCTCTTACCAAATTCAGCATGATAGCGCATATGGAGCGGACTTTCGTCAGGCCCGAACCTCTCGTCAGAAATTCCGCTTGAGTTTCCAGAAAATCAGATTGATAAAACGGCGGGCAGGCGTTGGAGTGCCTGCCCGCCGTCAATTGCAGCGGTTGGGTATGTGTCCCGATTCGCGCTGATTAGAGTTCGAAAACCTCAGTATTGGCGCGACGGCCGCTCACGCTGGCCGGCTCCTCGCCTGTCAGGCTTGACAGCACCGTGACCGCGGGGCCAAGCAAGTCGACAGAGGGGATACCGCGGTTGTCAAGCTCGCGGCGAATGTCGCGGCGGAGGTTCTTGTCGGCGATCGTGTGGAAGACGGCGGTCGGGGTATCAGGCTCGCGATTCTTGTCGAGGTAGTCGCAGACCATCTCGACGTTGTTGACGTTGCCAAGCTGCTTGACAACGATCGCGTCCTCTACGAACTGGTCGGCCGCCGCCTCGACGACGCCCACGGCGGTCTTGCCACGCGCGTCGGACAGAACGAAGACAATCGGCTTCAGGTCGTCAAGCTCCTCGCCGTTCACAAAATCCGTCATGTTCTACGGTCCTTCCTCCCGGTCCGGCACGCATCGCGCGCCTTGCTGCTGCGTTTAGTCTACTTCTTGCGCGAGAGCGCCCCGATGTCGGCCACGTCGGCGAAGACCCCGGCGAAGCGGTTGAGCAAGCGGAGACGGTTCTCCCTTAGCCCAGTGTCGCTGTCCATGACAAGTACGTCTTCGAAGAATCGGTCGATGGGGGTCCTTAATTCGGCGAGAGCGCTGCAGGCCCCCTCATAATCACCATTCCCCAACGCCTTCTCCACATTTTGTTCACCTGTGACGCAGGCGGCCAGGAGCGCCGACTCGGCTTCGCCAAGGAGGCACTCGTCCACATCGGTACCCAGAGAGGCATCGGCAAGATGGGCGGCGCGGGCATAGGCGATGGCAAGGTCCTCGAAGAGCTCGGGCTGATCTTTGCGAGCGTCCTCGAGGGCATGCGCACGGGCGAGGAATTCGGCGGGGTCGATGACGCCCACGGCCCCGACGGCGGCGATGACATCCGCGGACAGGCCTTCCTTGCGGGCGATCGCGGCCAGGCGGCCGGCGAAGAAGCCCTCCACATCGCTCTTGACCTTGTCGGAATCGAACTCGATCCCCTGCTGCGAAAGCGAGTTGAGCGCGACCTCGACAAGGCGGCCCAGCTTGACCTCGGGCAGCGTGCGCAGGATGGCGATGATACCGATGGCTGCGCGACGGACGGCGAAGGGGTCGGCCGAACCGGTGGGCGGCTCGCCGATCGCGAACATGCCGCAGGCGGTATCAAGCTTGTCGGCGATCGCCACGCACTTGCCCACAAGTCCCTCGGGCAGGTCATCTCCCGCGAAGCGCGGGCGATAGTGGTCGCGGATGGCGGCGGCGACGTCGGTCGGTTCGCCCGCGGCGGCGGCATAGTAGCCGCCCATGACACCCTGCTGGCTCGTGAACTCGACGACAGCCTGACTCACAAGGTCGGCCTTTGCCAGATGCGCGGCGCGGGTAGCATTCCTCACGTCGTCCTTGTCGCCAGCCTGGAAGGCCACCACGGCGGCGAGCTTCTCCATGCGGGTGACCTTCTGGCGGACGGTGCCGAGCTTCTCCTGGAAGACGACCGACGACAGGCGCTCGACGAACTCGTCCATGGGGACCTTGAGGTCCTCATCGTAGAAGAACTTCGCATCGTCGAGGCGGGCGCGCACGACGCGTTCGTTGCCATCGACGAAGGTAGCGGCGTGTGTGGGGTCGCCGTTGGCCACCACGACGAACTCGCGCGTGAGCTGCCCCTCGCTGTCGTAGATCGGGAAATAGCGCTGGTTGGAAAGCATGGACTCGCAGATGATTTCGTGCGGCACCTTGAGGAACTCCTCGTCGAACTGCCCCACCAGGACCGTGGGCCACTCGCAGAGGTTCACGACCTCGTCGAAGGTACCCTTGGGCGTGTCGACATGGGCGCCGCCGCGTTCGGCCTCGATCTGCGCGATGCCCTCGCGGATGACCTCGACGCGACGCTTCTCGCCCAGGACATAGGCATCCTCGAGCACGCGCTCGTACTCGGCGGGAGACGGGACGACGTGATCGCCCTTGCCGAGGACGCGATGGCCGCGGGTCGTGTTGCCGCTAGTCACGTCGCCGTAGGTCACGGGGACAACCTCGGCGCCGAAAAGCGAGCAGATCCAGCGCACCGGACGCACGAAGGTCACGTGCTCGGAACCCCAGCGCTGACTGCGGTAGTTGGGCCATTCGAGGCCGCCGATCGTGCCCTCGCAGAGGGCCGACAGAATCGGGAGCGCGGGACGGGAGTCGACGTGAGTCTCGGCGAATACGTACTCCTTGCCGTCTGCATCCTCACGACGGACCAATTCGGCGGGATCGACGCCGTTCTTCTTTGCGAAGCCGATGGCGGCCTTGGTGGGAGCCCCGGACTCATCGAAGGCGATCTGGGCCGCAGGTCCGCGCTTCACGTCGTTGACCTCGGCGGTCGCTTCGGCGACGTCGGACACGATGACGGCCAGCCGGCGCGGGGTCGAAAGGGTGCGGACCTCGCCATGGGAAAGGCCGGCCTCGTCGAGGCCTTTCTCGACAAGCGTGCCCAGCTGGCCGATGGCGTTGTTGAGCGGGGCCGAGGGCATCTCCTCGGTACCTATCTCGAATAGGAAGTCCCTGGTAGCGATATCGGCCATTTAGGCCACCTCCCCTTCCGCAGGCGCAGCGTCCGTCTTGCCCGCCACCTCGGCGAGGTAAGCCTCGCAGCAGGCCTTGGCCACATCGCGGACGCGCAGGATGTAGTTGGCGCGCTCGACGGCGGACAGGGCGCCGCGCGAGTCGAGCAGGTTGAATGCGTGGCTGCACTTCATGACGCAGTCGTAGGCGGGCAGCGGCAGCTTGCGGTCGAGGCAGGCGTGGCACTCGCGCTCGTAGTCGTCGAACTTCTGGCGCATCATCTCGACGTTGGCGACCTCGAAGTTGTAGGCGGAGAACTCGCGCTCGTTCTCGAGGAAAACGTCGCCGTAGGTCATGGGCGTGCCGTCGGGAAGGTAAGACCAGACGAGGTCGTATACCGAATCGACCCCCTGGGCGTACATGGCGATGCGCTCGAGGCCGTAGGTGATCTCGACGGGGACGGGGTCGACCTCGAGGCCGCCCACCTGCTGGAAGTAGGTGAACTGGGTGACCTCCATGCCGTCCATCCAGACCTCCCAGCCGAGGCCCCAGGCGCCCAGTGTCGGGCTCTCCCAGTCGTCCTCGACGAAACGGACGTCGTGCTCGTCGGGGTCGAGTCCGATCGCCGCGAGCGACCCCAGGTAGAGCTCCTGCGAATCGGCGGGGCTCGGCTTGATGAGGACCTGGAACTGGTAGTAGTGCTGCATGCGGTTGGGATTCTCGCCGTAGCGGCCGTCGGCGGGCCTGCGGCACGGCTGCGGATAGCAGGTGCGCCAGGCCGCGGGGCCCAGGCTGCGCAGGGTCGTCGCGGTGTGGAAGGTACCGGCACCGACCTCGCTGTCGTAGGGCTGCATCACGGTGCATCCCTTGCCCGCCCAGTAATGCTCGAGCTCCAAGATCATGTCCTGGAAGGTAAGCGGTGTCTTGTCCATCTTCCTTTTGCCTTTCTCTCACTCCATCGAGCCCCAGCTCGAGGGCGGCCAATATGTCCAAACCGCCCGCGAGGTCACACTCGACTCGGGAATCGCTCCGAAATAGCGCGAGTCGAGCGAATTGGTGCGGTTGTCGCCCATAACCCAAAGGTACCCCTCCGGCACCGTGTAGGGAAAGCTCACGTTCGCCCCCTGCGCCTGCTGGTCGAGAGGATAGCTCGGCTTGCCCAACGTGTAGGGCTCTTCCTGCGCGACATCGTCCACATACACGATACCGTCCCGCAGGTCCACCGTCTGTCCGCCGACTGCGATGACCCTCTTGATGAGGGTGTAGCCGCTGCCGACCGGGTCGTCGAACGTCACGATCTCGCCCGCCTGCGGCGAGCGTGACCGATAGCTGACCTTCTCGCCAACGAGGTAGTCGCCCTCCTGGATCGTCTCGAGCATCGAGCCCGAGGGCACCTTGTAGAACTCTACAACGTACCTGCGGATCAGCAGACTCGCGATGATGGCGACCGCGAACACGATCACCCACTCGAGCCAGCCGGGCAGACGTCGTCCTTCGGCCTTTGCTTCCTTATTCATACCACTCGCCCCCATCTTCAAGACGCGCGCGCTCCTCCGCCGTCAGGTTGGCGGCCGCGAGCAAGTCGGGGCGCCAGCGCGCCGTACGCTCGATCTGGTTGGCTCTCCTCCAGGCGTCGACCGCCCCATGGTCCCCCGACAGGAGGACGTCTGGAACCGCCATGCCCTCAAAGATCGCGGGGCGGGTGTATTGCTCGTACTCCAGGAGGTTTCCGGCAAACGACTCGTCCTCCGCACTCGCCTCGTCCCCGAGCACGCCCGGAATCAGACGCACCACAGCATCGGTCACGACCATCGCGGCGAGCTCGCCACCCGTGAGCACGTAATCGCCGATGGAGAGCGTCTCGTCAGCAAGCTTATAGCAACGCTCGTCCATACCCTCGTAGTGTCCGCAGACGAAAAGTATGCGATCTTCATGCGAGAGCCTGCGGGCAACGTCTTCGTCGAATCTCTTGCCGCAGGGCGAGAAGAAGATCACGTGCGGACGGCCCTCCTGCCGCGATGCGATGTCGCGAACCGCCTCGAAAATCGGCTCGGGCTTCATGAGCATGCCCTGTCCCCCGCCGAAGGGCGCATCATCCACCGTACGATGGCGGTCATGCGTCCAGTCGCGCAGGTCATAAGACTCGAAGTCGAGCAGGTCCTTCTTTTGGGCACGTCCCATCATAGAGGCATCCATATAGGGAGCGAACACCTCAGGAAAGACGGACAGGGTCTCGATACGCACGGCCTCCCCTATCCCTCGACGAGCCCGTCGGGCAAATCGACCTCTATGTCGCCGTCCTCGGGGACCCCGACGATAAACTCGCCGACCACAGGCACGAGCACCTCGCCATAGGGCCCCGCGACCGCCCAGACATCATTTGCTCGCCCTACCATGACCTCGACGATCTCCCCGAGGCTGCCGAGGCGCCGGTCACTCACGGTGCGGCCTATCCAGGTCTCGGGCCCCTCGATACGCACCTCGTCGGGAAGCTCGTCCTCGGGCGCCAGAACCGACGACCCGACAAGCGCCCGCGCGCCGTTGAGGTCGTTCACACCGGACAGCGAGACGAGCTCGCCGGAGCCGCCCCCTGTCTCGACGTCTATCACGGTATGGAACCTGTCCCGAGAGAGCTGCGGGGGCACACAGGCGACCTGCATGCCCTCGGAAAGCAAAGCGGGGAGGCCGTGGACAGGTGTGACCACGACCTCCCCCTTCCTGCCATGTGTTTTCACCACACGCGCGACAAGGCGCCAGCGCCTGCGCTGCACTATTCCGCGACCTCCACCTCGACAGAGGTTCCGACGCGCGAGCCGAGTGCCCGAGCAAGCGTGCGGATGGCCTTGATGGTGCGGCCGCGCTTGCCGATGATGCGCCCGGCATCCTCCTCGGCGCAGCTCACCTCGATAAGGGCCCCTCCCTCACGATCGGTCACATCGAGCGACACGGCGTCCTCGTCGGCCACCAGTCCACAGACGATGTACTCGACAAGGTCGGCGACCTTGTCTGAGGGAAGCTCGACGGTCTCGTCGTCCGTCTCGGTGGCGTCGTCGGCGTACTCGCCGGCCATCGGCTACTCCTCGCCCTGGTCAGCCGCCTCGGCCGCTGCGGCCTCGGCTGCCTCCCTGGCCTCGGCTGCCTTGGCCTGGGCCTTCTTGGAGAGCTTCTGCTTCTTCTCGGGGGCGGGGGCGCCGGAGCGGGCAATGTCGATGAGGTGCGCGACGGTGTTGGAGGGCTGGGCGCCCTTGGAGATCCACTCGTCGATCTTCTCGAGGTCGAGCTGGATGGTCTTGGGCTCGGTCAGCGGGTTGTATCGGCCGACCTCCTCGATGTAACGGCCATCGCGGGGCATGCGGCCATCGGCGACGACGACGCGGTAATACGGACGCTTCTTGGCGCCATGACGGGCCAGGCGAATCTTAACTGCCAATGAAAACTCCTCCATACGAGCGGCGCACGTGGATGAAAGTGGTCGTAGTGGTCGCGCCGCAGTGCCACACAAACGAATAAATACTATACGACTCGCCGCCGCGCCATCAAGATGCGTTTTTTGTGGAAGATTGGTGTTCGACCGCCCATCAGGCGGCCCGGTGGACGCATTTCAGGCGATTTTCAGCGCAAATCGGTAGGATTTCAAGGTAGCTGAAAAAGGAGGGTGGAAATGAACATTCTCGTAGTCGAAGACGAGCGCAACCTCGCAGACGCCATCTGCAAAATCCTCGACGACGCGGGCTACCGCACCGAGGTGGCCTATGACGGCGACATGGGCTCCCGGCTCGCCGAGACCGGAAGTTTCGATGCCCTGGTCCTCGATATCATGCTGCCGAAAAAAGACGGCATCGAGATCGTGCGGGACCTGCGCCACGCGGGAGATTCCACGCCAGTCCTCCTTCTGACCGCTCGGACCGCCACAAGCGACAAGGTCACGGGCCTGGACGCCGGCGCGGATGACTATATGACCAAGCCCTTCGAAAACGACGAGCTCCTCGCCCGCCTGCGCGCCCTCACCAGACGGTCCGGAGACGTCCAGCTCGATGTGGCGACCTTCGGCGACCTCTCGCTTGATCTGGCCACGCACGACCTGTCCTGCGGCGAGCGCTCGACCCACCTTTCCTCCAAGGAGTTCGAGGTCATGCGCACGCTCATGGCAAGCACCTCGCGCGTCCTGTCCAAGCGGGACCTCCTCATCCGCGTCTGGGGAACAGGCTCGGAGGCGACCGAGAACTCCGTGGAGGCTTATGTGAGCTTCCTGCGTAAAAAGCTCCACCACCTGCATTCCGGCGTCCACATCACGACGCTGCGCATGCTCGGCTATCGCCTCGAAGACCTCGGCTACCTGGAGTAGGCTGTGATCGGTTCGCTCAGGCGCAAATTCGTCGCCATCGTGATGACGCTGGTCGGCGCCGTGCTCGTCTTCGTGCTCGCCTTCTCCTACTGGCGCAACTACACCATGCAATGGTCCCAGGTGGACCACGACCTCGAGATGTCGCTTGACGAGGAGGACGGTTTCATACCCGTAATCGGACGCGCGCCCATCAGCCAGGACGGCGCGGGCCGGAGCGCCCGTCTGGTGGCTAAGGTCAGCGTGGATGTGTCCGGCCTGGTATTGGCAGCAAGCGACAGCAGCGCATCCGTCGACGAGGCCGTTCTTTCCGACGTGACCGCAGCGGCGCTCTCCTCGGACGCCACGAGCGGCCGCCTAAAGGACGCGCATGTCGCATGGGCGTCGCGCACAACGTCCACCGGGGGCATGCTCATCGCCATCGCCGATACCTCCGATGTGGAGGGCTCGCTCGAGAGCCAGGCGGCAAGCAGCGTCATCGCTCTCGCCGTCGCGCTCGCCGTCCTCTTCGTAATCGCCTGGTTTCTCTCTTCTTGGGCGCTCCGTCCGGTCGGCGCGGCCTGGGAGCAGCAGCGCCGATTCGTGGCCGACGCGAGCCATGAGCTCAAGACCCCCCTCGCGGTTATCACGGCTAATCTGGGCATCCTTCAGAGGGACCCGGGGCTTCCCGCCGACGACCGCCGCTGGGTGAACGGGTCGGTCGACGCCGCGGGCCAGATGCAGGGCCTCGTGACCGACCTCCTCGAGCTCGCCCGCACCGACGAGACCAAGGCGGGCGACGCAGACGCCATGCGCAAGACGGACGTGGACCTCTCCGACATGGTCGAGACGGCCGCCCTCGAGTTCGACGCCATGGCCTTCGAACATGATTGCACGCTCGACGCTCAGGTCGAGGGAGACATCCATATCGACGGCGACCGCGACTGGCTCGATCGCCTGGTACGCATCCTGATTGACAACGCAATCAAATACGCGGCGCCGCGGACGACCGTGACCGTACGCCTCTTCCGCAAGGGCGGCGGACGCGCGCTCACCGTCAACAACCGCGGCGCCGCAATCCCGCCCGAGGACCTCGCCCACGTCTTCGACCGCTTCTACCGTTCCGACGCGGCGCGCAGCAGACAGACCGGCGGCTTCGGCCTCGGGCTGGCCATCGCGAAGGGAATCGCCGAGGCGCACGGGGGCACGATATCCGCGACAAGTAACGATGCGGATGGCACAACCTTCACGGTCACCCTCTGAGGTCGCGCGAGGACCCCTCGCCCCTGAAGCGCAGGTCATGGCCGTAGGCGACGGCGTCTTTTCCGAATTTTTCCCTGACCCGGTCTGTCGCGACCGACAGGCTTCGGAGGTCGCGGTGCGTCTCCGTTGCCCCGCCCTCGCCGTCATCCCCGAAAAGCGACAGCTGTTGCGGACGCGAAGCGCCGAAACCGCTCACCCCGACACCCACGAGACGTACCGGTGTACCCTCTCTCCATACCGAGTCGAGGAGCTCGAGCGCGGCCTCCCCGAAGATATGCTCGTCGTCCGTCGGCGCAGGCAACGGGCACTGTGCGGTCCGCGTATGGCTGTAGTCGAACTTGAGCTTGAGAGTCACCTCACCGCCCTTGAGACCCTTCTTGCGCAGTCGGGCCCCTGTCAGTGCGGCAACATGACGGACGGCAGCCCGAACCTCCTCGGCGGAAGTCAGGTCTCGGGAGAACGTCCGCTCGTTCGAGACGGACTTGACCTCATCCGGCTCGTACCGGTCCGCCACCCGGCTGGTCTCGCGCCCTGCCGCCCGCTCGACCATGCGAGGGCCAGCGACGCCGAACACGCGGCCCATCTCGTCGGGATCCTGTGCCGCGAGCTCGCCCAGGGTATGGATGCCAAGCTCCTCGAGCCTCTGCTCGGTCGCGCCTCCGATGCCGCTCATGGCGCGCACCGGCAGGGGCGCCAAAAACGATGCCTCGGTACCGGGCAGTACCACCGTGAGCCCACGTGGCTTGTCACGCTCGGAGGCTATCTTTGCGACCGTCTTGTTGGCACCGATGCCGATGGAGCAGGTGATACCGATCTCGGACACCATCCGTTGGATGCGTTGGCAGATGTCGACGGGGTTCTCACGCGAGTAGCGTCCCGGGGTCACGTCGAAGAAGGCCTCGTCGATCGACACCTGCTGCACGCGCGGGGTCTCCTCCACCAGAAACCCCATGACCCGGTCCGAAAGCTCGCGATAGCGCGCATAATGCCCGTGCGTCCATATGGCATCTGGGCACAGCCGCTCGGCCTGATAGCTCGGCATCGCGGAATGCACCCCGTATTCACGCGCCTCGTAGGAAGCGGTCGACACGACGCCGCGG
This sequence comes from uncultured Actinomycetes bacterium, assembly GCA_900315165.1. Lineage (GTDB taxonomy): Bacteria > Actinomycetota > Coriobacteriia > Coriobacteriales > Atopobiaceae > Olegusella. The sequence goes on along the minus strand of OMXZ01000004.1, from coordinate 29,729 downwards.
TGCTGCGACGACCCGCCCACGATCACGGGCTTGCCGCGCCATTCGGGATGGTCAAGCTGCTCGACCGAGGCAAAGAAGGCATCGAGGTCGAGCAGCCCTATGGCCGGACCGCGCCAGTCGATGGCGGAAAGGCCGAAGCGGTTTGTCGAGGCGTCATCCATGCTCTGCAGGCGCAGGGCTTATTCGGGCTGTGCGGCGCCCTCGAGCCCGAGGTCCACACGGGGCGCATCCCCCCAGAGGCTCTCGAGGCGGAAGTAATCGCGCGCCTCCGGGCGGAAGACATGCACGACGACCGCGCCGTAGTCGAGAAGCGTCCAGTTTGAGCCGGCCCGGCCCTCCACAGAGAGGGGCTTCTCGTTGCAGTTGAGGCGGACCTTCTCCTCGACGGCGTCGAGCACGGCATCGGCCTGAGGTTTGTTCGCGACCGTGCAGATCACGAAATAGTCGCAGACATCTGATTCCCCTGATAGGTCGATCGCCACGATGTCCGTGGCCTTTTTGTCGTCTGCCGCCATCGCGGCCGTGCGCGCGAGCTCGAGGGGGGTCGCTGCCATGTAGTGGTTCCTTCCGACTGTCTACAGTGACTCCATCATACCCCGCCGCGGGGCTTTGTGCCTGCCAGCGCATGGGCGTTGTAGATCTCGAGCGTCCCCGGGTAGAGGTAGCGGCCCGTCTCGAGCACATAAACGATGCCGCCCGTGAAGGACTCCCAGTACAGCTCGTCAAGCGAGGCCTTGCCGACCATGGCCCGGGTCTTCTCGATGCCCGGGGTCGACGGGCGCAGGGGCTCGATACCGTCCGCCACGAAGAGGACCATGTCGAGGGGCGACATATCGGCGGCACCGGTCGTATGGCGCTCTATCGCCTGCCAGACCTCGGCGGGCAGCTCCGGGAATCGCGCGGGCAACTCGCGGGCCGCGATGATGCCGTGGAGGAGGTTCGCGACCAGCCTCATCTCGACACCGAGGTCGATGCCGAGTTCCGAGGCTCGCCGCATCTGCTCCTCGTTGTTTGCGACCTTGCACCAATCATGCAAGATGCCGGCGCAGCGGGCCTGATAGGGGTCTGCCCCGTAGACCATCGCGAGCGACTCCGCCGTCTTGGCGACCGAGAGCGAGTGGGCATAACGCCTCGGTTTCGCCTGCTCCATATGATCTGCAAGCGCGGTCTCGAGACGGTCGATCTCGTCAAGCTGGTACTTGGTGTACACCGGGCTTTTGGCCATCCCGCCCTTCTTGTCCCTATGCTTGCCCATCTGTCCGCCCCTCTCCCGCCAACACGCCGAACGAGCCCTCGCCCGCGCCATAGCGCGATGCCCGCGCCCCGTAGAGCTGATGCTTGTGGATATAGCCGGTCACCGGGTCGGGTGTCAGATAGCGCAGGCTCTTGCCCTCCCGCACCCGTCCGCGCAGGTAGCTCGAGGATATGGCCAGGGCGGGAACTTCGAGGTAGGTGACGTCGAACTTATAGGGCGACCTCTCGATCGCCGTCTCGGCATGCGCCAGGTCATAGCCCGGCCTCGTCGCCCCCACCAGATGCGCGAGCTCGGCGACCTTGTCCGCGTCGCGCCAGGCCACCACCTCGGCGATGGCGTCGGCGCCGGTGATGAAGTAGAAATCGACGTTGTCCGGATAAATCTTGCGCAGGAGCTGCAGCGTGTCGGCTGTATAGGTGACGCCAGCCCGGTCCACTTCGAAGCGGCTGGCGATGAAGTGCGGGTTGTCGGAGGTGGCGAGCAGGGTCATGGCGTAGCGATCCTCGCCCGACGACACCCGTTTGTCCTGTTTGAAGGCGGGGGACCCTGCGGGCATGAAGACGACCATGTCGAGGCCCAGGGCATCGAAGGCACACTCCGCACAGACGAGATGGCCGTTGTGGATGGGGTCGAAGGTGCCGCCCATAATCCCCAGCCGATAGGTGCGGTCCCGGTCTTTCCCCAGGTCGGGCAGGTCTCCGCGCAGGATGGCCATGCTTTCCTCCTTTAAAAGACGAGCAGCTCGTCGCGATGGATGGCGGGTACCCCGTCCTTTTCTGGCATGAAACGCGCGATCACGTCGAGCCTGAGGCCGCGGACCCGCACCATCTCGTCTGAATCGTAGCGCACGACCCCGCGCCCGAGCAGGACGCCTTCGGGCGAGAGCACGTTGACGACGTCGCCCCGGCCGAACTCCCCCTCGACCTTCACGATGCCGACGGGCAGTATCGAAGCCCCCTGCTCGACGACCGCCCGGCAAGCGCCGTCGTCGAGCGTGATCGAGCCCTTGGGGATCTCCGCCAGACCGATCCACAGCTTGCGCGAAGCCTCATGCTGGCCGCCTGCCGCCTCGAACCGCGTGCCCACCTGCTTGCCGTGCACGACGTCTTCGAGAACGTGGGGCGCCCGACCCCGACAGACCACCGTCGGGATGCCCGCCGCCATGGTCGCCCGTGCGGCGCGCACCTTGGTGGACATGCCGCCCGTGCCCACGCCGCTCGTCGAGTCTCCCGCTGCGGCGACGATGCCGCCGTCTATGCGGTCGACGCGAGTGATGAGGTGCGCGTCCTTCTCCACATCGGGATTCGCATCATACAAGCCGTCGACGTCGGACAAGATCACATAGAGGTCCGCGCCGACCAGGGTAGCTACGATTGCGCCGAGCGTGTCGTTGTCGCCGAAGGTGAACTCCGCGACCGAGACGGTGTCGTTCTCGTTCACGACGGGCACCGCGCCGAGCGTAAGCAGGCTCTCGAGGGTCGTGCGCGCGTTGAGATAGCCATCGCGGTCAATCACATCACGCCTGGTCAGCAGAACCTGACCGCAGGGGATCCCGTGCTCGGCGAGGACCTCGCCGTAGGCCTCTGCCAAGGCCACCTGGCCCGCTGCCGCACATGCCTGGAGACTGCCGATGTCGTCAGGGCGCCGCTCGAAGCCAAGACGGTCGAGCCCGGCCGCGACGGCGCCCGACGATACCAGTACGACGCGGTAACCTTCGCCCACAAGTGCGGCGATCTGGTCGCAGAGCCCTCGTACGAAATCGCGATCGATCCTGAAGCGCCCGTCGACCAGTGTGGAAGACCCGAGCTTTGCGACGACGATGCCCTTGCTATTCATCGGCGTCGACATCATCGATCGCCTCCTCGGGCTCCTCCAGGTCGGCGAGATCGTCGCCCCTCTCGCCCTCGTAATCGAAGGCGAAGCCTAGGATACGCACCTCGTCGCCCTCGCGGACGCCAGCCTTTTCCAGCCGGTCGAAGAGTCCCGATCGCGTCAGGCGGTGCTGTAGGAAGGATATGGCATCGTCGTTGTCCCAGTCGGTCTGGATGATCATGCGCTCGACGGCCTCGCCGGAGACGCGCCAGACATGGGCCTCCTCGCGCCTGATGACGGTCGCGGCATCGCGTCGGCGACGCTCCCGCTCCAGACGCTCGTTGAGCTCGGCCACGGACTCGCCCGCCGTGATAGCGCCCCTCAGACTCGCGACCTCGGTCGCCGTCTTGGCCACCAGGGCTTCCAGCCCCTTGCCCGTCGCCGCTGAGACGGCAAAGAAGGGCCTGTCGTCCGCAGCCGCGGCCTCGGCGAGACGTGCGACCGCTTCCTCGCTCCCGGGCAAGTCGCACTTGTTGGCGACGACGATCTGCGGGCGCTCGGCGAGGTCGGCAGTATATGCGGTAAGCTCATCATTAATGGCGCGGTAGTCCTCGACGGGGTCGCGGCCCTCATATCCGCCCGTGACGTCGACCACATGCAGGATCAGGGCCGTACGCTCGATGTGGCGCAAAAACTCGTGGCCCAACCCTTTGCCTTCGGCCGCCCCCTCGATGAGTCCCGGAACGTCGGCGACAACGAAGGATTTGCCGTCCTGCGCCCTCACGACGCCGAGGTTTGGGATGAGCGTCGTGAAGGGATAGTCGGCGATCTTGGGGCGCGCCGCCGAGATGCGGGCGATGATGGAGCTCTTACCGACCGACGGCATGCCGACCAGCGCCGCGTCTGCCATGAGCTTCATCTCGAGTTCGATCCAATGCTCCTTGGCGGGCACCCCTTTTTCTGCAAAGGAGGGCGCGCGTCTCACGGACGTCACAAAGTGGATGTTGCCGCGCCCGCCCACGCCCCCGGGCCCGACGACGACGCGCTCGCCCGGCTCCGTGAGGTCCGCGATCTGCCAAAGCGGCTCCATCGAGGCGGGGTCGAGCTCCTTCACGACCGTCCCGAGCGGCACGGGCAGCACGAGGTCCTCCCCGTCCTTGCCGTGGCGGCGGGCGCCTTTGCCGTGAGTGCCGCGCTCAGCCTTGAAATGATGCTTGTAGCGGTAGTCGATCAGCGAGGAGAGCTGGGGGTCGGCGACGAGTACGACGTCGCCACCGCTACCTCCGTCGCCGCCGTCGGGCCCTCCCTTGGGGACGTGTGCCTCGCGACGGAAGGACATGCAGCCCGCGCCGCCGTCACCGCCCACGACGCAAATCCTCGACATATCGGTGAAATTGCTAGCCACGTGTGAAACCTCCTTGTCGGGACTTATGGTACTACGCCGCGTCAGGCCTTCGGGGTTTGCGGGTAGAATGTGCTTCGTAAAAACGATGGCCGAAGGAGTCCCATGCCTCGCAAGTCAAGTTTTTCGGTTTCCAAGGTCCTCGACGTGCTCGGTGCGGGCAAGACCGCCGACGAGAAGCGTTCAGAGGGCGTGAGCATCGCCGTCGCAGTCGACAGTGACGCCCCGCGCGACCTTGTCGCCGTCGTGCGTGATTCCCTCGTCTCGCAGCAGGCAACCGCGGTCGTCCGCGTTCTTTCCCTCGCCGATGCGTCGGGCGATGCCGCAAACGTCCGTGACGCCGTCATCCTGCTGCCCGGTTCCAATCCCGCCGCTGCAGGAGAGATCGCCTGCGCCCGCGCCCGCGCTGGCGTTCCCGTCGCCCTCGTCGCGCACGGTGCCCTCGACCTGCCCGCATTCAACGATCTGCCCGAGGAGGTCTCGGGCCTCATCTCGGGGGTCGTCGCGACGGATGCAGACCGCCTTGCCGATAGGCTTGCGCGCTGGCTGCTCGACGCGACGGACAAACCCATCGCCCTGGCGGCCAACTTCCCCTTCTGCCGCGCGCCGCTCGTCTCATCTCTCGCAGCCCGCTGCGCCGCAGAGAATGCGGCCGTCGGAGCCGTCGATATCGTCCACGGGTCAGACTTCCCCATTATGACCGCCAACCAGATGAAGCTCGCCCTCGACATCGCCGCGGCCTACGGTGACGAGCTTTCGCCCAAGTCTGCGGTCGACATCGCGCTGGTACTCGCTTCAGGGCTCGCCTGGCGCGCGTTCGCCCGCGCCGTCAACGGCGCCCTCCCCATGGGCACCTGGGCATCGCGAGCCGCCTTCGCCTTCGCCGGCACCTGGGCCACCTCTATCCTTATAGAGGCCCTCCATGACGGCACCCTGTCCGAAGCCGCAAGCCGGCTGTCCTCCCTTGCCGTCGATTCCCCGCGGGAGGACTCCCCCTCCACAAGCCCGGTCACCCTGCCCGCCCCCCTCGCGAACGCCGCTTCCGACGACTCGTATATCGTCTATTAGGCTTGTCTGTCGCAGGGCCTTCGCGATTCAACCGCACCAGCGATTCTGCTGAATTTGCGAGGTGTTGGTCTTGTGACGTCTATTTTTCATTGACTGCGCAGGTCGCGGCTTGTAATATGGATACCCGTTGCACCAACACCGTAAGTGAAGGGTTCTCACATGTACGCAATCGTTTCTACTGGTGGCAAGCAGTATAAGGTTGCCCAGGGCGACGTCCTCGACGTCGAGAAGCTCAACGCGCAGCCTGGCGACAAGGTCAGCCTCGACGTCCTCATGCTTGCCGATGACGACAAGATGATCGTCGACCCTGCCGAGCTCGAGGGCAAGAAGGTCACCGCCCAGGTGGTCGACCAGCACAAGGGCGAGAAGGTCCTCGTCTTCAAGCTTCACAAGCGCAAGCGCTATCACCGCACCCGCGGCCACCGTCAGCAGCTCACGCGTCTCGAGATTACCGAGATTCCCGCGTAATCACCCCCTCGTTTCGTCGGCTCAAGAAGGTTAGGTAGGTTTTTCCATGGCACACAAGAAAGGTCAGGCGTCCTCGCGCAACGGTCGCGATTCCAACGCCCAGCGCCTCGGCACCAAGATTTATGGCGGTCAGGCTATCAAGACCGGCCAGATCATCGTCCGTCAGCGCGGCACCCATATCACCCCGGGTACCGGCGTCGGTCGCGGCAAGGACGATACGCTCTTTGCCCTCCAGGACGGCACCGTCGAGTTCGTTAAGGGTGCAAAGCATGTCGTGAATGTCGTTCCCGCCGAGTAGCCTAACGCTCGTATTCGATATGAATGACCCGCTGTTTTTTCAGCGGGTCATTTTTTATTTTCCATTTTTCCGACAGGAGCCGGGCCTTATGCGGACTTGGGACGGTGACTCCAGACGGACTGCACGATGCCGGCCGTCGTCAGCTGCACGACCATGGACGACGACCCGAAGCTGATGAAGGGCAGCGGGATGCCCGTGATGGGCATGATTCCGATGCACATGCCCACATTCTGCAGAAGCTGGAACGTCCACATCGTCGCGACGCCCGCCAGTATGAGCTTCGCGTATGGTGCCTCGGTGCGTTGGGCGAGCGATACGGTCGAGAGTATCGCCCAGGCAAAGAGCAGCATGAGCACGACCGCCCCGGCGAAACCGAATTCCTCGGCCAAAAGGGCGAAGACGAAGTCGGTATGCGCCTCGGGCAAAAAACCCGAACCCGCCTGCGTCGCGTTGCCGATCCCCTTGCCGAAGAACCCGCCCGAACCGACGGCTATTTTCGCCTGTTGGAGGTTGTACCCGTCACCCGTGGGGTCGACGGAGGGATCCACGAAGACGATCAGGCGGTTCAGTTGGTAATCCTTGAGGAGCTTGAATGCCTGGGGCACCCTGTCGGACAGTGACAGGCCGACGACCAGGGCTGCCCCGACCACGATAATGCCGATAGTCACGAGGACCCAGCTCCGTCTCGCCCCGGAGACGATGATGATCGAGGCCCCCACCACCAGGATGATGAGACCGGTACCGAGGTCCTGGGTGATCATCAGCCCAAAAATCACCGCGAGCACGCCGCAGAGCTTCACATAATCGCCGAGCAGCTCGATCTTGCCGTTGTACTGGGCGCCAAGCGATGCCATGAGGAATATGGTGAGCACCTTGACGATCTCCGACGGCTGGAACCGGAACCCGATCAACGGAATGCGCACCCATCCCGTCATGCCCTTGGCCGAATACCCGAAACCGGGCACCTTCGGCAAAAGGATCAGGACGATGATTGCGATGAGTATCACCGTGTCCGACGTCTGCATCACACGGTAGTCCCACCGCCAGACGAAGGCGGCCGCGACAAGCCCGAGCGCTATGCCCGCAAGATGGCGCGGGAACGACGCCTCGGCGATGGTGAGCGATGCCGACCAGATGACGACGGTACCGTACAGGACCAGCAGGAGCACGGGCACCAGGTTGCCGAGATAGAGATTTGAGAGGAACCCGTGGTCACCGGGTTTGCGGACGCCCTTCGACCCGCCGCGCCCGAACACGGTACCGATCCGTGAGGCAACGCTCGACGCAAATCCGCCCCTCTCGTTCGTCATCGCTTCCATCAGCGGTCCCCCTGGCTCACTTCACTGGATGTGTCCGGCTCGTCGTAGAGGGCCCCCAGCACGTCGCGCACGACATACATGGCCGACGTGGAACCGTATCCGCCGCCCTCGATGCAGGAGGCAACGACATACTTGGGATCGTCAGCGGGCGCGTACGCCACGAACCAGCCATTGGCGGCTGGGGCGTTCGCAATCTCTGCCGTACCCGTCTTGCCTGCCACCTCGACCGACATATTGGTGAAGTGGGAAGCCTGCGATTCCGATTCCTCGTAGATGACGCCATGCAAGCCCGCCTTGACGAGGTCGAGATACTCCTGCTTCTCGTCCACCTCGCGCAGCTTCTCCTTCTTGTGCTTGATGATCGAGCCCGTCCCCGACTGTGAGAGCACGCTCTTGAGAAGGTGCGGCTTGTAGACGGTCCCGTTATTGGCAATGCCCGCATAGGCGCAGGCCATCTGGAGGGGTGTGACGAGCAGGTCGCCCTGGCCGATGGCGAGGTTGGTGTTGTCGCCGCCCTGCCAGCTGCGCGCGTCGTCGTCCGCCCAGGTGAAGTAGTTCCACTTCCAGTCCTTGTCGGGAACGCGGCCCGCAAGCTCGCTGGGCAGGTCGACACCCTCCTTCGACCCGAGGCCCCAGGTACGGAAGGTCTCCTGCATGCCCTCTGAGCCCGCCTCGAAGAAGGCCTTGCCGATCTCGTAAAAGACGACGTCGCAGGAGAAGGTGATGCCCGACTGGAGGTTCATCGTCCCGTGGCCCGAGTGGTTCCAGCAGTACTGCCCGTAGGCCTTGCCGAAACCGGTCCAATACCCCGTGCACACATAGGAGCTCTGCGCCGTGGCTATGCCCGCGTCGAGCGCCGCCATGGTCGTGAGCGGCTTGATGGTCGATGCAGACGGATACTGGCCGGAAATAGCACGATTGAGCAGCGGGTTCTGAGAGTCCTCGCCGGAAATCTCCTCCCAGTCCGAAGCGGAGATGCCCCCTACGAAGGTATTGGGCGAGTAGGTCGGCATGCTCGCCATCGCGATGACGTCGCCAGAGGTCACGTCCAGGCACACTACGCTGCCGCATTTGCAGTCCTTATTGGAGGTCTCCTGCAGCTTCTGGATGGTGGAGGACAGGGATTCCTCCGCCGCCTTCTGGATCTTCGAGTCGATGGTGAGCTGGAGGTCGGAGCCCGCCTGGGGGTCCACGCCCGACCCGTAGTCGAGGACGTTGCCGTCGGCGTCGACGTAGACGTTCTGCTCGCCGCGCACGCCCTGCAGGACGGTCTCGTACTGATACTCGATTCCTGCCTGCCCCACCGTGTCACCAGATTGGTAGTCCATCGAGCTCTCACTGTCCCCGGCTTCGCTCTCGAGCTGCTCGGAGGTGATGGTCCCGACATAGCCGAGCACATGGGCGGCAAGGCTCCCCTGCGGATAGAATCGCACGGCGCGCTCCTCCACCGTGACACCGTCGAAAAGGTAGGGTCGCTCCTCGATGAAGGCAACGACGCGCCTCGATACGTCGCTCGCGACGACGCGGGTGCTCTGGGCGCCCTCGGAAGCGTTCTGGATGTTGCGGCGCACCGCCGCGGCCGGCATACCTATGATGTTTGCCAAAAGCTGGCATTCGAAGGGGTTGTCGGCGACCTCGGAGTCCGCCGTCACGGTAAGCGACGAGCGGTTGGTCACGAGTTCGACCCCGTTGCGGTCGAGAATGCGGCCTCGCGGCGCACTGGTGGTGACAGTGCGGGTACGATTGGTCTCGGCCTGCTTCGTGTAGTCATCCGACGAGACGAGCTGCATCGACCACAGGCGAGCGGTGAGAACGCCTATCACTCCGACAGCGAACACCCCGAGCCCCGTCAGTCGCTCCTTGAAACCGGTATCCGAGGAGGTGTCGGTACCGCCCTCGGCGCGGGGCGCCGCGCCGCCGATGTCGAAGGTGAAGCGTCCCTCGCCGCGCCCGAACAACAAAAAAAGGACAACGAGCACGGCCGCGATGACCGCGACGATGATCAGGATGACGGCTGTGAGGCTCATGGGAATCCCCTACAGCTTACCCAAGGTGTAATGGCTGCCGTTCCGCCGGCCGTGCGGTACGCCGGACGACCCTCCCGACCCACGCGTCAGGAAATACGTGAAGATCAGAAAAGCAACGAAGGTCAACACGAACGAGGGTAGCGTCCGTGCCACGAGAGCGTCGACGACCGAGGTCGTCTGCCCCACAAGAAGCAGTGTGACATGATAAGCGAGACACACCGCGAGGTCGCCGACGGCAAAGACAGCCAAGGAGGCGGTAGGGTCGTCCGCGAGGCGGTTTCGCTCCTCGGTACCCAGAACATAGGAACAGACCGTAAGCAAAAGCGCCATGAGGCCGACTGGCCCCGTCGTAGTCATATCATAGAAGAGGCCCGCGCAGAAACCCGCAAACACGCCGGTGCGCCCGCCGATGGAAAGCGCCACGATACCGGCGAAGACTAGCGCGATATTAGCCCGCCCCGCGCCGAGCACGATGTTGGGCGCGATCGCGAGCTGTACAACGGCACACACGAGAGCGAGGACGCCGATGCTCCTCCGGTCCTTATTGGTATCGCGTACCTGCACGAGCCTCCCCTACTCCCCTGTCGTCCCGTCCGCAGCCGAGCCATCCGATGCCTGCGAACTGTCGTCCGCCGATCCCTCCTGAGTGCTCGCCGTGGCGCTGTCCTGCGCATCTGCCGCAGCGATATCCTCGGAGGTCGCCTCCTGTCCTTCCGTAAGCGAGGTGATGACGAGGACTTCCTCATAATTCTCGGTCGTGGAAAGCAGCTGCACCTGGATATCCAGGTAGAGAGCCCCGGAGCGGCGGCTCACATTCGAGACGGTGCCGAGTGGCAGCCCTTTGGGAAAAACGCCGCCCAGCCCGCTCGTCACGATCGTGTCGCCCGCCTTCACCGTCTGGTCCGATCCGATGAGGGTCAGGTTGACGGTGCCGTCCGCCGAGCCATGGAGCATGCCCTGCGCCCGGGAATCCTGCAGCATAGCCGAAACGCTCGAATTCTCGTCATCGAGAAGGCGTACGACTGATGAAGTGGGCCCGCACTCGATGGTTTGGCCTATCACACCGGCTGAGTCGGTCACCGGCATGCCCACGTTGACGCCCGCCAAGGTGCCCTTGTCTATGGTCACCGTCGAGCTCCACGAATCCGAAGATGTGGCGATGATGCGGGCTGCCGTCGATTGCAGACTATAGGTATCCTGAAGGTCGAGCAGGCTCTGAAGCCTCTCTGCCGTCTTCTCGGCTTCCTCGAGCTCCGCGTTACGTGCCGTGAGCTCCTTGTTGCGCTCCTGGAGCTCGGACAGCGACTCCTGGTCGGCGGTGAGGTTCGTGAACACGTTGGAAAGGCCCTGGAAGGGTGTGAAGATCAGGGAACCCACCGCGCGTACGGGCGTGGTGACGAACTGCACGCCCCCGCGCACGGCCGATATGGGACCTGACCCCGCCTCCCTGCTGCTGAGGGTGAAAAGGACAAGCGACACCACCGTCAGGACGGTGGCGAGACGTAGCCCATTGTCCTGGCTCCTGTGTTTGAGCTGGGTCGGGGATCCGAGCCTGCCGCCACCAAGCTGAGGCATTCAAGCCTCCCCGTTAGTCCGCGCTCTGGACAAAGCCGCCCGTAAGTGCGTTGGCCTCGAGGACTTTGGCACACCCATTGACGACGTTCTCGAGAGCGGTCGGGCTGACGTTGACAGGCACACCCGTCTCGTCGCGCAGGCGCTGGTCAAGGCCTCGCAAAAGGCCGCCTCCGCCTGTCAGGAGGATGCCGTAGTACATGAGGTCGCTGGCGAGGTCGGGCGGGGTGATGTCCAAGGCGTCCTTGACAGCCTTGGTCACCTCGTCGAGTGGCTTGTCGAGCGCCCGGCGTATCTCCTCGCTTTCGATGCGGACGGTCTTGGGCAGGCCGCTCATAACGTCGCGCCCATTGACCTCGACGTCGAGCTCCTCGGCGAGCGCTGCCGCGGATCCGACCTTGATCTTGATATCCTCGGCGGTGCGCTCGCCGATGGAGAGATTGTAGGCGTCGCGGACGTGCTCGAGGATGACCTGATCGAACTCATCGCCCGCGGTACGGATGGATTGGGCGACGACGATACCGCCCATGGCGATGACGGCGACCTCGGTCGTGCCGCCGCCGATATCGACGACCATGGAGCCGGTCGGATCCTCGATAGGCAGGTCCGCGCCGATGGCCGCAGCCATCGGCTCCTCGATGAGATAGGCTTGGCGGGCACCGGCTTGGATGGTCGCCTCGAATACGGCGCGCTTCTCGACGGACGTGACGCCGGAGGGGACGCATACGACCACGCGCGGACGCGGCGACCAAGGATACTGGCGCGACTGAGAGCCGCGCGCCTTCTCAATGAAGTAGCGGAGCATGACTTCCGTGACATCGAAGTCGGCGATGACGCCGTCCTTCAGCGGGCGCTCGGCGACGATACTGCCCGGGGTGCGGCCTATCATGCGCTTGGCGTCCTGGCCGACGGCGAGCACGCGGTCCTCGCTCTTGTCGATGGCAACCACGGACGGCTCGTTGATCACGATACCCTGGCCGCGTACCGCGACGAGCGTGTTCGCCGTGCCTAGGTCGATGGCGAGGTCCCCGCTATATTCCCCGAAGAAGTTGTCGAGAAATGACATCTTGCCTACCTTACTTATCCGTCCGCCTTCGACTACGCGGCAGACCCGTCGGTCGACCCATCAACCGAGGCGGAGCTTGCCTCGGCGGCCGCGGATCCATCGGTGGATGTGCTGTTGTCACTATTCGAGAGTACCGCAGTCTTGCCGTCTTGTGAGGCGTAAACGGCCGAGACCTTCGTCACCTTCCAGCTGAGGCCGTCGCGTACAAGACCGACCTCGTAATTCTGCGATCCCCCGCCGTCCAGCGTCACGGACACGAGCACGGTGCTCTCCCGCATGTTGCGGTCGACGCCCTTGACCTCGGCGGCTTTGATATCGGCGGGTAGAGCCTCCTGGATCTTCTCCCGTGCGGTGGCGGACAGGCTACCGGCGAAATACGATGACACGTCGTCGCCTGACGATGCCGTCTCGAAGAGCCCCGTCGAAACGCTCTCGGCGGTCGGCCAACCGTAGCCTCTGTAATAGGCATAGGCACCGCCGCCCCCGATGATGATGACGAGAATCAATAGGACGATGAAGACCTTAAGCCCCGTGTGTTTCTTCTTGCGGCGCACCTTTTTGTTCTTCTTGTCCGCGGCGACGAGGTCCTCCTCCGTAACGGAGAAGAAGCCCGTGTCCTCGGGAGAGGGCATGAACTCACCGGATTTGCCCAGTGGGTCGAGCGGGTCGATGCCCGCAGCCGTGCCGTACCCGGCCGCCGCAAGCAGGGCGTCCGTCTCGGACGGGCCGTCGGACTTCGCAGCGAGGGCCTTTCGGGCCGCCTCGCTTGCCGCATGCTCCTCGGCGCTCAGCTGGTAGGTGCCATCGGCCGTCGCGCGGGCGAAGGCGTCTGCCGCCTCGGGCAGGCGGTTTGCCGCAACATAGGCGAGGCCCATGGCGGCGTACACGGAGTTCTGGTCGTCAGCCGGGGTCGCGAAATCAAGAGCGGTGCGATACGCCTCGATCGCGTCGACCGCGCGGCCCATCAGCATGAAGCATCCGCCGAGCTTGGCCAACGCGCCCGCAGGCCTCGGGTTGCTCTCGTCGATCGCGGCGTTGCGATAGGCCACACCGGCATTGCGCGCGTCGCCCAACGCCTGATAGGCACTTCCCAACGCCTGATAGGCTTTGTAGGGCGTCGCATAGGTGGCGTCTTTGGTCGCCATCGTGAGCGACGCGATGGCCTCCTGAGGCTTGCCGGCAGCCATCAACGCACGTCCACGGTTGCATGCGAGGGCGCCAGACTGCCCGTACGACGAGTCGTGAAGGGCGTCCGCATAACAGGTCGCCGCCTCGTCGTAGCGGCCGAGGCGCATATAGCAGTTACCGAGGAGGTGGTCTATCTGGCCGGACACCTCGCCCGGCTGTTTCGCCGCCACGAGCTGGGAGACGGCCTCCACGAGGTTGCCCTGCTGATAGGCGGCTTTGCCCGCCTGGAATGCTTCCTGATTCACGACTGTATCGCTCCTATCTGTTCCACCCGCGACCGGGCCTCGCGGTATGCGCCTTATTACGCAATGTGCTCGATGCGGATGGACTCGATCACGTCGCCCGCGCGCAGCTTCTCGACGACGTCCCTGCCCTCGACCGTCTGGCCGAACACCGTGTACCCCGAATCGAGCATGTGCTGGGGTCCGAGGCAGAAATAGAACTGCGAGCCAGCCGAGTCCGGGTTCTGGGAACGGGCCATTGCCAGAGCGCCGTCCTCATGGGAGTTGCGCGGGTTGGTGCTGTACTCCTGCTTGATACGGTAGCCAGGGCCGCCGGTACCCGGCATCCCATCCTCGCCCGCCTTGCCCGCCGCGACATCCGCCGGATCCATCGAGCGGGTGTTTGGGCAGCCGCCCTGGATCACGAAGCCGGGAACGTAGCGATGGAATTTCAAATCGTCGTAGAACCCTGACTCCGCAAGCTCGCAGAAGTTGGCCACATGAATCGGGGCGCCCTCGCCGTCGAGCCTCGCTCGGATGACGCCCTTGCTCGTCGTGAAGACTGCGACCTCGTCGCCGACGACCGTGTAGGCCGGGGTATACAGCGGATCTTGGAAGAAGCCCATCGGAAACTCCTCGAGTAAGACTTATAGAATCTAAAAGATTCTACCAGCAGGCAGTCTGTTTCACATATTCGGCAGACAGCACCGGCGAACGGTCAGGATTTCGGCGCCGCAGGCTCCCATTCTTCGTAATTCGTATCAAAGAGCCGCTGATATGAGTTCTTGCCGGAATCATCCTGTGCATTTGTGACGGGCAGTAGGATGTAGTCCTCGTCGGAGCTAGGGTTATCCGACGAGGTCGAGCGCCCCCAACCCTCCGAAAGGGCATCCGACCAATTGCGCAGCCAATTGCCCAGCGTCTGCAGGTTCTCGATGTCATCTGCATATGTCCCGGACGACACATCGAGCTGGCCCGTCTGAGAGATGAGGTTGGAGATCTCGGTGGCGAGGGCGTCCTGATTGGCCTTCTTTGCATCGCGCGTCGCCTGGTCGCCCGACACGCCGACGTCCTCGAGGTCCCTCTGGCTCTGCCCAAGCTCGTCCTCTATCTCGCCGAGCCTCTGGTAAATCTGAGACAGCTGCTCATAGGTGGCCTCGTCGCCTGACCTCTCCTCGACGGCAGCCCCACTGCCGCTGTCTTGGCCGGAAAGCGATTTGACCTCTCCCGGATAGCCCGCCATGGAGGTGTCGGCAGGCTCGGTCGCCCGCGTCGAAAAGAGATCCGCATCCCAGGGGTGCGCGACCAGAAGTATGAACCCCCCGACTATCACGATCGACGCGATTGCCGCCACGAGCGACACACGCGTCCTCGGCATGCGCTCGCCCTCCTCGGCGGGACCGTCGGCATCCGGCCCGGCGGGAACGGCGCTCTCGATACGGGGCATCGCATGCGTGTCCTCGGCCGAGAGTTCCTCGTCCTCGTCGTCCACCTCGGCATCCCCCGTCTCCTCCACATGCGGGACGAGGCGGTCGATCTCCTCTGACTCGGTCGCGGGTTCGACGGCGGGCGTCGGCTCAGCCGTCTCCTCCGCCGCCGCCCTGTGCTTGGGGACAGCGACCGGCATGCGGCAGCTCGGGCACGCATCCATGCCATCCGGTACGAGAGCTCCGCAGTTGGGACACCAGGTGCCTTCCAGCCGCGGAAGCTTCGTCGTCATCAGTAAATCGAAATGGCAAGCTGGGCACCGCTGCGCATCGTCAGGGATATGGGTGCCGCAATTCGGGCAAATCACCGCGCTCCCTTCCTCGTTTCAGCCACATTCAGAGCACGTAGGAGTAGCCTAGCACAGCTCGTCGAGGACGTAAGGCAGGATGCCGCCCGACTCCATATACGCCGCCTCGGTCGGGGTGTCGATGCGTGCGGTGCACGCGAACCGCACCTCGCTGCCATCGGGGCGCTTGGCACACACCGCCACGCGGCGGTCCCCCGCGGCGACGCTGGCAAGGTCGATATGCGCGATATCGTAGGTCTCCGTACCGTCGAGCCCGAGAACCGCAGCGCCCTCCCCCTCGTCGAACTGCAGCGGGACGATGCCCATCTGCACGAGGTTCGAGCGGTGGATGCGCTCGAAGCTTTCGGCCAGTACCGCGCGCACGCCCAGCAGGGCCGGGCCCTTGGCCGCCCAGTCGCGGCTCGAGCCGGACCCGTACATCTTGCCGGCCAGCACCACGGCGGGCACGCCCTGTCGGCGGTACTCCTCCGACACCGCGAAAATACTGGCGATATCGCCAGTCGAGAAATCCGTCGTCCAGGCTCCGAGCCTGCCCGCCCCCAGGGCGTTCTCCAGTTTGACGTTAGCGAAGGTGCCGCGCATCATCACCTCGTGGTTGCCGCGGCGGCTGCCGTACGTGTTGAAGCCGGCTTCCCCGACGCCACGCGCACGCAGATAGGCGGCGGCCTCGCTGTCGGGTGCGATGGATCCCGCCGGCGAGATGTGGTCCGTCGTCACGAAGTCGCCCAAAAGGGCGAGGACCCGCGCGCCGCGGATGTCGATGCTTGCGGCTTTCCTCGCATCCTCGAAATACGAGGGACAGCGCACATAGGTGGAATCGGGATCCCAGGCAAAGGTCGATGAGGGCTCTACCGCGATATCGCGCCACGCGCTTGGTCCGTCGAAAAGGCCGGCTGTCCCTTCGCTATAGATGTCGGGCGTCAGGGCCGCGGCCAGCGTCTCCGCTATCTCAGCGTCGGTCGGCATAAGTTCTGAGAGCATCACGGGCACACCGTCGGAACCGATACCCACGGGCTGGGTCGTGAGGTCGATGTCAACCGTGCCCGCGATCGAATAGGCGACCACGAGCGCCGGCTGGCAGAGGTAGTTCTGGGCGACGTAGGGCGAGATTCTGCCATCGAAATTGCGGTTGCCGGACAGCACGCTGGTGAGCTCCTGTGCGCCTCCCGCCTCCTGCATGGCGGCCGCCAGGGGTCCCGAGTTGCCGATGCAGCTCATGCACCCGAAGCCGCAGGTATAAAAACCGAGCTGTGCGAGGGGCTCCTCCAACCCGGCGCGACGCAAGAGCAGGGACGCGGCATGACTGCCGGGCGCCAGGATCTTTTTGACCCAGGGCTTGGGCTCAAGGCCGCGCGCCACCGCCTTGCGAGCGAGTATGCCCGCGGCTGCCATCATCGCGGGGTCGGTCGCTGTGGTGCAGCTCGTGATGGCCGCAATGGCGATGGCGCCCTGCTCAAGCTCGAAGTCTTCCCCGCCAAGGCGCACCGTGAACGATTCTCCGGGCTCGTGGCCATGCTGTTTCGCCTCGTCCTCGAAACGCCCGGGGAGGTCCGCGACCTCGACGCGGCGGTGCGGGCGTGAGGGACCCGTCAGGCTCCATCCGACCTCGGAGAGGTCGATCTCGACGGTACGGGCGTAGACGCGCCCCTCCGTCTCCCCAAAGGTTCCCTGCAGCGTGAGATAACGCTCGACGAGCTCAAGCTGCCCTTCGTCCCGTCCCGTGAGACGGAGGTACTCAAGCGACCGCTCGTCCACAGGGAAAAGGGTGGTCGTCGCCCCGTATTCAGGCGTCATGTTGGCAACGCAGGCACGCTGGGTCGCCGTGAGCGTCCGCACGCCTTCGCCTGTGACCTCGATGAGTGAGCCGACGACACCCTCGGCACGCATGCGCTCGCACACGGTCAGCGCCAGGTCCATGCCCGACACCCCGTTGCGCAGACGCCCCGTAAGTCTCAGCTCCACGACCGGCGGCACCAGCATGCTGATCGGCTGGCCGAGCGCCGCCGCCTCGGCCTCGATACCACCGACGCCCCAGCCCATGACGCCGAGGCCGTTTGCCGTGGTGGTATGGGAGTCCGTACCGACCAATGTGTCGAAGCAGGCCATGGGCGTCTCGCCGGCATCGAGCGCGTCGCGTGTCACGACCTCCGAGATGCGCTCCATATTGAGCTGATGACAGATGCCCTGGCCAGGCGGCACGATCCTGACATTGTCGAAGGACTCTGCTGACCACTTCAGAAAGGCGAAGCGTTCGCGGTTGCGCCGGGCCTCCGCGGCCAGGTTGCGGTCGGCCGCCTCCGGACAGCCCGCCTCGTCGGCGATCACGGAATGGTCGACGACGAGCGTGCAGGGAATGCGGGGCGATACCACGGCGGGGTCGCCGCCTCGGGCGGCCATGGCGTCGCGCATGGCGGCGAAATCGACGAAGACGGGCACACCCGTGAAGTCCTGGAAGAGGACGCGCGCGGGCATGAAGGCGATCTCGGCGCCCTGAGAGCCGGAGAGCCCGGCTTCCACGATCCTCTTGGCCGATTCGACGGCCTTCGCATCCGTATCTGCGCGGCGCACGCAGTTCTCCAGGAGTTCCACCAAGGCCCGTGGCAGCTGGTCGGCCCCCGGAATCCGCGAGACATTGACGGCCCGGTAGGTCGTCGGCCCTACAATCAGTGGTTCCGCCTTGCGGGCCTGCCCCACCGCTTCGGCAAAAGCGGCGCTCTCGATATCGACCGTCATGGTTCCGCATCCTTTCGAACTAGCTTTTCCCGCCCGATTCACTATAATGCCAAACGTATGCCCCCTTAGCTCAGTGGATTAGAGCGTCTGCCTCCGGAGCAGAAGGTCAAGGGTTCGAGCCCCTCAGGGGGCACCAGACGATTCCAGGTCAGGTGCCTGTGTTGCAAGAGACGTCCCGCGCCGTCTGCGGCCGCGGGACGTTTTCTTTCTGCGGCCCCTGCGCTCAGACCGCCTCGCGACCAAGCTCAATCAGCTCCCGGTACTCCTCGAGGCCGACGCTCCTGACCTCGACCCTGCCAATATCACGGACAGCGACGATGTTAATGTGGTCGCCATGGCGCTTCTTGTCCGCAAGCGAGCGCCGCCAGAGCGCCTCGGTCGGGACTGAGGTACCGGTCGGAAGCCGATGCGCGGCCACCACCCGGACGATCCTCTCGGCCGTCTCGTCCGCGCAAAGCCCTTTTCTCGCGCAAGCGCGAGCCATGCAGCAGAGGCCCGCCGCCACGCAGCTGCCATGCCCCAGCTTGAAATCGCTCTCCGTCTCGATAGCATGGCCGATGGTGTGGCCCAGGTTGAGCGTCTGGCGGATCCCCGTCTCGCGCTCATCGGCATCCACGATATCGCGCTTGCTTTGCACGTTCCTCACAACGATTTCCTCGAGCCGCCTCGGATCTGTCTGATCGAGCGGCCTGTCCTCAAGGGAATCGAAGAGCTCCGTGTCGCCGAGGACGCCATACTTAATGACCTCTCCCACGGAGTCGCGGAAGAGGGACGGCGAGAGGGTCCTCAACACTTCCACGTCGGCGACCACTGCCGAAGGCTGCCAGAAGGCGCCGGCGAGGTTCTTGCCCGCCGTCAGATCCACGGCCGTCTTGCCGCCGACCGACGAGTCGACCATGGCGAGCAACGACGTCGGCACCTGCACGACCTGGATGCCGCGCATATAGGTCGCCGCCGAAAAGCCCGCGAGATCGCCCACGACGCCGCCGCCGAGGGCCACGACGACATCGTCCCTTCCTAGCCCCGCCTCAGCGATACGCTCGAGCAGGTCGGTAAGCTGGGACATCGTCTTGCTCTGCTCGCCCGCGGGAATCGTTGCCTCGGACACCACATAGCCCGCGCCCACAAGCGAGCCGCGCACCACAGCGCCGTACAGGGGCATGACGTGGCTGTCCGACACAAGCATGGCACGGCGCCCGCCCGCTGCGGAACGTGCGACCGTACCGACCTCGGAAAGGTTCCCGCGCCCCACGCGGACCGCATAATCGCGCTGTTTGGTCCTGACCTCGACGACGCTCATCGTCCCTCAGCCTCCCGTTTGAGCCGGTCGCCCTCGGCGAGGAGCCTATGGAGGTCATCGGCGTTCCCCGCGTCCAGGGCATCCTTGTATTGCTGCAGACCGGCAATCAGGGACCCCAGCTCGTCCGAGAGGAAGTCCCTGTTGTCGAGGAAGAGCTCGGTCCACATCGTCGCGTTGAGGCGAGCGACGCGCGTGAGATCCTTGTAGGAGCCCGCGGAAAAGCCCTTGTGCGACTGGGCGGTGGGGCTTTTGACATAAGCATTCGAGACAACGTGCGCGAGCTGGCTCGTGTAGGCGATCATCCGGTCGTGCTCTGATGCCGTGGCGAGGGTCCAGGAGCCGAAGCCGCAGGGCTCGAGCAGGTTCTTCATGCGGTCGAGAAGCTCGGCGCGGTCGATGTCGTCCATATGCGCCGGCGGCACGACGACCATGGGGGCGCCATGGTACATGTTGGCACGCGAATGGCCATAGCCGGAGTACTGGGTACCGGCCATGGGATGGCAGCCAACAAAATGGAAGTCGTAGGACTCTGCAATGGCAAAGCAGCTCTCGCAGATCACGCGCTTGACGCCGACCGTGTCGATAACGATGGCACCCTCGGCGATAAGGGGCGCTTTCTCCCTGAGCCAGTCAATCGAGAACTGGGGATACCCGCACAGGATGATCATTTCGCAGGTACCGATCATGTCGTCGGAAAGCTCGCCGTCCACGGTGTCGATCTCGGCTAGTTCGAGCGTGGACCTCGTGCGGTTCCAGGCATAGACCTCGCGCCCACCCTCGTGCAGAGCCTTGGCGAAGGAGCCGCCCATAAGGCCCAACGCCACGATGCCGACGCGGCCCGTCGTGAAACCGGGGCGTTCAGCCCGTATGTCTGCCGACTCGTTAGGCATCGACGCCCCTCTCCGCCGCAAGCGGCGCCGCGTCCATAGAGCCGGGCTCGGGAGCCGGCTGGTCGTCGAGGTCGGCCGAGATTGCGCTGCGGATGAGGGCGATGCGCTTCATGGCGTCGGCGAACATCTCCGGCGTGAGGGCCTGGGCACCGTCGCTCCAAGCCTCAGACGGCTTGTTGTGGACCTCAATCTCGAGGCCGTCCGCACCGGCGGCCGTCGCGGCATAGGCGGCGGGGCGCACGTAGCGGGTATAGCCTGTGGCATGGCTCGGGTCACCGACCACCGGCAGGTGCGAGAGGTTGTGCAGCACCGGGATGGCATTGACGTCGAAGGTGTTGCGGGTGCGGGTCTCGAAACTGCGGATGCCGCGCTCGCAGAGGATGACCTTCTCGTTGCCCTCGCTCATAATGTACTCCGCCGCCATGAGCAGCTCGTCGACCGTGCCCGCGATACCGCGTTTGAGCAGCACGGGTATGTCCGTCTTGCCGACCTCCTTGAGCAGGGAGAAGTTCTGCGCGTTGCGGGCGCCGATCTGCATGACATCGATCTTCTTGTCCACGAAGAGCTGCACGTCACGCGGGTCCATGACCTCGGTCACGACGGGCATGTCGAGCTCGGCAGATGCCTCGAGAAGGATATCGAGTCCCCGCTCTCCCATTCCCTGGAAGGAATACGGACTGGTGCGCGGCTTGTAGGCACCGCCGCGCAGCATGGTCGCGCCAGACTTTTTGACCTCGCGGGCAATCTGGATCAGGTTCTTGCCCTCCACCGAGCAGGGGCCGGCCATCACCTGGAAGTGCCCCCCGCCGATCAGGACGCCGTGGCCGCAGTCAATGACCGTGTCCTCCGGATGGAACTTACGGTTGGCCTTCTTGAAGGGCTCGGAGACACGCTGGACGCGCTCGATGATGTCCATGGACTCGAGGAGGAAGGGATCGATGCGCGTCGTGTCGCCGATGATGCCGACGATCGTCTCGTTGTCGCCTTGGCTCACATTGGTCTTGTAGCCGCGGCCCTCGATCCAGGTGATGAAATGGGACAGCTGCTCGGGGGTTGCTGATTCTTTGACGATTGCGATCATGGTGGTGCAGGCCTTTCGTTTCCGGCGCGTAGAGCGCGTCTTCGATTTCCCGTGATGCTAGCAGGGTGATGTTTCAGGCGTGAGAAGAGTTAAGGCGGAAGCCATTCATTCAGCTCCGCCCTCGCATCGTCAAGCGCGCGCATCACATCTCATATTTTTCTAGCTGCTTAATTCCCCCGTCTTTCCGTCGCGACAGACGTTTTGTTGTGCGAACCTTTCACAACACGATTCAGGCGATGGGACGGTTATGGATGTGCGGATAGGTCAGGCAAGGCTCTCGGGCACCGTGCCCGCGGTCGCTTCCAAGTCCGTCGCGCATCGCATGCTCATCTGCGCCGCCCTCTGCGACGGGCCGACAGAAATTGCCTGCAACACCACATCGGCCGATATCGCAGCCACAGTCCGTTGCCTCGCATCGCTCGGGGCCCGCATCACCCCCGAAGACGGGCGGGGCTTCTCCGTCCGACCGCGCTCTGGCGAGCCGGGCCACCCTGTCGCGACCCTTGATTGCGGCGAGTCCGGGTCCACCCTGCGATTCCTGCTCCCTGTTGTCTGCGCTCTTGGGTGCGGCGGGTCCCTGGTCGGGCACGGCAGGTTGGCGGAGCGCCCGCTTTCGCCCCTCTGTGAGCAACTTCTCGAACATGGCTGCTCGCTCTCGCCGCAAGGCGCCTTCCCGCTGGAGGTCTCCGGCAAATTGTCCGGCGGCACCTTCGTGTTGCCCGGCGATGTGTCGTCCCAGTATGTGACCGGGCTTTTGCTTGCCGCCCCCCTGCTCGACGAACCGACCGAAATCCTGGTTGCCGAACCCGTCCAGTCGGCGCCCTACATTGCCCTCACCATAGGTGCCCTGGAAAGCTTCGGCATCACTGTCAACGTCTCTCGTACCGAGCGCGAAGGCTTGCCCCACCTGCGCTACCGCGTTGACCCAACCCAAGGGCGACTCTCCTCGCCCGGCTCCTGCACCGTGGAAGGCGACTGGTCGAACGCGGCCTTCTGGCTCGCCGCCGATGCCCTCGGGAGCGATATCGCTGTGTCCGGCCTCGAGGAGACGAGCGCTCAGGGTGACCGTGCGATCCTCTCGGTACTCGAAAGCTTCGGAGCCACCACCGCCAAGGCCGGCGGGAAGATGGTCGTGAACGCCGAGTCCCTACATGGCGCGGACATCGACGTCGCGGATATCCCTGACCTCGTGCCCCCGCTTGCCGCCGTCGCAGCCGCTGCCTCGGGAACGACGCATCTGACCAATGCAGGCCGTCTGCGCCTGAAGGAATCCGACCGTCTCGCCACCGTCCACATAGTGGGCGGTGCCCCTCTGCACGGGGCGACCGTCGATGCCGCGAACGACCACCGCATCGCCATGCTGGCATCCATCCTCGCGACCCGCGCCGCAGGAACAACCACCGTGCTCGGCGCCGACTGCGTTGGCAAGTCCTATCCCACCTTCTATCAGGATTTCTCGGCACTCGGCGGCGATGTCCGCCCTGCCACGGAGGGGAGCGTCTGATATGCCGTCCACCATAGGCACCGCCCTTCGCGTCACCGTCTGGGGCCAATCGCATTCCGCTGCCATCGGCTGCGTGGTCGAAGGACTGCCGGCGGGATATGCAATCGATACGGAGGCGCTCGCGCGTTTCATGGCTCGGCGCGCGCCCGGTCAGGGGCCCTGGTCGACCCCGCGTAAAGAGGCCGACCTCGTGCGCATTCTATCCGGCCTCAACCCCTCGGGCGAGACCTGCGGGGCGCCCCTCTCCCTCATGATTGAGAACACCAACACCCGCTCGGGCGATTACGACGAGCTCCGTCGCATCCCCCGCCCCGGTCACGCCGACTGGACCGCCCAGGCCAAATGGGGCGGGCATCAGGATATCGCGGGCGGCGGCCATTTCTCCGGCCGCCTGACGGCGCCGGTCTGTGCGGCCGGGGGCATCGCCCTCCAGCTCCTGGCGACGCGCGGGGTCAGGGTAGCCGCCCATCTCGCCGAGGTCGCCGGTATCGCGGACGATTTCTTCTCCACCGAGGCAGAGACGCTTTCTGACCAGTTCGCGTCACTGCAAGGCGCCCCCTTCCCCGTCATCGACAGCGCTGCCGGAGCCCGTATGCGAGACGCGATCGACGATGCCCGGCGTGACCTCGACTCCGTGGGCGGCATCGTAGAGTGCGCCGTCACAGGCCTGCCCGCCGGCATCGGTTCCCCCCTGTTTGACGGGATAGAGTCCACGGTCGCCCGTGCGGTCTTCGGCATCCCCGCCGTCAAAGGACTTGAATTCGGTTCCGGCTTTGCCGCCGCTCGCAGCCGCGGCAGCCTGAACAACGACCCCTATGTCATCGAGAACGGCTTCGTGCGGCCCCTTACCAACAATGCCGGCGGCAACCTGGGCGGCATTACGACGGGCGCTCCGCTCGTCTTCCGCATGGCCCTCAAGCCCACGCCCTCCATCGCACGTCCCCAACAGTCTGTCGACATAATTGCGAAATCGCCGGAGACCCTTGAGGTGAAGGGTCGCCACGATCCTTGCATCGCCCCGCGCGCGGTGCCCGTCGCCGAGGCGGTCGCAGCCCTCGCCGTCCTCGACAGCTGGCTTGCCTGGCCCGCCGAGGCCGCACCGAACGGGCGATTTGCCTAGCCCCGTGCAACCGATCCGCACGGGGCTCCCAAGCAGACGCATACGACGACGCATCATCACCAGCAAGAAGGAGATATCCATGTCCCAGGACATCAACGAGATCCGAAACCACATCGACACCATCGACAACCAGATACTTGACCTCTTCAAGCAGCGCATGGACGCCGCGGGCGAGATCGCTTCCTACAAATCCGAGCACAAGATGCCCGTCCTCGACAGGGCCCGCGAGCGCACCATCCTGACGGAGGCAGCCGACCGCGTGCCCGAGGAGCTCGCGAGCTACGCCCAAGTCCTTATGTCCCTGCTCATGGAAGCCTCGCGCGCCCGTCAGAGCAAGGTCCTCGTCGGCCAGACGCCCATCGTCGACGAGATTGAGGCTGCGCTGGCCGAAAGCCCCGAGCTCTTCCCCACCACCGCCTTCGTCGCCTGTCAGGGAGTCGAGGGCGCCTATCAGCAGATCGCGACGGACCGCCTGTTCAAGCATGCCAACATCAATTATTTCGACACCTTCGAGGGCGTCTTCCGCGCGGTCGAGCAGGGCTTCTGCGAATACGGCGTCCTGCCCATCGAGAACAGCACGGCGGGTTCGGTCAACGAGGTCTTCGACCTCATGATGAAGCACGACTTCCACATTCTGCGCACCTGTCGCCTCAAGGTCGACCACAACCTGCTCGCAAAGCCAGGCACGCGCCTTGAGGGCGTCCGCGACATCTACAGCCACGAGCAGGCCATCGCGCAGTGCTCGCACTATCTGCAGAGCCTGTCCGGCGTCCGCGTGCATGTCTGCGAGAATACTGCCATTGCCTCCAAGATGGTCGCCGAATCCGACCGCGACTACGTCGCCGCCTTGGCCTCCCGCGCCTGCGCCGACCTCTACGGTCTGACTTCGCTTGCGCAGGCGGTCCAGGACCGCGACGACAACTACACCCGTTTTGCCTGCATCGGCCGCGACCTCACGATCTATCCCGGCGCCGACCGCAGCTCCCTCATGCTCGTCGTGAGCAACGAGCCAGGCTCGCTCTTCAAGGTGCTCGCCAAGTTCTATGCTCTCGACATCAACATCATCAAACTTGAAAGCCGACCCATCGAAGGCCGCGACTTCGAGTTCATGTTCTATTTCGACGTCGATTGCCCCGTCGCCGCTCCGGAGTTCAAGGAACTCATGAGCACTCTGGGCAATGTCTGTGAACAGCTGCGCTACCTCGGCAGCTACCGTGAGGTGCTCTGACGTGGCCATCGGCACCCAGGCGGACAAAGCCCCTTTCGGCCTGCTCGGACGCACACTCGGGCACAGTTGGTCGCCCTGGATCCACAATCTCCTCGGGTCCGCGCCGTACGCCCTTTTCGAGCGCGAGCCCAAGGAGGTGGCCAGCTTCATCCGCCACGGTACGTGGCGAGGCATCAATGTGACGATTCCCTACAAGAGGAACGCATTCGAGCTGGCAGACGAGACAAGCGATCGCGCGGCACGGCTTGGGGTCGCCAACACCCTCGTGAGACGACCCGATGGTACCGTCTTTGCCGACAATACCGATGTCGGCGGGTTCTCTTGGATGTTGGATCGGTTCTGCCGGCGCACAATGGGAGCTTCGGCAAAGGAGGCTCTCGACGGCGCCCCCGTCCTCGTCCTTGGGTCCGGCGGCGCGAGCCGGGCAGTGCAGGCGGCCCTCGCCGAGTGCGGCGCACGGGCATCGGTCGTCTCTCGCAAAGGGAGCGATAACTATACGAACCTGATAGAGCGGCACGGGGACGCACGCCTCGTCGTCAACACGACCCCCGTCGGCATGTATCCCGCGTGTCCCGCCTCCCCGCTCACCACGGAACAGCTTTCCGCCCTCGGCCATCTTGGCGGCGTCCTCGACGTCGTCTACAACCCCGCACGCACCGGCCTCTGCCTTGCGGCCGATGGCCTCGGCATCCCCTATGAGTCCGGCCTCGCCATGCTCGTCTCCCAGGCAAAGCAGTCAAGCGAGCTCTTCCAAGGCATCGGTATCGATGATGGCGAGGTGGCGCGCATCGAGGCCGGCCTGCGCGCTCAGATGCTCAATATCATCATCATCGGCATGCCCGGCGTCGGCAAGACGAGCACCGGGGCGGCGCTCGCCCATCGGCTCAACCGCCCCTTCATCGACATGGACGACGCCTTCGAGCTTGAGCACGGCATCGGAGCCGGCGACTATATCAGACAGAAGGGCGAGCCCGCCTTCCGCGACGCCGAGACCATCGTGCTCTCCTCCTATGCGAGCAGAAGCGGTCTCGTGATCGCCTGCGGGGGCGGCGTCGTTGAGCGGCCCGAAAACTATCGCCTGCTGCATCAGAACGGGACGATAGTCATGCTCGACCGACCGATCGAGAACCTTTCTACCTTCGGCCGGCCCGTGTCTCAGGCCGAAGGCGTAGCCGCGATTGCGCATCGCAGAATGGGACTCTATCGCCGCTGGGCCGACTTGATTGTCCCCTGTACGGGCACCCCCTCGGGAGACGCCGCGGAAATCTGCTCAAAGTTGAGCTGGTAAACTCCACCGTTCACCGTTTACTCATACGAGACCGAAATCCTTCTTATTTCTCCCGCCTATACTGACACGGATATTCCACGCAATGGGAAGAGGGCCACGCGAAATGTCGGACCAGGTTTCGACTGATCAGATTGCCAGACTCGTACTCGAGAGCATCGGAGGGCGGGAGAACGTTCTGTCGAACTCGCTCTGCATGACCCGTCTGCGCCTCAGGCTCGCCAATCCCGGCGCCATCGATACCGAAGCCCTCGAGAGCATCCCCAGCGTCCTCGGCCTCGCGACCCGCGGCGCCAACGGTATCGAGGTCGTTTTCGGACCACGCCTCATCCGTGACGTCTACGATTCCTTTGCCGCGCTCACCGGCCTCAATCCCAGCGGATCAGACGATGTCATCGGCACCTCGCCGCTCGCGTCCAACCTCCGCGTCCACATAGCCTCGTCGCGCCCCTCGGAAAAAGCCGACAATCGGCCTACCGACCCCGAGGACAACGACCTGAGCGGCCTCGCCCGTCTCGACGAGATCGATGCAGGGTCCGAATGCCCGGATGAGTCCGGTGGCGACGAGCAGGGCGATGACGAATCCCTCCGCGTACTCGTCATCAACGGGCCCAATATCAACATGGTCGGCATCCGCGAGCCGGGCGTCTATGGCGTCAAGACCTACGACGACCTCCTTGTCACCTGTAAGGAGGCTGCTCGCGAAGCAGGCTTCGCGGAATCCTATGACGGTATCGTCATCAATCCCGGCGCCTACACGCACACCTCGATCGCCATCCTCGACGCGCTCAAGGCGGTCAGTATCCCGACGGTGGAGGTCCACATCTCCAAGGTTGACGAGCGCGAGAGCTTCAGACAGATCTCCTATGTCCGCATGGCATGTTTCGAGACGGTCATGGGCATGGGTATCGACGGTTATCGCAAAGCCATCTACGACCTCTACGCCTATCTCACGGATTAGCGGCGGCAGCGCCAGACGCAGCCATCGCTCACAACGAAATCCATCCTCACATTGCCGTCTTCAACAGGCAGCGGGTTGTTACTGATCTGCAGGGCATGCGCAAGTGCCACCTTGTGGCCGGGGTAGAAGGCGAGGAAGCGGTCCCAGACAGAGGCATCCGATGCGATGCGACGTCCCTCCCCGTCAAACACCAGGCCGGGCACGAGACAAAGGGATTCGATCAGCTCGTCACAGGCAAAACCGGCTGTGTCGCCCTCTGCACCGTTCGCGTTCGCCTCGGGAACCGTTGCCGACTCGAACCCGTCGGCCCCATATATCTCGACGAAGTCGAGTCCGTCGCTGCCCGAAACTGCAAGGCCCACGCGCTTATTCGCATCGAATGCTTTCTGTGCGACGCGCTTCATGTCGACGCCGTTTTCCTCGGTGGCATGCAGTAGGACGACCTTTGCACGGCTCCATATCTCCATAGCGGTGAGATGCAGAATCGCCTCATTGTCGAGACGCTCCTTATGGCGGGGACTTAGACGAGAGGGGCTCAGCATGGGAGCGAGCCGTCGGTAGCTTGCCTCAAGGGCGGTGATACCTGCATCTGTGCCTAACGAGCTCGGCATGCGACCACCCCCGTTCCTCTCGTATGTCTATGATGCCATATCATAGCGGCACAAAACCAATTATAAGAAGGTTAGGCGCAAACTTGACGAGGACTACCCAACAAGCCCGGCTTATGAAGGCTGGCGGCATAGAGTTTTCGCTCATCAGAGGCGGAGTGAAAAACATCAACCTCCGCGTGCGCCGGGACGGTTCCGTCCGTCTGTCCATCCCCTACCATTGCCCCACCGATGAAGCTGTCCGCTTCGTGGTACAGCATACCGATTGGATCCACTCGCGTCAGAAGCTCGTCCTCGAGGCCGAATCGCGCAGAATTTCCGATGCGCCTTCCCCCGCCGAGATCGAGAGCGACAAGCGGGACCTCGAGGAAATTCTGCCGGACATCTTCGAACGGTACGAGCGGCTCATGGGCGTCCGCTGCAGCCGCTGGCGCCTCCGCCGCATGGTGAGCCGCTGGGGATCCTGCAACGTGAGGACCGGAGTCATCACCATCAATACCGAGCTCGCCCACCTGCCGCGCGAGTGCCTCGAGTCGGTGGTTGTGCACGAGCTCTGCCACCTACGGGTCTCAGGCCACAACGCCGAGTTTTATGCCCTTATGGACACCTACTACCCGCAATGGCGCGAGGCGCGTAAGATTCTGAACGCCAATCCTCCGCGCCGCTGAGCGCCATCTGGATGCGTGACGCCCTTTAATACACCATGCCCATGGCCTCGCGGACCTCGGCAAGTGTCTGTTCTGCAATCTCGTTTGCGCGACGGTTACCGTCGTGGAGGACGTCCTTCACGTAGTCGAGGTCGTTCTCGAAGGCGTGACGGCGCTCGCGGATGGGCTCGAAATAGCCGTTGACCGCCTCGGTCACCAACTTCTTGAGCTGACCGGCGCCGCCCATGCCGATCTCATCGGCAATCTCCTTGGGGTCGCGACCGCTGCAGATGGCCGCCGTGGACAGCAGGCCCGAGACCTCGGGGCGGTTCTCGGGATCGAACGTGATGTTGCGCTCGGAATCGGTCTTGGATTTCTTGATGCGCTTCGCCGTCTCCTCCGCCGTCATGGATATCGAGATGGCATTGCCGTAAGACTTGCTCATCTTGCGGCCGTCGAGGCCCGGCAGCATGGGCGTGGAGGTCAGAAGCCCGTCGACGCGTGGGAACACCTGGCCGTAGCGCTCGTTGAAACGGCGCGCGATAAGACGCGTGACCTCGATGTGGGGAAGCTGGTCGCGGCCGACGGGCACGATGTTGCCCTTGCAGAAGAGGATGTCGCAGGCCTGATGCACGGGATAGGTCAGAAGCAGCCCGGTCAGGGCATGGCCCGAGGCCTCCTGCTCGGCCTTGACGGTCGGGTTGCGTTCGAGCTCCGCCTCGGATACAAGCGACAGGAAGGGCAGCATGAGCTGGTTCTCTGCCGGGACGGCGGAGTGGGTGAAGATCATGGTCTTGTCAGGGTCGATGCCGCAGGCCAGGTAGTCCATGACCATGTTGTACACATTGTCCTGGATGTGCTCCGTGGTGTCGCGGTCGGTG
>OMXZ01000003.1 GCA_900315165.1 uncultured Actinomycetes bacterium | reverse complement strand
CGGCGTCACGCCGGGCATCTACACGAGCAAGAGCGTGCTCTTCTCGTACGACTGGGCGGCCGTGGCCAAGACCTATCCACTCTGGGTGGCGCAGTACCCCAACTACGAGGACACGGGCTTCACGAGCGAGCCCTGGACCGACGGCTGGGACTTCGGCGCGTGGGAATCGCCGCTCATCTTCCAGTACACCGGCACGGGTCGCATCCCCGGCTACGGCGGGCACCTGGACCTCGACCTCTTCTACGGCACGCACGACGACTGGCGGAGACTCTGCGCGGTGGCCGGCGCCTCCGCTGGCACGAAGGAGGAGGATACCGTGAGCATATCGAGGGCCAACGTGGCGGCGCAGATCATGGAGCACCTCTGCTCCTGTCCTGAGCACGGGTACTCGCAGCCGGGGCGTCACGGCACCTCCGGACATTGCAGCGTGAATACCGACTCGGGCACGATCAAGGTGACCAAGGGAGACCGCGACTGCTCCTCAGCCGTCTGCGAGGCCTGGGAGCTCGCCTTGGCTGGGTCTCCCTACGACGGGCTGATCACGCGCTACAACTGGACCGGCGGCATGCGCGAGATGTTCGTGGGCTCGGGGCTCTTCTCCTGGGAACCCATGAGCTTCAACGCGTCTCGCGGCGACATCTACCTCGACGAGGAGAACCACACGGCTATGTGCATCCGCAACGACGGCACGGCCGACCTCCTCGGTGAGTTCTCGATCTCTGAGACCGGCGGCATCGACGGCGAGCCCGGCGACCAGACCGGGCGCGAGAGCTGGGTCCACGACTACTACTCCGGCAGCTGGGACGGGATCCTCCACTACAACGGCAAGGCCGACACCGGCGGCGCGCCGGGTGGTTCCGGCTCTGGTGCGCCCTCCGGCGACGTGTCAGAGCTTGCGGAGAGGGTCATCGCCGGCGAATTCGGCAATGGCGATGCAAGAAGGGCGGCGCTTGGCTCACGCTACGACGAGGTCCAGGCGGAAGTGAATCGGATCCTGCTTGGCGGCGGCTCTGGCATCGATGTCGACGCCATGGCGAGGCGGGTGATCGCGGGCGAGTTCGGCAACGGCGACGAGCGCAGGCGGCGCCTGGGTGACAAGTACTCGGCCGTGCAGAGACGCGTGAACGAGATCCTTGGCACGTCTGGCGCGGGCACGGCCTCCATGGACGTCGACGCGATGGCCCGCGCCGTGATCCGTGGCGACTACGGCAACGGTGACGAGCGGAAGCGGCGTCTGGGGTCCTACTACTCGATTGTCCAGGCATGCGTGAACGAGATGCTGTCATGAGATCGAGGCTGCGGTGGCTCGGCGAGCAGGTCGGCTGGCTCCTGGGGATCACGGCCAGCCTGCTCCTGATGCTGGTCCTGCTGCCGCTCATACCGCTCTTCGAGATGTACGACGACATCCGAAGGGCCTACGAGGACAGGTAACGCGGAAGGCCGCCTATCATCAACGCGATAGACGGCCTTCTTGCTTGCTATGTGGGTTCGGACTAGCTGAGCGGCTCGAGCTCGCGGTACAGCGGGTCTCCGTCGCCCACGAGGACCTGCCACCACCATTCCGGAGTCTCTACGCCAGACTGGCACAGCATGTCCAGCAGCTTGGCGCGGAACTCGGGCGGGTAGCTCTGGAAGTCCTCGCGCATGGCGTCGAGCGTGGCCTTGCTAGTGGCCATCATCTCATTGCAGATCTCCTTCTTTTCCTCAAGGCTGTAGCTCTCCGGTGAGTAAAGGCAGATATCCGCCTTGAAGTACGCCATTTCCTCGGCTTGCCTAAGCTCTTCCCACTTGGTATCGTTCGTCATGTTGAATCTTCCTTTCTTCGCTACCGTGCCCCTCGGGGGCTCGTGGCAGTAAAAAATTCTGTCAAGAGGAATCCCCAGAGGAGCGTTTTCTTTCGGTGCGAAGTGAAGGGCGATTTGCGGTCTGACCTGCGATTCTGTTGTAAAGTGGTTTAGAGTGTTTTCCCAGCACGTAGGGGAAACGTCCCCTTTTGTCATATGAGGAGAGGGGGGCAGTATGGATCCGAACTACACCGTCGATGAGATGAACGACCTGCTCGCACACTGCAAGATACCCGAGGTCGCAGCAAGGGGCGCACAGTTCTTCTGCACCTGCGGCGACACGAAGTGCCCCTACAATCCCGGCAACCCCAAGAACGCGGCCGAGGGCCGCGGCTGCACTGGCTGCATCGTCAAGAACCTGCGCATGGGCGAGGTGCCCAGCTGCATCTTTAAGACGGTCGGTGACACGGCTGGCTGGGAGGACTATTCCATCCAGGGCTTTATCAATTTCTGCGCCCGGTATGGCATCACGGCCGCGGAGTAGGCTCACCGTACCAACCAACTCTGCATCCGCTACGACTGGCAACTGGGCGCCGTCGTCTTGCCCAAGACGGCCAATCCCGCGCACATAGCGGCGAACCTGGATATCGACTTCACCATCTCCGACGAGGACATGGAGGCCTTGCTGGCGTTGCCCAAGATCGAGGACTACGGCGAGTTTTTCGGCGGCGCGCGTGATCGAGGTCGATGACGAGCCGGGCCACGAGGTCCGCATCATCGAAGACATGCCCGATCCCGACCCGGAATAGACTTGGGTGACAGGTGACGCGTGACAGGTGACGGATAGGTGACGGGGGTCTGTTACCCGTCACGTTCCTATTTGGTGAAGAGGAAGTCGCAGGGTTGGCCATCCTTGCAGAGGGTGTGCTCACGCGTGAAGGTCACGCCGGGAATCGAACCGTAGTTGATGTCGTCAGCATGGCAGAAGATGGTGCCCAGTCTGCGGATGCCGTATTTGCCCAGGATCTGCGCGTAGATGCAGCTCGCGCACTCAAACTGCAGGCGTTTGCTGCCGGATGTTTCGCGGTGCCACACGTACTCCCAGCCGTAACCGCTGCCCTTCTTGAAGCCCGCTGGCACGATATGCCCCATCAGCTTGAGCATGCCCGGCTTGGAGAGCAGCCTGCGATAGGTGCCAGCGGTGTGTCTCTCTACGTACGCCCACATGGGCTGGCCTGTGGCCTGGATAGCCTCGTCCTCCGAGAGCCCGCGGTCGCGCCAGAGCTCGAAGAGGGCCAGCGCCGTGAGCATGTTGGCCAGGTGGTCGTAGTTGCCCTGGTCGCAGTACTCCTGGTTGTCCGCGATGAGCTCGTCCACCCGCGCGGCCACGCGGTCCTGGTCCGCCTGTGGGATCGTGGGCAGGTAGTCCTGGTAGCGGCTCGCCGCCATGAGTGCCCGGCCACTGTACTCGCGCTCCTTCTTTGCCATTGTCCTCTCCCTATGACCTTTCTTGTCCCTGTGCCCCCTGCCGCCTTTGGGCAAGGGCGAGGATTCCCGCCTGGAAGACGACCTGCACGTCGCGCATCTTGGCAACGACCTGGTCCCTCGCGTAGTCGCCCGTCGCGATGCGGGCGAGCGTGCCGTAGTAGGCGTTCATGAGCAGGCGGTAGGTGTCGGGGTCCATGCCGCTCAGGCCCATCCGCGCGAGCATGGGCTCGATTCGCTGGGTGTTGTTCTCCACCAGCGACTCCAGGAGGCCCTCGTAGCGGGTGCCCTCGGAGCGGGAGAGAATGAGGCGCAGGTCGTCGCGGTGGCCGACGATGAAGTCCGCCAGCTCCGGGAGCCGCGCGAAGAAGGCCTCGTCCAGGTGCTCGGGCTGTTCCCCCTCCGGGTAGCCGGCCCAGCCGGCGGTGATGCTGCCCATCACCTGGGCCAGTCCCTGCGACGTCTGGGCCACGAGCGCGTCGAAGAGCTCCTCCTTACTGGCGTAGTAGCCGTAGAAGGCACCCTTGGTAAAGCCGGCGTCCGCCACGATCCGGTTGAGCGACGCGCTCTTGAAGCCATGCTCCATGAAGTGCCGCCGGGCGCTTGCCAGTATGGCCTGCTGTGTCGCCGTGGTGTCTGCCATGTCTCACCGTTCCATATACCGATGGTATATACCACTGGTATGTTAGCACAGGCAAGTGAGCAAGCGCATCTCAGCGCGAATGTCGACGTCTTCAATCGGCCTGGTGCCCGCGGTACGGGCAAGCGCTTCACAACATTCGCTATCGATTTGGAGCAAGAACGGCTTTTCAGAGTAGGAGAATCCCTCGCGATATGCAATAGTTAGTTCTGGCTAACTTCGAGGTGATTGCATGAATGCTTCAACAAGCACTCTAGAAAAAGGTCTCATGCGGATGGTTTACGGGCAGACGGAGAATTTCGTTCTCTGTGCTCCGCTCTGGGACGGCATCTATCTCTGCGCCAATCACATTCGCTGCAACCATATCGAGAATACGGGGCAGGGCAGCGACTGGATACCAGTTTTGAATTGCTGCATCGACGGCCGATGCGAGACGGTGCTGCCGAGGGACGCCTATATCTATATGGAGAAAGGCTTCATGGCGGCAGGCAACGCGGACGGAATGACCACTGCAGATGAGTTCTCTTACCCCGGTGGATCCTATGACGGGATCGAGGTCCTTGTCACAGAACCCGATATGGATACCTTGGAAGAATTCGGGCTGGAATTTTCTTTCCTGAATGAGATGGCTGCCAGCGCGCCGGTATCCGCCCTGTTCCGGATGACGCAGAGACAGATGGGGCTGGCTTCCGACCTCTTCGAGCATCTCGTGCAAGCCGACCTGGAACTACCCCAGTACCGGTTCCTGACCCTTCAGTTCCTCTACGAACTAAAGACGCATGGTGCCACGGCATTGGAAAAGGCTGCCTTCGTGACCAAAGGGCAGCGGCAGATTGCCTCCGAGATCGAATCCCTTATCTCCGCGGACCTGTCAAGGCGTTACACCGCGCGGGAGTTAGCAGAACGGTTCGGTCTTGGGGAGGTCACTCTGAAGAAGTACTTCCGGCTGGTATACGGCGAGAGCATTTCCGGCTACATGAGGCGGCGGCGCATCGCCTTTGCCCGGCGGGAACTTGCCAGGACGCGCCGCAGCGTCGGCGAGATTGCCGCAGCCTGCGGCTACGAGAACCAGGGGAAGTTCGGCGAGGTGTTCCGCAGGGAGACCGGCATGACACCATTGGAGTACCGATATCAAAATATTTCCGACAGTCAGGAGGACTCCATATGAAAGAAAAGAAACAAAATGATATATCCGTCTTGCTTGACTACGCGGGACGGTACAAGGGGCTGATGTTTCTTGGGCTTGGCCTGTCCGGAATCGCCATGGCCCTGGGTATGGCGCCGTATATTTGCATTTGGCTTGCAATCCGGGACCTGATCGCCGTCAGCCCCAACTGGCCAGAGGCGACGGGTATAGCCCGTTACGGCTGGATGGCGTTCGCCTTCGCATTTGGCGGGATCGCCGTGTATTTTGCGGCGCTGATGTGTACGCATCTGGCGGCTTTTCGCACGGCGTCCAACATTCGCAAACAGGGAATGGCGCATCTGATGAAGGCGCCGCTGGGGTTCTTTGACTCCAACGCCTCGGGGCTTCTGCGAAACCGGCTGGACGGCGCGGCCGCCGATACCGAGACCCTGCTCGCCCACAATCTTGCGGACATCGTCGGCAGCCTCGTGATGCTGATCGCGATGATCGTGCTGATGGTTGTGTTTGACTGGCGCATGGGCGCGTCGTGCCTGTTGGCGGCAGTTATCTCGATTCTTGCCATGTTCTCCATGATGGGGGGGCAAGAATGCGGGACTCATGGCGGAGTATCAGGCGGCGCAGGATATGATGAGCAAGGCCGGGACGGAATACGTGCGTGGAATACCCGTCGTAAAGGTGTTCCAGCAGACCGTCTATTCCTTCAAGGCGTTCAAGCAGGCGATTGAGGACTACAGCGACAAGGCGGAACGCTATGAGGGGGACGTGTGCAAGGTACCTCAGTCTGTGAACCTCACCTTCACCGAGGGTGCGTTCATCTTCCTCGTACCCGCGGTATTGTTCATGATGCCGAAGGCGTTGGC
Organism: uncultured Actinomycetes bacterium; assembly: GCA_900315165.1. Classification (GTDB taxonomy): domain Bacteria; phylum Actinomycetota; class Coriobacteriia; order Coriobacteriales; family Atopobiaceae; genus Olegusella. Next base: position 116,715 of record OMXZ01000003.1, on the reverse strand, counting down.
GTCCGGGGAATTTGCCTGGTTTGTCACCGATTTCGCATTTTATGCGGTGTTCTCGGCGATCATATCCACCGCTCTCGCACGGGTGATGTTTGCGGCAAGTGGAACCATGCTCGCGCAGACCGCCATGGGACGCATCAACCAGGTGATGAACGCGCCGGTCATGGAGATATGCGAGCATCCTCAGGCACCAAAGGACAACAGCATCGAATTCAAGGACGTCGGCTTCACCTATGAAGGCGCCGAGCGGCCCGCGCTCTCTCATGTCTCGTTTCGTGTGGAGCCAGGGCAGACCGTGGCCTTGGTTGGTCCCTCTGGTGGTGGAAAGACGACGGCAGCCTCTCTGATCCCGCGTTTCTGGGACGTGGACGAGGGCCAGGTTCTTGTTGGCGGCGTGGATGTCCGGCAGGCCGACCCGCACGTGCTGATGGACCAGGTGGCCTTCGTGTTCCAGAACAGCCGCCTGTTCAAGGCATCGATTCTTGACAACGTGCGCTCGTCTAGGCCTGATGCCACCCGCGAGGAGGTAATGGCGGCACTGGCTGCGGCGCAGTGCGGAGACATCATCAAGAAGCTGCCGAATGGCGTTGACACCGTGATCGGCTCGGGGGGCACCTATCTTTCCGGCGGCGAGCAGCAGCGCGTGGCGCTGGCGCGGGCCATCTTGAAAAATGCGCCTATCGTCGTGCTGGATGAGGCGACGGCCTTTGCCGACCCCGAAAATGAGGTGCTGATCCAGAAGGCCTTCGCCGAGCTGACAAAAGGGCGCACCGTCATCATAATCGCGCACCGCCTCTCCACTGTGGTGGATGCGGACAGGATCGTCGTCCTCGACGAAGGGAAGGTTGCCGAGACGGGAACGCATGACGAGCTTGTCCGGAAAGGCGGCCTGTACTCCGAAATGTGGACGGATTACAACCGAGCCGTTGCTTGGAAGATTTCGGCGAAGGAGGCGATGTAGGTGTTCGGGAAGGATTTCCAGCGCAAGTATGCCCTTACGGATCAGGGCGTAAAGAACGTCAAGGCTGGTGCGCTTTGGACGGTCGTCGTCAATCTTGTGGTCATGGGCGGCATGGGCATTTTGTATCTGCTGATGTTGCGTTTCATGGACACGCTGACTGAAAATGCGCCGCTGCCTGAAGCATGGCCATTTCTGGCCATGGTGCTCGCCTTTGTTGCGCTCTCGTTCGTCGCGCATGTCCAGCAGTACAAGGCGACGTACGGACTGGTGTATAGCGAAGTAAAGAATGTGCGCATCCGTCTGGCAGAGCGTCTGCGCAAACTCCCGCTCGGATTCTTTGGGAATCGCGATCTGGCGGATCTGACCGAGACGCTCATGGGGGACGTGAACCGGCTGGAGCACGTTTGGTCCCACTGCCTGGGGTACCTGTACGGCTCATATATTTCCACGGCGGTCATTGCCGTCGCACTGCTTGTTTATGACTGGCGCCTGGCCCTGGCAGCCCTATGGGGAGTCCCGGTGGCGTTCGCGCTGCTCTTTGGAAGCAGGAGGCTGGCAAAGCGCAATTCCGAGATTACCAAAGCCGCCAGGCTGCAGGCTTCCGATGGCATTCAGGAGATGCTCGAGAACATCCGTGAGATTCGAGCCACCAATCAGGAGGACCGGTTCCTGCAGCAGCTGAACAGCAAGATTGATTACCACGAGAAGACTTCGATAAAGGGCGAACTGACTGTCGGCATCTTCGTCAATGCCGCCAGCGTCATCATGCGCCTGGGCGTGGCAACTACGATACTCACAGGGGCAAATCTGATCCTGAGCGGCAAGATCGACTTCATGTTGCTGTTTATGTTCCTTCTGGTCATTACCCGAGTGTATGCGCCCTTCGACCAGGCTCTGGCATTGATTGCCGAGATGTTCGTCTCGCAGGTTTCCGCCTCAAGATTGATGGAGATCGAGGATACGCCGGTAGCCGATGGCGCTGAGGAATTCCATCCGGCTGGGCATGACATCGAGTTCCAGAACGTGAGCTTCTCCTATGATAACAAGGAGGTCTTGCATGATGTGAGCTTCACGGCGAAGGAGGGCGAGGTAACTGCCTTGGTGGGACCATCCGGTTCGGGCAAAAGCACCTGTGCGAGACTTGCCGCACGGCTATGGGATATTGACAGCGGCAGGATCTCCGTCGGCGGGGTGGACATCTCCACGGTTGATCCCGAGGTGTTGCTGAGCGACTATGCCATGGTGTTCCAGGACGTGATGCTGTTCGACGACACCGTCATGGAAAATATCCGTCTCGGAAGACACGGGGCAACGGATGAGGAGGTTCGTGCGGCGGCACGAGCGGCAAACTGCGATGAGTTTGTCCAGAAGCTGCCCGACGGATACGATACGCCCATCGGAGAGAACGGCGCAAAGCTATCCGGCGGCGAAAGACAGCGGATCTCCATTGCCCGCGCACTGCTGAAGAACGCGCCGATTGTGCTTCTGGACGAGGCGACGGCATCTTTGGATGTGGAGAATGAGAGCAAGGTGCAGGCCGCTCTCTCACGGCTGCTTGCGGGAAAGACCGTTCTGGTCATTGCGCACCGCATGCGCACGGTACAGTCTGCGGATAAGGTTGTCGTACTGGCGGAAGGCAAAGTCGCAGAACAGGGCTCTCCTGTAGAGCTCTTGGCCATGGATGGCATCTTTGCCCACATGGTAAGGTTGCAGACGCAAGGACAGAGCTGGACGATCGGCAAGTAGAGCTAAGAGATCAACACGTTGCCTGCAGCTGGGCCTGGTCCTCAGGGCCATGGTCAAGGTCTGCGACCGCGGCATGGGCATGCGCATCGTGAAGGTCCAGTTTTAGAGCGACAAAGTGCTGCATGCCGTCGTCCCCCAGCGAGACAAGCGCACGCTTGGCTAGGGTGGCGGCGCGGAGGAATTCCTTGCTCGCCTAGTCAACGATGAGGAGCCAGCCCTTGCCGACCTCTGCCTTCCTGCCGTAACCATGGGCGACGACCTGCTCTGCCAGCTCGCACGCCTCCTCCCTCTGCAGGCCGAATGCTGCGCAGATCTCTTCGCGGGAAACGAGCTTCTGCCTTGCCAACATCGCGCGTAGGGCGTCGTGGGAGGCAGTCACCCCCTGGGGCTTGCCGCTGCCCACGCGCGAGATGGCACCGCACAGTTCGTCATAGCCGCAGAGTCCGTTCAGAAGAATGGAGCCTGAGGTCCCCTCCACCAGGCACGCTGGGAGGCAGTGAATCCCGAGTGCGGCCATGAGTGACAGGTCTTCGCGCAGAGCAGCCTGGGCCCCATCGTTCCCGAGAGAGGCATCGTACTTCTGCAGGTCCACGCCCGTTTCGGCTGCGACCTCACGGCAGACCGCAGGCAGAGTGGTGCGCCTGCCCTGTGCGACGGTGGCGAAGCGCAGTCGAACCAGGTAGGCGTAGGCGAGCCCGGGTGATGCGATTGCGGCGGCGTGGTACGCCAGACATAGAGGTAGCGTTGACGCGTGGTCGGGTGAGAAAAGCGCGAAGCTCGACATGTCCATGGGCACCCCGCCCAGTGGCTCTTCGGCAAGGTAGATGCCCGCCAGGCGCGTGTTGTAGGCCGCGAAGGCCGCTTCCTCGTCAAGCGCTCGCTCGGCGGGCGTCATGAAGTCGCGCGCGTCGCGCACGAGGAGACCCATATGCCAACGTAGCTCAACATGGTCGCCAAACGCAGCCTCGAGACGGCGGTAGACAGGCTCCATCTCGTAGGAAAGACCCATCATAGGGTCGGTGAAGGTCGTGATTCTCGCCCTTTCCGCACCCATCCTAAAGCCCCTCCGTATGACCCGCATGCTGGGCATCCCAGCCGCGCACCAGGCCCACCAGCGCCTGGGTGGTTTCGGGCACGCGCCGCTGGTAGGTGTGACCCGTGCCCTCGATGAGGATGATTTGGTTGTCGCCAGCCTTGGGGAAGGCGGCGCTGGTCACGCGAACCAGCGCCTCGGGGTCCCCGAGCGCAAAGGCGTCGCGCGTGCCGATGAGGAGCGCGCCCGCCTGCGTCACCGCGCGCGCCTGCGAGAAGTCGCGGGCGGGGTCGGTGTGCACGTTGTCCAGCGGGTTGGCGTGCAGCCACTGCCGGGCCGTGCCGGCCAGCATGGGCGCCCAGCCGAACACCGCGAAGGGGAGCAGGCGGTCCGACTGCCCGCTTCTGCACGCTCGGTCCACGACCTTGCGCTGGTCCTCCGTTACCTGCCCCAGCAGGAAGTCCATGTTGGCCGGACTCAAGAGGACGAAGTGCTCCACGAAGGAGTCGTGGTGGCCGGAGAGGTAGTGCACCACCTTGTTCGCCCCCAGCGAGTGGCCGCACAGAACCACGCCCTCGTAGCCCTCGCGCCGGGCCCACCGTACGTAGGCATCCACGTCCTCGTCGATCCAGGCGAAGTCCTCGCAGAAGGACCCTATGGTATCCGTGCCGCCGGTGTTGGCGTTTGGCACCTCCAGTTGGCCTTGGGCATCGCACGTCTCGGCGTAGACGAAGTCATGGCCTGCTCTCGCCAGTGCGTCTCCGAAGTCGTAGTAGAAGGGGTTGGACCAGAAGTTGCCGTGGATGCCCGTGATGGCGATGACGGCCGTGCGCGTGCGCTTGCCCTCGCGGAAGAGCACGCCGGGGAGCACCGTCCCGCGCTCGGTCTGGGCCCCGATTTCGATGCGTTTGGCCACGGTCACTCGCCGACCTTCCGCAGGTTGAAGATGCAGGCGTGCCCCGGCGTGCGGTAGCAGGCGTTGCAGGACACGCAGGCGGAGGGGGCGTCCGAGCCGGCTGCCCAACGAGCCGGCAGGCCCGGTTCCCTCACAAGCGGGCGCGAGAGCGAGAGGGCGGCCACTCCCGTCTGTGCCAGGGCCTGGTCCATGACCTGCGGGCTGCGCCAGCCGCCGACGCACACGACGTCAGGGCCCACGCGTCCGTCGAGCTCCTCCGCAAAGGGCAGGAAGTAGCCCTCGCCGCGTCCCGCGCGCACGCCCCCGCGCGAGGTGCCGTTGCCGCTCACCTCTATGGCACTGACGCCGGCGTCGGCAAGGTCCTCGCACAGCACGAGCGCGTCCTGTGGCACAAGACCTCCCGGCTCGAAGTCGCTGCAGTTGACCTTGGCCCACACGGGGAGCTCCGGCACAGCCTCGCGCACCGCCCGCACAACGTCGCACGCGAGCTTGTCCCGTCCGTGCTGCGTGACGCCATATGCGTCGGTTCGGCGGTTGCGCGCGGCACTCACGGTGCGCGAGAGGAAGAACCCATGTGCCACGTGCACCTGCACGGCGTCGTAACCAGCCGCCTGAGCTCTGCAGGCCGCGTCTGCGAACATCCTCACGCAGCGGTCCAGGTCGGCCTGCGACATGCGCCCGACCTCCACGGGGTCGGCAGCTCCCTTGGGCCAGTAGCCGCCCAGTGCCAGCTGCGGCATGATCTTGGCCCCGCGTGCGTGCACGCGTCGCACCAGTTCGGCATGCTCGGAAACCAGGGAGTCGCTGTGCAACCGTGCCATGCCGTCGAACCATCGGTCGTCGCCGTCCACGCCGGTGAACCCGGTCACGATGCCGCCTACGCCGCCTTCAGCGAGCTGTTCGTAAAGGTCGAGCAGTTCGCGGGGCATATGGCCGCCCTCGTCGCACATAGCCTCCCAGGTGGCGCTACGCACCAGACGGTTCCTGAGGTCTAGGCCGCCCACGCGCGCGGGTTTCATCATCTTCCACTGCATATGGTTGCGTCTCCTTTGTCGCTGCCGTCTTTCTGCTAGGATGCATTCAATAGCTACGGGCAGGACTTTTTAAGTACGCAACTTTTTCTTACTTAGTGCTTTGTGGAGGAACAGTGGCAGACGCGATCGAATACGACATCGGGACGCCCGAGGCCAACGTGGACAGTGAGAGGTGCCCCGTGCTCTACGCGTTGGGCGTAGTTGGGCAGAAGTGGAAGCTGCCCGTCCTGTGGTATCTGCATGAGAAGCCCACCACCCGCTTCAACGAGCTGAAGCGGCGGGTGCCAGGGGTGTCCAACATCATGCTCACCAAGTCCCTGCGCGAGCTGGAGGAGGCGGGCCTCGTGCACCGCGACCAGAAGGAGACGGTGCCCCCGCACGTGGAGTACTCGCTCACCGAGCGCGGCGAGGCGCTGCTGCCGGCCCTGAACGAGCTCTATGCCTGGGGCGAGCAGCAGATGGCCTACGACCGCGAGCGGAACGACGGCGCGAAGTTCACCGCATAATCCATCGGGGCGTCGGCCGCCAGATGATATTCGAGGACCGCAGGAAGAGGTCTGCGTAGAGGACGCTGGTATTGCGCTCGAGGGCGAGAGGGCCGCTCTGGTCGTGCACTTCCGCCGGGTAGTCGAAGAAGACTAGGTCGAGTTGGCCGTCCTGCAGGCTCTCGCCGCCGCCTTGGCGATGGTCGCGCCTTCGTAGCCCCAGCTGGGGAGCTCACGCTGCTCAACTTTGGCTAGGACGTGCCATTGCCATCCGAGGACGGGGTCGCTGTGTCACTGTGACGCCTTTTGAAATCAAGGTTCACTCTAAAACTTGAATACATCTTGGTTTTGGGAGCCAGCCATCTGTTGGGACAACTAGAATGCTCCGAAAACTTCAATCTCATTCAACTGTTAGAGCGTTGCATGCGTACGCCGGTAAAGCTCGTGAACAGGCAGACCTACCTCGGCAGGACCCTCACGTTTCGCGACACCGACCTGATTAAGGTGGTCACCGGCGTCAGGAGGTGTGGCAAGTCGTGCCTGCTGGGCCTCGTGCGCGCGGCCATTGAGGCGGACTGCGGGGAAGGAAACCCGGTGCGAGCCAGGTCACCGACCCGGTTATTCTCGAGCGGGTGCTTCGCCTCCTCGGGGACAACATCGGCAATGAGATGTCGTCGAACTCGATCGCTAACGCGCTTACCGCGTCGGGGTCGAAGACCACCAGCAAGACGGTCGACTCATACGTGAGGGCGCTCGGCGAGGCCTTCCTCTTCTACGAGGCGAGGCTCCGCCCCAGCTCGTAGGCGCGCTCAAGCTCCTGCGGAAAGACCTGCTCGCGGTGACGCTGTTTCTTAACGGGGTCGGCGCGGTCGGGGCTGATCTCGTACTTGGAGTAGTCGTCGAACTGGTAGGCGTCGCAGCACCAGAGCATCCTCGCAGGGGCGTCCCCGAGCGTGTAGCCCAGCTGCTGGCCGTAGTAGGAGAAGCGCCGGTCGTAGCCCATCTGCCGCATCTGCATCTCGTCGGCGCCCATGGAGACCACCATCGCGCAGCGCTTGCCGCGCGGGTAGACGGGCTGGGTGTAGGAGCTATACGTGAGGCAGCAGAACATGAGGCGCTCCCATAGCAGGTTCAGCTGGGCGGATATGTTTCCCAGGTAGATCGGCGTGCCCATCACCACGACGTCCGATGCCATGATGGACTCCATTACGGGCTTCAGGTCGTCGGGCCAGGCGCATACGCCGTGACAGGCGCTCCCTTTCCTCTTGCAGGCGAAGCAGGAGCGGCAGCCGCTGAAACGCAGGTCGTAGAGGTCGACGAACTCGACTTCGGCCCCTTCGACCTCCAGCCCTTCCTCTACCTTCTTGAGCATCTGGTGGGTGTTCCAGCCCTTGCGAGGACTGCCGTTGATGACGATGGCTTTCACGTCGCCCCTTCCTGTGTCGGTGCAAAAGTCAGCATACGTGCCGGGCGTTCCTCGTGGAATGCACAAAATACATTAATGTGTATACAATGCACGTTATCTGAATATGTGGTAAGGAGCGTCGGCATGTCGCTGAGGGACACGACCAAGGAGCTGTTCGCGCGGGAGCTGCGCGAGATGATGCGGGGATGCCGCATAGCCGACGTGCGCGTGGGCGAGCTCTGCCGGAGGGTGGGCGCCAACCGGCGCACCTTCTACTACCACTTCCAGGACAAGTACGACCTGCTCGCGTGGGAGATTGACCGCAGCTTCGCTGCGCAGGCAGGCGGAGCGCCCGTCCTCGCAGACGCCGCCGCGCAGGCGCGCGTGTACGCGCTCATGCGCGGGGAGCCCGACTTCTGGCGCTCGGTGTACTCCGACCCCGGCATCAGCGACCTAGTGCAGCACTTCGTCGACCGCAACTCCGTGCGTTACGCGGATCTCGCGGCAGCCGCCCTCGACGTTGACGCGCTCGATGCCGACCAGTGCTTCTCCATACGCATGCACGTGTACGGCAGCGTGTACATGACGCGCGAATGGGTTCTCGCGGGGTTCCGGGACGACCCGGAGGTGCTGGTTGCGCGCATGGCAGTGAACACGCCTCTGTGGCTCTCGAGGGCGTTGTCTATCGAAACTGGCGCCTGATTCTCGCTCATCGGCCCCGGCGCTAGGGACCTCAAAGAGGACGGCGGAGAGGCTGGTATCCAAGCTGAAGTCGGAGGGGAGACTCGTGCGCAGGGGGGAGTCCCCGCCGGTGCGGCAAGAAGGCGCATACATTCGGTACGGGTAAGCCCTTCTGGATGTGGTGCAGCATGGATTCTCCCAATGTCAAAATCGTGAGCAGGAATGCGTCCAGATGCTGGCAGGTGCCCTCGCGGGCGCCATGAGCGAGAAGGGTTAGCCATGCTCAAACTCTACGAGAAGAACGAGTCCGCCTTTGCCATAGCCTGGATTGTGGCCTACGTGGTGGTGATCGGGAGCCTGCAGGCAAACCTGGGCGACCAGAGCTGGGCGGGGCTGGCGGCCCTCGTGGCCTTCACGCTGTTGTCGCTGGCCTTCCTGCGCGCGACAAACACCTGGCAGAAGTATGGCCTCATCGGCCTGCCGCCCGCCAAGCCCTACCTCTACTTCGTCCCGCTTGTGCTCATAGCCGGCGTCAACCTCTGGGCGGGCGTCGCCCCGCAGGCCACCGGCGCCAGCCTGGTCTGCGCCGTGGCGTCCATGGCCCTGGTGGGCTGGCTGGAGGAGATCATCTTCCGCGGCCTCCTCTTCCGAGCCATGGAGAAGGACGGGCTGACCTCGGCGATCGTGGTCTCGGCGGTCACCTTTGGCATGGGCCACATCGTCAACCTGCTCACGGGCCACGCGACATTCGAGACCTTCCTCCAGGTGGGCTATGCCGTGGCCATCGGCTTTGCCTTTGTCATGCTCTTTCACAAGAGCGGCTGCCTCTGGCCCTGCATCGCGGCGCACAGCCTGATCGACGTGCTTTCCGTGCTGGGGAATCAGAACTTCCCGGACGAGCTTCTCGTCATTGGGTCCGTCTTCATCATCGTGGTGGCCGGGGGCTACGCCTGGTACCTCAGCCGCCTGCCGGTCGAGAGCGCATGATCTTTGGCCTGTCGGCTCGTCCTTGGGGTTTACCATCGTGACGTCATCAGCCCCAAGCGCAGAGGAACCCATAGCCGAGCAGAGTCGGCACGCTCTCGTCACTCACCAGCCGTGCGGGGGAAATGGAGTCGATTCCGGCCTGAAGGTCATTTCGCGTGTAATTGAGGGAGGCGGTCACATATCCGTGGGAAGCATAGAACTTGCACCAATCGCCACCGTCCCGCTTGTCTCCCGAGTTGAAGCTGCCGCCGTGGATGTAGACAATGAGGTGCTGCGGCTATGACCAAGACAAGACGAATCACGAGTTTCTTGTCCAATGCGACTCCCTCTGGTGCGCTAGGTCGGAGAGCTGGCTCGAAGCCTGCGGAGCACCTCGGCTAGGTTACCGGCAACCGCCAGCCCCCGATCGCCAAGCTGCTCGGGCGCGTTGGCCTTGACGATGTTTACGCTGCAATAGCGAGCGTTGCAGTTGTCGCTCGTCATCTGCCAGAAGGGCAGCTTGATGACCGTCGGTGTCATGTCTCCAACGCCAAGCTCCAAAAAGAGGACCTTCTCGCCGCCAATTAGGTGACGTCGGAGAAACTCCTCGTACCGAATGCGCCCCTCGTTCCAGCGCGTGCCCTCCAAGAACGTCTCGTCGCGGACCCAGGGACGCATGATGCGGTGACAATAGGGGCAGCGCGGAAGCAGATCGGTGGGGCAGCGAAGCTCCTCATCCAAGGATGTGGATATCTGGCGCACCACCGGCTCAGCCTCGAACAGCTCGTTTCCGCAGGGCTGGCAGCACTGCAGGAAGCGTGCATCGCCTTGGAATGTCCACACATCGTTCTCGGGAAATACCTTTGTGACCTGCGCGTCAATGTTCGTCGTGAGCACGAAGTGCGGCTTGCCTTGGAGTACCGCTGCAAGGTCCACGTAAGGCTCGTACGGAGGCTCGCCGATCATGAAAGAGAGATAGCTGGCGAGGTAGCCCCACTCCTCCTCGTTGCTCGAATACATGTGGTAGTAGCCGTCCATGAGGGTGGAGAAGCCGTACCGTTCCTCAAAACCAGAAAAGCCGCGCGAGAAGGCGCCGCCGGAGTGGTAATGGTTGCAGCCGCCCGCGCTGGAGAGGCCCGACCCTGCGCCGACCACCACGGCATCTGCCCAACGCAACCACTCGGCGAGGGCGGCGATTTGGCTTTGGAGCTGGTGGTCGCCTGCGGCCATCTTGGGTTCCGTCGAGAAGAACCCCAGCGTGTTTGGTGCTGTGCCAGAGCCCATGAGCCGCCCCTCCATCATTGCCGTGGGTATGACGCCGCATGCCCAGTGAGCCCGTCCATTCTATCAGGGGCCCGAGGGCCGACGCCCGATGTCCACATTCCGTACAGGCGCGAAACGTTGAATGGATATGTCATGCCGCCCGCGATGCGCTACGGTGTAGCAGTGAAACCGAGCGCATTGTTGTGCTTGTCTTCCGGGAGTGAGAATCGTGACTGAGCAGATGGCTGGCGAAGAGTCGCAAACTTTTGACGACATATTCCAGGCAATAAAGGCCGACCCACAGAACGCGGAGTACACGGCGGCGGGCATCGACCCGCTGTACGCCGTGGCGGAGGACGCGCGCGTGATGGTGATTGGTCAGGCGCCGAGCCACATTGCGCAGGAGACGCGCATCCCCCGGAACGACAAGTCCGGCGACCGCCTGCGCGAGTGGATGGGCGTGGATCGCGTCACCTTCTATGACCCCCACCAGGTGGCCATCGTTCCCATGGACTTTTACTTCCCCGGCAAGGGCAAGGGTGGCGACCTGCCGCCCCGCAAGGGCTTTGCGGAGAAGTGGCACCCCGTGCTGCTGGGCATGATGCCGCAGGTGCGGCTCACGATGCTGGTGGGGTAGGGTGGTTCTCCCTTCGTGTCGGTGGCGTCGAAGACCAGCTCTCCCGCGGGGAAGGTCCGCTTGAGATTGGCGACCATGCCCAGGATCTGCTCGTCGCGAAAGTAGTCGGGGAAGCGCTTGGACACGTAGATGCGCGCTACCAGCGGGATGTAGGTCGTGTCCGGCACGCCGACAAGGGATCGCTCCGAGAACTCTTGTAGCGGAATGCAGGGGAATTCGCCGAAATCCACTCGCACCGTGCAAGTCGTTATTGCTTAAGATACTTCACCAGCTCCTCGAAGTCTTCCCGCGATTCGCGGAAATAGGGGAGCATGGCATAGGCATGAATCATGCCCGGTCGCTCGCGAACCGTGCAAATTACGCCGTCGCGAGCGAAGGCGGCAAGGAAGTTCTCCTTGGTCCCGTAGAGGACCTCGCTGGTGCTGTACACGAGGTGGACGTCGCGCACGCCGGAAAAGTCGCCCTTGGAGATGTGGATCATGTAGTCCGGCACGTCGTTGCGTCCATGCCGCTCGAGCCTCTCGACCTTGCACATAAAGGCGTAGTCCACCATGGCGTCGGACGCGTTGTTTGCCTGCATGAGGGTGCGCTCGGCGTCGTTCCAGGGAACCTCGCCGGGGGAGACCGCCACGATGTGGCGCGGCATGGGGAGGCCCGCGCCGGTCGCGTTGTTATGTGCGGCAACGCCCAGCGCCAGCGCCCCACCGGAGGAGAAGCCGCAGGTACTCACGTTGCCTGCGCCGTAGATGCCCAGCATGAGGCGGTAGCATTCGAAGGCTACGTCGTAGGCGTCGGTTATGCAGTGCTCGGTGCAGAGCGGGTAGTTGGGAAACCACACGTCGCAGCCGGTGCGGCGGGCGAGCTTGACCAGCACGTCCACGTCGCCCTTGTCGGGGCCTATGAGCATGCCTCCGCCATAGAAGTAGAGAATCGCGCGCTCGGCCGGGGTCTCGCGCAGCTGTACCACCAGGCATCGGCTGCGCAGGACATCGCGCTCGCCGTAGACGGCCTTGGTGTCGCGCGGCATGTAGAAGCCGCGGTTGCGGTTCATCTTGCGAACCTCGGCCAGGAACTCGTTCTCGGGCAGAGAGTACTTCTTCTTGATGCCCGATGCCCTGATTGCAAGGTTAAGTGCCTTCGCTCCAAAGCTCACTGTGGCTCCTCGTGTCCGAGTATAGAAACACACTAGAGTTAAGCAGAGCTAACATGTGCATGCAATGCTGGCGAATGGCCGTGGAGTCGCTTGCGTTTACCAAGAGCACGGCTGGACCTGCTTCGCTTTTGACGGCATGGGCGCGGGCAAGAGCGGGGGAGACTCCGTGCGGGGCCTCAACCAGCAGCGGTTGGACCTTGGAAGCGGCAATTGCGTACGTTGCTAGCCAGCCGGATTTGGCAGGCCTGCCCTGTGCATATATGGGACGGAGGACGAGGCGGTTCCTGCGCGGCAGTCTGGCATTCCCGCGATAGGGAAACGTTCCCTGACCCCCCCCTCTGTGCTACTTGGGGTTCTCGACCTTGTCGCCCACTATCCAGAAGTCGCAGCACGGGCCGCCCGTGGCCAGCGTGTGCTCGCGGTGCAGGACGCCGTGCTCGAGGCGGCACATCGGGTAGTCGATCGCACACATGGCGGGCAGGAGGTCCAGCAGTCCGTTTGCGCGGCAGAAGTCGTTGATGGGGCAGTGGGTGAAATAGTAGGAGACGCCGTCCCTGTGCTTGCCGTCGAAGTGGTACTCCCAACTGCAGTCGATCTCGCCCAGGTGGTCGAGGCGCCACTGCTCGTCTTCATGGAAGGTCTTGTCGTATTTCGCCAGCGTCCGGGGGTCGCTGAAGTCGCGGCCGATGCCCATCAGGCGCATGATGGGAAGCCCCATCATGTCCTGCGCGCAGGCAGCGAAGTCCTCCACGGAGAGGCGCCCGCCCGAGGACAGCTGCATGGAGAAGAGCGCGATGGCCATATAGATGTTGTGCTCCATGGGGTTGTTGCGGCCGACGTTGGGCGCCTTGGCCAGGAGGTCGCGGTAGATGGGCCTGGCGCCGCGGGCGCAGACGCGGGCCAGGTCGCGGCCACAGCGGCTGGCGATGGCGTGTCGCATGAGGGGCACCACCATGTTGAAGTAGGAGGACTTGTATTCCAGCATCTGCCACCTCCGGGCTTGTCGAGTGGGACGGTGCCCTAGGCGCCCTCCCCCTTCAGCATCACGCGGGGTTGAGGCGTAGGTGGACCACCTTCACGCGGCCCCACTTGTCGGCGAAGTACATGAACACGCGCGTGCGCAGGGAGAGCCTGCGTCCCAGCTTGAGCGCGTCGGCGTAGAAGCCGTCGACGCTCAGCAGCTGAGCGCCGGCGCGGTCGGCGAAGGCTTGCGGATCATCGAGGCCAAAATACATGCGTGCGTCGGTGTTGCCCGTCTTTTCCACGTACTTGTTGGTGAACTTGAGGCCCTCGGTATCGGTCGCGTCGAAGACGAGCTCTCCTGCGGGGAAGGCGACCTTGAGGCCGGCGATCATGCCGAGAATCTCGTCCTCGTGGAAGTACTGCCAGACGCCTGAGACCACGAGCAGCGTGGGGAGGGAGCGGTCGATGCGATCCGCCCACTCCATGGCGAACATGTCGCCCGCGATGAGCTCCTCGTTTGCCGCCTGGCCCAAGGCGCGGCGGCGCACCTTGATAACATCGGGCAGGTCCACCTGGTAGCAGTGCGCCGAGGCCACGCCCACGCGGCCCCAAGTCGTCTCCAACCCGCCACCGAGGAAGACGACATTGCCGCCCGGGTGCTGGGCGAGGAAGGCGCTCACCTTGCCGTCAATCACATGGCTGCGCGCCACGGAGGCCAGGCACTCGTACTCGCCCGAGTTGGCTTGGATTGCCTCGCCGGGAATCTGACTCTCCAGCGCAAGCGCCTGCTCGTCGCGAAAGTAGTCGGGGAAGCGCTTGGAAACGTAGATGCGCGCGACCAGCGGAATGTAGGTCGTGTCCGGCACGCCGGCAAGGGTTCGCTCCTGGGCCATAGTGTCACCTCATTAAAGTTAGAAAAACCTAACCCCTATATCTTAGCATGGTGTGACATGTGGCAGGGGGTTGGAGACTGGGACAAAAGGGGACGTTTCTATATTGTCTCGGACAAAAGGGAAACGTCACCTTTTGTCATCACCTTTTGTCACACGATGACTCTTTTATCATCCCCTTTGTCAAGCCATCCGATCGAGGTCAGTCCCATAGTGTTCGCGAAGGGCATCTCGCAGGGCGGCAAAGGCCGGGATGTAATCCTGGAGCACCCTGCCGAGGACTCGGTTCATCTCCTTGGCATCGTAGGTGTGCTCGATGACGTTGCGGTCGTGGAGCATGTCGAGCCACAGGTCCTGGTCGATGAAGTCGTAGCAGCGGTATGCGCCTTTGAGTACCTCGCGGGGCGACCCTGTGTTGCCGAGCGGATCCCCCTCGTATTGGAGCAGCACTTTCAGGAGCTTCCACGAGAGCTCGAACTGCAAAGCGAATTTGTCGACGATGCCGCTCTGGATGAACTCGTTGGAAAGGTCCTGCTCACCCGCATGCGAGAGGATATCCAAATTGGAGCAGAAGTTATCAAACTTCTTCATAGATGACCTTCCCATCGCGGGCGATTTCGCGGAGCAGCTCTTCCGAGCGGCAGGTATCGAGATTAACTAGGTCAACCACAAGAAGCGACCTCAGATGGTCCTGGACGTCCTCCTCGAAACCGTGGAAGTCGCGGGAGCCCTCAGCCGCAATATCGATATCGCTCTTTAAACCATTGGTACCGCGGGCGCGCGAGCCATACAGAATCACGCGACGCACGCCCCTGCGCTGGGCGAACTCGCCGATCTGGCGATATACCTGGTCGATCGTCGGCATGGCGCCCCCATCGCGTGTAGATCGTTGTTGGTCAAGCCCAAGTCTACCGCATCTATTGTGCTAGCTTGTCACGCCAGCCGTCGAGGGCGTCGCAGGCGGTCGGTGATGGCGGCGGGCGGGTCGAAGTCGGGGAAGCCCTGCGAGAGGTTGATGGCGTCGTACTTGAGCGCCACGCGGGTCATGCGGCGGATTTTAGCGGGCATTGCCAGGCTACGATAGCACCTTCACGAACCCCTCGAGTGCGATACGCTGTTCGGTTTCGAGCCCCGCGTCGGTGATGAGGGCGTCGATCTTGGAAAGGTGATAGAAGTCGAAGAAGTCCCGCCTTCCCACCTTGCTCGAGTCAGCGATGATGTATCGCTTGCTGGAGCGGTCGAGTATCAGCCGCTGGATGCTGCCCTCTGCGGAGTTTGACGTGGATACGGCACCATCATAGATGCCGTTGACGCCCACAAAGGCTTTGTCGATGCCGATTGACTTGCCGACTAGCTCGGCCATCGGTCCCACGAACGCGCCGGTAGTGGGCCGATAGTCACCACCAATCAGTACCGGTTCAATGTTGCGTGCCTCCTTGAGGATGTTAAAGACCGTCAGGCTGTTGGTGATGGCCCGCAACTTCATGTCGCTCACGGCGCGGGCAAGTGCCTGTCCGGTCGTGCCCGCACCGACAAAGATGTTGTCCCCATTGGAGATAAGCATGGCTGCCGCCTTGGCAACCTGTGCCTTTTCGTCCGAACGGACGCTCTCCTTCTCGGTATTGGTGAGTTCTTTGACCAGCATCGCAATAGATCCGTCATCGGCCCTTTGGGCGCCGCCGTGGATGCGGACAAGGGCGCCTATGCTCGAAAGCTCGTCGAGGTCGCGGCGGATTGTCATGGGCGAGACGCCGAGGCGCTTGGATATGTCGGTTACCGTGGCGGACCCTGCCTCGTTGACCAATGCGACGATGGTATCCTGTCGTTCCGTTTTGAGCATGATCTCTCCTGATTGATATTGTTCAATCTGACTATAGCGTTTGACGGCAAGGGCTGTTTCAGAAAAATATTAACGTAAACAAACATAAACGCACACAAACGCACAACACTGTCTTATACTAGCCGTAGCCAAGGGAAGATCGTCAAGCGGAGGTGCTACCTATGAGCGGTAGGAAGACAACTGAGGACACGTGCGTACTCGTTACGGGTGGAGCTGGCTTCATCGGCTCCCACACCGTGGTCGAGCTTTTGCAGGACGGCTACAAGGTTGTGATTGTGGATGACCTTTCGAACGCGAGTGAGAAGGTCATCGACCGTATTCGCCAGATCGTGGGCCCCCAGGCCGCAGGTCGTCTGGGCTTCTACCGTGCCGACGTGGCAGACCGCAACGCCATGGAGGCCGTCTTCGACGACCAGCGCATCGACCGCGTGATCCACTTTGCCGGCTTCAAGGCTGTGGGTGAGTCCGTCTCCAAGCCCATCGAGTACTACACCAACAACCTGGGCAATACCCTCAACCTCCTGGATGTCATGCGTGAACACGACTGCAAGGACATCATCTTCTCTAGCTCTGCGACCGTCTACGGCGACCCGGACTCCCTGCCCCTTACGGAGCAGAGCCCCAAAAAGAACGCCACCAACCCCTATGGCTGGACCAAGTGGATGATTGAGCAGATCCTGACCGACGTCCACACTGCTGACCCTTCCTGGAATGTGGTGCTCCTGCGCTACTTCAACCCCATCGGTGCTCACCCATCGGGACTCATCGGCGAGGACCCGGCCGGCATCCCCAACAACCTGGTGCCCTACGTGGCGCAGGTGGCAGTGGGCAAGCGCGAGGCGGTGCACGTCTTCGGCGACGACTACGACACCCCCGACGGCACCGGTGTGCGCGACTACATTCACGTGTGCGACCTGGCTACCGGCCACGCGGCGGCCCTCAAGTGGATGAACGGCCGTGAGGGCGTGGAGATCTTCAACCTGGGCACCGGTAAGGGAAGCTCCGTGCTCGACGTGATCAAGGCCTTCTCGTCCGCCTGCGGCAAGAAGATTCCCTACGTCATAGACCCGCGCCGCCCTGGTGACGTGACGGCCAACTACGCCGACTGCTCCAAGGCCGAGCGCGAGATGGGGTGGAAGGCGCAGTACGACCTGGCCGACATGTGTCGTGACAGCTGGAACTGGCAGAGTCATAACCCCAACGGCTACGAAGGGTAGGGCCGCAACTCGATAGGGCTGCAACTCCCTCGTCTATCGAATATCGCGGACCGACGACCGCTCGACCAGCCTTCCTGGTACCAGGGTAAGGGAGGGGGTGTTCTCCGGTCGCACGGCCGCCTCGAAGGCCAGTTTGCCCACCGTGCGATCGTCAAAGGCATAGCTGGTGAGTTGTGGCTTGGCTATGCTTTGGGAGAGGGAGTTGTCCACGCCGACCACGCTCACGTCGTCTGGCACGCGGCGACCCTTGTCCCGCAGGGCCTCGATCACGCCGGCTGCCATGTTGTCGTTGGCGGCAAAGACGGCTGTCACCGCTGGGTCTTCTGCAATTCTCAGGCCTGCCTCATAGCCGCTCTCTGCCGACCAGTCGCCGCGTACGGGTTCGGCCGTGGGGAGGCCCTCTTCTTTGAGAAAATCTAGCCAGGCCTCCTCGCGCTGCCGGGCGGCTATCGAGTTGACGGGTCCTCCCACCATCCTCATATGGTGGTGGCCGTGATTCAGAAGATACTTTGCGATTGTGCGTGCACAGGCGGCCTGGTCTGCGTCTATGCAGGCCAGGGAGGGGTGCTCGATGCTTGCTATGGCTACGCAGCGTAGCGATGGGCCCGGCTTGAAGGCAAGGAAGTCATCGATGAGGTAGGTGCGGTTGAGGTTGTAGATCATCGCGTCGACGGGCAGCGACGCCATGCGGCGTGCGATGTCGGAAATCTCGCCCGTGGCGTCCTCCCGCGGTTGCACGAGCGTCACGGCGTAGCCTTGGGCTGCTGCGGCGTCCAGAATTCCGCTCAGACGCCGTACGTTGCCCGAGCTGATGATGTTCGACATTGCCAGCCCCACGGCCTGATAGCGACTGAGCCTTAGGGACCTGCCTGCAAAGCTCGGATGGTAGCCCAGCTCCTGCATGGCCTTGACGACGCGCTCGCGAGTCTCGGGCTTCACAGAGGGGGAGTCGTTTGCCACCCGCGAGGCGGTCTGAGCCGATACGCCGGCGAGACGTGCGACATCGATCAGCGATGCCGAGGACCGCTTGCGTGCGCTGGGGGAGGGTGTCGTGCCCATGTGGTTCGCACCTTTCGACGGGATTGCCATCAAATTGGTAGCACATGGTGGCACTTCCAGGGCGTTAGTGAGGCAAACCCACCGCTCGCGGCAAAAAACCTACCGTACGCGCACAAATACGAACACAAACGAACAATTTCAATTAAACAAGCTACTATGTGATCAGGCGATGTTAACGTTAACATCACAGTTATGAAGAAGGCTAAGCCCCACAAGGAAAAGGGAGAACACCGTGCAGAAGGAAGACGTCATCAACACCGCATTCGAGATCGTCGCTTACTCGGGAGACGCGCGTTCCAATCTCCTGCTCGCCCTCAACAAGGCCCAGGCAGGCAAGTTCGACGAGGTCGACGCCTTGGTCGAGGAGGCCAAGAAGAGCCTGGCAGACGCCCATCGCGCCCAGACGACCATGCTCACCAGCGAGGCCCGCGGTGAGAACGTGGACATCACCTTCATTACCGTCCACGCCCAGGACCACCTCATGACCACCCTCCTGCTCAAGGACATCATCGGCACCCTGCTCGACGTCTACCGCAGGAACTAGGCGGAAGCAAGGGAAGCATCAATTCGGCTACAAGAGCTGGAAAGGACCCATAATGGAAGCGCTCATTGCCTGGATCGAGAAGGGAAAGCCCTTCTTTAACAAGGTCGCCGCAAACAAGTACCTCAAGTCGATTCGCGACGGCTTCATCTCTGCCATGCCTATCGTCATCTTCTCGTCGATTTTCCTGCTGATCGCCTATGTGCCCAACATCTGGGGCTTCACATGGCCCGCGGAGATCGAGGCCATCCTCACCAAGCCCTACAACTACTCCATGGGCATCCTTGCGCTCGTCGTATCGGCGACGACTGCCAAGCACTTTACCGACGCCCTCAACCGCGACATGCCCCGCAACAACCAGATTAACTTCATCTCGACGATGATCGCGGCGATGGTGGGCTTCCTCATCCTGACGTCCGACCCCATCTCCACAGACACCGCCTCCGGCTTCTCCAACGCCTACATGGGAAGTAAGGGCCTGATCACGGCCTTCATCTCCGCCTTTGTGGTCGGCGGCTTCTACAAGTTCTGCATCGGCCACAACGTCACCATCAAGATGCCCGAGCAGGTTCCGCCCAACATCTCTCAGACCTTCAAGGACATCATCCCCTTTGGTGCCTCCGTCACCTTCTTCTGGATCTTCGACCTCTTCTTCCGCAACGCGTTCGGCTTCTGCTTCGCTGAGGGTGTCATCCGCGTCTTCCAGCCCATCTTCACCGCTGCCGACGGCTACATTGGCCTGGCCATCATTTACGGCGCCATGTCTCTCTTCTGGTTCGTGGGCGTCCATGGTCCCTCGATCGTCGAGCCTGCCATCTCTGCAGCCCTCATGACGGGCATGACCGAGAACCTCGCGGCCGTTCAGGCTGGGCAGCACGCCACCCACGTTCTCGCCCTCTCCACCCAGTACTTCGTCGTCTGCGCTGGTGGTACCGGTGCCACGCTCATGGCTTGCGCCCTCTTTGCCTTCCTGTCCAAGTCCAAGGAGATGAAGGCAGTTGGTCGTGCCTCCATCATTCCGGTGCTCTTCAACGTTAACGAGCCCTTCCTCTTTGGTGCGCCCATAATCCTCAACCCGGTCTTCTTCATCCCCATGATCTTCGCCCCCATCTGCAACGTCTGGCTCTTCAAGATCTTCGTTGACGTCCTGGGCATGAATGGCCTCATCTACACCCTGCCCTGGACCACCCCCTCGCCCCTGGGCATCATCCTTGGCTCCGGCGTCGCACCTATGGCCATCGTCTTCACCGTCATCATGCTCGCCATGGATGCCGCAATCTACTACCCCTTCTTCCGCGTCTATGACAAGCAGATGTGCGACCAGGAGGCCGAAAACCTTGACGAGGAGGCCATCGCTGCCAAGGCAGCCAAGATGACCGATGCCTTCCAGGGCAAGGCCAGCGCCTCCTCCGTGGCGGAGGCCGCAGAGAATTCCGCAGCCAGCGCAGCCGCCGAGGCCGCTCCTGCTGAGGCCGTTCCCTCCGCTGCCGAGGGTGAGTTCGCCAGCCTCAACGGCAAGAAGGTCCTCGTGCTCTGCCAGGGTGGCGGAACCTCGGGCCTGCTCGCCAACGCCCTTGCCAAGGCCGCCCAAGAGCACGGAATCGATCTCGAGACCGCAGCCGGTGCCTACGGCGCCCACCTCGACATCATGGGTGACTTCGACCTCGTGATCATGGCTCCCCAGGTGGCGTCCTATCTGGATGACCTCCGCAAGGATGCCGACCGCCTGGGCGTCGCCGCAGCCGCCACCCAGGGCAGGCAGTACATCGCCCTTACCCGCGATGGCGAGGCCTCCCTCAGGTTCGTCAAGGAGCAGCTCGGTAAGTAGCCCTCCTCCACGGGTGGGTTGGGGATGCATGCCCCAGCCCACCCTTTCCCTCGCGCAGAAGTGACCAAAGACCAGACCTGAACGAACAGGAGCAGCATCATGGCAAGCATGGCTTTCCCCAAGGGCTTTATATATGGTGGGGCAACAGCCGCCTACCAGTGCGAGGGCGAGACCCTCACGCACGGCAAGGGCAAGGTTGCCTGGGACGACTTCCTGGCAGCCCAGGGTCGCTTTTCCGCCGACCCAGCCAGCGACTTCTATCACCAGTACCCCGTCGACCTCGACCTCTGCGAGAAGTTCGGCATCAATGGCATCCGCATCTCCATTGCCTGGAGCCGCATCTTCCCTACGGGTGTCGGCGAGCCCAATCCCGAAGGCGTCGCGTTCTATCACAGGCTCTTCGCTGCCTGTCATGAACATGGGGTCGAGCCCTTCGTGACCCTGCACCACTTCGACACGCCTGCCGCCCTGTTCGACCAGGGAGACTTCCTCAACCGTGCCACCATCGATGCCTTTGTCGACTACGCCAGGTTCTGCTTTGAGGAGTACAGGGACGAGGTCACCTACTGGTTCACCTTCAACGAGATCTGGGCCGTGGCCACCAACACCTATATCGAGGGCACCTTCCCCGGCGGCGAGCAGGCGAACCTGACCAAGGCCTTCCAGTGCATGCACAACATGATGCTGGCGCACGCCAAGGCCGTCATTGCCTACAAGGAGGCGGGCTATGCCGGCAAGATCGGCATCGTACAGTCCCTTGAGGGCAAATATCCCTTCGACGAAAACGATGCGGGCGATATTCAGGCTGCCAAGAACGAGGACGTCCTGCAGAACCAGTTCCTCCTCGATGCCACCTTCCGCGGCGACTATGCGGCCGACACCATGGAGGTCGTCAATCGCCTCGTGGCCATTTCCGGCGGTTCCCTTGACATCCGCAACGAGGACCTCGCCCTCATGCGGCAGGCGGCTCAGCTCAACGACAACCTGGGCATCAACTACTACCAGAGCCGTTTCCTCAAGGCCTATGAGGGTGAGAACGACCTGCATCACAATGGTACGGGCGAGAAGGGTACCGACCGCTTCCGCCTCAAGGGTGTTGGCGAGCGCGTCAACAAGCCTGGCATACCCACTACGGACTGGGACTGGATCATCTATCCCGAAGGCCTCTTCGACCTGCTTGTGCGCATCCGTCTGCAGTACCCCAACTACAAGCAGATCTTCATCACCGAGAACGGTATGGGTTACAAGGACGAGTTCGAGGACGGCTACATCGACGACAGCCCGCGCATCGATTACGTTCGCAAGCATCTGGCCGCACTCCTGCGCGCCGTGGAGGCGGGCGTCAACGTTGGCGGCTACTTCCTCTGGTCGCTCATGGACATGTTCTCGTGGACCAATGGCTACAACAAGCGTTATGGCTTCTTCTACGTTGACTTTAAGACGCAGCAGCGCTACCCCAAGGCATCTGCCTACTGGTTCAAGCGCGTGGCCGAGACGGGAGAGCTCGAGTAGGCAGAAGATGCCCCAGGGCCAGAAGGGGAGTTCTCCGCAGCTTGAAGTGTGCGTGAAATCCAGGCTGGTGTGAGCGTGGAGTTACCCCAATGGCTTCATTAGTGAATCACGGGCATCCGCCGAGGACGGCGGGGAGGGAAGGTAAGGACGTGAGCACTGACAAGACTCTTGCTTCGCGTATTGAGGCTGTAGTAACCCTGTTCGATCAGGAGTTTGGGACGGCTGGCCGCAGGCTCCTCCAGGTGGTGTCGCCGGGTCGCACGGAGGTTGCCGGCAACCACACCGACCACGAGGGCGGACATGTGATTGCGGCGGCGCTCGATGCCTCCTTCGTGGGTGTCGCCGCCGCAAACGGGACCAACGAGGTTCACCTGGTCAGTGTGGGCTTCGATCCCATTACGGTGAGTCTCGAGGCGCTTGACCCGCGTGCGGACGAGCGCGTGACTACTGCCGGCCTCGTGCGTGGCATGGCTTCGCTCATGGCTGGAACGGGTCGTACGCCTGCGGGCTTCGACCTGGTCCTCCAGAGTAACGTTCCCTCCGGCGGCGGCCTCTCTTCGTCCGCGGCGCTGGAGCTGGCACTTGGCCGCGCTATGGAGGCTCTATGGGAGGGCCCTGCTGTGAGCGCCGCCTCCATGGCGCGCATGGGGCAGCTGGCCGAGCAGAAGTGGTTTGGCAAGCCCTGTGGCCTCATGGACCAGATGGCCGTGGCCCAGGGTGCCGTCTGTTTCATGGACTTCTTCGACGAGGGGAATCCGAAGATCCAGCGCATCGACTTCGACTTTGCCCAGGCGGGCTATGCCATCTGCCTCACCGATGTGGGTTGCGATCACTCCGTTTTCACCGACGAGTATGCTGCCGTGCCTGCCGAGATGCACGCTGTTGCCGCCGAGCTGGGCGTTGACCGCCTTGCCGAGGTCCCGCAGGAGTCCTTTGAGGCGGCGGTTGCGACCCTGCGCAAGAGCCTGGGCGACCGCGCGGTGACGCGCGGCATCCACTACTACCTGGAGGAGCAACTGGTTGACCAGCGCCGTGACGCTCTGGTGGCTGGCGAGGTCGACGGCTTCCTCGAGCTTACCCGCCGCAGTGGCGCAAGCTCGGCCATGTACCTGCAGAACGTGGGCACCGGTGGTTCCTACCAGCCTGCCATGGTGGCCCTGGGCCTTGCCGAGCTGGTGTTGGATGGCCGGGGTGCCGTCCGCATCCACGGTGGCGGCTTCGGCGGAACCATCCAGGCCTTCGTGCCGCTTGCGGCGACGGATGAGTACTGCGCTCGTATGGATGGGTGGTTTGGCACTGGGTCTACGCATGTCTACAACGTTGCCGAGAAGGGGGCGTACGCACAATGGATGTAAGAAGGGATGCCTCGACGCTCA
This sequence comes from uncultured Actinomycetes bacterium, assembly GCA_900315165.1. Taxonomy (GTDB): domain Bacteria; phylum Actinomycetota; class Coriobacteriia; order Coriobacteriales; family Atopobiaceae; genus Olegusella. The sequence continues at coordinate 93,212 of OMXZ01000003.1, read as the reverse complement.
TTGCTTATAGCGTCGAGAAGGGAATTGTCGATTCGCCGGATGAGGACTGGGCCTACAACCGCGTGCTGGAGGCGGTGGGTGCCCTGGGTCCGGCTCCGTTGCGCGGTGAGGACGGGAGCATTCGTGCCTCCGAGGACGTTGCCGTGGCAGACTTTCCCATCATGGGGCTGCTTGGTCGCCTGGCAGACGTGGCGGTGGCCAATGGCGTGGCTGCGGACACCGCCCAGGGCCGCGACATTGCCGCCATGCGCATTGCCGGCGCCCTCATGCCCCGTCCCTCCGAGATTGCCCATCGGTTCAAGATGATTGAATTCGAGTCCGGGTCGGCGGCTGCCACGGACTGGTTCTACGAGCTCTGCTGCAATGTGGGTTACGTGCGCCGCGAGGCCATAGCCAAGAACGTTGCCTGGACCACTCCCACCCGCTGGGGCGAGCTCGAGATCACCATAAACAAGTCCAAGCCGGAGAAGGACCCTCGCGATATCGCGGCAGCGGGGTGCGCAGGCTCTGCCAATGACGAGAAGTACCCCGAGTGCCAGCTCTGCATGCAGAACGAGGGCTATGCCGGGCGCATGGCCTCGAGCGGTATGGGGCAGCATCCTGCCCGTCAGAACCTTCGCATCGTCCCCATTGAACTCGGCGGCGAGCGTTGGGGCATGCAGTACAGCCCCTATGCCTATTTCGAGGAGCACTGCATCGCCATGAGCCGGGAGCATCGCCTGATGCATGTTGACCAGGAGAACATGGGACGCCTGCTCGACTTTGTGGACCGCTTCCCCCACTACTTCGTGGGTTCCAACGCAGACATTCCCATCGTGGGCGGCTCAATTCTCTCGCACGATCATTTCCAGGGCGGGCGCCATACCTTCCCGCTCATGAAGGCCGCCGTGAGCGAGAGCTTCTCGATGGCGAACTACCCGCAGGTGACCTGCGAGGTGCTGGAGTGGCCGCTCACCGTGCTGCGTCTGACCGCCCCCGAGGCCTCGCGTGCGGAACTGCTTGATGCCGCGGGCCATGTGTTTTCCGCTTGGGATGTCTGGAGCGACGAGTCCGTGGGCATTGTGTGCGAGGAGTTTGACGAGGCGGGCGTACGTACGCGTCACAACACGGTGACTCCGGTGGCTCGCAAGCTGGAGGATGGCCGCTACGAGCTGCTCCTGGCCCTGCGTTGCAACATTACGAGCGAAGAGCACCCCTTGGGAGTCTTCCATCCGCACGAGGACAAGTGGCACGTCAAGAAGGAGAACATTGGCCTTATCGAGGTCATGGGCCTTGCCATTTTGCCGCCTCGCCTGGAGGCCGAGCTCGATGCCGGCAGGCTCAGCAAGGACGAGATCGGCCGGGTCTTTGCGGGCGTGCTGGAGGACGCGGGTGTATACAAGTGGGACGAGTCGGGCCGCGCCGCGCTCAGGCGCTTCCTCGCATCCCTGTAAGAATGATTGAGCCAGAGGGGCGAGCGGCTACCCCGCTCGCCCCTCACCGGGAGTACGTCAAGAGAGTTCCCGGCGAAAGGAATGATTCCCATGATCAAGCTCGTGCTTACCGACCTCGATGACACCCTGATACCCGCCGGGTCAGACGGGGCCTCGAAGCGCGCCATCCAGGCAATCCATGCGCTGCTTGACCGGGGCATCCATTTCGGGCCCGTCTCGGGGCGCACCCCTCAGGCCATGGGCTGGATGTTCGGTGGGGACGAGGCCTGCTACGCCACGGGAGCCTTCGTCAATGGCCAGGTGGTGCGGCTGGACGGAGAGACGATTCACGTCGAGGCTCTGGACACGGGTGCCCTCGAGCGCCTGCGGCAGTACCTTGACGAGGGCTGCTTCGGTGCGGTGCTCACCCTCCATGACGCCCTTGGTGACGGGACGGCGGTGCTGGCTACGTCAGTGCCTGGTCAGACGGATTCCCTCAGGCAGGGCACTGACAGCTACAAGGCCACGGTGATCCAAGTGCCGGATCGGCAGTGGATCAAGTCGAACATCGTGTGCTCGTGCGATCGGAGCCACATGGTCTTCCTGCGCGACCAGCTGCTCCACCGTTTTCCCGAGTTTGACTTCGTCTTTCCCAGTGCCTGGGCTCCCTACATCGACATTCTCCCTGCGGGCTATTCGAAGGGCTCGGCCGTGAGGATCCTGGCGGACCGACTTGGCATCTCGCTTGACGAGGTGGCGACCTTCGGTGACTCGGAGAACGACATGGCCATGTTGGAGGGCTTCCCCAACTCGGTGAGCGTGGCAAATGCAACTGAGGAGACCAGTGCCGTGGCTCGTTGGCATATAGGTCCCTGCTCGAATGACGCGGTGGCTCAGGCTTTCGAGGAGATAGCGGTTGCTACAGACAAGGGGAGCCTGCCGGGATTCATGTCCTAGCGGGGGATTCCGAAGATTCACAATCTTGGAAACGACTCGCTCAGGCTTGGGCTACTCTCGCCCGACTACCTCACGGAACAACGCGACCAGGTCTTCCTAGGGCACCTCTTCGGGGTGCAGCCGCGCTCGTGTGACAGGGGACGGGGGAGTGACACGTGGGACAATAGAGAAACGTCCCCAATTGTCGCAGTCGCATCTACCGGGCCAGCTTGTCACGCCAGCCGTCGAGGGCGTCGAGCGCGGACTCGAGCAACGCATCGCTCTTGGCGAAATGGAAGCGCACGAAATGGTAATCGTCGCCGGCGAAGAAGCAGTTGCCCGGCACGGTGGCCACGCCGACCTTGCGGCAGAGGTCGACCGCGAAGGTCTCATCGTCCGTGTAGCCCAGCTCGCGCTCCACGCCGGCCACGTCGGCCATCACGTAGTAGGCGCCCTGGGGCTCCACGATGGAGAAACCCAGGTCGCGCAAGCCGGAGCAGAAGAGGTCGCGCTTGTGCGTGTAGAGCGCGGCCATATCCTCGTAGTAGGAGTCGGGCAGGGTGAGCCCCGCCACGGCTACTTCCATGAGCGGCGCCGCCGCGCCCACGGTCAGAAAGTCGTGGACCTTCTTGGCGCGGTCGATGACCTCGGGCGTCGCGATCACATAACCCAGACGCCAGCCGGTCATGGAGTAGGTCTTGGAAAGCGAGCTGCAGCTGAGCGTGCGGTCCCGCATGCCGGGCAGCGACGCGAAATAGGTGTGGACATGGGGCGCATACACGATGTGCTCGTAGACCTCGTCGGTGATCACGAAGAGGTCGTAGCGCTCGGCCAGGCGAGCAATCGTGTCGAGCTCCGCGCGGGAGAAGACGTGGCCCGTGGGGTTGGAGGGGTTACAGAGGATGAGCGCCTTGGTGCCGGGGCGCGCGCAGGCCGCCTCGAGCTCGGCCTCGTCGAAGGTGAAGCTCGGCGCGCGCAACGTGACATAGGTGGGCTCGGCGCCGCAGAGGATGGCGTCCGCGCCGTAGTTCTCGTAGAAGGGCGAGAAGACGACCACGCGCTCGCCGGGGTCCACTACGGACATGACGGCGCACATCATGGCCTCGGTGGAGCCGCAGGTCACGACGATGTCTGTATCGGGATTGATGTCGATGCCCATGAAGTGGCGCTGCTTGGCGGCCAGGGCCTCGCGGAAGTTCTGCGCGCCCCAGGTGAGCAGGCGGTCGGTGATGGCGGCGGGCGGGTCGAAGTCGGGGAAGCCCTGCGAGAGGTTGATGGCGTCGTACTTGAGCGCCACGCGGGTCATGCGGCGGATGACGGAGTCGGTGAACCTCTCGGTGCGTTTGCTCAGCGCTGGCATGGGACCTCCTGCGATCGGGTGTCGCACATGGTACACCCGACGCACCGCCCCGTCGCATGCGTCTGTCGCTCTGACTTAGAGTGTTTATAGTCCCGCACTAGCCCTCGCCGAAGTTCTCCAGGACAAAGTTGCCAAAGAGGGGCAGCGTGAACGCCACATACCCACGGCCTTCGGCGGTGATGACGCCCTTGCGAATGAGGCGGCGTCGGTAAGGACTGAACTCATTGCTTTCGATCCCCAAGAAGGCGCGGATATCCGCGACCTTCTTGGTGCTCGTCGTCGCGATGGCATGTAGGATGCGACGGTCACCACGCGAGAGGTCCATCCAAATCTTCTCATACACGAGCTCGTCGAGGTACTGCTTATAGTCGGGAAGGGTGTCCTGCCAACGACCGCCCTTGTTCCAGGTGAGGTACCCGAGTAGCTGGAAGGCGAAGGCAAACCCCTTCGTGGCCTTTGCCATTTCCAGCGATTCCCCCGCGCCGAGCCCGAACGTCGCGCGGTAGTTCGCGGCGATGGTCCCCACGTTGAGCGGCTGCAGGTCGATACGTGGCGCCCGGTACAGGAACGTGAGCGTCTTCTCGTTCTGCAGATCGTAGATGTTCTCGTAAAGTCCGGTCATCACGAGGTAGATGGGGAGTTTCTGTCGCAGAAAAATCTGGAACGAGGCAGCAAACTCCCTGATCTGAGGGCTGTTGGTGACCTCGTCGATGGTGACAAGGACCCGCTTGCCCTTCTTGTCTAGACTTTCGAGCATGCGCTGCAGGGCGATCTCTACATTGGAGATCGGCGCTGCGCCTTCGAGCGACAAGCCGAACCCAAGGAGCGAGAGGTCGATCTTGGCGGCGCTGAAGATGGCAGCGAGCTGGTTTTGGCTGCTCAGTTTCGAGGTGAGGTCCTCCAACAGGTTTCGCTCAGGGTTGAGCTCCACCACGATCCAGTCGTCTTGGGATCTGAAATGGCTTGCAATCGAGGTCATGAAAACCGTCTTGCCGCTCCCTCGCACTCCTGTGACCATATAGAGCGGCTGGGAGGGCTGCTTGGCGGAAAACGCATCGATTACCTCGCTGTTTGCGACCGTACGCGGGATAAGTTCGGTCGGCTCGGTGCCGAAGGCGAGCGTATAGGGGTTCTGCGCCATGCCATCCCCTCTCCATACCAGGTACTTTTATACTTGTTTATAGTCTAGCAGTATTTTTATAGTCCTTTATCGTTCTCTCAGGTTTTTATAGTCATTTATTGTCACGTGATATGGCGTGTGACAGGTGACAGGGGACTGCCACACAACCCCCATAGACAGAGGTTGCACTATATAGCTATTTAGTCTAAAGTTGGACGCAGAAGATGTATCGACCAACTTATGGAGCTTGACTATGGGCCTACAGGAGAAGAAGGAACGCACCAGGCTCACCATCCAACGCAAGGCGATCGACCTCACATTGGAGCGCGGCCTGGCGGGCTTCACTATGCAGGAGCTCGCGGATGCCGCCGGCGTTAGCCGCAGCACCCTCTTCAATTACTTTCCCGGCAAGGTGGATGCCGTCCTGGGCGTCTCCAAGAGCGATGACGCCGGCGCTGCGGAGCTGGAGCGCATGCTCGACGATTTGCTCGTTGCGGCGACCCCGCTCGAGGACGCCGCGAAACAGGTCCAAGCCATCCTCTCTCTCTTGGAGCTTGGTGACGAGTACAAGGCAATCTACCGCCTCATGCTCCAAGCCATCGAGCGTGAGTCCAAGCTCAAGGAAGCCTTTGATGCGAACAACCGCCAGACGGTGGTGTGGGTCGCATCCAGGCTGGAGCAGCGCTTTGGCGATGCGGTTTCCCCGAGCGATCGCGAGCTTGTGGCGGCGCTCGTGGGCTCGCTCCTGCAGGAGGCCATAGCTCGCTATCTGGACGCCTCACCCGACCAGACCCTGGCGCAGGTCTTCGCAGGGGTCGTTGCAGATGCCTCGCGTCTAGCCGTAGATTAAACGCCATTTCCGATAGGGAGAAGAATCATGGGCACGATATTGTCCCGCGTCAGCATCAACAAGAAGCACGTCGCGTCGCTTCTGGTCCTCATGCTGGTGTCGTCCATCACCGAGATGATGCTGCCGACGCTCCTTGCGTCCATGATCGATCGGGGCATCGCCGAAGCGAGCCACAGCTTCATCGTGGTCACTGCCGTCATCATGGCGGTCATGGCGGCCGTGACCTGCGCAGCCAGCATCGCGACCACGGTGCTCTCGGCAAAGATCTCCACACGTTTTGCCGCCGACCTCCGCAGGCAGGTCTTCTACAAAGTGCAGGAGCTCTCCGCCGCGGATGTGGACCGATTCGGCACGGCGTCGCTCGTCACTCGCTCCACGTCCGACGTCACCAACGTCCAGCTGTTCCTCACCATGCTCCTGCGCATGGGCGTCATGGCCCCGCTCATGGCCGTGGCGGGACTGGTCCTCTCCGCGGCCACGGGCGGCAAGGTCAGCTCCGTCCTCAACGTGGCCATCCCCGTCCTGCTGGTCGCCACAACGGTCATCATCCTGGCGGCCTCGCGCTACTCCGTGGCCATGAGGAAGAAGATCGACCAGCTCAACAGCCTCTTTCTCGAGACCCTGGAGGGTGTGCGCGTCATCCGTGCCTTCAACCGCCAGCCGCGGGAGATGGACCGGTTCCGTGCGGCCAACCAGGACTACGCCAGGATCATGACGCGATCCGGTAGGGTCACCGGCGCGCTGGTTCCCGTGATCCAGGTGGTCTTCGGCGTGACGACTGCCGCCGTCATGGCCGTGGGCTCCTACTACGTGGGCACGGGCGAGATGGAGGTGGGCGCCCTGGTGGCAAACAGCCAGTACATCTCCATGATCCTCATGTCCGTCATCCTGCTGGCGGCCGTGGTCATGATGTTCCCCAACGCCTATGCCTGCGCGGGCAGGATCAGTGAGGTCCTGGAGGCGCAGGAATCCATGTGTGATGGGGACGCCACGGACGCGGACGTGACGGAGCGGGGCTCCGTGGAGTTCCGTGACGTCACCTTCACCTACCCTGGGGCCGAGGAGCCCGTGATCCGGGACGTCTCCTTCAAGACGGGCCCCGGCCAGGTGACGGCCATCATCGGTCGGACGGGCTGCGGCAAGAGCTCCGTGGTCAAGCTCGTGCCCCGCATGTACGACGTGACGTGCGGCCACGTGCTGGTGGATGGGGTGGACGTGCGCAAATGGCGGCTCCAGGACCTCCGAGCGCGCATCGGCTACGTGCCGCAGAAGAATGTCCTCTTCACCGGCGACATCGCCTCCAACCTCAACTTTGGCAACGAGGACGGCGCCCAGGAGGACTGGGAGCGCGCGGCCCGGATCGCCTGCGCGGACGAGTTCATCCAGAGGAAGCAGGGCGGCTACCACGAGCACATTGCCCAGGGCGGCACCAACCTCTCCGGCGGCCAGCGCCAGCGCCTGGCCATCGCCCGCGCCGTCATGAAGAAACCCGAGGTCTACCTTTTCGACGACAGCTTCTCCGCGCTCGACATGCGGACCGACCGCCAGCTCCGCCAGAACCTGGCCGAGGCAGCCAAGGACGCCGCCATCATCATGGTGGCCCAGCGCGTGAGCACCATCCTCTCGGCCGACCAGATCCTGGTCATCGAGAAGGGCGAGGTCATCGGCAAGGGTACCCATTTGGAACTGCTCCGTACCTGCCCGGCTTATCGCGAGATGGCGACCCTGCAGCTGGGGGAGGAAGCGGTGGCAAAGATGCTTGCGGATGGCACCGACGCGAAGGGAGGCGAGGCGTGATGAAGACGAACGAGCAGAAGAAGGACAACGCGCCTGATCAGGGCAAGGCCGGCGGCCTCAAGCAGCTGGCGGGATACCTCAAGGGGCATCGCGTACTTCTCGCCCTCTGCATCGCGGCAGCGGTAATCAGCACGGTCTTCTCGGTGCTGGCGCCGGCGGTCATGGGCCTCATCACAACGCAGCTCTTCGAGGGGGCGCGGACGGGGAGCTTCGACTGGCAGGCGATTGCGGGGCTGATCGTCCTTCTCGCCGCGCTCTACGTGGTGGGACAGGTCTTTGCCCTGCTGCAGAGCCTGGGCATGACGCGGGTCACGGCAAGCGTGGTGCAGCGCCTGCGCGACGACATCGACCGCAAGATGCACCACCTCAAGCTGGGCTACTACGACACCCGAACCAACGGCGAGATCCTGAGCACCATCACCAACGACGTGGACACCGTGAGCACCATGCTGAGCCAGAACGTGACGCAGATCGTCACGCAGGTCATCACGGCCATCGGGATCCTGGTCATCATGCTGCGCATGAACGTCTGGCTGGCGCTGATTGCCATCGCCATGGTCCCGCTCTCGATCATGGCGGCGCTGGGGGTCATGAAGGCCAGCTCCAAGCACTACGGCGAGCAGCAGGACCTGCTGGGCGAGATGAACGGCTTCATCGAGGAGGTCTATAACGGCAAGGGCGTGGTCCAGGCCTTTGGCTATGAGGGTCGGGCGGAGCGCCAGTTCGACCAGATGAACGAGCGCCTGCGCGAGACTGCCGAGAAGGCCGACACCGAGTCCGGTACGATTAGCCCCATCACCTCGCTGGTTAACAATGCGGGCTATGTGGTCTCCGCCGTGCTGGGGTGCTTCTTCGTGCTGGGTGGCCAGATGAACGTGGGCACCGTCCAGTCCATGCTGCAGTACACCAAGCAGTTCTCGCAGCCCTTTACCAGCATCGCCGGGATGGCTGGATCGCTCGGGGCGTCAGTGGCAGCTGCGGACCGTATTGCGGCACTTCTTAACGCTGAGGAAGAAGAGCCGGACGTGACGGATCCCCAGGTGGCGCAGAGGACGGACGGCACGGTGGAGTTCCGCCACGTGGCCTTTGGCTACACGCCGGAGAGCCCGCTCATGACGGACGTGAGCTTCTCCGTGCACCCGGGGCAAAAGATTGCCATTGTGGGCCCCACCGGCGCGGGCAAGACCACCCTGGTCAACCTCCTCATGCGGTTCTATGAGGTCGACGGCGGGCAGATCCTGGTCGACGGCGTGGACACCCGGCAGATGACCCGCGAGGAACTCCGCCGGCACTTCTCAATGGTCCTGCAGGATACCTGGCTCTTCGAGGGCACGGTGACGGACAACCTGTCCTATGGCAGGGACGGGCTCACGCGCGAACAGGTGGAGGAGGCCGCGGCGGTGGCCAGCGCGGACCCCTTTGTGCGCATGCTGCCGGGCGGCTACGACTTCGTGCTCTCGCATGGCGGGGAGAACGTCTCGCAGGGCGAGCGCCAGCTGCTCACCATCGCGCGCGCCATGGCCTGCGACCCGGAGATTATGATCCTGGACGAGGCCACGAGCAATGTGGACACCTACACCGAGCAGAAGATCCAGGACGCCATGCAGCGGCTCATGAAGGGGAGGACCAGCTTTGTGATCGCGCACCGGCTCTCCACCATCCGCGACGCAGACCTGATCCTCTACATGGAGAACGGCGACATCAAGGAGGCCGGCAGCCACGACGAGCTGATGGCGCGCCATGGCAAGTACGAGCAGCTCTACAACAGCCAGTTTGCCGCGTGACAGGGGACGGGGAGTGTCACGGGGCTTTACTGCGCGAGGGAAACGACCACGTCGAGCAGGACGTTGGCGCCGTTGACGCAGTCCTCGTCGCGGCTGTACTCCTCGGGGTTGTGGCTGATGCCGTTCACGCTGGGGACAAAGATCATGGCGGTGGGACAGATGCGGGCCATCATCTGCGCGTCTTGGCCCGCGCCGGAGGTGATACGGCGGTGGGAGAGGCCGCGCGCCTCGCAGGAGGCCTCGATGCGCTGACAGACGCCCTCGTCGAAGGGGACGGGGTCAAAGCACGTGAGCTGCTCGGACTCCACCGTGAGCCCGTCTTCCTCGGCGACCTGGCGCAGGTACTCCTCCAGCCCCGCATCCTCGGTGTCCAGGGTCTCCTTCACGGGTGAGCGCAGGTCCACGGTGAAAGTAGCCTTATCGGGGATTACGTTGACGGCGTTGGGCCCCAGCGCGATCGTGCCCACGGTGCAGAGGAACTTGTCGTTGGCCAGCGCATGCTCGCGCTCGCGGACGTTGACCTTGGCGGCGGCAAGACCCGCGTCGCGGCGCATGGTTGTGGGCGTGGTGCCCGCGTGGTTCTGCGCGCCGTGGAAGGTGATGCGCTTCCAGTGGATGCCCTGCAGGCTCTCGACCACGCCGATCTGCGTGCCTTCCACGTCCAGGATCGGGCCCTGCTCAATGTGGAGCTCGACGAAGGTCGCGGGCTTGATGTCGCCGGGGTCGATGGTGCCCGCGTAGCCGATACGCGCCAGCTCGTCGCCCAGGCGCGTGCCGTCGGTGCCGATGGAGTCCAGCGCCTCGTCCAGCGGCTGGCCGCCTGCGTACACCAGCGAGCCCATCATGTCGGGCTGGTAGCGGACGCCCTCCTCGTTGGTGAAGGCGACCACGACGATGGGGCGGGCGGGCACAAAGCCGGCCTCCTGCAGCGTGCGGATGACCTCGAGGCCGCTGAGCACGCCCAGGTCGCCGTCGTACTGGCCGGCGTTGATTACGGAGTCGATGTGCGAGCCGGTCATGACGGGGTCGACGTCTGGGGTGCCTTCGGGACGCCAGATGCCGTAGAGGTTGCCGATGCGGTCCACGACGACCTCGAGCCCGGTTTCCTCGAAGAGACCCTTCACGTAGTCGCGGCCGGCCTTGTCCTCATCGGATGCGGCCAGGCGCGAACGACCCGTCTCGTTGATGCCCAGCGTGCCGAGCGTGCGGATGTTGTCCATGAGCCGTGCGCCGTTGATCTCCATCTTGCTCCCTTCCGGCCACCCGCCGGCGGAGTCCCGCCGATTCCCGGTGGCGTCTATGCTTGTCGTGATGAGTAATAGAATGACGCCATACATAGCGGATTCATAGCACGATAATGGCTGAGAATAACAATATCTGGTCATCCTCGCGTATTGCGCACGTAACAAAGGCAGATTGGCATGCAGGTCTATGACATCCCCATCGACGCGCGTGAGCGCGAGACCACCCAGCACGGCACGGCGGACTTTCCCCTCGCCGCCTACACCACCACCATCAGCCGCAACGTGCTCGGCTTTATCAACTGGCACTGGCATGACGAGCTGCAGCTCTGCCTTGTGCGGGAAGGGCTGGTGGAGTTCCGGGTGCGCGGTGCCCGCGTCAGGATCGGGCCGGGGCAGGGGATTTTCGTTAACTCGCGCGAGCTGCACGCTGCCCACAACCTCGAGGGGCAGGACAGTACCTATTACTGCCTGGACTTTAGCGTCAATCTCCTGCTCCATACAGGCGAGAGCCTGGTGGACCGCGACTATGTGCTGCCTTACGTGGCGAACAAGAGCTTCCCCTATACGGCGCTCGACGGAAGCGAGGACTGGCACGAGGGGGCGCTGGGCGCACTTGCCTCGGCCGTGCGGGCGATGGAGGCCTCGCGCCCCGACCACCTGCAGGTGCTGATCGGCCTCATGCGGGTGTGGCACGAGCTCTACCTGCACGTCTTCAGCGCGGGCGCCAAAGAGGCTGGCGAGGGCAGCCGGTCTTGGGGTGCCGCCTTCGAGGTCGTCCGCTATCTGGAGCAGCACTATCAGGACGACCTGCGCCTGCGCGACCTCGCTGCCGCATGCGGCTACTCCGAGAGCACCATTGCGCGGGCCTTCCGCAAGTCCATGGGGACCACGCCTGCGGAGTATCTGCTCGACTATCGCATCGAGCAGAGCCAACGCCTGCTCGCGGCCACCGACCTGCCCGTGGGCGAGGTCGCGGCGCGCTCGGGTTTTGCCAGCACTTCATACTTCGACCTGCGCTTCCGCCAGCGCACCGGCATGACCCCCACGGCCTATCGTCGCAGGTCGACGGCCAGTCGCAAACGGCCTCCCTCGCCCTGCCCACCACAGGCATCAATACCGAGAAGCTCCGTATGCTCGAAGTCTTTGTGCGTGAGTTCGAGACGTACGGCAAGAACATGACCCTGCAAGAGGTGCACGACTGCCTCGACGAGATCGAGCGGATCCCCGGCTTCCCGCTCATCACAGGCGGCATCGACCTGGCCAAGTCCCACATGCGCTCGGGCCTGGAGCGCCTGGCCTACGCGCTCACGATCATCACGGTGGCCACCTTCACGGGTTGGATCGTGGCCCAGTTCTTGGGCTTCCGGCCCGGCGACCTGGTCAAAGTCGAGATGGACCCGCTGGTTCGTTGCCTGCTGCGCCTTGCGGCAAGCTTCGTGGGAGTCTTCGGCTTCTCGCAGATGTACAACAGCTCGCCCAAGATGGCGGCCACCGCGGGCTGCGTGGGCGCCGTGGCCAACACCCTGCGCCTTGAGCTGGTGGACCTGGCGGGCCTCGCGCCAGCGGTCGCCGTCTTCATCGTGCTGGCCCTGCCGCTGGGCCTCATCATCGCGCGCACCCTCACCGACCGTCGTTTCCGTATCTGCAGCTAGGCGTTGACAAAGCTATCCGCATTTCTGCTCTGTTGAAAATGGGCCCTATAATAGGAGAAGGGAAGAAGGAGGTGCCATGCCTGAGCTCAGTAGGTTTTTCGGAATAGTAGTCAAAATCATCTTTTTCGATGACGAGCAGCATCATAAGCCGCACGTACATGTCTACTATGGCGAGTACGAAGCGTCGGTCGGCCTCGATGGCACTCTTTTGGCTGGGTACCTGCCATTAAAACAGCTGCGTATTGTGTCCGGTTGGATAGCTATTCACGAAGAAGAGCTTTATAAAGCATGGAATGACGCCGTTGCCGGAAAACAGCCGGAGAAGATTGATCCGGCTAGATAGGGGCCATTATGTTCGTCATGAATGGTATAGCCTATGCCGATGAGCCTCGGAGGGACAACCGGATCGCAGAGGCCCGCTATGTCGGCAATCTTCAGCTGGTTATTACGTTTTCGAGTGGGGAGAGCCGCTTGCTCGATCTCACTGATTTTGCGAATTACCCCGCCTTTGTTCCTCTTCAGGAGGAGTCCGCCGCACGTAATTTTCAAATCGATCATGGCGTGATTACCTGGATGGACGGCAATGTGGACATCAGTCCGGATGCCGCGTATAAGAGGAGTTACGAGTACGAAGAGATGAAGCGCGCGGTGTAATCTGCGGCGGCTTCTTCACTGCTTCGACCGGTTTTTCTCGCATGAGACACCTTGCACTGGGCATAGTGGCGCCCGTTTTTACATCGGCCATTTCGAGCCGCTGCGCCATTACGCCGAGGCCCAGTTCCTGCTGGAGCCCCGCCGATGCGTCCTTCTTTGGATCGTAACCAGACCGCTGGGGCGTCACACCGAAGCACTGAAGAAATACCGCTCACACTGCTGTTTCAAATGATACATACTGTATACGCGTAAACAGTTCGTCTACCTCTGGGAGGTGCGCGGTGTCGACAGCAATTATTTCAGGACGCGTGGAAGAGTCGACGAAGGAGAAAGCGGAGGCATATATCCGGGCTGCCGGGCTTACCGTGGGTGATGTCATCAAACGCGTGTGGGACAGAATCGCACAGACCGGCGAGCTCCCGCAGCCCGTCGAAAAAAGTGAATCTACCGATGATGCCTCTTGGAGAGCCTTCATGGAGTTCAGGGATTTCTTGAACAGCAGCGAGGAGACTGAGGACTGGCTTGCCGACTTGGACGACCGGGGCATTCGAGACATCGTCACCGCGGCGTTGGAGGACAAGTATGCATGAGCAAGCCACGCAGCGCAGAAAACGCGATTTCAATGCCCGACGCGTCCTCTTTGATACGAATATCCTGTTGGACGCCATCGACGAGCGACGTCCCGAGTCGCAGGAAGCCTGCTTTGCCTTGAGGCAGTGCAACGGCGGGGGCGATCTGGGACTTGTCACCTCGGGTTCGCTCAAGGACGTGTATTGCGTGCTCTCCAAACGATTCGGGGAGAAAAAGGCGCGCAAGGCCGTGAGTCTTTTCCTCGACCTTCTTGTCGTGGCGCCGGTGGGTGAGGAGGAGTGCCTGGTCGCCATGAAATCGAATGAGCCTGATTTCGAAGACGGGCAGGTGAGAGCAGCGGCGGAACTCAATGACGTCTCGATTATCCTCACGCGAGATGCGGTCGCCTTCGGGTATTCGATGGTACGGACCATGACCTGCGCCGAGTATCGGGATCTCATCCTTGCCGAGTCCTAGCGCGTCAGCTTCCTAAAGCTATCGGTTGCGCTCGCTACCCTAGGCTTCGTCGGTGGGGAAATGGATGCCGGCGCCGATGCGGGCCTCGGTCTGCACACGGCTCACGAGCAGGGACTGGTCCAGCTCGGCGTAGCAGCCTGCCAGGTCGCCCTTGTCAATCTGCTCGAGGAAGTGGCGGAACTCGCCCTCCCACATCACGGGATAGCTGCGGTCGAAGGTCTCCTCGGCGCCGTCGTTCATGCGCAGGGTCACGGGCCCGCACAGGTTGGGCGCGCTGGGCATGATGATGCAGCCCTCGGTGCCCTGGATCACGGTCTGGGTGAAGGCGGTATCCTTGGAGCAGATGGCGACCGCCTCGAAGCCGTCGTAGTCCAGCGTGACAACGCCCGAGGTGTCGATGCCGCGCTCGATATTGGCATGGTAAGAAAAACTCTGCGGTTCCCCGAAGAGGCCCAGGGCGAAGGTCAGCGCGTAGAGGCCGATGTCCATGATGGCGCCGCCCGACTTGGCCGGGTCGAAGGCTGGCAGGACCTCGCCCGCGCGGAAGGCGTCGTAGCGGCTCGAGTACTGGCTGTAGTTGACGGTCGCGATCTTGACGTCGCCGATGCGGGGGAGGAGCTCATCACGGACCAGCAGGAAGTTGGGCTGGCGGGTGGTAACGACCGCCTCCCAGAAGAAGACGCCCGCGGCCCTGGCCTCATCCACGAGGGCGGCCGCCTCGTCCGCGTCGCTCGCGAGGGGCTTCTCGCAGATCACGTTCTTGCCCGCGGCGAAGGCGGCGCGGCTCACGGCGGCGTGCAGGAAGTTGGGCACAGCCACATAGACGGTGTCGACGCGCGGGTCGGTCATCATCGCGTTGAAGTCGTCGTAGACGGCGCAGCCTTCCATGCCGTAGGTGGCAGCGAGCTCGGCGGTCTTGTCCTTGGAGCGGGGCGTGCCGGCGATGGCCGCGACCTCAATGCCCCAGCCGGCCAGGTGCGGCGCCACCATCTCTACGATCATGCCGGTCCCGACGATTCCGAGCTTCATGGCGTTCCCCCTATAAGCGGCTGATTGCTTATTCGTAGAATACCCGAGCTTCATCGTGGTGTGACGCCGATATTCTCGCCGTGGCCTCTCTGCTCGTCGAGAGGTGGTCGTTTGAAGCAGGACGTAGAAGTATCCTCTTGGTATTGACGAACGCTCAACCATCTGAGGCTTATGGATACCGGCAAGTGCGAGGCAGGGCTGAGCCTACTCCATTCCTAGCAAGGCGGAATACTCCAGCGCGAAGCGTCCGAACTCCGGCAGTACGAAATAGACGTGTCCGTAGGTCTGTCCGTCGAGCAGACCTTTGCGAATGAGCCTCATGCGATAGGGGTTGTATTGGTTGGACGTCCAGCCGAGAAGTTCGCGGATCTCCTTGTTCTGGTTGTGCTCGGAGCGTGCGACGGCTTCTGCGAACTCGCGGTCTCGTTGCGAGAGATCCGACCAAATCTTGATGTATGAATACTCCGCAAGGTACTGGTAGGCATCGGCATATGCGCGGTCGGGATCGCCATCGTGCTCCCAGGTATAGTAGCCAAGCACCTGAAAGGCGAAGGAATACCCCTTGGTCCAGGCTGCCATCCTCAAAGCCGGTTCGCGTGGAAGGTCGAACATGCTCTGATAGCTGTCTGCGATGGAGAACTGGCTGAGCGGATCCATTGAGACCCGCGTGGTACGGTAGAGGAATGTCAGGTTGGGCGTGTTGCGCAGGGCTTCGATGTTTTCATACAGGCCCGTTATGAGGAGGAAGACGGGAAGGTTTGCACGCACGAAGATCTGGAAAGCACTACAGAAGGCACGCAGATAGTCCGAGGCGACGACCTCGTCAACGCAGATGAGAAGTTTCTTGCCATGCCGCGCCATACTCGCCATCATTTTTTCGAGTGCCGATTCAACATCAGCGATCGGAGCGGTGCCGTCAACCTCGAGCCCAAAGCCAAAGAGCGAGAGATTGATTCTCGCCTTGCGCCCTTGGCATTATGGTCTCCTCTATCCTGCTTCTGAACTGGTAGTTTTACTGGTTTTATTTCGCTTTACTACTTTTTACTACTTTACAACAGATTTACTGGTTTTTACTACTTTTATCGCGATGGTACTAGCTCGGAGTTGATGCCTCCCAGATTTATACTTCTGCCTGTAGGGGATGGGTTCGACTGGGAGGCGGCAACATGGCGGATATCAGGGTCTTTACACAGAGCAGCATTCGCATCGCGTGCACGGAGGGCGTCGTCTACTTCGACCCCTTCCGCATGGATGCCGAACCGCACGACGCCGACCTCGTGCTCATCACCCACGACCACTACGACCATTTCTCGCCCGAGGACATCGAGCGGGTACGTCGCGCGGATACCGTGTTTGTCGTGCCGACCAGGCTCGAGTCCCAGGCGCGCGAGGCGTTGGGTGACATGGCGGAGATCCATACCGTCGTGCCGGGCGAGCATCATCAGGTTGCGGGCGTCGACTTCGACACCGTCGCCTCCTACAACATCGGCAAAGCCTTCCACCCCAAGAGCGCGGGCTGGGTGGGCTACGTGCTTAAGGTCGACGGCCAGCGCGTCTATGTCGCGGGTGACACGGACGCCACGCCCGAGGCCAAGGCTGTGACCTGCGACGTCGCCCTCGTGCCCATCGGCGGTACCTACACGATGGACG
Source organism: uncultured Actinomycetes bacterium (assembly GCA_900315165.1). Lineage (GTDB taxonomy): Bacteria > Actinomycetota > Coriobacteriia > Coriobacteriales > Atopobiaceae > Olegusella. The sequence goes on along the minus strand of OMXZ01000003.1, from coordinate 76,677 downwards.
CCCGCGAGGCCGCCGGCCTTGTCAACGCAATCGCTCCCAAGCTGGCCATCCCCACGCACTACGGCAGCATCGTGGGACGCATGGGCGACGCTGACGATTTCGCCGCGGCTGTGAACCCGGGCATCAAGGTTGAGGTACAGATTCGCTAGCCGTCCAGCCCGCTCTTGATTTGAGCCGCCGCTAAAGCCGGGCCGCCCGCATGGACAAGCTGACGAAGATGGTGCCGCTGCTCAAGTCTGCTGGTATCTTCTCTAAGAACGTACGGCCCGTGACCGTCGACGAGGTGGCCGGGGAGCTGGTGGAAGGGATGTGCCGATGAGGCCCAATACCAGTCTGGAGAGCGGTGTGTGCGCCCTGCTCATGATGGCGCTGCAGGAGGGGCACGCGTCGCTCGCGAGCAATGTGATGGCCGACGTGCTCGACATGGACAAGGTGGAGGCAGGTGCCGTCGACTGGTCGGCTGTTGCCAGCCGCAAAGCCTCCGGCGGGATGGCCTGGCCGCGGCGTGTTGGCCTACGGGGCGCCAGAATCTGAAAGCAATTTTGCTGCAGAGAGACCCGTTTGTCGCAATATCCAGCCCCAACCCCGGCGGCGCCGGGATCCGAGGGCGATTTTGCTGCGCGTGGGTTCGTTTGCAGCAAAATTAAGGTCGGTTGGCGGCGCGGTCGCCCATTTCGGGCACTACACTGAGCGGAAGACACCGAGCCGGACGGAGGCCGACCATGAGACAGTACGTGGTGGATGCGTTCACCGACAAGGTCTTTGCGGGCAACCAGGCGGCGGTCTGCGTGTTGGACGCGTGGCCTGCGGAATCCCTGATGATGAGCATCGCGGCCGAGAACAACTTCTCCGAGACGGCCTTTGTGGTACATGAGTCCGATGCCCCGGCGGGCTGCTACCATCTGCGTTGGTTCACGCCGGGCGGCGAGATCGACCTCTGCGGACATGCGACGCTCGCCACGGCCTACGTGCTCCTGCGCTTCTACGAGCCCGATGCGGAGCGGGTTGAGTTCGATACCTTGGGCGGCCATCTGGTTGTTGAACGTCGAGATGACCTCCTGGCCATGGATTTCCCGGCATACGAGCTGACGCCTGTTCCCGTGACGGACGCGATGGAGGAGGCGGTCGGGGTGCGGCCGCTTGCTGCCTACATGGGGCGCGACCTGCTTTGTGTGCTGCCTTCGGCGGCTGCCGTGCGCGACGCCGTGCCCGATCAGGACAAGGTGCGCGAGCTCGATGGGCTCCTGCTCCACATCACGGCGCAAGGCGGGGGAGACGAGCCCTACGATTGCGTGAGCCGCAGCTTTGCTCCCAAGCTGGCGGTAGCCGAGGACCCAGTCTGCGGCTCGGGTCACTGCCATATCGTGCCTTATTGGGCCCGCGAACTGGGAAAAGACGATCTGTTTGCCTATCAGGCGTCGCATCGCGGCGGCGAGCTTCGCTGTCAGATGCGCGGCGATCGCGTGATGCTGGCAGGGCATGCCGCGCTCTATTCGGTTGCCGACCTGTTCGTCTGAGCGTGAAAGGAGACGGGGGTTGTCACGCGTGGGATGCCGAGCGGGCATACTTAAAGTTGCAATATAGGCATTGGTTTTTATCCGGTGCGCCTGTCACACTATCAGCATGAAGAAGTGCGTCAAATGGCAATCCGCAGACAGGAGCACACCATGGAGCAGCTGAACCTCACGCAGGAGTGGGACAAGACCTTCCCGCAGTCGGACAAGGTCGATCACGAGAAGATAACCTTCGAGAACCTCTACGGCATCACCTTGGCGGCCGACCTCTACCGTCCTAAGGACGTGCCGGCGGACGCGCGCCTGGCCGCCCTCGCAGTGTCGGGTCCCTTCGGTGCCGTCAAAGAGCAGGCTAGCGGCCTCTATGCCCAGCACCTAGCCGAGGCGGGCTATCTGACCATCGCCTTCGACCCCAGCTTCACAGGTGAGTCGGGCGGCGCGGCCCGCTACAACGCGAGCCCCGACATCAATACCGAGGACTTCATGGCCGCGGTGGACTACCTTTCCAACCGCGCCGACGTGGATGCGGACCGCATCGGCATCGTGGGCATCTGCGGCTGGGGCGGCATCGCACTCAACGCCGCGGCGGCTGACCCCCGCATCAAGGCCACGCTCGTCTCAACCATGTACGACATGACCCGCATCAACGGCAACGGCTACTTCGACGCAGACGACGCGGCCGACAAGCGCATCGCCGCCCGCAAGGCCCTGGCCGCCGCGCGCACGTCCGAGTACGCAGGCGAGCACAAGCGCGCCGGCGGCTGCCTGGACTACCCGGCGCCCGCGGACACGCCCGACTTCGTGCAGCAGTACTCTGCGTACTACAAGACTAGCCGCGGCTACCATCCCCGCTCGCTCAACTCCAACGAAGGCTGGAACGTGACGGGCACCATCGCCTACGCCAACGCCCGCTTCCTGTGCTATACCAACGAGATCGAGAACGCGGTCCTCGTGATCCATGGCGAAAAGGCCCACAGCCTCTACTTTGGCAAGGACGCCTTCGCGGACATGATGGACGGCTCCGTGAACCCGGACAACAAGGAGCTCTACATCGTGCCGGGCGCCACCCACTGCGACCTCTACGACGGCGGTGAGGGCGACTTCATCCCCTGGGACAAAATCGAGTCCTACTTCGCGCAGTATCTGGCGTAAGACGCGTAACAGGGGATGGAGAAGCTCGTGACAGGTGACGGAGGAGTGACACGCCCGGCTGCAGATACCCGGCATCGGGGATTGGACCGCCAACTACCTGGCCATGGGCATGATGAGCTGGACGGACGCGTTTCCGGCGACCGACTTGGGCGTCAAGAAGGTCCTGGCGCCGCGCACGCCCAAGCAGATTCAGGAATACGCTCGCGCCTGGAGCCTGTGGCGCGCGTACGCCTCGCTCAACCTGTGGAACATCGAGTAGCAAGGGAGGTCCTATGTCCGCCGATAAAAAGTCTCGCGCGCTCACCACGGTCGTCTTGGATACGCCGCTGGAAGAGGTGCTGGTCGCTGCCTGCGATGAGGGCGTCTGCGGCCTCTGGTACCACGACCAAGTGCACTTTGGCGGCACGTGTCAGACGGAGTTGCCGCAGGCGACGCGGGTGGCCGCCGAGGAGCTGGACGCCGCAGCTGAGACCTCGCCCGCAGCCGCTCACCTTGCCCGGGTCCGCGATTGGCTGGATCGCTACTTTGTAGGTGACAGGCCCGCTCCGGATGAGCTGACCTTCTGCCTGCGCGGGACGCCCTTCCAGGAGGCGGTCTGGGCCGAGCTGCGCCACATCCCCTTCGGACAGATGACCACCTATGGTGAGCTGGGCAAACGTGCGGCGGTGCGCCTCGGCAAGGAGCGCACGTCGGCACGCGCGACGGGTGGCGCCGTGGGTCGCAATCCCGTGAACATCATCATCCCCTGCCACCGCGTGGTCGGCGCCAGCGGCTATCTCACCGGTTACGACGGCGGCCTGCCTCGCAAGGTCTGGCTGCTCGAGCACGAGGGTGTACCCTTGGAGGTGCTCAAGCTTGTGAGGAGGTAGGCTATGCCATCAAGGATGCCGGGCATGAAGGACAAGAAAGGGCTGACCGAGGAGGAGTTCCTGGCGGACTACTCGCCCAAGAAGTATCCCCAGCCGTCGCTCACGGCTGATATCTGCGTCTTCCGGCACGTGGGGGAGGGCGATTCGGCCGGCCGCCTGCAGGTCCTGCTTGTGCAGCGCGGCGGCCATCCCTACCTAGGTTGTTGGGCTACGCCGGGCGGCTTTGTCTCGCCGGGTGAGACAGCCGATCAGGCTGCGGCACGTGAGCTGGCCGAGGAGACGGGCGTCGAGGGCCTGGCCCTGGAGCCGATTGCCCTCTACTCCACGCCGGGTCGTGACCCGCGCGGCTGGACCATTTCCTATGCCTTCGTCGCGCTGGACGACAAAGGCGTCACCGTGCACGCGGGCGACGATGCGGCCAAGGCGCAGTGGTTCGATGTGGCGGCGGTGGAACAAGACGGGCGCACCAGCCTGACCTTCACCTCAGGCGCAGAGAAGCTGGGTGCGTCCTTCTTCCCGGCGGCCGCGCCGATCACGGGCACGTTGCGCGCGGCGGATGTTGCGGGTGAGGGCCTCGCCTTCGACCACGCCCAGATCCTCGCAGATGCCTGGCTGCGCCTGTGGCATACTGGAGGAGATCGGTAGGTTGGGCGCCGATGCAAGGCTCCCTGCCTGTCCGGGCGGTTAATACGCAGAAACCTGTGGCTATAAGGGGTACAGGGTGACTCGGTGCGGGTATGTTCCGCACACCTTGGTACTTTCATTCCATGGCGGGCGTCTTCAAGTGAACAGTCTGGTGGAAGTCTGTCTCGTGGAGTGCCCATGCCTATTTTCTTCTTTCCCAACCGCGGTTGGCCCGAAGGCCCCTCTCCTTAGTCCTTGTCCAAGCGTGGACAATCAAGGCGAAGAGGGGAGAGAATCTTGGAAAACAATACGATATTTGATTCCGTGTTTAAGACGATGCTGCGCAAGACGCCCGAGCTCATCGTGCCCTTTATCAACGAGAGCTTTGGCCGTCGGTATCCGCTGGATGCGGAGATAGTGCAGTTCACCAACGAGCACGAGACGCCGCGCGGCAGCATCGTGGACGATTCCGTGTTCAGGCTGGGCGACAAGATCTACCACATCGAATGCCAGAGCACGCCGGACGCCAGCATGGTGGTGCGCATGATCGAATATGACTTCAACATCGCGCTTGAGCAGGCAATCGCCGCTGGACCTCCCTATGAGATGGACTTTCCGGCCTCGTGCGTGCTCTTCCTGAGGGACACGCCCTCGACCCCGGATACTCTCGAGATGAAGGTCAACCTACCAAACGGCGACTCCTTCATGTATCAGTCGGGCGTGGTCAAGGCCCAAAGCTACTCGAGCGACGACATCTTCGAAAAGCGGCTCCTCATCCTGGCGCCCTACTACCTCATGCGCTACGAGAAGGAGCTTGGGCGGATTGCTGGCGACAAGGGCCAGACCGCCGAGCTCATTGCTGAGTGCGCGGAGATGAGCAGGCGGCTTGAAAAGATGACGCTCGGGGAAGGGCTGGTAGACCTCTACGAATCGCTCGTCGAGCTTATAATCAGGGTATCCGACTATGTCCTGGAATCATATGAGGACCTGCGCAAGAAAGTGAGGGCTGCCATGGGCGGAGAGGTTCTTGAGCTTTTGGGCGAGCGCTCTGAGCGCCTGCAGAAGGAGGCGGAAGCCCGCGGCCTTGAAAAAGGCATCGAGCAGGGCATCGAGCAGGGCATCGAGCAGGGTATCGAGCAGGGCATCGAGCAGGGCATCGAGCAGGGTATCGAGCAGGGCATCGAGCAGGGCCGTGAGCAGGGTATCGAAGAGCTGGCCGCACAGCTGGAGGCCCAGGGCATGGACCGCGAGGCCATCGGCAAGGCCGTCAAAGCGGCGAAGGAACGGCAGGCGAAATAGCCTCAGCCCAGCGCGACGTCGAGGGCCATCATCACCGTGAAACCGAGGGCAAACATGAGCACTCCGACATTGGAGTGCTCGCCCTCGCTCATCTCGGGGATGAGCTCCTCCACCACCACATACATCATGGCGCCGGCGGCGAAGCTCAGCAGGTAGGGCATGAGCGGGATGACGTGGCTGGCGAAGTCAATGGTGAGTATCGCGCCCAGCGGCTCCACGGCGCCCGAAAGAAAGCCGTTGAGGAAGGCCTTGCTCCGCGACTCCCCCTCGGCATGCAGGGGTAGCGAGACGATGGCGCCCTCGGGGAAGTTCTGGATTGCGATGCCCAGCGAGAGGGCCAGCGCACCCGCCGCGGTGATATCCGTCTGACCCGCCAGCCAGCCGGCCCACACCACGCCCACGGCCATGCCCTCGGGGAAGTTGTGGATGGCGACGGCCAGCACCATGAGGGTCGTGCGCTGCAGGTTGCTGTGCGGGCCCTCGGGCTCGTTGTCCGTGGCGCCCATGTGCAGGTGGGGGATGGCGGAGTCCAGCACGAGGAGAAGCAGAACGCCCAGCCAGAAGCCGATGACGGCAGGCAGGAAGGCCAGCTGCCCCATGCCGGCCGCCGTGGATTCCTCCATGGCGGGGATGAGCAGGCTCCAGATGGAGGCTGCCACCATGACCCCCGCGGCAAAGCCCGTGAGGGCGCGCTGCACGCCGCGCCCCAGCTCGCCGCGCATAAAGAAGACCATGGCAGCACCCAGCGTGGTCCCCAGGAAGGGAATGGCGAGCCCCTGTACGACCTCTGTCATGGCAACCCCCAATATCCCTGACGACCGTAGTGGTTTCCTAGGATAGCCCATGGGATGTGACAGGGTGGGACGTGACAGGGGACAGGGGAGTGTCACGCGGGCGGGCCTCGTCCGTGGACGACGCAGGCGTGATAGCAGGATGGAGGCACACCCACGTTGTACCATAGGCACGCAACGGAGGAGCATTGCTTGAAGAGGAACCGATGGAGAAGAACCAGCCCAACGTCACACCCGACTATATCGAGGTCCGCGGTGCGGCGGTTCACAACCTCAAGGATGTGGATGTCGACATTCCCCTGAACAAGATTGTGGGCATCGCAGGCGTCTCGGGCTCGGGCAAGTCCTCGCTCGCGCTAGGCGTGCTCTATGCCGAGGGGTCGCGTCGCTACCTTGAGTCCCTCTCCACCTACACGCGGCGCCGCATGACCCAGGCCGAGCGCGCCGACGTGCGCGAGGTGCGGTATGTGCCCGCGGCGCTCGCCCTGCACCAGCGTCCGGGCGTGCCTGGCATCCGCTCGACCTTCGGCACCATGACCGAGCTGCTCAACAGCCTGCGCCTGATGTTTTCGCGCCTGGCCAGCCACCGCTGTCCCAACGGCCACTATCTGCCGCCCAGCATGGACGTGGCGCTGGGCCGGCCGACGGTCTGCCCGGAGTGCGGCGCCGAGTTCTATGGGCCCGGGGCGGAGGAGCTCGCCTTCAACAGCTCCGGCGCCTGCCCGACCTGCAGCGGTACGGGCATCGTGCGCACCGTGGACGAGTCGACCCTCGTGCCCGACGACACCAAGACGATCGACGAGGGAGCCGTGGTGGTGTGGGGCAGCCTCATGTGGTCCCTCATGGCCGATATGGCCCGCGACCTGGGCGTCCGCACCGACGTCCCCTTCCGCGACCTCACGCCCGAGGAGAAGGAGATCGTCTACCACGGTGCGCAAGAGAAGCACCACCTCCACTACCTCAACCCCAAGAACGGCCAGTCCACCGAGATGGACTTCACCTACTACTCCGCCGTCAACTCCGTGCTCAACTCCCTGGCCAAGGCCAAGGACGAGAAGGGCATGAAGCGCGTTGCCCGCTTCCTCAAGGAGGACGTCTGCCCCGACTGCCACGGCACGCGCCTCAGCGATGCCGCCCGTGCGCCGCGTCTGCGCGGCATCGGCCTCGATGAGGCCACGGCGATGACCCTGGACCAGCTGGTCGAGTGGGTGGCTGGCGTGCCCGCGAGCCTGCCGGAGGAGCTGCGGCCCATGGCGAAGACCATCTGCGAGTCCTTCACGGACACGGCGCGCCGCCTGTTGGACCTGGGTCTGGGGTATCTCTCCCTGGACCGCGCGGCGTCTACGCTCTCCACGGGCGAGCGCCAGCGCGTGCAGCTGGCTCGCGCCGTCCGCAACCGCACGACCGGCGTGCTCTACGTGCTCGACGAGCCCTCTATCGGCCTGCATCCCCACAACCTCCGTGGCCTCACGGGCGTGATGGACGACCTCGCAGCTGACGGCAACTCCGTGGTACTGGTCGACCACGATACCCAGGTGCTGAGCCACGCCGACTGGATCATCGAGATGGGCCCGGACGCGGGCGCCGACGGCGGACGGGTCATCGCCCAGGGCACGGTGCCCGACCTCGAGTGCGATTCGGCCTCCCGCATCGGCCCCTTCCTCTCGGGCGAGATGGAGCGCGTCCGTCCGACTGTCGGCGAGGACAAGCTTTTCTCCCGCGGCGAGGTTCATCTGGCGACGGGCCAGATCCACACGGTCCATCCGCTCGAGGTGGATTTCCCGCAGGGGCGTCTCACGGTGGTGACGGGCGTCTCGGGCTCGGGCAAGACGACCCTGGTGCTCGAGAGCCTCATCCCCGGCCTCCGCGCACGCATCGACGGCGCGCCTCTGCCCGTGCACGTCCGCGAGGTCGAGGCCCCCGGCATCCGCCAGGTCAAGCTGATCGACGCGACCCCCATCGGCATCAACGTGCGCTCCACGGTCGCCACCTACGCGGGCGTCCACGACGAGCTGCGCAAGGCCTACGCCCGCACGCCCGACGCCAAGGCACTCGGCTACAAGGCGGGCGACTTCTCCTACAACACCGGCCGCCTGCGCTGCCCAACCTGCGACGGCACGGGCCAGATCAGCCTGGACGTGCAGTTCCTGCCCGACGTCACCATAACCTGCCCCGACTGCCGCGGCTCGCGTTATGCGCGCAGCGCCTCGCTGGTTCGTCGCGCCAACAAGGACGGTGCCGCCCACACCCTGCCCGAGCTAATGGACATGAGCGTGGACGAGGCACTCGATGCCACCCGCGGCCTCAGGCTGGTGCAACGTCGCCTGCAGGTCCTGCACGACCTGGGGCTGGGCTACCTCACGCTGGGCGAGGAGACGCCCGGCCTCTCCGGCGGCGAGGCCCAGCGTCTCAAGCTCGCGAGCGAGATGGGCCGCGGCCAGGAGGACTCCGTTTTCGTCTTCGACGAGCCCACGATCGGCCTGCACCCGCTCGATGTGCGGACGCTGCTCGACGTCTTCCAGGGACTCATCGACCAGGGCGCCACCGTGGTCGTGATCGAGCACGACCTGGATGTGATCCGCAACGCGGACTGGATCGTGGATATGGGCCCGGGCGGCGGCTTGGAGGGCGGCCGCGTGGTCGTGGCCGGCACGCCGGAGGACGTCCGTGCCTGCTCCCAGAGTCTGACGGGCCGAGCCTTGGATCAGATTCTCTCGGCAAAATCACGGAAAAGTGTCGAAAATAGCTCTTAGAAACTGCGGAAAAGTGTGAGGGACGGGAGGCAGGCATGACCGACCAGGACGCGCGCTTTCGGGAGGACTTCTCCCGGCTTGAGGAGGCCTCGCACCGCTACGAGAGCGAGGAGATTGGCGCCAAGGAGTTCAAGGCGGTCTCTACGAGCTTCGGCGGCTATCTGCAGCGCGATAACCTGCATATGCTGCGCATCCGCGTGCCGGGCGGCCGGCTGACGCCGGACCATGCGCGCGCGATCGTGGACGCCTGCGACTATTACGGGCTCGACCGCCTGAAGATCACCACGGGCGAGGCCCTGCAGGTGCATGACCTCGCCCCCCACGCGGCGCGCCGGCTCGTACTGCGCCTGCTCGATGCGGGCATCGTGACCTTTGGCGCCGGCGGCGACAATCCCAACAACATCTCGGCCCCGCCCCTCACGGGCCTCGGCACCGCGTCCCGCATGGATGTGATGCCCTATGCCCAAGCCGTCGAGACCTGCTTCCTGAACTTTGTGGGCGTGTCGCCCCTGCCGCGCAAGTTCAAGGTGGGCTTCGCCGACTCCGTCGCGGACGAGACCCATGTGACCCTCAAGGACCTGGGCTTCATGGCCAACGACGACGGCACCTTCCAGGTGTGGATCGCGGGTGGCATGGGCGTGAAGCCCCGCCTTGGCATCGAGGCGGCCGAGAGCGTGAGCCCCGACAAGGTGCTCTACTACGCCCGCGCCATGCTGGAGCTCTTCTCCGAGAGGGGCGACCGCGACAACCGCTTCAAGGCACGCAGCCGTTTCCTGCAGGATTCCATGGGGGTGGATAACCTCCTCGAGGACTATTGCGGGCGCGTGGACGCCCTGATGCGCGAGGGCGGGCTGGACGTGCCTGTGGCGCCGCGGTTCCCGGACATCCGGAAGGCGGGCGATGGCACTGCGGCTCCGCAGGGCTGGCGCGTGGTCCCGCAGCGCCAGGCAGGTCTTTTTGCCGTGCTCTACCACCCGGCGGGCGGATACGTGACGGTGGCGCGCCTGCGCGAGCTGGTCGAGCTCACAGACAAGTGGGAGGCGGCGGAGCTGCGGCTCACGCCCGGCGGCGGCCTCTTTGTGGTCAACCTGGCGGCATCCGAGGCGGCGGCCGTGCTCGCGGCGACGCCCGATGGGGCGGCCTCGCCGCTCGAGGCATCGGCGACCTGCGTGGGTCATCGCCGTTGCGATATCGGTGTGGCGGACTCCCAGGAGCTCTTGCGCCAGATAGTCGCCGCGGTGCGTGAGGCGGGGCTCTCGGCGGGGGCGCTGCCGGCGCTCGGCATCAGCGGCTGCATCTCCTCCTGCGGAGACTCCCCGATCCATCCCCTTGGTTTCCGCGGCATGCGCCGCAAGGTCGACGGCGAGATGCAGGATGCGTTCGCCCTCAGCATCGGCGGGTCGTGCGCGCAGGGGGCGGAATGCCTGGCGGCAGAGGAATACACCCTGCTGGCAAGCGCTATCCCGGCCTTTCTTGTGGAGCTAGGACATACGGTCGATGCGAGCGGGACGTCCTATGCCGATTGGGCGCCGGGCCATGGGGACGAGATACGGCAGATCGCGGCGAAGCACACCCTGCCGACCAAGGCGAAGCCTCAGCCCAAGTAGCTGTAGCCTTTCGTGGATTTCCCGTTATACTGGTTAGAACGCTGATTTCACGGCAGACACGGCACAAACGCACCCAAAAAGAGGCATACCATAGCTACGCTGCTTGCTGGATACACCGACGTCTTCGATGAGGAACTCATCAGGCGTTGCTTCGACGACGAGGTCATCGTCCTCGCGTCCCATGACGCACGGGCAAAGGATATCCGCTGGGTCGCCACCGAGAGCCAGACGCGCTACCGCGACCTCATCCAGACACACGATTTCGACCGCGTGGTCTACGTGTCGCGCTTCCTCAACTACATGAGCGATTACCAGGGCGAGCCGGGAGACCTGCGCGCCTGTCTGCAAGCCCTGGGCGAGAACTCCCGCGCCAAGTTCGTCTTCGTCGGGTCCAACGTCGGGCTTACCGAGGCGGGGGACAGCTGGAAGATCATCATCCAGTCCCTCGAGGACCTGTGCGCCTACTACCGCCGGGACCGAGGTGTGGACCTGCTCGTGGTGCGATCCCCCTTCCTGATCCGCCCCGACCTCCCCGGCGACTACCTCTACCGCCTGTTCGAGGGGGCGGAGAAGGACGGCAGGATCGCCCTGAAAAACGGCCACGGCCAGCTGGTCAACTGCATGTATGTGGAGCGCCTCGCCGAGCTCCTCCAGGATGTCTTCGTGGACTGGCGCGGGGAGCTGGAAGTGCTGGACCTTCTTCCGCCGCAGGGTGTGGGGGTCGAAGACATGGCGGCCGATCTGCGGGAACTCTTCCCTCAGGCCGAGGTCGAGCTGGGTGACGGCACCCCCGATGTCGTGCATGTGCCGCAGGGGGACAACGTCGCGCGCGACTTCTACCAATGGGACGCGGGGGACAACCCCTTGGGCCAGCTGAAATCCTGATACGCACGCTACGATGCGGCGCGCGAGATTCGTGCCACCCTGCGCGACAGAATCATACGCTGGGCCGATTCCAACCGCAGGATTGTCATAGCCCTGGAGATCGCAGGCGGCTCGGTCCTCGCACACCTGGCGCAGACCCAGTTCGTCTCCGACGTCCAGTTCCGTTCGGTGGATGTGCGGCTCTTCTTCATCGTGCTGATCTCCATCGCCTACGGCGTGGGACCCGGCATCGCGGCCGCCGCCCTCATGTGTGTGTCGCTGGCATCTTCCTATCTGGCGAGCGGCATGGACCTGGCCTCGCTCTTCTACTGGTACGAGAACTGGCTGCCCTTCCTGCTCTACCTGGCCCTGGGCGGCATCGTGGGCTACGTGCACACCAAGCAGGTCGAGGACAACGAGTTCCTTCGCAGCCGCTATGACCGCCTCCGCGACCGCCTCACCTATGTGGAGGACCTCTATCACGACTCGCTGCGGGTCAAGGACACCTACCGCAGCGAGCTGGTCCAGTCCAAGAATGGCTTCGGCAAAATCTACGAGGTGGTCCAGCGCCTGAGCGTCTTCGAGCCCCGCGAGATTTACCTGCAATCCGTCCCCGTCGTCGAGGATGTCCTGAACTGCGACTCCGTCGCCATCTTCTCCGTGGACGAGAAGTCGCCCGACTTCGCCCGCCTGCAGGTGTGCTCGCAGACCGTGCGCTCCGTGACGCCCACGACCTACGACCTGGCGAAGTATCCCCAGGTCACCGATGCGCTGGCCACCGACGACGTGTGGTTCAACTCGACCTTTGACGACACCCTGCCCGATTACATTGCCGGTGTGCGCGACCACGGCAAGCTCCGCACCCTGATTACCCTGCGCAATGTGTCGTTCGAGCAAATGAACGGCTACTACATGAACCTCATCCGCATCATGTCGCGCCTGATGGAGAACTTCCTGGTCAAGGCCTGGGAGTACGAGAGCTTCCAGGCGCACAATGCCTATCTGGACGACACCGTGATCATGCGGACGGAAAGCATCAACGAGCGCCTGGCCTACTGCCGCGCCATGCAGGAAGGACACTTTGGGACCTATCGACTGCTCTGCATCCATACCCATGGCGAGACCGTGCGCGAGCTGGACCAAGCCCTGCGGCCCTACGTGCGTACCTCCGACTACCTGGGTCTGGGGGCTGATGGCAACCTCTACCTGCTGGCCCTGCAGGTCGATGAGAGCTCGGAGAACTCCCTCCTCAAGAGGTTCCGCGGTCTGGGCTGGGACTGCGAGGTCGTCCGCGACGACAGGGAGGCCCTATGATCGGCCCTCTGTTGGTCATCCTGCATGCGGCCGCCTGCCTCGTCCTGATGGTCCTTCGGCGTATGGGCTACCTGCGCTTGAGCGCATCATTCCTTGCGATCGCGTGGTGCGTGCCCGTGGCGGGGCCGATCGCCCTGCTCGTGGTCGCCTACCAAAACGACCATCTCATCGCGGGGTCGAAGGCGTCCGAGCTTGAGGACGAGGCGCCCGGCGACGAGGACGACGTCCTCCAGATAGAACTGGAGGACGACGAGACCGCCGATGCCGTGCCGCTCCAGGACGCCCTCCTGACCAAGAGCTCCACCGAGCGGCGCGCGGCCATCCTGGACGCTCTGCTCACGGACCCCACCCGCTACGCCTCCTCCATCGCCGAGGCTCGCGGCAACAGTGACGCCGAGGTCTCGCATTTCGCATCGACCGCTATGGCCGAGATGTCCAAGGCCTTCGACGGCCAGTTTCGCACCTTCCGTGACTCCCATGAGCGCTACCCGGACAACGTCATGCTCCTTTCGGGCTACCTAGACTTCATGGAGCGCTACCTGGCGTCCGACCTTTTGCAGGGCCAGATGAAAAATCAGATGGAGGAGCTCTACGACAGCCTCCTGTGGGAGAAGCGCGATCGGGCGGAGACCCTCCGCGATGACCTGCGCCTGAGCAGGAGGCTGGTGGATTCCGGCAAGCTGGGGCCTGCCGATGACCTTCTTGCCGCCATGGAGGTCTCATGGCCCAAATCCCAGGAGATCTGGATGATGCGTCTTCGCTACCATGTGGCCGCCCGCGACGCGCAGGGCGTGCGCCGGACCGTTGCGTCCATGGGGCAGGCGAAGGGCCTCAAGACCGAGGAGGTCCGCGAGGCCTTGGACTTCTGGGGGCGGGTATGACAGATGAGATGCGGGGGCATACCGGGGGACGCGAGAGCCTGCCGCGCCCCAGCATGCCGCATTACACCTACAAGACGATCCTCATCTCCTTCGCCATCCTGCTCGCTGTGGCAATCGCCGTCTTTGTCGAGGTCAATAGGCCCACGGCAACGCAGTCGGACTATACGGGCCTTATGCTTGACGACTCGCAGGTCCCCCTGGACCACGTCAAGGTCGCCGCGCCGGCGGACACCCTGGTCGTGTACGACTCCTCGTCCGAAGACAGTGTCAACGCCCGCACGGCCTGGGAGCAGACCTTCGGGGAGATGCGCGTCGGGTACCGCGAGGCGGATATCCAAGGGGGTTCTTTCGCGCCGGACGGCTACCAGACGGTCCTGCTCGTCGTCCCCGACTACAACCGCGCCGCATCCTGCCTGGAGACGCTCAAGCCCTGGGTGGAGCGGGGCGGCAGGCTGATCGTGGGCACGGGCTTCGTGAACGTGACGAGCCTCGACGGCTACGACGACCTCCTGGGCACCGTCCCGCAGGACTCCTACGGGCTCTTCGACCCGAAGGACTTCCTGTGTGAGGCGGGATTCATGGTGGGCGGCGACACCGTCTACCAGCTGGACATGGCCATGACGGAATCCCTGCGGGTACGCCTCTCCACCGGCAAGGCCGAGGCTTCCACCACGGAGGGCGACCCCCTGGTCTGGACCAACTCCTACGGGTCGGGCCAGGTCTGTGCGGTGAACGTCAATTTCAACTCACGGATGGGCTACGGTGTCTATGCGCAGGCCTATTCGCTGTTGGGCGACTCCTGCGTCTATCCCGTGATTGACTCCTCTACCTATTTTCTGGACGACTGCCCCTCGCCAGAGCCTCTTGGCAATTCCGCATACATCGAGCGCGACTACCAGATGTCCATTGGCCAGTTCTACTCGTCGGTCTGGTGGCCCGCCATGAACCGCCTCGCGCGCGAGCACGACATCCGCTATACGGGCGCCCTCATCGAGACCTATGACGACAAGACCGACGGGAAGTTCTACCGTCCCACCTCGGCCACGACCTCGCAGCACTACGGCAGCCTGCTCCTCGGCCAGTCCGGCGAGCTGGCGCTGCACGGCTACAATCATCAACCACTGGTGGACGACCGGGACTACTACCAGTCCTATGACACTTATAAGGTCTGGAAGGACGAGAAGGCCATGGCCGACTCGGTCTACGAGCTCCAGTCCTACGCTGCCGCCTACTTCCCCCAGGCAAAGACGGATGTCTATGTGCCGCCCTCGAACGTTCTCTCGCCGGCAGGACGCGACCTGCTCGCCCAGAACCCTTCCATCCGCGCCATCTGCAGCATCTACCTGCCGGGTACCGATGCCTATGCCCAGGAGTTTACGGTGGCGCCCGACGGTGTCGTGGAGGCTCCGCGCATTCTGTCGGGCGAGTTCACAAGCGATGACGATCTTTTCCTGGCCTTCTCGGAGCTCAACCTCCATTACGTAAACTCCCGCTTCACGCATCCCGATGATGTCCTGGATCCGGACCGCGGTGCCGAACAGGGGTGGGCGGCCATGGAAAGGGCCCTGGGCGACTATATGACCTGGGTGGACGAGTCCGCCCCCGGTATCCGGCGCCTGACTGCGTCGGGCCTGGCTGGTGCCGTCCAGCGTTTCGCCACGGTCACGCCACAGGTCATCGACACGGGTACGACCATCGAGATCGACCTGGACGGCTTTGTCGACGACGCCCGCCTGATGGTCCGCCTGAACGAGGGGACGGTGGGCCACGTCTCGGGCGGGAGCGTGACCAAGCTGGGCGACAGCCTCTACCTCGTGGATGCCGACGAGCCGCACGTGACGATCTACCGGGAGGCATCATGAGGATCTGCATGGTGCTCGAGGGAAGCTATCCCTTCGTCCACGGCGGCGTGTCCTCCTGGATGCATGGCGTGATCAGCCGCACACCCGAAAACGAATACGTGCTCTGGGCCATCGGCGCCCATGAGGAGGACCGGGGCAAATACGCCTACGACCTGCCGAAGAACGTGACCGAGGTCCACGAGTGCTTCCTGGACACGCCGCTGCGGGACAAGGAATCCTTCGGCGGGGGCCAGCGCCACCTGGGCCTCTCCGACGACCAGCTCGAGGCCCTGGGCCAGCTGGTGGCCTGCGACGACCCTGACTGGGGCGCGCTCATCAACCTCTTCCAGGGCGGTTTCGATGCGCGAGACGTGCTGATGAGCGAGGACTACCTGCGCATGGTGGTCGAGGTCTGCCGTGAGCGCTACCCGCACACCCCCTTCGCCCAGATGTTCCACACCTCGCGGTCCATGCTCCTGCCCGTCCTCTACCTGCTCGGCCGTCCCATTCCCCAGGCCGATGTCTACCACACGGTCTGCACCGGCTACGGCGGCGTCCTGGCCTCCATGGGCCACATCGTCACGGGCAAGCCCTTGATCCTCAGCGAGCACGGCATCTACAGCCGCGAACGCGAGGAGGAGCTGATCCGTGCCGACTGGGTGCAGGCCACCTTCAAACGCAGGTGGATCAGGTTCTTCTACATGCTCTCCAACCTCTGCTACGCCAATTCCGCCGCCATCACCAGCCTTTTCGACGGCGCCCGCGGCACCCAGGTGGAACTGGGTGCCGATCCTGCGCGCTGCCACGTGGTGCGCAACGGCGTCAATTACGAGCGCTTCGCGGCGGTCCCGCCCAAGGCCCCCGAGGACCATGTGGTCATCGGCGCCGTCATCCGCCTTGCGCCCATCAAGGATGTCAAAACCATGATCTACGCCTTCTACGAGCTGAGCCAGCGCCTGGGGCCGGATGCGGTGGAGCTGCACATCCTAGGTGACACGGATGACGAGGAATACGGGCAGGAATGCCGCGACCTCGTGACCGGCCTCGACATGCACAACCTCTTTTTCGACGGCCATGTCGACACGGTCGAATACATGCGCACCTTTGATTTCACCATCCTCTCCAGCATCTCGGAGGGCCAGCCCCTCTGCGTCCTGGAGTCCCTGGCGGCGGGCCGCCCCGCTGTGACCACCGACGTCGGGTCCTGCCGCGAGCTTCTGGAAGGCGCCCCCGGCGACACCTTCGGCCGCGCCGGCATCGTCGTGCCCCCCATGGACAGGAAGAGCTTCGCCGACGCCATGGAGACCATGTGCCGCAACTCCCGCCTGCGCGTGCAGATGGGGGAGGCGGGCAAGCGGCGCGTCGAGCGCTACTACCGCGTCGACACGATGATGGAGGGCTACCATCAGGTGTACGAGGACGTGATGTCGGCGTACGCCGAGGGCAGGGGCATCGGCGCCATCCGGCATGGCGGCGCGGGCGGCATCGCCAGCTCCGTGGTGGGCTCGACGGAAGGCTGAGGGGAGGGGCCATGGCCGGCATCGGATTCGAGCTGAGGAAACTCTACGCGCGTAAGGGCATCATCAGCAAGTTGCGCGCCTACGCCTTCACCGGCGTCATCGTGACGGGGCCCACGCTGCTCGGCATGGGCTTCCTCTTCGCCGTGCAGGCAATCGGCATATCCTTCGGCATCTCCAGCCACGAGCGCGACCTTCTGGCCTGCATGATCACCTACGCGCTCCTGGGCTCGCTGGTGCTGACGGGTTTCATCACCATGCCGCTCACGCGCTATGTGTCCGACATGCTCTACGAGGGGCGGGAGGACCTGGTCCTGCCCTCCTTCGAAGGGGCGCTCGCCGTGCTCCTGCCCGTGGGCGTCGTCCTCTGCCTTTCCTTCCAGCTCGCGACGGGGCAGGGCTCGATGATCGTCATGCTCAACGTGATGCTGTTCGGCGAGCTCATCGTGGTGTGGATCTCCACGACCTACCTGTCGGCCATCAAGGACTACCGCGGTATCCTGACGGGCTATCTCATCTCCATGGGCACGGCCATCGCAGCGTCGCTGACCACCTGCCTGGTCTGGGGCGCCCAGCTCAGGCTCCTGCTCGCCTGCGTCACCCTGGGCTACGGCATCATGATGGTTTACAGCATCGCCCTGCTCTACCGCTTCTTCCCCCATGCCGAGGAACACTATCTCCTGTGGCTGGCCTGGGTTGCCGACCACCGCGACCTGGTGGCCATCGGCGTCTGCAACTACGTGGCGGTCTTTTCCTACATCGCGATATCGTGGTTCGGCCCCCTGGGCAAGGAGATCGCCCCGCTCTACTACGCCTCGCCCGAACACGATATCCCGGCCTTCTTCGCCTTCCTGTCGGGGCTGATCACGCAGATTACCTTCGTGGCGTCGGCCGAGGTCAATTTCTATCCCGTCTATCGGCGCTACTACGACCTCTTCAACACCACGGGCTCCATCGTGGACATCGACGCCACGCAGGAAGAGATGCTCATGGTGCTGGACCGCGAGTTGGGCGACCTGGCCCGCAAGCAACTGCTGGCCTCAGCCCTCTGCATCTCGGTGGGGTCGGCCTTCCTGGAGCAGCTGCCCTTGGGCTTCACCCCGGCCATGAGCTCGTATTTCATCCTTCTGTGCGTCGGCTACTGTGCCTATTCCATCGGCAACGTCGTGACCCTCATGGACCTCTACTTCGACGACACCCATGGCGCCACCATCGCTACGGTGGCTTTCGCCCTGGTGACCACGCTCGGGTCGCTGGCGGCCGTCCTGTGGCTGCCCGTCGAGGACTACGCGGCGGGTTTTGTGGTGGGGGCGCTGGTCTTCCTCTTCGTGGCGTGGCTTCGCCTCTACCTCTTCACGCGCAACCTGCCCTATATGATCCTGTCGGAGCAGCCGCTTGTGGCGGTCGAGCGCCGTGGCCTCCTGAAGCGCCTCAGCGAGCGCGCCTGAGTGGGGTTTGCGCGTCTTCCGACGACGACCACGTACCTCCCGACGACGACCACGTAGCCTCCGACGACGACCACGTACCTCCCGACGACGAATACGCCGATTTACGACCTACGGCCCGTGCTAGCTCGCAAAACGGCGTGCTTGTTGTTCGCGCCTACGAGCTTGTCGTCGGGACCTACGAGCTTGTCGTCGGAACCTACGTGGCTGTCGTCGCGGGGGCGGGAAATCCAGACGTGTGTGCCTACTTGTGATAGGGCTCGCCGCGGCTGATCTTGCAGGCGCGGTAGACTTGCTCGAGCAGGACGACGCGGGCGAGGTTGTGGGGCAGGGTGATGCGGCCGAAGCTGATGCGCTCGTCGGCTCGGGCGCGTATGGCTGCCGTCACCCCATCGCTGCCGCCGATGATGAAGACCACGTCCGAGGTGCCGCCCACAGCGAGGCCGTCCAAGCGGCGGGCCAGGTCCTCGCTCGAGACCAGGTTTCCGCCGATGTCGAGGAGGATGACGTGCGCGCCGCGGGGGAGGGTGTCGAGCGTCGAGAGGATGAGCTTCTCTTCCTGCGCGGGCGTGCTGTCGGGCAGCTCGCGCACGGTGACCTTGGCATAGGCGCCGAGCCGCTTCAAGTACTCGGAGCAGGCGTCCTTCCAGAAGTGTTCCTTGAGCTTGCCTATGGCGATAATGGTGACTTTGAGCATGGCACTTCCCGCGGGACGTAGTAAACTGCTGAAAACAAGCTTAAACGTAGCTCTCGGGTGTGCAAGGCACAAACCGCAAGGTTGATAGGCTGATGGCTATGTATGAGTTTTCACAAGAGGCACGGCAGATATTGGAGGCGTCGAAGGTCGCCTCCGCCATCCTGCAGGTTGGTGAGGACGGCTATCACGTCCTGCTGGTCTCCGATGGCGCCTGCGAGCTCTTTGGCCTGGACCGCCCCCGCCTCACGCAATACCTCAACAACAAGAGCTATGGCAAGATGCACCCGGACGACGCGGGCAGGCTCCTCGAGGCCTCCCGCTCGCTGGCGACCGAGGACGAGCTGTCGATCATCGTGCGCATGAGCCTGCGCGGGGACGACACCTTCCATCCGATCTTCTTCAAGGCGAGCGCCTACTACACACCCGACGGCACGCGCCTCATCCAGATGACCTACATCGATATCGACGCGGCGACGAACACGAGCGAGGCCTGGGCCAGCCGATATCAGAAACGGCAGGACAACCGCTACTTTTTGGACGATGTTACCGGCCTGCCCAATAGCAACCACTTCCGCGAGTTCGCGAAGGGCACGCTCAAGTCCATCCTGGACGAGGGCGGGACGCCCTTGGTCGTCCTCTTCGACATCCATGGCATGCACTTCTACAACGACAGCTTCGGCTACGAGGCGGGCGACGAGCTGCTCCGCCGGACGGGCGCGATCATCAGGACCGTCTTCCCGACCGAATTCTGCGTCCGCTACCTGGAGGATCACTTTGTGGTGATCCTGCCCGAGGACAAGTTGGGCAACCGCGTGGACGAGGTGCGCGCCCAGGTACGTGCCTATGCCAATGGCGACTCGCTCGATATCGAGGCGGGCATCTACGAGTACACCGACCCGGCGGAGAGCGGCGCCTCGGCTCTCGACCGCGCCCGCCGCGCCGTCGACAGCATCCACGACCAGCCGGACGAGTACCTCTGCTGGTACAACTCCGCGGTCGAGGAGCGCTACTACCGGCAGAATTACGTGCTCAGCCACTATCGAGAAGCCATCGAGCAGGGATGGGTCAAGGTCTATTACCAGCCGCTCGTCTCCACATTGAGCGGCAACATCTCGCACTGTGAGGCGCTGGCCCGCTGGATCGACCCGACCCTTGGCTTCTTGAGCCCCGCCAGCTTCATCGGGGTGCTGGAGGAGAACCACCGGGTCTGGGAGCTAGACCTCGAGATCATCCGACAGGTCGCGCGCGACATCCGTGATGCCAGGGTTGCCGGCCGTTATTTCCCGCCGCTGTCGGTCAACGTGTCGCGCCACGACCTGGCCGTCCCCGATTTCCACGAGCGCATCAACGGCATCCTCTCCCGCTACGGGGTCGCCCACGACGAGATCGCGATCGAGATCACGGAATCGGCCCTGGTCGAGCATGAGGAGTTCATCGAGCAGCACGTCCAGCGGTTCCACGAGGACGGCTTCCAGGTCTGGCTGGACGATTTCGGCAGCGGCTACAGCTCGTTCAACGCACTGCAGAACTTTGATTTTGATCTGCTCAAGATCGACATGCAGTTCCTGCGCGGGCAGAACAGGCGCACCCCCCAGATCCTCTCGGAAATTGTCGACCTCACCAAGCGCCTGGGCATCCGGTCTGTCACGGAGGGCGTGGAGACTGCCGAGCAGGCCGAGTTTCTGCGTCAGATCGGCTGCGGACTCCTGCAGGGGTACTTCTACTCCAAGCCGATTCCGGGTGACGAGTTCTTCTCGCAAATAAACGAGCTAGGTCTCTCCATCGAGTCGCCCGAGGACCGACGGTTCTACGAGAATCTCCTGCGGGTCAATGTCCTAGATGCAGACCATCCGGTCGCGAGCACTGACTTCTTGCCGCTCGACGGGGACAAGTCCCTCGCCATCATCGTGGAGGAGGACGGGGCCTATCGCGTCGTCTATGTCGGAAGGGTCGGCCTCCGGAGGATGCGACGTCTGGGCGTGTCCTCCCTCGAAGAGCTCAACACCGCGATCAATACCGACGAGCATGCGTTCTACCAGGTGGTCCGCAGCTGCTGCGGTGACTTGAACGACGTTGGGGAGACCGCCGCGTGCACGCTCGACGACTCCTCCTTCACGGGACAGATGGAAGCCGAGCTCATCACGAACGACGGGCGCCGTCGCGGCTTTGTCGTCAGTTGCCTGGAGACGGCTCGCGCGGCGTAGAGCTGGCGCCTGCATCCGCGGGCTCGCTCCCACGACCGTACTCACCCAGAATCTCGCCCAGCTCGTCCATGTTGGACAGGGGATTCTCGCGCTCGGCTATCAGGAGGTCGCCCTCGGTTTCGTTGTCGAGGAGCATCGCGTCGAAGACCATCCAACGGTAGCTGCCGTCGGGTCGACGCATGCGGAACATCGAGGTCGCCTCGTTGCGGGGGGAGACCTCTGCCAGCTCGGTGAGGTGTCCCAGCCGCATGAAGCGCTGGAATCGTGCACGGTCGCGCGGATGGACCCGCACGGCGCTGAACTCCCCGATGGCCTCGCGGTCGAAGGGGAGGGTGTCGCCCGCCGTGTATTCCGGCATGACGGACCGGATGACCTCGACCCGCTCCTCCTTCGCGCGTACATAGTAGACGCCGTCGTAGAGCGACATGAAGTTGCGTGCCTGGCGGTCGAAGAGGGCCAGGTTGTCCAAGGTGTCACGGTCGAGCTCGATCAGCCGCGCCTTGAGGAGGGCCATACCGTCCGTCTGGGAAAGGCTTTCCATGGCGAGGCGCATATAGCGGCCGCCCTCGAGGAAGATCAGGGCGGACCGTCCGTCGCGGATGGCGGCCTGCGCGGTGCGGCGATAGCGCTCGTAAGCCGGCTCGGGATCGGACGAGAGGCGCTCGTTCAGGTACTCCAGCGAACGGAAGCCGGCGGCGCGGATGCCCCGCTTATATGCCGCGTTGGCATAGACGATCCGATAGGCCTCGCTGTCGTAGAGGGCAAGCGAGAGGGCGTCGTCCGAGATCATGTTGACCGGTTTCATGCCCGTGAAGAGCCGCTCCTCCCGCGGGGTCTCCACTGCGATGGCGCGTTGCTCTGGATAGTCGACCGCCGCATCCAGATACATGGGTCTGGCGAAGAAATACCCCTGCATCTTCTCGCAGCCGATCGAGACCAAAAACTCCGCCTGCTCAGCGGTCTCGACGCCCTCGGCCAGGGTATGCAGGCCGAGCTCATGAGCCATCGAGACGATGGCGGCGATGGCGCGTTGGCTCTGCTCGCCATAATCGCGCAGAAACTCGATGTCGAGCTTGACCTCGTCCAGGCCGAAGTCCTTCAGGACATTGAGGGAGGAGTAGCCGGTACCGAAGTCGTCCAACCACACCTGGAAGCCGGTGGCGCGAAGGGTGTCGATGGCCCCGCGCAGGGGCGCTGGGTCGTCGATGAGGGCCGTCTCGGTAATCTCGATGCAGATGAGGTGGGGCGGGAGGTCGTATTCCTCGACGACGCGGGCGACCGCCTCCGGGATGTCCGCGAGAATGAAGTCGAGCCGGGAGAAGTTGACGGAGATGGGCACGGCGGGGATATCGTTGTCGAGCTCGTAGCGCAGGACCCGGGCGACCTCCACGAGCACGAAGAGGTCGAGTTTGTGCACGAGGTGGGCCTCCTCCAGCACGCGCACGAAGAAGTCGGGCCGAAGGTTGCCGTTGAAGTCGGGCGCCTCCCAGCGGGCGAGCGCCTCGGAATTGCAGAACTTCTTGGTGAAGGAGCGCACGATGGGCTGGAAACTGACCTTGATATGCCCCTCGCGCAGGGCGCGATCGAAATTGGCCAGGACATAGGCGCGCGCCTCTGTCTGCGCACCTGCGCCGCTGCTGTGCATATCGTCCTGTGACATAGGCCCCCTCCGTATCCGATTTTCACATATCCCCCGAGGACGTGCATTCCAGAATCGCGAGAGGTGCCTGTCCCGGCGCGGAAAGTATCCCTGGGCATCCCCTATAAGCCTCACCCACGGACGTCCTCCATCGACCCTCCATGTGCATCTGGGCTGGTGGCAGGCGTAAGTTACCGTGCAGTGCCCACCCAACTTTTTGGTGTCTGCTTACTTTTAGGAACCGTCCCGCTTAAAGTCGTAGTCGAAAGAGGGACCTATTGCGAGGAGGCCGTCATGCAGGAGTATGAAGAGCAGATAGACCGGTTGCGCACGGCGTTGGACGAGGCAGACGCGGTCGTGGTCGGGGCGGGTGCGGGGCTTTCCACCGCAGCCGGGTTCACCTATTCGGGCGAGCGCTTCAAGCGACTCTTCTTCGATTTCGGCAGCAAATACGGGTTTTCGGACATGTACTCGGGCGGCTTCTACCCCTATCCCTCGCTCGAGGAGCACTGGGCCTATTGGAGCCGGTTCATCTGGTGCAACCGCTACACGCCCGCGCCCAAGGACACCTACCGGATCCCGCTCGGCTTTGTGCGCGACAAGGACTATTTCGCGATCACGACCAACGTGGACCACCAGTTCCAGCTGGCGGGCTTTGACAAAGACCGCCTCTTCTACACCCAGGGCGACTACGGCCTGTGGCAATGCAGCCGCCCCTGTCATGCCAAGACCTACGACAACTACGCGGTCGTCAAGCAGATGGTCGAGCTCCAGCAGGACATGCACGTGCCGACGGAGCTCGTGCCGCGCTGCCCGCGCTGCGGCGAGCCCATGAGTATGAACCTGCGCGCCGACGACACCTTCGTGGAGGACGCCGGCTGGCATGAGGCGGCCGACCGCTACCATGACTACCTGCTCGAGCACCGCCATGGCAAGGTCCTCTACCTTGAGCTGGGCGTCGGGGGCAACACGCCGGGCATTATCAAGTATCCTTTCTGGCAGTACACGGCCAAGAACCGTCGGGCGACCTATGCCTGCCTCAATCTGGGCCAGGCCTTCGCCCCGCGCGAGATCGCGGATCGCAGCATCCTGGTGGACGCCGATATCGACCGCACCCTGCGCGACCTGCGCGGTACGCGCAACGCAAGCGAATAGGAGGACACGGCATGGATCAGGCAAGAAAGCATGAGCTGTTGGTGTCTCTCGTGGATGAGCTGGCCGACGAGCGCGGGGAGGGGGCACCACGTGCCGAAGCCGGTGCGACCGACGAGGAGCTTTTCTCGCTCTTCCGTGCCTATGTCAACACGCGCCAGCCGCTGCCGGCGAGCGCCGGTTTCCTTGCCCAGCAGGATGAGCTCCTGAAAGGCCTGATCGCGGAGGCGGGCGTGCACACGCTGACCGATGCCACGCCCATCCCGGGCGACGGTCGCCTCTTCCTCTGGCGCGGTGACATCACAACGCTTGCCGTCGACGCTATCGTCAACGCCGCAAATTCCGGGATGCTCGGCTGCTGGGCGCCCGGCCACTACTGCATCGACAATGCCATCCACACCTTCGCGGGCGTGCAGCTGCGCCTGGAGTGCGCCCAGATCATGGAGGCGCAGGGGCACGCGGAGCCGACGGCCCAGGCCAAGGTCACACGGGCATGGAACCTGCTCGCCCGCCGCGTCATCCACACGGTGGGCCCGATCGCCCAGGGCCATCCGACCGCCCGTCACGAGCTCCAACTCGCGGAGTGCTACCGGAGCTGCCTTGACGCCGCAGCGGGGGAAGGCCTGCACACGATTGCTTTCTGCTGCATCAGCACGGGTGTCTTCGGCTTCCCCGCGCGCCGCGCCGCCCAGATCGCGGTCGACGCGGTCCGCCGCTGGCTCGACGCCCATCCCGATAGCGGCATGCAGGTGGTCTTCAACGTCTTCCTTGAGTCGGACGAGGCCATCTATCGCGACCTTCTCGGCCTGTAGCCGCCGCCGGAAAGCCTTCGGTCCCATCGCAGGCCCCGCCTACACCATCTACCACCACCGAATCACCAATGAGAGACGGCCAACCAAGCTCTTGCCGCCCCTTACACACAGATGGAAGCCCTTCGTTCCTGAATCCACAGACGGAAAGCATCCGGCTAAATGAGCGGACCACAGACGGAAAGCGCCCAATCTGGAAAACATGCAGGTCGCGAAAAATCGGAGGGCTTCCGTCTGTGGGCGCCCTTTGGGAGGAGCGAGAATCCAAGGGCCTCCGTCTGTGGATTTTGGTTTGCGGGCCTTCCGTCTGTGGCTCTCGGGCGGAGCGCGGCGATCGGGCGCCCTCCGTCTGTGATTCCTCGGTAGCTGTACGGCTCCTACCCAATTAGCGGCTTACGCGTAGAGATGCTCAGAGAAGTAGCGGTCGCCGCGGTCGTAGAAGACGGTAACGATGTTTCCCGAGTCGATACGCTCGGCTACCTGGAGGGCCGCCCAGAGTGCGGCACCCGAGGACGAGCCGGCGAAGACGCCTTCCCTGCGGGCCAGATCGCGCGAGGTGCCGTAGGCCTCGTCGTCGCCCACCTTGATGACCTCGTCCACCAGGCCCATGTCCATCGTGTCGGCCACGAAGTCGTTGCCGATGCCCTCGATGCGGTAGTTGCCATGCTCGCCGCCGCCCATCGTGGAGCCCACGGGGTCAGCAAGGATGCAGCGAATGTCGGGATTGCGCTCCTTGAGGTAGCGCGCGATGCCGGTGTAGGTGCCGCCCGAGCCCGCGCCCGAGACGAAGTACTGGATGTCCCCGCCCAGGTCGCGCCAGATCTCGGGGCCGGTGGACTCATAGTGTGCCTGCGGGTTGGAGAGGTTGCGGAACTGCCGCAGGGCCACGGCGTGTGGAATCTCGTCCAAAAGCTCGTTCATCTTGCGCTCGGCGCCCAACATGCCCTCGTCGAGCGGGGTGTGGACGATCTCGGCCCCCAGGGCGCGCATGAGGGTCTGCTTCTCCTCCGAGAACTTCTCGGGCACAACGAAAACGACCTTGTAGCCCCGGCCCAGGGCGGCGAAAGCGATGCCCAGACCCGTGTTGCCCGCGGTGGCCTCGACGATCGTGTCGCCCGGGTGGAGGAGACCTTTCGCCTCCGCGTCGCGGACCATCCAGCGGCCGGTGCGGTCCTTGACGGAGCCGGCGGGGTTCAAGAGCTCGAGCTTGGCGAAGACGTTCACGCCGGGCTTGACGCCCATCTGGTTGATCTTGAGCAGGGGGGTATTGCCGACGAGTTCCTGCATGCTGTCGTAGTACTTCTTCATGACGTCCTTCTTCCTGTCTAGATGCGTGCGGCCTCGATGGCCTGCTCGATATCGGCGAGGATGTCCTCTTTGTCCTCGATGCCGGTCGAGAGGCGGATGAGGCCCTCCGTGATGCCCACGCGGTCGCGCTCCTCCTTGGGAATCGCGGCGTGGGTCATGCTCGCAGGGTGACAGACCAGGGACTCCACGCCGCCCAGGCTCTCGGCCAGGGCGACCATGCGCGTGGAGCGGAAGAAGGTGGGGGCGTCGTAGCCGCTGGCGAGCTCGAAGCTCATCATCACGCCGGGGCCCGAGGCCTGGTGGCGGTTGATCTCGTAGCCGGGGAAGTCCTCGAAGCCGGGCCAGTAGATGCGGGCGACGGCGGGGATCGCGCGCAGGAACTCGGCCAGATAGCGGGCGTTTTCCTGGTGGCGGTCCATGCGGACGCCCAGGGTCTTGATGCCGCGGACGAGCAGGAAGGAGTCGAGGGGCCCGAGCACGCCGCCCGTGGAGTTCTGGATGAAGGCCAGCTGCTGCGCGAGCTCATCGGAACGCACGACCACGAGGCCCGCGACCACGTCGGAATGGCCGCCCAGGTACTTGGTGGCGGAGTGCAGGACGATGTCGGCACCCAGCTCCAAGGGACGCTGCAGGTAGGGGGTCATGAAGGTGTTGTCCACGATGGAAAGGAGACCGTGGCGGTGGGCAATCTCGGAGACGGCTGCCAGGTCCGTGACGGTCATGAGGGGGTTAGCAGGGCTCTCGATCAGGGCCGCCTTGGTCGCGGGGCCGATGGCTGCCTCGACGGCGTCGAGGTCGGTGGTGTCGACGACGCGGTAGGTGATGCCGAAATGGTTGAAGACCTTATCGAGCACGCGATAGGTGCCGCCGTAGACATTGGTGGGGATGATGACCTCGTCGCCGACGTGCAGCAGGGAGAGGACCGCCGTGATGGCCGCCATGCCGGAAGCGAAGGCGAAGCCGGCGATGCCGCCCTCTAGGTCGGCGATCAGGCTCTCGAGCGCCGCGCGGGTGGGGTTGCCGGTGCGTGAATATTCCCAGGTCACGTCCCCGCGGATGTGGTCCTGGCGGTAGGTCGACGTCTGATAGATGGGCACATTGACCGAGCCGGTCGCGGGGTCGGTCGTCGTGCCCGCGTGGATGAGTCGGCTCTCGAAGCCGAGTCCGAGGTTCGTGTCAGTGGATTCCTGTGCCATGCGCTGTTCCTCTCCCGCGCGTCCGTTCCGGTCGGATTTCTATAACCCTACTAAATTGCTAGGAATATTGTTTGAAGGTATAGACCTTAAAATCCCATCAGTCAACTAGGAATTTTAAATGGAAACATGACATTGCCCCGGCCTCTGACAAAAGAGAAACGTCCCCTTTTGTCCGACGCCCTATTGTCCGGCGAAGAACTCGACCGTGCGATGGATGGCCAGGTCCATATAGGTGGGGTTGCGGAAGGCGTGGTCGGAGCCCCCGACCTCCATGAGCTCGATCACGTTCGCGTCCGCGAAGGCACGGGCCTCCTCGATGGGGATGTACTCGTCCTTGGTGCCATGGATGAGCAGGATGTCGTCTGCCCAGTCGAAGTACTCGAACTTGCGGATGTCGTTTGCCTCGAGGTCGTCGACCAGCGTGCGGTCGATCTTGAACCTGCGCTCGAAGCCGATTTCGACCTCCTTGCCCTTCTCGAATTTGGGAAGGTCCGCGGGTGCCACGTTCTCCCTCATATGCCGGGCCATCATGAGGCCCGTCGAGCGGGAGACGATGCGGGCGAAGGGATTGCCGAAGGCATGGATATACGCGAGCGTCAGGTAGGCGCCGAAGCTCACGGAATAGTTGAAGACGGATGCGGCGCCCAGCGTGTCTCGCGCGTAGCCCACCGCGAGCCGCAGGTATTCGAAGCACTCGGCAAGCTCGAGCTTCTTGCGCGCGTCCTTGCCATGGCAGGGCCAGTCGAAGGCGAGCACGGCGTCGCCCTTGTGCTTGCCGGTCTGCTTCTCGGCGAACTTCTCGATCCAGGCGATGTCCTTGTTGCCGCCGTAGCCGTGTGTGCAGACGACCACGCGGTCGTGCGTGCGGGCGTCGCTGCCGCACATGAGCTTGCAGCGCACACTGTAGCCGTCCTGGTTGATATCAAGGTATTTGGTGATCATGTCCGTTCCCATCCGCCGCTTTCCGTTGACGATACCGCCATCGGATGAGCCGTTCAATATGCGCTGCCAAGTCGGACACGGCGACGCCATGCGACTTGCGGTATCGTTTTGACAGCAGAAAAAAATTTCGGGAAGGGGTCCCATGGGCATTCGTCGCCTGCTTGTCGGTCAGTCGGGCGGTCCTACCGCCGCCATCAACGCGAGCCTCGCCGGCGTGGTCGAGACGGCGCGCGCCCTGGGCATCAAGACGCTCGGCATGCGCCACGGCGTGGAGGGTCTCCTCGAGGAGGACGTGGTGGACCTCGACCTCACGCTGCCTACCGCCGCCCACCTCCAGTTGCTGCGCCAGACCCCCGCGAGCTACCTAGGCTCCTGCCGCTTCAAGCTGCCCGACATGATGGCCGACCCCGCGCCGTATCGGGACCTCTTCTCCTACTTCGACATCAACGGCATCGACGCCGTCCTCTACATCGGCGGCAACGACTCCATGGACACCATTTCCAAGCTGGCCGCCTATGGCGAGGCAACCGGGAGCTCCGTGCGTTTCATCGGCGTGCCCAAGACGATCGACAATGACCTCGAGGGCATCGACCACACGCCGGGCTTCGGGTCGGCGGCCAAGTTCATCGCCACATCGGTCGCCGAGCTTGCCCGCGACGCGAGCGTTTACGACCTCGACAACGTGCTCGTGGTCGAGATTATGGGCCGCGATGCCGGCTGGCTTGCCGCATCGTCCGTCCTGGCCAGGCAAGACGGACTCGGCGCGCCGCACTTCATCCTGACGCCCGAGGCCCCGGTGGACGAGGCCGCGCTGGTCGACGCCGTCGCAGATAGGATGGGGGAGACGCGGACCGTCGTCCTTGCGGTGAGCGAGGGCGCCCGCCGGCCCGACGGCTCGCTCATGTGCGAGCCCCCGACCGGCGCCATCAAGGTGGACGCCTTCGGCCATGCGGCGGCGCTGTCCGGCACGGGCCGCTATCTGGCTGGACTCATCGGCGGCCGCCTGGGTCTCAAGACCCGCGCGGTCGAGCTCTCGACCCTCCAGCGGTGCGCGAGTCACCTCGCCAGCGCGACCGACCTCGCGGAGGCCTCGGCTCTCGGCGGGACCGCGGTGCGCGCCGTGGCGGATGGCCTTACGGGCAAAATGCCGGTGATCCGCCGCACGGGCGACCGTCCCTATACCGTGGAGTATGGCCTGGTAGACGTCGCGGATGTGGCCAATAAGGAGCGCCACATCCCGCGCGCCTGGATCACGCCCGACGGGTTGGACGTCACCTCCGAATTCGTCGAATACGTGCGGCCGCTCGTGGCCGGCGAGGTCGCGCCCTACTGCGTCGACGGCCTCCCGCACCACATACCCGCGCTATAGGCGTATCATCAATTACCTAATAAAACCGATCTCTCCGAAGGTGTCGACCCATCGTTTGCAGATATCTGCGTGGTTGTAGGTGATGAATTCACGCAGATCCTGCAGGTCGCGTTCGGGGATGTCGCTGCGGTTGTTTGCAATGAGGCATCCTCCGGCACGCGTAAGCCAGATTTTCGTCGAATCCTTCGACGGCCGCTTCACCGAGACGTGGACATGGACAGGTTCGCCGTTCTCACCGACCCAGAAAAAGATGATATAGCTGCCGAAGAGGTAGAGCTTAGGCATAGCGGAGGTTTCCCTCATGGGCGAATCTGAAGATGAGCGGTGCATTGCGCTGCAGGAAGCCCGTGAGCGACAGAATTTCGCCGTTGGTGAAACCGTCAATCCCCGACCATTCATAGGCGGGGAGCAGGCAAGTAGCCGAATCGAAGCCCCAATCACGCGGGCGTTCTATCTCCACGCGGACCGTCTCGTCCTCGTTGACGTCCGAGTAGGCAATCTGGGTTCCGTCCTCGAGCTCAACATAGTCATACAGCATGCCGGTCACCGCCTTTCTTCATTGAATTCTAGCATCTGGCCTGTGACACAGGCTACTACCAGCGGCGAAAGAGCCCTATAGCATCAAGCCTCGGGATCGAGGAAGTTGCCGCGACGGCTGTCGGGCGTTGCGTCCACATCGCGCGGGACGATTTGGAAGGCGAGAGTGCTCGCGATCACGAGCGGCTGGCGGCAGGCAAAGAACACCACGCCGCCCGAGGGCGCCGCGACCGTCTCGACGACCTCTCCCGTGAGCGGGTCGCTGACCTGTGCCATCTCCTGACCGGCCGAGACCAGGTCCCCCAACTTGACGAGGGGGCGGAAGATGCCGCCGCGGCCGACCTGCACACGCACAAGGCAGCTCTCGTCGAAGGTGGTCGCCCGCATGCCGCCATGGCAGGGCCGGTGGATGATGCCGCGTGCGTCCATGAAGCGCAGGCAGGCGCGCACCATGACCGCGGCTGCCTCGTCGTCGATGTGGTCCGTCACATGGGTGTAGAGGGTATAGGCCTCGGTGTCCCAGAGGCGCCAGTTGTAGTGCAGCGTGGTGGTGTCGAAGGAGCCCGGCACATGGTGCAGCACATAGGGCAGGCC
This sequence comes from uncultured Actinomycetes bacterium, assembly GCA_900315165.1. Taxonomy (GTDB): domain Bacteria; phylum Actinomycetota; class Coriobacteriia; order Coriobacteriales; family Atopobiaceae; genus Olegusella. The sequence continues at coordinate 45,759 of OMXZ01000003.1, read as the reverse complement.
GAAGAGCTCGCCCTCGTCGGTCCCCTCGCCCGGCCCCGTCATCACGCGCACATGGTCGAGGAAGTCGCCCCGCAGGTAGAAGCTCGAGAAGTGCACGCCCATCCTGAAACCCTGGACGCCCCGGAAGAGGCCCGCGGCGATGCGCTGGGTCGTCTCGCCCTGGTCGTAGCCGGGCATCATGCGGTTGATGTCGGTGCCATCGCCCACCCAGAAGCGTCGGCCCATGTCCATGGAGGCAGGGTTGACGCAGGGGACGATCATCACGAGGCGGCCCGGCTCCATCTCGCCGTCGGCCTCGATCTTGCGCATCTTGTGGACCAGACGGGAGCAGATGTAGGTCTGCTGGACCTCATCGCCGCGCATGGCACCGATGAAGGCGATGGACTGCTCGAAGTCCGCGGGATCAACATCCGGCTCGCCCAGGCGGCGGCCGTCGGCTGTCGCGCCGAAAAGAAAGGCGCGCACCTCCATAGGGTCGCGATAGGGCAGGTCGATGCGGAAGAGGGTCTTCTCGAGCATGGCTTACGCCTCCTCTGCCAGGTCGAGGACGCGCGCGATGAGCGACCCGGGATAGACGATGGGGTACTCGCGCAGGGTGAAGAGCAGGCCGTCCACGGGGCTCTTCAGCTCCTCCAGGACGGTGCCGCTTGCGGGGTCGAGGATGCGGCCGACGAGCTGGTCTTTCCGCACGCGGTGGTCGTGCGCCGCGACGGGCACGAAGAGGCCGGCCGTGCCGGCGTTGAGGAAGCTCACCTGCCGGTCGGCGCTCACGATGGGCGTCCGCACCGGGGCGACGGGGCCGTCCCAGGCTCCCGCCCGCCGCATCAGGTTGAAGAAGCCGTCCGCCAGCTGCTCGCCATAGGCCTGCGTGATACGCATGCCCACGCCCATCTCCAGGACGAGCGTGGGGGTGTCGAGTGCGTTGAGGCTGTAGGCCAGGGTGCCGCGCAGGACGGTGGCGTCTGCGTGCACCCACACGAAGTCGGCGTTGGCGGCGACGGCCCAGGGGAGCAGGCGGTCGCGCACCGTCTCGTTCACGCGGATTTGCGGAATCTCGCGCAGGTAGATGTTGCTGGCGTGGGCGTCCACCACCAGGGTGGCCCCGCGCAGGCTGGCCACGATGTCAGCGGCTATGGCCTCGTAGGGGGAGGCGGCGTTGTTGCCGGGGAAGATGCGGTTCATGTCCAGGTCGAACTGGGGGATGCCGCGGGAGATCGCGCCGACGCCCAGGGGGTTTGCTGCCGGGTAGATATCGACGACGCCCGTGAGGTGCTCGGGATGCTCGCGGATGCGGCGGGCGACCTCGTAGCAGAGGTACTGGCCCTCGAGCTCGTCGCCATGGATGCCGGTGACGAGGCAGAGGCGCTGCGTACCGTCTGCGGCGGGGTCCCCACTCGTTCCGGCAGGGACGAAGCGGGTGCGCGTGACAACGAGCCGCTCGCCCACGCCCATCTCGAAGCTCGATACCGTGTCCTTGCGGACCTGCAGGCCCGCCGCAGAATCCGTCATGCCGTCCTCCTGAGCGTGAAGTGGACCGTCTGCGTCTGGCTGGCATACCCACGGAAGGACCCGTTCTCGATCGGGCAGTCGGACCAGTCGCGGCCATAGGCGAGCGGCAGGTAGCCGTCGTCCGTGGTGCGGTCGCGCGTGGGATCCAGCCCGAGCCAGCGGCCGTCCGCATAGGCGCCGACCCAGGCGTGGGTCTGGCCCTCGCCCTCGGCCAGGCCGCTCACATAGCGGGCGGGCACGCCGAGCAGGCGCAACAGCGTCGCGAGGATGTGGGCGAAGTCCTGGCAGACGCCCTGCCGCTTTGCGAAAGCCTCTGCTGCCGTGGTGCGCACGCTCGTCGTGCAGGGGGCATAGGTCATCGTCTCGTGCACCGCATGGGAGAGGTCGGCGCAGGTCCGGGCGCCCATGGTGGCATGCGGCCCGGCGAAGTCGGTCGCGAACGCCTCGAGCGCACCGTCCGGCTTGGTCAGCGGGGAGGGATAGCGGAAGAGCGGATGTGGCTCAGCGCACGCCTCATCCCGGACGGGGCCGATGCGGACGACGCCATGGCTGCGGTACTCGATGCGGTCGTGGTCGCCGCGGATGGCGCCAACGGTCAGGACGTTGCCGAAGGAGTCGTGCTGGGTCGAGAGCGACGCCCGTGGGCCCACGGCCACCTCGGACGACTCGGTCACGATCCCGCGGTCCTCGCGCGGCAGACACCGCAGAACGAAGTAATGCTCGCGTACCGGCTCCGAGAAGTCGATGCGCGTCATGAAATCGAACTCAAGTCGCCCCATCGCGTCTCACCTCTGCTATACGTCGGGAAAAAGCCCCTCTATGCAGTCTAGCAGCAGCGCGCGGTTCTCAACGGGCGAGGGGTTGGGGGCGAGGTCCTCAAGCAGCACGAGGCGCTTGCCGTCGCGGGTGAGCGGGACCCGGCGCAGACGGTAGCGGAGGATGTCGAGCTCGTGGGCCATCTTGTCGGTATTGAGGCCGAGGCGGATGTACATGTCGATACGCTCCACGGAGCTGCCCACCTTGAGCGTGTAGCGGTTCTCGTTGTCGTAGAGCGTGTCGTCCACACAGCCGCGGAAGGCGTAGAGCATGTCGCGGACACCCTGCATCTCGAGCATGGGGGCCACGCCCTTGGCTGCCGATTCCATGAGGTTCATGGCCACCTGGATGTAGGACAGCGCATCCGAGGAGATGGTCTCACGCAGGACGATGGCGTTGTCGTAGGCGTTCGAGAGGTTGGTGATCACGGAGAAAGGGTCGTCCTTGTCGAACATGAACTTCCTGATGAAGTCGTCGGAGTCCTCGTAGCCGTCGGACGGGATCTCGAGCTTGTCGCAGAAGGCGGCAAAGTCGAAGGCTGGGCCGTCGATGGACTCGTCGAATATCTTCTCGATCACCTCGGTCTCGATGGAGACACGCGTCACGTAGCGTCCCAGCCAGAAGAGGCGGCCGAGCTTTGTCAGCGAGCTAGCACCCATGTGTCCTTGAACCCCCCTCCCTGGCTCGAATTGACGATGGCATTGCCCGCCTCGCGGGAGAAGCGGGTGAGGCCGCTGGGCCAGACCATGGTCTTCTTGCCCGTGAGCACGAAGGCGCGCAGGTCGGCCTTGCGCGGGACGTCCCCCTCGGCCAGATGGACCGGCAGCTCGATGAAGTCCACGATTTCCTGCGCGATCCAACGGCGGGGTGTGGCGATGACCTTCTGGCGGAGCTCCTCGCGCCTCGTCGAGTCGAGCGTCGAGGTGAAGACCACACCGTAGCCGCCCGCCTCCGAGGTGTCCTTAATCACGAGGTCGTCGAAGTGGTCCATGACATAGCGCATGTCGTCCTCGTAGAAGGGCAGGTAGGTGGGGGCGTTGTGGAGGATGGGCTCCTCGTCGAGGTAGTAGCGGATCATCTTGGGGACGAAGTAGTAGATGCCCTTGTCGTCCGCAGCGCCGTTGCCCGGGGCGTTGATGATCGCCACATTGCCCGCGCGGTAGGCGCTCATGAGGTTGGGGACGCCGATCACGCTCTCGGGTAGAAAGGTGTTGGGGTCGAGGTAGTCGTCGTTGATGCGGCGGTAGAGGGCGCCCACGCGCTGGTCGCCGGCGATACCGCGGTAGTAGACCTGATCGTTCTCCACATAGAGGTCGCCCGACTCGGCCAGGACCGACCCGGTCTGCTCGGCCAGGTAGGAATGCTCGAAATAGGCGGCGTTGTAGCGGCCCGGGGTAAAGATCACGTTGATGCCGCCGCAATTGACGTTGTCCATCACCTCGCGCAGCATCGCACCGTAGCCGCGGTTGTCCACCACCTGGTGGCGGCGGAAGGTCTCGGGGCTGCACATGCGGCAGATCCCGCGGCTGATCAGCGGGTAGGAGGCACCGCTCGGTACGCGCAGGTTGTCCTCAAGGATGAACCAGTCGCCGTCCTTGGACTGCACGAGGTCGATGCCCGAAATATGGCTGTAGATGCCCTTGGGCGGCGTGATGCCCACGCAGGGGGCAAGGTAGCCGGGGGTGGAAAAGGCGAAGTCCTCTGGGATGATGCCGTCGCGCACGATCCGACGGTCGCCGTAGATGTCCGCGAGGTAGGCGTTGAGCGCGTCGACGCGCTGGATGAGGCCGCGCTCGAGCGGCTCCCACTCCTCGGCCGTGATGACGCGCGGAATCGCGTCGAAGGGGAAGAGCCGCTCGTTGAAGGTGCCGTTCTTGTAGATGCCGAACTTGACACCATAGCGGGCGAGCTGCTCGTTGATGCGTGCTTCGTGCATGACGAGTTCTTCCATGCGCCCTCCTTTCGGCAGAGGTGGCCCTGTGACAGGGATAGCCCTGCGCATACCTTAATTTTAGGGAGGGTTGCTAACCGCTTGTGAAACGCTCGTTACATCGGGGTTTCGGTGCGCTCTCTAAAAAGAGAAGACTTAGGTCAGTTCGAGCACGATGGGGCAGTGGTCCTGGCGCGGGCCGGAGTCGAGCATGTCGGAGCGGAGCACGCGGCCAGCGATGCGGTCGGACACGAGGAAGTAGTCGATTCTCCAGCCGGAGTTGTTGACCTTGCTCGTGCGGACGCGCTGGGCCCACCAGGAGTAAGCGCCTTCGATATTGCCATGCGCATGGCGGAAGCTGTCGGTGAAGCCGCAGGCGAGTAGATGGCTGAAGCCTGCGCGCTCCTCGTCCGTGAAGCCGGCCGACTGGTGGTTGCCGGCAGGGTTGGCCAGGTCGATCTCCTCGTGCGCCACGTTGTAGTCGCCGCAGGAGACCACGGGTTTCTCGGCATCGAGCTCGGCCAGGTAGTCCGCATAGCGCTCGTCCCAGACTTGGCGCTCGGCCAAGCGGCGCAGGCCGTCGCCCGCATTGGGGGTGTAGACCAGGTTGAAGTAGAGGTCGCCCAGGTCGAGCGTGATCAGGCGGCCCTCACAGTCCATGGGCTCCGGCGCGCCGATCTCGGGATAGGAGGCGGCGACGTCCATGCCCTTCTTGTAGAGGGCCATCGTGCCGGCATAGCCCTTGCGGGCGGGCTCGTGCGAGCTGGTCCACACATGGTCGTAGCCGGGGAAGAAATCGGCCAGCGCGGTCTCCTGCTTCTTGTTCATCCCCGCGGCGGGCAGCTTGGTCTCCTGGATCGCGATCACGTCGGGATCCTCGGAGGCGATGGTGCGCAGGACGTCGCGCGTGAGCTCGGAGCGGGGGCTCGTGCCGGTGAGCGCCGCGTTGAGCGAGTCGATATTCCACGAGACGAACTTGTAGGTCCCGAGCTTTGCGGAAGGGTCGGCGGCAACGGCTGCGACCGTGCCGACTGCGTTCGGCGTGTCCGTGGCGACTTCTTTCGCGTGCTTCGCACGGCCGCGCTTGACGGTCAGGTCCAGCGTGCCCAGTGCTTCGTAGAGTTCGTGGGCGGCGGCGCGGATTTCGTCGGCGTGCGGTTTGTCTGCAAGGGCGTCGGCGGCCGCCGCAGCGTAGTCGCGCTTGTGGGCCTCGTTGAGGGCGTTCCAAGGGATGCCTGCGAGGTCGGCCAGGCAGGCATCGGTCGGCTTGGGCAGCCGACCCTGCAGGATGAGCACGGCAAGTACGGGGTAGCCAGCATAGCCCTGCCAGTAGGTGGCGTTATCGTTGGAGGAAAAGACGTCGCCCCCCCAGGCCACCTCGTAGGTCTTGACCCCGTCGCTCGAGGCCACCAGGGCGTAGCCGTCGTGCATCTCCACGCGGCCGTCCGCGATGGCGGAGTACGCCTCGTAGGCCTTCTCGATGGGCGGCATCTTCTTCATGGGACCTCCTGAGTGCTGGACGGATGGGTTGAGGGGCTCGACGCAATCGGTTTGTCGGCGGGTGCGCTACCCGCGCTCGATGACCTCGTCGGCGCCGACCGAGACATGATGGATCTCGTAGGTGAGCTCGGGCATGCAGGCCTTGAGGTCCGCGAGCACGCGCTTCAGCTCCTCGATGCGCTCGTCCACCGTGGTCGTCGGGTTGCCGACGAAGCAGAAGAGTACGTTCTTGGTGGCGTCGGTCAGCTTGTAGGCATCGGCGTCGCGTGTGTCGAGATAGGCCATGATGCCCTTGCGGTCGCGGTAGACGAAGTCCGTCTCGGCCACGCGCTTGGGGTTGGCCATGATGGGCGTGAAGGTGTCCTCGCGCCCGTGCACGGTGTACTCGATGGGGAAGTCGATCACATCCAGGTCATGGCAGCCGATGGCCTCGTAGGAGATGAGGGTCTCGACGTTGTAGATGTCCACCACGGAATTGACGTGGGGCATCGAGCCGCGGCGCTTGACGTTGTTGATGAGGGCGATGGCCGTGGGCGGGTTCTTGCGGAGACTGCGGCCGACGCTGGCGGTGAGGTCGTTGTAGCCCTTGATGATGCGGTTATCAGCCAGGGTATCGGGGTCCACCTTGAGCGCCCAGTCCAGCCATTTCTGCTGCTTGGCGCGGAACTCGTCCGTGAGCTCCGCATGCACGTCGACGCCCCACACCTTGGCCGTGACCACGTCGGTCACGCCGAGGTCCGCCATGCTCTGGTCGAGGATGAAGTCCATCTCGCGTCCCTTCTCGCTTCGCTTCCTGACGCAATTCTAGCCGAGCGAGCGGACACCAAATTGTTAGGATTGAAGGCAGTACGGACGTCTGGTGTGCGCGTCGCCGGTCGGCGCGCCTTTCGGAGAGGAGCTCATCATGATCGACAACAAGGCCCTATGGCCCATCGGTGCGGGCGTCTATCTCTTTACCTGCGCGGACGTGGACGGCGAGCGCGCGATCGGCCGCACGGTCGACGCCGTCTCGAGCGTCAACGTCAAGCCGTCCGTCGTCAGCGTGTCGCTCCACAAGGGCGGCTATGTGTCCCACGTCGTCAAGCCCTTCGGCCACTTTAGCCTGACCGTCCTCGCCAAGGACGCCCCCATGGACCTCGTCAAGGGCTTCGGCCTGCGTTCCAGCAAGGACATCGACAAGTTCGAGGGCTACGAGATCCGCTGCGACGAGCAGGGCACCCCCTGGATCGCCGATGGCGCGCTGTCGCAGCTGTCTTGCGACATCAAGCAGATCCTCGACTACGGCGACCATCTGCTGTTGCTCGGCGAGGTGACGGAGGCCCAGGTCCTCGCGCAGGGCGAGGCTATGACCTATGCCTACTATCGCTCGCTGAAGTAGGCGCGCGGCACCTGCCACGAACACAACCTAAAGAAGCACTCTTCTCCTCCGTCTCATGCGAACACAACCTTAAGGCTGATATTTCTGGCAAACACAACCAGAAGGGGTACTTTTCAAATTGTGTTCGTGGGAAAAGTTGGCCTTCCGGTTGTGTTGCGCCTGGCGATTCGGATTAGCGTGCCATCCCGGTTGTGTCCGCGGTGGCGGAGCTTGCGGGATTTAGCGAAAAAGCGAAAGCCGGGAAAGAAAGCGAAAGTCGGCAGACAGGCGACGCATAGCGAAGACCGCCCTACCTACTGGTGCTGAGCAGGGCGTCGACCAGGGCGTTGTCCTCCGGGTCGGACGAGCCGAGCGGCAGGCCGCAGGCCTCGAAGAAGTGGCTGGCGGCGAACTGCCGCGCGCGGAAGGAGTCGTGCTCGCCGTCGTCCAGATAGCGCACGCGGCTGCGGCCGTCGGTGGTCCCGCAGAAGAGCGCGCCGTGTTTGCGCACGTAGGCGAGGTATTCGGGCAAGTCGCTCCAGAGTACGATGCCCGCCATCCCTTCGAGCTCATAGGCGACGGCGTAGCTGCGCCAGCTGATACCGCGTTCGCGCACATAGCGGTCGAGGGCGGTGGCCATGCGGGTCACGCGGCGCAGGGTCTGGCGGGCGTCCACGAGTTGGCTTCCCTCGGGGATGGCCTGGTCGACCGAGGCGAGAATCGATGCGGCATGATCGCGCGCCCCTTCGTTGAGCGGGACGGCGGGCACCGTGAGCTTCATGGACTCGTCGCCGAAGAGCTCGATGGCCGAGTGGGCCTCCCCGTCGCGCAGGGGCGGCCGGTTGCGGACGATGAGCGAGTCGTGCGCGTGCTGCACGTGGCAGTCCATGCCCTGCAGCGCAAAGCCGGCTTGCATGGCCTCGACGTGTTCCGCGATGCGTGCCCGCGAGGGGGCGTCGGCGGTGCGCTGACCCATGCGGAAGAGGTAGAGGTCAAAAAGCGGCGTGGTGACCCCGGGATAGTAGACGGTCCTGCGGCAGAACTCGGCGACCTCGGAATGACGCCGGTCCGTCTTGTCGTAGAGCTCGACCAGGGCGCCGCCGGTCGCGGGGCCCGACGTGGACCCCTCGCGGATCTCGACCACGCCGTCTGCGACGTAGGGCGGGAAGTCACCCTCGGCCACCTGAATGAGGGCGACGCCCTGCCGGTCGTTTGCCGGGTCCACGATGAAGCGCGCGTCAAAGGGCGGAGCAGGGGAGATGTGCCGCCGGCAGAGCTCGCCCACGGTCTGGCTGAAGTCCGCCTGCGGGCGAGGGATGGGTGCGATCTGCTTGGTGTCGTCCGTGATGCCGATCACAGTCCAGCCGCCGCGTGAGTTGGCAAAGGAGGCGATGATCTTGGGGATCTTGCGGCGGACGGAGGGGGAGAGCTCGCGCTTGAACTCGAGCACGTAGCCCTCGTCCATGTCGGTGAGCTGGGCAAGGTCGTCCCAGGTTACATCAGGCAGGGCCTTGGGCCGGCCGTCTGCATCGCGAAAGGGACTGAACATCAGCTGACCTCCTCTGCGGGGCGCTCTCTTAGCAGAAGTATAGAGGCGCACACGGAGTGTAAGTCGGTGTATGTGAGTGCAAAACGGTGTATGTTGGTATAAGTTGGTATAAGTTGGTATAAGTTGGTATAAGTTGGTATATGTTAATTGAGGCCCGGGAGGTGCCGATGCCAAAGACCGCGAACCCCTTTAAACCAACTGCGGGCAAAATGCCCCCCGTTCTCATCGACCGCCGAGACATTGTGGAGTCCTTTGTCGAGGGGCTTAAGAACGGTGCCGGAGCTCCCGGCAGGCTGATGCTCCTTTCCGGCCAGCGCGGTTTCGGAAAAACCGTCATGCTGACCGAGCTCGCTCGTGTCGCGGGAGACCTCGGCTGGGTGGTCGTGATGGACTCGGCGAGCGAGGGTCTTGTTGATCGACTCGTGGCATCGCTCCAGGATGATGGGCCGCGTCTCGATAGACTGAACATCGCACCGTCGGTGGGGATCCCGGGGCTCGTGAACGTATCACTGGGCGGAGTCGAGCTCGGTTCGCGGGCAACGTCTCTCACTCTGCGCGAAGCCATTGAGAAGCGCCTCGCCAAGCTTCCAAAGGGCAAGGGTGTCGTCCTGGCAATCGACGAGTCTCAGGCAGCATCACATGATGACCTCGTTGCTGTCGCCACTGCCTACCAGCAAGTGCTTCAGGACCTTGACCTCACGGGCGACCCCGATGACGAAAAACGTGGCATCGCCCTTGTGCTTGCCGCGCTGCCGCAGCTGACCGATGAGCTATTGAACGACAAGGTGCTTACGTTCCTCAGGCGTAGCCAGCAGCATGTGCTCGCCGAAGTCCCTCCGCTCGAGGTGCGTGACGCGTATGTCAAGGTTGCGCGTCAGTCGGGGAAGAGGATCTCGCTTGATGTAGCTGAGCGGGCTGCCGATTTTGCGCTGGGCTACCCCTATATGGTGCAGCTCGTCGGCTACTACATGTGGCAGTCCTCGCAACGCAGGGAAGCCGATGAGATTACGCTGGAAGACGTCGAACAGGGCGCTACCGACGCCGTGAAGGCATTCCAGGATGCGGTATGCGCGCCGACGTTTGATGGACTGTCTATGCCGCAACGCGAATTTTTACGCGCCATGCTACCCGATTTACCCGACGCGACGCGCATCGTCGATATCCCAAAACGCACAAAGAAGAGCATGAGCTGGGCAAACAAGTACCGTGCCAGCCTCATCGCCGACCAGATCATTGTGGCGGATGGCAAAGGCCTCGTCCGGCTTGCCATACCTCACATGGGTGATTATCTGAAGCGGGAAAGTGCCAGACTGGGCTACTAGGGGCGAATGCTTTTCAAGCGATAGATGCCAGAGCTTCACTCTCTTTGGCTCGGCGACGGCAGGCGAGCCCCACGACCGAAACGATCACAAGCGGCAGATGGAGGACGCCCATCCACCAGTTGGCAGGCATGAAGACAAACCAGGTCAGCAGGTTGAGGATGCCGAAAAGCAGGCCGACATACGAGGCGAAGGAGACGGCCGAGGCACCTGCGCCGACCTCCATGCCCCAGATGAGTATGGCACCCAGGACGACTGGCGTGATCATGCAGTAGGTGACGCCGGTGTCATTGACGAGGACGCCGGCGTTGAAGGCGAAGACCAGCGTGCCGTCTGATGTGGCCGTGTAGGGCTCGACGAGGGCGAGCGCCATGGGCGCGATGAGCCAGAGCCGCTCTGGATGCAGCTCAAGGGCCCAGCCGTCGTGCTCTCGGAGGAGGGCACGGGCAAAACCAGCAGCGACCAGCAACTGAATTGCGGTGTTGCCGATGACCCAGACAAAGCCGTAGTCCGTGGTGTGTGCCATGTTCTGCAGAAAACCGACCACGACGAGAATCGCAGCGTAATAGGTATAGAGCGCCTTGCGGGCGTGATCACCGCGCAGAAGCAGCGGACTCAGCATCGCCAGCATGAGCAGGGCTTTGGCGATGGGAAGAAGGGCGGGCAGCTGTACGGCGAACGGGTTGCTCAGCACCTCCGAGATGGCGCGCGAGGTCTCCTGCGGCGGAAGGGTGCCTGTCGCATAACATGGTGCAACCAGCAAAAGGCCTGCTAGATACTTGAGCCACGTGCGCCTTCGTCCTTTGCCGCCCAGTTTGCTGCGTCTTGTTCCCACCACCATGTCCTCCTGTCGCCGTCGTGATGCGGGGATATGCTGGTACTAAGTATAGGAATGCCCTGTCAGCTCTCCGTAAGGCCTGGCGGGCCGCGCTGCTTGCCTACCGATGCGCAACATGTTAGTATATACGCGGATATACATAAGGAAGGACAGCCTATGTCACAGGCAACGCTTTCAAAATGGGGCAATAGCCAGGGTGTGCGCATACCGCGTGAGCTCTGCGACCTGCTCGGAGCCCGGGTCGGGGACACGATCGCGATCGAGTACGACTCGAGTCGCAATGCGCTGGTGCTGAGCTTCGACAAGCCCAATAAGAAATACCAGCGCTCCCGCAAGATGAGCCTCGAGGAGTTTGCGGGCGACTGGTCGGGCGACAGGGTCGGCGAGGAGGTCCCCGGAAACGTTGGTGAGGAGGACGTCGCGTGAGCCTGTTTGAGCAGGGCGACCTCATCGAGATGGACTTCGATCCGACGCTCGGGCATGAGCCGCAGAAGCGCCGACCCGCGCTAGTCGTCTCGGTTGGCTTCTTTAACAATGTCCTTTCCAGCCTGACCGTTGTCTGCCCGATTACCTCGACGCCCAGCACGCATCCGTTGCATGTGCCAATTCCTGAGGGGAATGCTGCCCAAGGCTGGATATGTCTCGAAGGCATACGTGCGGTCGATCTGCGCCAACGTCATGCTGTGTCACTAGGCGATTCGCTTGACGTCAAGACAATGTCCCGCGTACTTGACGGCATCGGCGGCATCTTCGGTATCTGAGGATGTCACCGCCGTGTTGCCGCGAAGAGCTGCCTACGTCGCCTCCCCCATACCTCGCGTGCATAGTTGGTATCTGACATAGGCATTGGTAATTGGTGCTCCTACGAGGGAAAATGGCATCGTACGCAAGCAAGCCGAAGGAGGAGACCATGGCAAAGGCACTGGTGGCGTATTTCAGCGCGACGGGCACGACGGAGCGCGTGGCGAAGAAGGTCGCGGAGGCGGCGGGCGCCGACCTCTTCGAAATCAAGCCGGAGCAAGCGTATACAAGCGCTGACCTTAATTGGAATAACAAGTCCTCCCGCAGCAGCGTCGAGATGGGTGACGAATCCGCACGTCCTGCGATTGCTTCCCATGTGGACGGCATGGTAGCCTACGACGCCGTCTTCGTTGGCTTTCCCGTGTGGTGGTATGTGGAGCCGCGCATCATCGACACCTTCCTCGAGGGTTACGACTTCGCGGGCAAGACCATCATCCCCTTCGCGACGAGCGGCGGCAGCGGCCTCGGTAAGGCCCCGCAGCGCATGCAGCAGCTGGCTTCCGGCGCCCACGTGCTTGGCGGCCGCCGCCTGTCTGCCGGTGCGTCTGCCAGCGAGATTGTTGGCTGGGTTTCCGGTCTCAGCCTGTAGCCCGAGCTAGAAGAGGCGCTCGATCGCCTCGACGATACCGTCGTGGTCGTTGTCCGCGACCACGAGGTCGGCCAGCTTTTTGACGGACGGATCGGCGTTGCCCATTGCGACGGCGCAGCCGTCAGCTTGTTTAGTCGAGGTCGGTGCCGTTCGACGCAATGCACTTTTGATACCAGTAGAAGCTGTCCTTGCGGATGCGCCGGAAGTCGCCCTTGCCCTCGTCGTCGCGGTCGACGTAGACGAAGCCGTAGCGCTTCTTCATCTCGCCGGTGCTGAAGCTCACGAGGTCGGTGCAGCCCCACCAGGTGTAGCCTAAAAGCTGAACGCCGTCCTCGATCGCCTCGCGCATCTGGACGATGTGGTCACGCAGGTAGTTGATGCGATAGTTGTCGTGGACGTGGCCGTCGGGGGTCAGCTCGTCACGGGCGCCCAGACCGTTCTCCACGACGAAGATGGGCACCTGGTAGCGGTCCCACAGACGGTTCAGCACGATGCGCAGGCCGACCGGGTCGATGGTCCAGCCCCATTCGGACTGCTCGAGGTAGGGGTTGGGGATACCGGCGGTGAAGTCGCCCGCGGTCTTCTGCACCTCGGGGTCGGTCGAGATGTTCATGCTCTTGTAGTAGGAGAAGCTGTAGAAGTCCACGTGCCCGCGGCGGAGGAGCTCCTCGTCGCCCGGCTCCATGCGGACCTCGACGTCATTATCGCGGAAATAGCGCCGGGCGTAGCCGGGGTAGGAGCCGCGTACCTGCACGTCCGCGCAGAAGAACTGGTCCATGCGCATGGCCTGCTCGGCGGCCAGGATGTCGGCGGGGTTGCAGGTGTGGGCGTAGTAGTTGGCGCCGCGGCAGCACATGCAGCCCACGTGGTTGTCGGGGTCGATCTCGTGGGCGAGGAGGACGGCTTTGGCACTGGCCACGAACTCGTGATGCAGGGCCTGGAAGCGCTCGGTCCGGCGCTTGGGGCTCTCGACGCCCGGGAAGGCGGGGCTGCGGTCCTCGAAGCCCTCCGGCAGAAGGCCCGCCCCGTTGAAGGCACCGGCTGGCGTGGCCAGGATGTTGATCTCGTTGAAGGTGAGCCACCAGTGCACGAGGCCCTTGAACTCGGTGAAGAGGGTGCGGCAGTAGCGCTCGTAGAGGTCGATGACCTGGCGGTTGGCCCATCCGCCGTACTTGGTGACGATGCCCCAGGGGATCTCGTAGTGCTGGATGGTCACGAGCGGCTCGATGCCGTGGCGGTGGCATTCCTCGAAGACCTGCCGGTAGAAGTCGATGCCGGCCTGCAAGGGCTCCTCCTCGTCCCCCTCAGGGAAGAGGCGCGTCCAATTGACGGACAGGCGGTACATCGTGAAGCCCATCTCGGCATAGAGGGCGATATCTTCCTTCCAATGGTGGTAGAAGTCCGTGGCCTCATGGCTGGGGTAGTAGACGTCGGGGTCGATGTCGCGCGTGATGATGCGCGGCCTGCCGAGCGCGCCGCCGGTCAGGTGGTCGGAGGTCGATGCGCCCTTGCCGTCCGCGTCCCAGCCGCCCTCGTACTGGTTGGCCGCCGTCGCGCCGCCCCAATAGAACCCCTCGGGAAATGCCTTTGCCATGGTGCGCCCCTCTCGTGGTGTACCGCCAACGACCAGTGGCTTCAAGAGTACCGCAATTGGCGGATACGCAGGCGAGACAGGCGCCTGAGCCCCTCACTCTTATGAGAAAATAATTGCAACTGTGACCCCACGAGAAAGGAAGCGTATGGACTACCTGCAGCTCAAACCGTTCCCCGAGGGATTCCTGTGGGGCGGGTCGAGTTCCGCCTATCAGTGCGAGGGCGCCTGGGATGAGGACGGCAAGGGCCTCTCGGTCAAGGACGTGGCCCCGATCATCCCCGGCAACGCCGACTGGAAGGTGACCTCCGACCACTACCACCACTACAAGGAGGACATTGCCCTTATGGCTGAGGCGGGCTTCAACGAGTTCCGCTTCTCGATCGCCTGGACGCGCATCATCCCCGACGGCGACGGCGAGGTCAACCCCGCGGGCGTCGCTCACTACCACGATGTGATCGACGAGTGCCTGGCCCACGGCATCACGCCCGTCGTGACCCTCTACCACTTCGACCTGCCGCAGGCCCTGCAGGAGAAGTACGGCGGCTGGGCCAGCCGCCAGTGCATCGACGACTTCGTGCGCTACTGCGGTGTCTGCTTCAAGGAGTACGGCGACAAGGTCAAGTACTGGCTGGCCATCAACGAGCAGAACATGATGATCATGTTCAACGAGGACGGCTACAAGACGGACAAGGAGCGCTACCAGGCCAACCACCACATGCTGCTGGCCCAGGCCAAGGCCATGGCGCTCTGCCACGAGATGTGCCCGCAGGACTGGATCGCCCCGGCGCCCAACATCACCTGCATCTACCCCCTGACCTCGAGCCCCGAGGACAACCTGGCGGCCATGGACTTCGACCAGCTGCGCAACCGCCTCTACCTCGACGCGGCCGTCTTCGGCGAGTACCCAAGCGCGCTCGCGGCCTTCATGAAGGACAAGGGCATCTTCCCCGAGTTCGAGCCCGGTGACGAGGAGATCCTCAAGGCCGGCAAGCCCGACTTCATCTCCTTCAACTACTACGGCGGCACCACCGTCAAATACATCTCCTACGAGGAGGGCGTTGCCTTCAAGCAGAGCCTCGAGGGACAAAAGATGACGGAGGACAACATGGCGCAGTTCATGACCGGCGCCATGACCGAGCCGGGCATCGCCCAGGGTGTGGACAACCCCCTGCAGCGCGTGACCTCCTATGGCATGGGCGTCGACCCCGCGGGCCTGCGCGCCACCCTGCGCCAGCTGTGGGAGCGCTACCGCCTGCCCCTCTTCATCTCCGAGAACGGCTGCGGCGTGCCCGACAAGCTCGAGGCCGACAAGACCGTCCACGACGACTACCGCATCGACTACCTGCGTCAGCACATCCGCGCCTGTCAGGAGGCCATCACGGACGGCGTGCCGCTCTTCGGCTACTCGCCCTGGTCGGCCTTCGATCTGGTCTCCACCCATCAAGGCATCACGAAGCGCTACGGCGTGATCTACGTCGACTACAACGACGACGGCACGGGCGACCACACACGCTACAAGAAGGACAGCTTCTTCTGGTATAAGAAGTGCATCGAGTCCAACGGTGCGGACCTGGTATAGGGACGAGAGAGAAAGGTGTTTGACATGGCATTTCCCGACAACTTCCTGTGGGGCGGCGCCGTCGCGGCGCATCAGGTCGAGGGCGGCTATGCTGAGGGCGGCAAGGGCCTCAACGTATCCGACATCCTGACGGGCGGCAGCCACGGCGTGGCCCGTCGCCTGACCGAGGGCGTCCAGGAGGGCGAGTACTACCCCAACCACGAGGCCATCGACTTCTACCACCGCTACAAGGGCGACATCGACCTCTTCGCCGAGATGGGCTTCAAGTGCTTCCGCACCTCCATCGCCTGGGCGCGCATCTTCCCCAAGGGCGACGAGGAGGAGCCCAACGAGGAGGGCCTGGCCTTCTACGACGAGATGTTCGACTACATGCACTCCAAGGGCATCGAGCCGGTCATCACGCTCTCCCATTTCGAGATGCCCTACTACCTGGCAAAAGAGTACGGCGGCTGGGTGAACCGCAAGCTCATCGACTTCTTCGTCCGCTTCGCCACGGTCTGCTTCGAGCGCTACAAAGACAAGGTCAAGTACTGGATGACCTTCAACGAGATCGACAACCAGTTCAACGCGTCCAACTATCTCTTTGGCTGGACCAACTCGGGCGTCCTGTTCGACCAGTACGACAAGCCGCTGCAGGCCATGTACCAGTGCGCGCACTATCAGTTCGTCGCGAGTGCCCTGGCCGTGCAGAAGGCCCACGAGATCAACCCCGACATGCTGGTGGGCTGCATGGTCTCGGCCGGCCCGACCTATCCCTTCGCCTGCAAGCCGGAGGATGAGCTGCTCGCCATCGACGCCATGCACAAGGAGTTCTTCTTCACGGACGTGATGGTGCACGGCAACTACCCGCGCTACGCCGAGAAGCTCTTCGCGCGCGAGGGCATCGACCTCGACCGCACGGAGGAGGACCTCGCGACCATCGCCGCCGGCACGGTCGACTACATCGGCTTCAGCTACTACATGAGCCATACCGTCAACTCCGAGGCGGCGACCGACGTCTCCACGAGCGTGGCGCTCACCGACCCGCACATGGTCAAGAACCCCTACCTCAAGGAGACGGCCTGGGAGTGGACCATCGACCCGGTGGGCCTGCGTGTCATCCTCAAGATGTTCGACGAGCGCTATAACGGCATCCCCCTCTTCATCGTGGAGAACGGCATCGGCATCATCGAGACGCTCGACGACAACAAGACCGTCGAGGACGACGCCCGCATCGAGTACCTGGGCAGCCACATCGCCGAGATGAAGAAGGCCGTGGAGATCGACGGCGTGAACCTTCTGGGCTACACCCCCTGGGGCTGCATCGACCCGGTGTCCTTCACCACGGGCGAGTACCGCAAGCGCTACGGCTTCATCTACGTGGACAAGAACGACGACGGCACGGGCGACTTCACGCGTTATCGCAAGAAGAGCTTCTACTGGTACCAGCACGTCATCGAGACCAACGGCGAGGAGCTGTAGGCAGAGCGGCGTGGAGCTGTATGCATGTCTGAGGGGCCCGTCCGACGCGCACGGCCGGGCGGGCCTCTTGTCTGACCTGCACAAGCTGGCGGAAGCGAGTATGATTGCGGAGTTTGCAGACGTACGAAAGGCCCCACATGCTCCCGCTCTCCGACGAAATCAAGCGCCGCCGCACCTTTGCGATCATCTCGCACCCGGACGCCGGCAAGACGACCCTCACCGAGAAGCTCCTGCTCTACAGCGGCACGATCCAGACGGCCGGCTCGGTCAAGGGCAAGGCGAGCGCCAAGCACGCCAAGTCCGACTGGATGGACATCGAGAAGCAGCGCGGCATCTCCGTGACCTCGTCGGTCCTGCAGTTCGAGTACGACAACTGCTGCGTGAACATCCTCGACACCCCCGGCCACCAGGACTTTTCCGAGGACACCTACCGCACGCTCATGGCGGCGGACTCCGCGGTCATGGTGATTGACGGCGCCAAGGGCGTCGAGGCCCAGACCATCAAGCTTTTCAAGGTCTGCACCCTACGCCACATCCCCATCTTCACTTTCGTGAACAAACTCGACCACGACACCCGCGACCCCTTCGACCTGATGGAGGAGATCGAGTCCGTCCTGGGCATCTCCACCTATCCCATGAACTGGCCGATTGGCAGCGGACGTAACTTCCGCGGCGTCTTCGACCGTGCGAGCCGCCATGTTCTCGCCTTTGATGGCGACGGTCGTGCCAACGCCTCCAAGAAGGTCAGGGAGATCGAGGCCGAACTGGGCGACCCCGAGCTCGACGAGTTGATCGGGGCCGAGAACCACCAGACCCTCGCGGACGACATCGAGCTGCTCGACGGCGCCGATAGCGAGTTCGACCTGGAGGCCGTGCGCACGGGCCAGCTCAGCCCGGTCTTCTTCGGCTCGGCGCTCACCAATTTTGGCGTGGAGCCCTTCCTGCGCGACTTTTTGCGCCTGGCGCCCGGCCCCTCGACGCACGTGGACGCCGAGACGGGGGATGTGGTCGAGCCGACCAGCCCCGACTTCTCGGGCTTCGTCTTCAAGATCCAGGCAAACATGGACAAGAACCACCGCGACCGCATCGCCTTCGTCCGTATCTGCTCGGGCAAGTTCGTCCGCGGCATGGACGCGATCCACGTCCAGAGCGGCCGCAAGCTCAAGCTCGCGTCCGGCACCTCGATGATGGCCGACGACCGTTCGACCGTGGACGAGGCTGTGGCCGGCGACATCGTGGGCATCTTCGACCCGGGCATCTTCTCGATCGGCGATACCCTCTGCGGGGGCAAGGCGAACGTGCGCTATTCGGGTATCCCGACCTTTGCGCCCGAGCACTTCGCCCGCATCACGCAGGTCGACACGCTGCGCCGCAAGCAGTTCGTGAAGGGCATGGAGGAGCTCGCCCAGGAGGGCGCCATCCAGATCTTCCGTGAGGTCGGCATGGGCATGGAGAGCGTGATCGTGGGCGTGGTCGGTGTGCTCCAGCTCGACGTGCTCGAGACGCGCCTGCAAAACGAGTACGGCGTCAAGGTCGACCGCACCCCACTGCCCTACGAGATTGTGCGCTGGATCGAGAACGACCCCAGCGAGCTCGACCTCGCCACGCTCAACCTCACGCGCGACACCTGCAAGGTCGAGGACATGCGTGGACGCCGCCTCCTGCTCTTCACGCGCCCGTGGAGCGTCGACTGGGCGGTGGAGCACAACGAGGACCTGCGTATGTCGGAATTCGGCAACGCGTCGGTGGAGTAGGCTCCTATCCGCCCAGGGTACACGTTGCCCGTCATCTCGCGCGAAACGAAATGCCGATCCGTTTGCGACCGCACGTCTCCGCTACTGCGCGAGGAGCCAGGTGATGCCTTTCGCCATGCGCAGGTCGACGTCGCGGAAGTGGTTCCCGGGGTTGCTTTCGAAGACCGTGGGGATGCCGAGCTGCGTGTAGCGGTCGACGAGGTCGCGCATGACGTCCTCGGTCGTCTGAAGCACGGGGTTCTTAACCTTGGTCTCGCGGTCGCCGAGCGAGAAGTAGACGCCGCGCAGGTCATTTCTGCGCAGCTCATGGGTCAGGGCGTATGCGCGCATGTCGGGATACCAGAGCGAGCCCGACCCACAGACCGCGCCGGCGAAGAAGTCCGTCTGGTAGAGGGCCCAAATCGAGAAAAGTCCCGCCATCGAGTAGCCGCTGATATAGGAGGCGGCAGGTTCGCCGCCCAGCTGGCCTTCGACATACGGCACAACGGTGCCGAGCAGCCAGCCCAAATACTCCGGCGAGCGACCCTCGAACTTGTCGTCCTTCTCCACGACGGGCTCGTGCGGCCAGGGGGAGAGGAGCTGGTCCCACTCGATGTCCGAGATGACAGCCAGATTGAAGGGTGCGCATCCCAGCTTCTGGCACCGGGCGAGCACCGCAGCCCCGGCCTCCTTGAAGTCCGTACTGTAGAACACGGGGAGGGAGAGGGGGTCGTCGGCCTGCGCGGGATAGACCGTCACGGTGCGCCTGTCGATAGTCGTCTGCGTCTTGTCTGCCATTGCTCCTCCTGCCCTTGCGGCCGAATAGATTGACTACTTGATTACCACGCTGTCACGCCGCAGCGACCGCAACGGGAGCATCCGTTACAGGTGAGACGCATACCACATTCCGCGCATCTTACCGGGTTGAAGTAGGGCTGGTAGAGCTCCTCCTGCGGTATAGGCAGACCAAGCGGGTCGCGCAGGTCCCACTCCATCGGACGCCCCTCATGGGAGAGGCCGGAACGGAAAGCCTGCCGGGACTGCTGAGTTTGATCGGTGAAGTGGTACGTCACCCCGTCCTTGACGAAGTTGTTGCCGACCCCGCAGAAATCGAAGGTCACGTCAGCCTGACGGCACTCGTCGCTGAGACGTTGCACCCATTCGTAGTGACAGGGTCGCGAGCCTTCGTAATTCTCACCGTCGCAGAGCACCTGCTCGATGAGATGCCGATCATCCAACCACTGCGCGATGCTCACGGGACCGATGAAGGGGGCACACATGATGCCCCTGTGCGCGGCGGGGACGTCGAACAGAAGGGGGATGCGTTCGTCGGCGCGACGCTGATTCTCGCAGGTCACGTTGAGCATCACGTTTGGCCAGCCGTCTCCCCAGTCGTGGGGCAGACATTGCCTGATGCGCTCGGCCCGCTTGGTCAGCAAGAAGAATTTCACGTCGGGCCGCCGTGCGATGACGTCCCATGCCTCGTCGCGCCAGGCATCCGCTTCCTCGACGAAGAAGTCGGAGGTCATACAGACGCGGATCATCTCGCCGGGCTTCACCTTGTACGTACCGGAACGGTCGCGCGAGAGGGGATAGCGCATGTTCGCCGTGCGGCGCACGACGGACGGGTCCCCGTTGTCGTGAATCCTATCCTCGTGATACATGTAGCAATTGGCGCAACCCTCGCTCACTGTGTGACAGCCGTGCCAGGGGTTCCAGATGTCATGCATCGCGTGCCTCCTCTCGTTGCGAACAACTGTAGCAAATTAAATGACGGAAATCAATCACCCGTTCTATTAAAAACAAATTTGTTCGGTAAAAAGAAACACGTGATTGCTCGTCCTCTTATCACGTATACTTTGATGCGCAAAGAGGACGAGGGTGAGGAGACCCCATGGACAATGTGCGT
This sequence comes from uncultured Actinomycetes bacterium, assembly GCA_900315165.1. Taxonomy (GTDB): domain Bacteria; phylum Actinomycetota; class Coriobacteriia; order Coriobacteriales; family Atopobiaceae; genus Olegusella. Next base: position 25,275 of record OMXZ01000003.1, on the reverse strand, counting down.
GTGATCGAGGTCAAGGAGAACGTCTTTGCCTCCAATATCCGCAACGCCGACGAGCTGCGCGCCCGCATGAAGGAGCAGGGGACGTTGCTGGTCAACCTGATGTCGTCGCCCGGTGCGGGCAAGACGACCCTGCTCTCGCAGACGATCGACGCGCTTGCGGGAGAAATGAAGATCGGCGTAATCGAGGCCGACGTCGATTCGGCCGTGGATGCCGAGACCGTCCGCATGCACGGGGCCAAGGCGGTCCAGGTCCACACCGGCGGCATGTGTCACCTGGATGCGGGTATGACCGACCAAGGCCTAGCCGAGCTCGGCTACGAGGGCCTCGACCTGGTCTTTATCGAAAACGTCGGCAACCTGATTTGCCCAGCCGAGTTCGACACGGGCGCCGCGGCCAAGGCCATGATCCTCTCCACCCCCGAGGGTCACGACAAGCCGCTCAAGTACCCGCTCATGTTCGAGGTGTCCGACGTGGTGCTGGTGAGCAAGATGGACGTTGCGCCCTATTTCGACTTCGACATGGATGAGTTCGAGAAGAACGTGCGTCTGCGCAACAAGGACGTGCGGATCCTGCCGCTCTCGGCAAAGACGGGCGAGGGCATGGACGTCTGGCTCGACTGGCTGCGCGCGCAGGTCGCCGCCTGGAAGGCCTAGGCATGCACGAGCTCGGGGTCGTCTTCGCGATGATCGACACGCTGGAGGACGTCGCGGCCGAAAACGGCCTCACGTCCATCTCGCGCGTGACCCTCGACATGGGCGAGGTGTCGGGTGTGATTCCCGACTATCTGCTCGACTGCTGGAAGTGGGCCTCGGACAAGCACGACCTATTGCGCGGCGCCGAGCTCGCCATCGAGACGGTGCCCGCCGTGACCATCTGCAACGCCTGCGGCAAGACCTATCCGACCGTGGAGTACGGCAGGACCTGCCCCTACTGCGGCAGCGGGGAGACGGTGCTCCAGCAGGGCAACGAGTTCCAGATCCGCGACGTGACCGCCTGTTAGTCGTCTGGGTGGTAGGCGCTGCCCTGGCCCCAGTCCCACCGGCCGGGCCTGCCGCAGAGGTGCTCGAAGGTGAGCTTGGCGATGCCGAAGTCAGCGGCTGTGACCTCGGGGCGGGTTTTCCGCACTATGAAACGTGCGGTCAGTCGCCCATCGCGCCAGGTCAGGACCACAGGCTCCTGGTTGACGGCGGAGGGGCCGGCGATGATTGCCTCGGCACCGGCGCGCACCCAGGCGGGCAGCTCGGCGTAGGGCATATCTGACTCGACCGTCTCCGCGGGCTTCTTGGTTCTGCTGCGGACGCCGGATCGGATCTTGCGCTGGACAAAGGGCGTCTTATCCGGTGCGTAGCCGATGGGGACGATGGCGAGCAGGCCCTGCCCGTCACCTATCTCCGCATGGGTGGCCTCGCGGTCGAAGGTGCCGGCCACCCAGCAGGTACCAAGCCCCAGATGCGATGCCAGCAGGATGAGCTGTTCGCCGTAGTAGCCGCATTTTTCGAAGGCGATGTCATTCATATCGCAGACGAGGGCGGCATACCAGTGGAAGCAACCCGCGAACATGCGGCGGTTGATCCCGACGGCCTTGCCCGCATCGTCGAGCGGACCGTAGAGCTGGAAGTCGAGACAAGGCTCTGCCGCATTGGCCGCATCGAGGCAGGCGCGCAGCAGCTCTATCTTCTCGTCTTCCACGGGGCGCCCGTCATAGGCGCGCTGCGACACGCGGCGATCGGCAGCGGCAGCGAGCTCTGCTGCGGTGAGTTGGCTAAAGGGGTTCATTCCCCCTCCTTTCCCAGGTGGTCCTGCGCCATCGCGATGAGACCCGCGTATACATAAGGCGAGAAATTGGGGACGTAAATGAGGTCAGGAATGGCCTCCTCGGGTACGTACTTGAGGAGCTCCTGCTTGATCTGGTCCATGTCCGGGGTCAGGCGCGAGCGAACGCAGATGACCTCAGGGGCGATGGTGCCGATGTCGACGGCGAAGACCTGTGCGAGCATCTGCACGATGCGCGTGGGGTCCCAGACGCGGTGCTCGTAGTGCCAGAGCTGAGCGTCGGGCGAGGGGAGCTCGGCGAGGAAGCGCTGGATCTCGCCGGCATCGGATTTTCTCCCCTCATGCAGGTGGCCGTCGATGATGAGGCCTTGGCCGCCGACTACGATGCCACGGCTCTGCGAGTGGAAGACGATGGTCTGGTAGGTGTCCTGCTGCTCATACCAACCGAGGGCGGCGGCGTTTACGTTGTTGGAGACGACGGTCGGGATGTGGAAGCGGCTCCCGATGTAATCCTCCAGGTTGAGCCCATCGAATTCGGAATTGGGAAGGCCGACCACCCCCTTGCAGACCGAGCCGATCATGGCGACGGCGATGGCATCGAGCTTGGCGTCCTCGGGTTCGGTGCACAGAACGGACCCGATCAGGTCGGCGAAGTCCGCCGGGGTGATGACGGAGCGGTCCCGACTGCGCTTACCGTCGTAATGGTAAAGCTTCAGCGTGCCGTTCTTCTTGGTTACGGTGCCCTTGCGGACGACCTCCTCCCCGTCGGTGAGCTGCCAGGCCAGCTCCACGCGGATCGCCGTCTGCCGCATCAGGATGCAGAGGATGCGCAGGGGAATCGGCTTGCAGGAACAGGGTCTCTCCCGCTCCTCCTCCTTCTTCAGCGTGTCCTGCCGCTCCAGCGCGTCACGTACCAGCTGGATGCAGGCGCCGGCGTCCTCGGTGGCGAAGAGGTTGGTCGGAATCTGGATGACGGGCTTCTCGGGCAGGGCGTTGCGCGCCTGCTCATAGAGGTAGTTGACCTGCGGGGCGAGCAGTACGACGTCGTGTGCCATGCCCTGCTCGTAGAGGTCGCCCACAGGTACCGCCTCGAAACTGTAGTCGAGCGAGAGGGTCTTTGCCGCGCGGTTGAGTTTGTTGGCAAAGAGCGTGGTGGTCCAGCCCGAGGTGCAGGAGAGCAGGACGTTCACGGTGCGGTGGTTCTGCTGGTCGATCAGGGCAGCCACGAACTCGTCGAAAAGCGAGACGGCGCGGTCGCGGTCGTTGAGGGGGAAGTGCAGGTAGTAGACGTTCTCGCCCGTGGCCTTGTTGGCGATGGAAAACTCGACGATCTCCTCGTCCCAGATGGTGACGGCGCCGGTGGCATAGGTAGTCTCGAGCGTGAGGCTGTCCTTGCCCTTATCGACCAGCTCGTAGCCCTCGTGGTCGTGGGCGCAGATGTAGTCGTGATAGTTGAAGTCGGGGATACCGTAGTCGGGGTTTCCGCTGAAGACGGGCGCATCTGCCATGACGGCCTCCTCGGATGGGGCATCGGACGAGGGCACAGTACAGCTGCTTCCATGATAACGGCAAGGCGTAACACAAAAGAAAAGAAAAAACGCTTGCTTGAATAGAAGCAAGTTGCTAGGATTATCCGCAACGAACGGCAGCCGACCGAAGAAAGGGGTGACGGCATGAAGAAGAAGCACGTATACAACCGCCTTATCTGCATGGGTCTCTTCATGCTGAAGCCCGGGCTCTTCGCGGTCTGGGCTGCCTGAGGCATTCTTTCTCCGAGCTACTCCTTTTAGCTGAGAAGACTTCCCAACAATTCAGGCTCCTGGTGACCAGAGTTCCGGGCTTTCCCGTATGCGAAGTGGCTGATCGCTTCGTGATTGCCTTTGCACGCACCTCTCGTTCACGAAACTTTTCTCACAAAGGAGCACATCATGGCTTTTGAACTGAACCCCGAGTTTGCCCAGGACGTCGAGAAGCACTTCAACACCCTGCAGATCCATGCCGGCCTTGCGCCCGACCCCGTGACCGGCTCCGCCGCCCTGCCCATCTACGCCTCCGCGGCCTTCGAGTTCAAGGATGCCGCCGACGGTGCCGGCAAGTTCGCCCTGACGGTCCCCGGCAACGTCTACGGCCGTCTGACCAACACCACCACCGACTCCGTCGCTGCCCGTCTGGCCGCCATCGAGGGCGCCGCGGGTGCCGTCGCCGTTGCGTCCGGTCACGCCGCCGAGATTCTCGCGCTCACCAACCTCGTGGGTGCCGGCGACGAGATCGTCGCCTCCGACTCCCTGTACGGCGGTACCTGGAACATCTTCCTGCACACCCTGGGTGACCTCGGCGTCAAGACGACCTTCGTCGAGAACAACGACATCGACGCCTTCGTCGCGGCCACGACCCCCAAGACCAAGCTCTGGTATGTCGAGACCATCGGCAACCCGCTGGTCGACGTGGCCGACGTCCCGGCCATCGTTGAGGCGGCCAACTCCCTGCCCTCGCCCGTGCCCGTCTTCGTGGACAACACCTTTGCGACGCCCTACATCTACCGTCCGGCCGACGACGGCGCGGCGGTCGTGATCGAGTCCCTCACCAAGTGGATCAACGGCCACGGCAACACCCTGGGCGGCGCGGTCATCGACACGGGCAAGTTCGACTGGAAGCAGGACCCCGACAAGTGGAGCACCCTGGCCAAGCCCGACCCCTCCTACCACGGCCTGGTCTTCGCCGACGCGGCGCCGGCGGCCCCCTTCTCCACGCGTGTCCTGGCCAATAAGCTGCGCGACTTCGGTCCGACCCTGTCGCCCTATGCCGCCCAGCTGATCGGCATCGGCATCGAGGACCTGTCCCTGCGCGTCCAGCGCCACTCCGACAACGCCCTGGCCGTCGCCAAGTTCCTCGAGGCCAACCCCAAGGTCACGTGGGTCCGCTACGCCGGCCTCGAAAACGACCCGAGCCACGACACGGCCAAGCGCCTCTTCCACCACGACGCCTACGGCGGCGCGCTCGTCTTCGGCGTCAAGGGTGGTCGTGAGGCCGGCCTCAAGGTCGTGGACAACGTCAAGCTCTTCACCCACCTGGCCAACGTGGGCGATGCCAAGTCCCTGATCATCCACCCCGCCTCCACCACGCACAGCCAGCTCACGGCCGAGCAGCTGCAGGAGGCGCATCTCTCCGAGGACCTCATCCGCCTGTCCGTGGGCATCGAGGACGTCGACGACATCATCGCCGATCTCGATCAGGCCATCGCCAAGGCGTAAGGGTCAACTAGGCTGCCGCCGCCCCGCGACTCGGGCGGCACGCGTAACGTAGGTGTTCCGAAAACGGCGCGAGACTTCAGCCACCTCGCGTCGTTTTTCTTGTCGCAGTATGCCACAATCGGGAAGGACATACAGACCGGCTGGGAGGCAGTCTCATGGCATATGCGTTGATCACGGGAGCGTCGAGCGGGCTGGGCAGGGAATTCGCGTGTCTCTTCGCCGAACACGGCTACGGCCTGGTCCTCGTCGCGCGCAGGAAGGACCGGCTCGAGGCGCTCGCGGAGGATTTGCTCGCAAGCTATGGCGTCGTGGCCCATACCGTGGCGGCCGACCTCGCGACCCCCGAGGGCCTGGTTGCCCTGACGGACTACACCAAACGCGAGGGCATCGTCGTCGACGTGCTGGTCAACAATGCGGGCTTCGGCGACTGCGCGGACTTCGCCAAGGCGGATGTAGGCAAGCTCGACCGCATGATCGAGCTCAACATCCGCGCGCTGACCGATCTTACCTATTACTACCTGGGCGACATGCTCGACTGGCATCGGGGCAAGATTCTCAACGTCGCGAGCGTGGCCGCCTTCGAGGCGGGCCCGGGGATGGCGACCTATTTCGCCTCCAAGGCCTATGTGCTCTCGCTGACCGAGGCGCTCGCCGAGGAGCTGCGCGGCACGGGTGTGACGGCCACGGCGCTCTGCCCGGGGACGACCAAGACGGAGTTCTGGGACGTTGCGGAAGCGGGCCCCCTGTCCGTCGCCCGCCAGGCCGTGATCGCCGACCCGGCTGACGTGGCGGCCTATGGCTATGCCAGCCTGATGGCAGGGAAGGTCGTGGCGGTGCCTGGCGTTACCAACAAGATCATGGTAACAGCCACGCGCTTCCTGCCGCGTCCGGTGCTGCGCCGTGTCGTGCGTAAGCTGTTTGCGAAGTAGTCGCTACTGGTCGCGAAGCAGCAGCCGACGCTCACCGTGGTGTGAGCTCAATCCTCCTTACGCAGGAGGCGCATGAGGTTTCGCGTGAACCGACGACGGTCCTTGCCCGTGAACTTGGCGGGCCCGCCCGTCCGGCCACCTGCACGCCTGACCTTCTTTTCCTCGTGGCGGATAAGCAAGGCCGAATCGATGGTCTCGCGCCGGTACACGTGCCCGCGCACGCCGATAGCAGAGGCACCCCTTCCGAGCACGATGCTGGCAAGCCCGATATCTTGCGTGACGACCACATCGCCGCGGGCAAGCTGCTCGACGATTGCGAAGTCCGCGCTGTCGGATCCGATGCTCACGTCGAGCGTGTCGACCCAGAAGCCGTTCCATGCGTCCTCGGCACGACGCGGGTCGTCGGGACGGATGTGCCGTTCGAGGTTCTGGGTGGTGTTACCTGCGATCACGACGGGCAGGTGGGCTTTGCGTGCGCAGTCGATTGCCTCGCGGGTCACGGGGCAGGCGTCCGCATCGATGAAGAGCGTACGGGGCCGTAGCTCCAGCTCCGTTAGCCTTTCTTCATGCCCCATGAGCTCAGTGTGGGCAATCTCGTCGTAAGTGAGGAGATCCGTCTCGGCAGGCCGATGGCTCCACATGAGGCTGGCGGCGTTAATATGCCAGACTGCCGCGTTGCCTTCGAGCTGTTCGCCTAGGTCATAGAGGGTTTCGGTGAGAGGTGTGTCCGCCGCGGGTCGCGATCCGCGAAAGAGCGTGATATGCGGGATATAGGGAGAGCTTTCGAGCTCGAAACCCTCGTCTGCCAACGCGTCCACGAGCGCGTCGTGGAGGGCATGAAGGGCGTCGGTGTCCCCGTCGACCCCACGCCAGACGATGGAGCCGCCATGGCGCTTGTCGAAACAGCCGAGCCCGCCGAGAGCGAGGTCGAAAGGTCGACAGGCGGCGGCCGTTTTTTCCAATGCCCGTGCTGCGGCGGCTTCCTGCAGCTCGTCGCATGCTCCAAGGAAGGCGAGCGTCACATGCAGGTTGCCTGGTGTCGTCGGCTTGGGTTTGGCGAGATGGGGTGCCACCAGCCCTTGCGAGGCGACCAGGGCTTTGCGCGTCGCGTCATCCGGCAGCAGCGCCAGGAAGAGTCGCTTGTTCGCATCCTCTGCCATGGGCCCCATCTCCTAGCCCTCGATCAAACCGTAGTGGACGAAAGCTTTGAGCAGGCCGTCTTCGGCGATGTCGTCAGTTACGTAGTCGGCGCCCGCCTTGCAGTCGTCGACGGCGTTGCCCATCGCGACGCCGTAGGTCGCCGCGCGGAGCATCTCGCAGTCATTCTCGCCATCGCCCACGGCGAGCCACTCGTCGCGGTCAAGGCCGAAGTAGCGCAGGGTCTCGAGAATGCCACGCGTCTTGCCCGCGCGGGCGGGGACGATGTCGAAGCAATTTGGAGCCCAAGATGTGATGACGATTTCGGGATGGGCTTCGGCGAAGGCGCGCACGCGAGCCTCGTCCGCGAAGGCGACGGCCTGGCAGAAGTCACGCTCTCGGACCAGATTGAGCTGGGCGAGGGGGAGCGGATGCTCCAGGTTGCAGGCTCGTGCCACCCGCTCGTCGACGAAGTCGAGGTGGGAGTCTGTCGGCTCGAAGAACTGGCAGGAAAAGAAGTCGCGTCTCATCTCGTCGGCAAGCGCATCGACCGTTGTGCGCGGGAGTAGCTCGCCGTAGAACATCTCACCCTTGCCGTCCACGCAGACGGACCCGTTGGTAAGGACCATGCCGTCGAAGGCGAGCTCGTCGAGCGGCAGTCCATGGAGCTCGCTTATGTGGCGGCCGCTTGCGACGAAGACGCGGATGCCGCGGGCATGCAGTCCCGCGACGGCGCGCAGGGCGGAGTCGGGGACGCAGTGCGCCGCGGTGTCGTACAACGTGCCGTCCAAATCGAGGAAGACGGACCTGATCATCGAGACCCCCCAAAACAGACGTGCGCACTACTTGCGCTTCGGGTATACTGGCAATAGCACGGGGCGCCATGGTAGCGTCCTCCCGTCAGGTTTCAGGTGTTTTGGGCGCAGAGTCCGCAGACAGCCGTCTTCCTAGGGGCGGCTGTCTTGCTATAGAGGGACTTCTGCGCCCGCCGCTACCTGTCGATTAAGTCCAAGACTACACGAGCCAGGACCAAAGTTTGTGATTATATAAAAAGACGGACCTCGCTGGAGAGGCCCGTCCGTTGCAATCGTGCTAACGGGGTTCCCAGCTACTTCCAGCTGGTGTCCTCGCCGTTGGTCGCGATGACCTGCTTGTACCAGTCGAAGGACTCCTTCTTCTCGCGGTGCAGGTCGCCGTTGCCGTCGTTGTCCTTGTCCACGTAGATGAAGCCGTAGCGCTTCTTCATCTCGCCGGTGGAGGCGGACACGAGGTCGATGCAGCCCCACATCGTGTAGCCCATCAGGTCGACGCCGTCATGCACGGCCTTGGCCATCTCGTCGATGTGCTCGCGCATGTAGTCGATGCGGTAGGTGTCGTGGAACTTGCCATCCTCGGAGCGTTCGTCTACGGCGCCCAGGCCGTTCTCGACGATCATCAGGGGGATCTGGTAGCGGTCGTAGACTTCCTCCAGGTAGTAGCGCAGGCCCTTGGGGTCGATCTGCCAGCCCCAGTCGGACGCTTTGAGGTAGGGGTTCTTGACGCCGGTGAAGATATTGCCCCCGGCTCCGGCGACGGAGGGGTCGGTGGAGGTGGCGGAGCTCATGTAATACGAGAAGCTGTAGAAGTCGACCACGCCGTTGAGCAGGGTCTCCTCGTCGCGATAGGCGAGGTCCTCCATCATTTCGACGTCGACGCCGCGCTCCTCCCACAGGGCCTTGGCCCAGCCGGGGTACTCGCCGCGGCACTGGACGTCGCCGCAGTAGAAGTTGTTCTCGCGGATCTTCTTCTGCGCGTCGAGGACGTCGTCGGGGTTGCAGCTGTAGGGGTAGGCGATCTGGCCAGCGATCATGCAACCCACCATGTTCTCGGGGTCGATCGCATGGGCGATCTGGACGGCCTTGGCCGACGCCACGAACTGGTTGTGCAGGCCGTGGAAGGTGCGGTTGATATCAATCCAGCTGTTGTCGTTGTCGGAGGAGAAGCCCAGCGCCCAGTCCTTGGGCGGCAGAATGCCCAGGCCGTAGATGTCGCCGAAGCCCGGCATCATGGCGCAGTTGATCTCGTTGAAGGTCAGCCAGTACTTGACGAGGCCCTTGTACTCGCGGAAGCAGAGGTCGGCAAAGCGTAGCCACAGGTCGATCACGCGCTCGTCGTCCCAACCGCCGTACTTATGCGACAGTGCCAGGGGGAACTCGTAGTGCGAGAGGGTGACGAGCGGCTCGATGCCATAGGACTTGCAGGTCTCGAAGATGTCGCGGTAGTAGTCGATGCCGGCCTGCAGCGGCTCGGGATCGTCGCCGTTGGGATAGAAGCGGCTCCACTGCACGGACAGGCGGAAGCACTTGAAGCCCATCTCGGCGAAAAGCGCGATGTCCTCCTTGTAGTGGTGATAGAAATCGATGCCCTGGTGGCTGGGGTAATACGTGTTGGGACGCACGCCCGCCGGGGTCACGATGCGCGGCGTGTCGACCGTGCCGCCCATGATGATGTCGGGGACGGACAGGCCTTTGCCGTCGGCGTCATAGCCGCCCTCGAACTGATTGGCGGCCGTCGCGCCGCCCCACAGGAATCCCTCGGGAAAACGTGCCATACGTGCTCCTTTCGCAACGGGTGACGGTCATGGGAATGACCTTTCCGTCTGCATTATCTCAGATGGGGAGGACATCCCGATGTCTCCTAGGCGAGCGTGACTAAAAGGGACGTCCGCGGGGATACTATCCGCATCGAAAACGACGGCTGAGAAAGCGGGTCCACAGATGGAAGAAAAACGCGCGCCGATTCCCTACGTCGACAGCTCTCTGCGCCATATCCTGCGCGTGCCGAAGGAGTGCTACGACTGCAGCGGTATCGTGGTCAACGGCCGGCGCGTCAAGTCGCTGCTCTTCTCCACGGACATCGCGCTCATCCGCAACTGTGACGCGGACGCTGTCTTTGCGGTCTATCCCTTCACGCCCCAGCAGGCGATCTCCAACGCCCTGATCAACGCGTCCTATGTGCCGGTCTTCTGCGGCATCGGCGGCGGCACCACCAAGGGCATCCGGACCGTCACCCAGGCGCGGGACGTGGAGGCCCAGGGTGCTATGGGCGTTGTGCTCAACGCGCCGATCTCCGACCTGAACCTGCTCGCCGTGAGCCGTGCGGTGGACATCCCCGTGATCATCACGGTGGCCAACGACCGCACCGACATCGCCGCGCGCCTCAAGGCCGGGGCCAACATCCTCAACGTGGCCGCCGGCGCCAAGACGCCCGATGTCGTGGCCAAGATCCGCGCCGGCTTCCCCGACGTGCCCATCATCGCCAGTGGCGGCAACCAGCCGGAGGCCATCAGGCGTACCGTCCAGGCCGGCGCCAATACCATCACCTACACGCCGCCCTCCACCAAGGAGCTCTTTAGCGAGATGATGGCCAAGTACCGCGAGATGTAGGCCGGGCTAGACGAGACGGCCCTGGCCGTCGAGCGTGAGCTTAGTGTTGCAATAGGGGCAGAAGCGCGACATGCCCACGGGTACCGTGACGTTGGCGCCGCAGTTGGGGCATTGCACGTTGAGCTCGGGGGCCACGGAATCGGGGTCGAAGCCGCGGTTCATCAGGTCGTCCTGATGCACGATCACGGCATTGCTGACCGATCCCGGCACGAGCGCGGCGACGCCGTTTGCGATGCGGATGGAGACGGTGGCGCCGCCGTGGGTAGGGCGTGGCATTTGAGGTGTCGGTTCGGACGCGGGCCTCCTTGACCTGGCCCAAGTCCATGTAGCGCACGACCAGCGTGATGCAGGGTTGGCCGTTCACGAGTATCTCGTAGTCGGGCTCGTAATCGTAGATCTTGCCCTGGTACTCCACGCCGTCGGATAGGATGGCGTCGTTTTCGTGCATCTTCTTGTGACCGAGGTAGGCGATGAAGCCGCCGACGCCGCCGAAGATGGCCAGAATGAAGAGCCCGCCCAGGCCGAGCAGCATCTCGCCGGCCGCGTGGGCGATGCCAAAGAACATGAGCGCAGCGATGACACCGACCACGACGAAGACCAGACCGAAGACATACATGAACTTGCCGCTGCTGCCGAATGGCCCGTCGACCTCAACCTCTTTGCTCATACGCATAAAACTCGCTCCTCTTCGCGCGACCTTTCGCCCATCCTAGCATGCTCATAACGCGGCTGGTAGCCAATGGGATACGGGTTTCGTGGGACGGCATACTATGCCCAGGACGTATAGATCCCATAGAAACAAGGTTATTGACGCATAGGGGGACAGAGGGCGGATAATAGGTGCAGCAGGTAGGGAAATAGCAGGTAGTCAAGGTACATGCATCGGCCGGCCGATGGAGAAAGGATCAGCTATGCCCAAGGTTGTGCAGACGGCGGGACGCGAAAGCCTGGGCGAGTTCGCCCCCGATTTTGCGCGCTACAACGACGATATCCTCTTCGGCGAGGTCTGGAGCGACGACACGCTCGACCTCAAGACCCGCTCCATCATCACGGTCGTCACCTTCATGGGCCGTGGTCTCATGGACTCCTCCCTCAAGTACCACCTGATGAACGCCAAGAAGAACGGCGTGACCAAGCAGGAGATCGCTGCGATCATTACCCATGCTGGCTTCTACACGGGCTGGCCGACCGCCTGGGCCGTCTTCAATATGGCCAAGGAGGTCTGGGCTGATGACGAGCCCGTGGCCGACGCCGACAACGGCAAGGACGCTTTCCAGCAGGAGATTTTCTTCCCGATCGGCGAACCCAACCCCTATGGCAAGTTCTTCGATGGTCAGAGCTGCCTGGCGCCCGTCTGCGGCGATCCCTTCCCGATTCACAACGTGACCTTCGAGCCGGGCTGCCGCAACCACTGGCATGTCCACCACGCGGACAAGGGCGGCGGCCAGCTGCTAATCGCTGTCGGTGGTCGCGGCTACTACCAGGAGTGGGGGAAGGAGCCCGTCGAGATGACGCCCGGCACGGTCATCGAGATCCCCGAGGGCGCCAAGCACTGGCACGGCGCCGCACCTGATAGCTGGTTTTCCCACCTTGCCTTCGAGATTCCGGGCGACAACGCGAGCAACGAGTGGCTCGAGCCGGTCGATCCCGAAGCCTACGCTCAGTTGAAGTAGTGACCGCACCGCTCGTTGACATACCGGAACTGATGGGGCTCGCAGGTTGGGGCCCCATGCTCGTGCTTGCTGTTGGCACCTTCCTTTCCGGCTTTGTGGACGCCATCGCCGGCGGGGGAGGGCTGATTTCGCTGCCCTGCTATCTGATGGTCGGGCTGCCCCCGCATGCGGCCATCGGTACCAATCACGTGTCGGGCCTCTTGGGTTCGGCGACGGCGGCGGTGCAGTTCCATCGGCACGGGTATGTGGACTGGGCGCTCGCGCCTGCCTGCGTGGTGGCGGGGCTGATCGCTTCCGCCCTTGGTGCGCGGACGGCGTTGCTGGTACCGGAGGACATCCTCAAGGCGGCCATGCTGGTGGTGTTGCCGCTGGTTGCGGCCTATGTGCTCACCCATCGCGACCTGGGGGACGCTTCTGCCCCGTTGCCGCCGCGACGGACGCTCGCCCTGTGCGTGGTCATCACCTTCGGCGCAAGCTTCTACGACGGTTTCTATGGACCGGGCAGCGGGACCTTCCTCATCGTGGCGCTGACGGCGCTCGCGCGCGTGAGCATGCAAACGGCCAATGGCCTCTCCAAGGCGGTTTTCACAGCGACCAACCTTGCGAGCACGCTGGTCTTCTTCACGGCAGGCAAGGTGCTGGTGGGGCCAGCCCTGCTCGGGAGCGCGTGCTGCATGCTGGGCAACTATGTGGGTTCCAACCGTTTCCATGCCGACGGCATGCGCATCGCACGCCCGATCATGCTAGGCGTGCTGACGCTCTTCTTCATCCAGACCGTCCGAGGCTTCTTGGCGTAAAAGGAGTCAATATGGATGGCTATCGCGTCGGGGATGCTGCGGAACTCGGGCAACTCATACGGCGGGTCCGCAAGGCACAGGGTTTCACCCAGCAAGAGCTCGCCGACGGTTCGGGCGTGGGTATCACCTTCATCTCCAACCTCGAGCACGGCAAAGGGAGCTCGGAATTCGACAAGGTCGTTCGGGTCGCTCAGATGCTGGGCATCGATATTTTCGCCCGTGTGAGGGGTGAGGAGTGATGGCTGACACTTCTTTGAGCGTCTATCTCGTCAGCGAGGCGGAAGGGCGGCTATGCGGGCGCATTGCTACTGCCGTGGCGGACCTCGAGGTCCTCGCGTATGATGCCGAGGATCTCGTTGACGACATCCAGCCCCGCCTCAGGGTGCTCGAAAAGTTCGCCACCGCATAGAATGTAATAGATAAGCAGGTAGGCAAGACAAGCGCACGGAAAGGGGTTCAGTATGGCATTTCCCGATGGCTTTTTGTGGGGCGGCGCGGTTGCGGCAAACCAGTGGGAGGGCGGCTGGAACGAGGGCGGCCGCGGTATGGCGCTGACCGACGTCACAACGGGCGGCTCGGTCGATGAGCCGCGCTATGTGACCTATATGCGACCGCCTGTTTCCGCGAGTTCAAGGGCCTGGTGCACCACTGGCTGACCTTCAACGAGATCAACAACACAATCATGTTCCTCTCGTTCTCGGGCCACACGTCCGATGACGACTACCAGCGCGCCTACCAGCACCTCCACAACAAGTTCGTGGCGAGCGCCAAGGCCGTCCAGATCGGCCACGCCATCGACGGCGAGAACGAGATTGGCTGCATGATCTGCGGCATCGCCTGGTACCCAGCGACTTGTGATCCGGCTGACATCCTTCTGGCCGAGCACCAGCGCGAGGAGGGCATCTTCTACTGCGGCGACGTGCAGGTCATGGGCGAGTACCCGACCTATGCCGAGCGCCTGTGGAAGGAGCACCACGTCGAGCTCGACATCCGTCCCGAGGACCTCATTGACCTCGAGCTGGGTACGGTGGACTTTTATACCTTCTCCTACTACATGTCCAACCTCGTGACGACCCACAAGGTCACCGACACCGTCAAGGGCAACTTCTCGGCAGGCGTCCGCAACGAGTATCTGACCTACTCCGACTGGGGCTGGGCGACCGATGCGACCGGCCTGCAGTGGTACCTCGAGACCGCCTACGACCGCTACCACGTGCCCCTGATGGTCGTCGAGAACGGCCTGGGCGCCTATGACACGGTGGAGGAGGACGGCTCCATCCGCTCCATCCACGACCCCTTCCGCATCGACTACTACCGCCAGCACATCCAGGCTATGGACCGCGCAATCGAGAACGGCGTGGACCTGCGTGGCTATACGACCTGGGGCTGCATCGACGTCGTCTCCGCCGGCACGGGCGAGATGCGCAAGCGCTACGGCCTCATCTACGTGGACATGGATGACGAGGGCAAGGGCACCATGGCCCGCAGCCGCAAGGACTCCTTCTACTGGTACAAGAAGGTCATCGCGAGCAACGGCGCCGACCTGGACGACTCCTTCGAAAAGTAGGGTATCGGTCCTTCTCGCGACCACTTGCCAGTGACCTTTCCTGACAACGAACACGTAATCGCCAACGACGAACGCGTAGCCGCCGACGACGAACGCGTAGCCGCCGACGACGAACACGTCGATCTGCGACCTAGGGAACTTCCTAGCTCGCAGATCGACGTTATTGTTGTCCGGGCCTACGTAGCCCTTGCCAGCAGCTACGTGTTCGTTGTCGTGAATGGTGCAGAACCATCTCCAGGGGGCGAATGGAGGTTAAGACAACCGAAAGGTTGCGCACCATTGGGCGGAAAGGTCAGCTCCCTACCATCGGAGATGCAAGGTCAAGAAAGCATGTGCGGTGATGCGATTTCGGCGCTTTGGCGCGGCACGCACAGCGGTGCGATAGGAAAGGGATAGACCATGTGGGTACGTTCGGAACTCAAGGCCAAGGGCAAGGCAAGCTTCAAGGCCAACTACTGGAAATCGGTGCTGATGGCGCTGGTGCTCGCCATCGCGATCGGCGGCACAGCGCTTGCGTCCGGGGCCTCCGGGGCGCCCGGCGCAGTGACGCAGCCCGCAACCGTCGAGTACGACAGCTATGCGACGGAGGGGCACGACGGATCGGACTATGACGGGGATTTTGATAAGGGCGACAGCGTCGATTTCGACGAGGACGGGATCGACGTCAAGAGCGATGGTGACTCGGTGTACGTCGATGAGGATGGCATCGAAGTCGATGCCGGCGACGGCGATTATGTGCACATCGTGAACCCCTTCCAGGGCGTCCCGCTGGGCGTTTACCTCGCCTTTGCCGCAGGGGCGCTGTTGATCGGGCTCGTTGTCGCTGCAGCCTCCTTCGCGGTGGACGCCTTCCTGCTGAACCCGCTCGAGGTCGGCTCCCGCAAGTTCTTCCTCACCAACCTCAACCGTCCCGCCGAAACCAAGGAGCTGGCCTCCGGATTCGACAATAACTATCTGCAGGGCGTGAAGACCATGTTCCTCCGCGACCTCTTCACCTGCCTGTGGAGCCTGCTTTTCGTGATTCCCGGTATCGTCAAGTCGTACGAGTACCGCATGATTCCCTACCTGATCGCCGAGAATCCGCAGATGGGTTACAAGGCGGCCTTTGCCGAGAGCAAGCGCCTGACGGACGGTCAGAAGTGGAACATGTTCGTGCTCGACCTCTCCTTCCTCGGCTGGGACCTCCTGTCCGCCATGACCTTTGGCCTGCTCAGCCTCTTCTACGTCGGCCCTTACCGCGCGGCCACCGAGGCGGCCCTCTATGAGGCGCTCCGTTACGGCAACGGCTATCAGCCGCAGGCCGGCCTGCCTCAGGGTACCGTGCCGCCCGCGGGTACGGGCCAGCCCGTCCCGGTCGATCCTTCGATGGGCTATGCGCAGCCGATGCCCTTTGCCCAGCAGCCCGTACAGCCGGTCGAGCCGCAGAAGGTTGACGAGACGCCCGCGCCGATTCCGATGCCGCCCGTGTCCGAGCCGGAGCAGCCGGCCGACGCATCGAATGACCCGGGCGATACCCCAGACGACCTGCTCGAATAGCGAACATATCGATTGCCTTTGTGGCGGCCACCCGCGCATACGACGGTGTGGCCACCCTTGCATCGCCCCGTATAATGGGGGGAGTTGGAGGGGAGATCATGGCCGAGCAGTACAGCATTCTGGTGGCAGACGACGAGCGGGACATCCGCGAGGTCCTGCGCCTGTATCTCGAGAATGCGGGCTACCGCGTGCTCGAGGCGGGCGATGGCGAGGAGGCCCTCGCGGTGCTCGTCGATCAGCACGTCGACCTCTGCTTGCTCGATATCATGATGCCCAGGCTCGACGGCTACCAGGTCCTCAAGCGCCTGCGCGAGGCGAGCAATATCCCCGTGATCGTCATATCGGCCAAGGGACAGGATCCCGAGAAGATCCTCGGTCTCGACCTTGGGGCGGACGACTATTTGGTCAAGCCCTTCAACCCACTCGAGGCGGTCGCGCGCGTCCGGTCCAACCTGCGCCGCGCCTACGGGCCTGCTGCGGTGGGCGATGGCGCGGCCGATGCGCATCGGGAGCTCCGCGTGCGCGACCTGGTGCTCGACGTGGACGCCTGTCAGCTCACGCGCGCTGGCGAATCCATCGACCTCACGCCGGTGGAGTATCGGATCATGGCCATGCTGATGGAGCACCCGGGGCGGGTCTTCACCAAGCAGCAGATTTACGAGTGCGGTTGGGGCGAGGAATACATCGCGGCGGACAATAGCGTGATGGTCTGCATCAGCAAGTTGCGCGCGAAGCTGTCGGATGGCCCTGGCGCCTACATCGCCACGATCCGCGGCCTCGGCTATCGGTTGGAGCGCTAGATGGCGCGGCAAGAGGAACACGACAAGACCGCGGAGCCGATGCGGTCCTTCATCATCAAGCGCTTCATCGCTGTCGCTACCTTCGTCGTCCTTGCCGAGCTGGTGGTGGTCTCGTTGGAGGAGGACCTCCTGGTGCCGGTCACGGCGGCGCTTGCGACGGGCTCGCACACGCTTGCCGGGACCTTGCGCTCCCTCCTGCGCCTGCTCATCCTGATTGCACTTGTCGTCGCGCCAGTCGTGCTCGGGGCACTCGCCTTCACCCACGTGACCGAGCGGCGCATCGCGGCGGAGCAGGAGGCGCGCAACGCCGAGCGCGCCCAGTATTTCCGCCGGCGCAACCTCATGATCTCCGACATGGCCCATGACCTGCGCACGCCTGTGATGGGCATCTCGGGGCTGGCGCAGGCGCTTGCCGATGGTATGGTGGCCGACGAGGCGACGCGCCAGCGCTACCTGCATTCCATCACGGCCAAGGCGGACAAGATGGCCGACCTCGTCAACATCCTCTTCGACTACGTGCAGCTCGACAGCGAGGGCTACCGGCTCAACCGCAGGCGCATCGACCTGCCCCAGCTGCTCCTGCGCGAGGCGGCCGCCGCCTATACCGACGTGGAGGACGCAGGCATGGAGCTGCGCGTGGAGGTGCCCGAGGAGCCGCTTGCCGTCTATGCGGACGAGCGCCAGCTGGGACGGGTGGTCGCCAATCTGATTGCCAATGCCGCGCGCCACAATGGGCCAGGCACGGTGATCACCCTTGCGCTTGGACGGCGGGCCGGGGTGGCCGATATTGTGGTCGCGGACACTGGCGAGCCGATCTCGCAAGACGTGGGGGAGCTCTTCGAGCCTTTTGCGCGGGGCGACGCGGCGCGCAGCGGCGGCGGCTCGGGCTTGGGGCTCTCCATCGCCAAGACAATCGTCAACATGCACGGCTACCAGATCCATCTCGTGCAGCCCTACGGGACCTACACCAAGGCCTTCGTGGTCACCTGTACGGTCGAGGTGTGACGTCCCGTCTTACCCGCGGGACTTGTGGCCTGCGAGGTCGTGGGCCACGCGGGAGAGCCGTGGCATGGCAAACTCGGCGAAGGCGCGCGCGGCGGGCGAGGCGAGGCCGGGTGCCGGCGTCGCGACGCCGATCGGGACGTTGACCGCGGGCCTGATGGGCAGCACGCGCACCCGGTCGTCGGGCACATCGGCGTAGATGTTGTTGATCATCGTGACGCCCAGTCCCACCGAGACCAGCTCGAAGGCGTCGCGTAGCTCGAGTACCGTGTTGTGCGAGTTGGGCTGGATGCCGTGGGTCGCGAGCGTGCGTGAGTTGTCGCTCTCCTCGTCGGGGTAGAGCATGATGAAGGGGTCCTGCGCGAAGCCCCTGATCGGGTAGGAGTCGGCCTCCGCGAGGGGATGGTCGGCGGGGACCAGCGCGACCATGGGGTCCTCGAGCAGGGTCGTCCAGGTGACGTCACCCTCGCGGTGACTGATGACCGCCAGGTCGAGGGCACCGCGCTCTATCTGGCGCACGAGGGGCGTACTGTTGCGGGCGGTAAAGTCGACCTCCACCGTGGGGTGGGCCTGCGAGAATTCCGTCAGGAGCTCGGCGATGGGCTTGTAGAAGGGACGGTAGGCGCAGCCGACGCGCACGCGGCCGACCTCGACGCCGCGGATAAGGGAGGCCTGTTCCTCGCAGCTTTCGCCCAGGGAAGCGAGCTGAGTGAAGGTCGGCAGCATCCGCGTGCAGTCGGGTGTGGGCCTGACGCCGGTCTTCGAGCGGACGAGCAGCGGGAAGCCGACCTCGCCCTCGAGCGAGCTCATCATGCGGCTGATGCCTGAGGTGGTGTAGCCGAGTTCCTCGGCCGCGTGCGCCAGATTGCCCTTTTCCAGGACGGTCAGGAGCGCCTGACATTTGCTCGTGTCCATGCCTATCCAATCATTGCGTAATCGTCAACACATGATTGATATTATTGCGCTTTACGTCCAAGAAACAAAGACATAAGCTCTCATTACACAGGAAGGAAAGCGCACGTGAGGCGCTTGAAAGATAGGGGAACGCAATGAGCTCGCAGGTGCAGAACAACGGCAATACCGGCGCCAAGTATTCGGTCAACCTGATCGACCGCATGATCACTGCCATCGTGCGCCCCGATGCGCGCGACAACCGCCTCGATGTGGCGGCGAGCGCCAGCCGTGCGGCGCTCGTTCGCAGCGGCCTCCTGTCGCTGTACAACTAGATCGTCAAAGGGAGGCGGGCGCCCCTCGAAACGCCCGCGCCTTCAGCGCCCGACGGAACGCCTTTCCGTCGGGCGTTTTTTCTGGACTCCGTCCCTATCCGTTCGCGGCAACCTTGCCCTGCAATGCCCCTCGCCTGAAACGCCGTGCCAACCACCGCCTTGGCGAGATGGTGTCCGCCCCGCCCTTTATACTTTCAGATGACACGTAAGTCGCTGCTGAGTGCCGCGGCGGACGGTCTGACAGGACAGGCATGGAAAAGAGGAGGACTGTATGCTCGACAAGAATCTCAAGCCGTTCCCCAAGGACTTCTTCTGGGGTGCCTCGACCTCGGCCTATCAGGTCGAGGGCGCGAATCTCAGCGACGGCAAAGGCCCGTCCTGTCAGGACGTGAAGGAGCTGCCTGCCGGCACGGCCTCGCTGGACATCTGCGCCGACCACTACCATCGCTTTGAGGAAGACATCGCCCTTATGGCCGAGATGGGCTTCAAGATGTATCGCTTCTCCATCGCCTGGACCCGCATCCTGCCTCAGGGCACGGGCGAGGTCAACCAGGCCGGCATCGACCATTACAACAAGGTCATCGACTGCTGCCTGGCCCACGGCATCGAGCCGCTGGTCACCATGTTCCACTTCGACATGCCCGACGCACTTGACCAGCGCGGCAGCTGGGGCAATCGCGAGTCCGTCGACTGGTTCGTCGAGTATGCCAAGGTCCTCTTCGAGAACTTCGGCGACCGCGTGAAGTATTGGCTGACCATCAACGAGCAGAATATGCTGACGCTCGTCGGCCCCGTGATCGGCACCATGCACATCCCCGAGGGCTGCACCAATGTGATAAAGGAGACCTACCAGCAGAACCACCACATGCTGCTCGCGCAGGCAAAGGTCATGAAGATGTGCCATGAGATGCTGCCCGAGGCCAAGATCGCTCCTGCGCCCAACATCTCGCTTGTCTACCCCGCCAGCTGCAAGCCCGAGGATATCCAGGCGGCCCAGGAGTTCAACGCCATGCGCAACTGGATCTACCTCGATATGGCTGTCTACGGCGTCTATAACAACCTGATTTGGCGTTACCTCGAAGAACACGACGCGACGCCGGACATCGAGCCGGGCGACATGGACATCATGAAGGCGGCGCACCCCGACTTCATCGGCTTCAACTACTACAACACCTCAACGGTGCAGAAGTGCCCTGCCGACTTCGCTGCAGGCGACGGCAAGGTCGACCAGCAGAAGGGCGGCGCCGAAGCCGGTTACTTCATGAACGTGTCCAACCCCAACCTGCCCAAGACCGAGTTCGGCTGGGAAATCGACCCCATGGGCTACCGCAACACCATGCGCGAGATGTACAGCCGCTACCACCTGCCCATGATTACCACCGAGAACGGCCTGGGCGCCTACGACACCTTGACCGAGGACGGCAAGGTCCACGACCAGTACCGCATCAAGTACCTGCGCGACCACATCGAGCAGCTGCAGCTGGCCATCTCCGACGGCGTCGAAATGATGGGCTACCTGCCCTGGTCGGCGCTCGACCTGGTCTCCACCCACGAGGGCATCCGCAAGCGCTACGGCTTCATCTATGTCGACACCACCGATGAGAAGGTCGGCACGCTCGACCGCTACCGCAAGGATTCCTTCTACTGGTACAAGAAGGTCATCGCGTCCAACGGTGCGGACCTGAGCGACCTGGCATAAGGCGCGGTCTGCAGTACTTCCCCCGTTAGGCGAACGGCGCGGCTCCCGGAGGCTCCGGGGACCGCGCCGTTTCTCATCTGACGGGTTGTGGTGCTCGGCGAAGAGCGATGCGCCTAGGCAACCTGCTCGACGGTGGCGGCAGGCAGCTCGGCATGCACGTCGGCATCCGCGTCGGCGTGCGTGCGCTTGCGGACCGCATAGGCGGAAAGCGAGACGACGGCGGAGGAGATATCGGTGAAGCCGGCGATGGGCAGACCGGTGGTCAGGTCATAGACGCCCCAGAGGAGGTCGTTCACGGCGGTGTGCAGGCGCATGTGCTGCAGGTTCTTGGACCACCACATGAAGGCGGTCGCGTACATCGTGAGCGCCATGGGCAGAAGCGAGAGGGGGTTGGCAAGCATGGAGGTGCTGAAAGACGGGATAAGGGCGACGGTCTGCGCGATCAAGCAGAGGAAGGGGATGGCGTCGGTCTTGGCGCGGCCCTGGTAGAGGTAGGCGATCGAGCGCAGGTTGATGAGGACGAGGGAGAGCGAGGCGGCGGCGTCACCGTTGAGGACGAAGACCGCGAGCGATGCCACGTTGGACAGGGCGACCATCATCAGATAGCCGAACCGGCTCTTGGCATAGGGGCCGGCGAGAAGGAGCACGGTGAGGACGACCTGGGCCACGATGACCGACGGTGACATGTTCATATAGGGCACGGGTGCACTCCTCTTGCGTTGAAGGTATTGAATGTGACCAATGTGTTACGCACACAGCCGAGCGGTATTCTTGCACGTTGGAATGGGAATTTTTACGATTTCGCCAATCACCACAAGAGCGTCAAATGACATATTCCTGCCGGTTCACGCACGACCGAAAAGAAGCGGAAACCTTGAGGCGCCAATAGGGGACGCTTCCCTTCTGTCATGCGCTCGTGTGACAGAAGGGAAACGTCCCCTATTGGCATTGCACCCATTGGCACCCTAAACCTTCGGCAACCCTGTCATAAAGTGATGAAATTGGGCGAGCGGCACACATTCTCGGCTGATAAACGCGGTTGCAACCGCGATACTAAGGCGGATGGCAAAGTACGAGAGGCGACTACCGTGATTTCTATCCCGCAGATCCCCGTGAAGAACGTCCCCGTCCCGGACGTCATGACCGACCTACCGATCAAGCAGATCCCCGTCCCCGACCTCCCCCTGCCGGATGTGGACCTGCCCGTCGCGCTGCCCGGCCATCGCGTGTACAGCAAGGTTGGCTATCTCCCGTCCGGACGCGCGAGCAGCGCGATCACCGAAGGCGCGATCGTGCTGGAGGGCGGCGCCTGGCGCGTGATCTATACCCAGGGCGCCCTCGACGCCCTGATGATGGACGACATCAACTTCCGCATCACCATCGGTGTGTCCGGTGGCGCGATGTCGGGCATCTGCTACCTGTCCGGCCAGATCGGCACGGCCGCCCGCCTCAACTTGACCTATCGTCACGACACCAACTACTGCGGCGCGGGAGCCATGGTGCGCGACCACGGCATCACGGGCTTCTCCTACTTCTTCAACGAGCTGGCTCCCGAGGCCCACATCGACTACCAGCGTCTCTACAACCCGAGCCGCGCCTTCTATGTGACGGCGACCGATTGCACCAACGGCCGCGACCATTATTTCGAGAAGAGCGACAACGTCGATTTCGAACAGGCCGTCCGTGCCTCGGCGACCGTGCCCTATGTGTCGCTGCCGGTGCGGATCGACGGCACGCCCTACCTCGACGGCGGCCTGGACAACCACATCCCCTATAAGAAGGCCTTCCACCTGGGCTGCAAGAAGGTCATGGTCATCAAGACCCGCGACCGCGGTTTCCGTGCCGATCCCGAAAGCGACGCCACCCAGCGCCTGATCGAGACGATGTACGGTCGCACCTATCCGCTTTTGGCCGAGGCGATGTCGAGCAACCATATGCGCTACAACCAGCTGCTTGACGAGCTCGACCAGGATGAGGATGCCGGGCGCGTGTTTGTGCTGGCGCCGAGCGAGCCCGTGACGGTGAGCCGGTTCGAGGGCGATGTCGAGAAGCTCGGCGAGCTCTATTGGCTCGGCTACAACGACATGGTCCGCGAGCTCCCGCGCCTGCGCGCCTATCTTGCCGCGGAGTAAGCAGCCAGACCAGACATTCTTCCAAGGGGTAGTCGATATGAAGACAAGGCTCTACAACGCACGGATCTTGACCATGGCGGGCGCGAAAGCATCCGACCAGCCCATCTTCGAGGGTGAGGTCTGGGTCGATGGCGACCGCATCGCCTATGTGGGAGACGGCAAGACGGATGCTGCGGCGACTGGCGGGACCGATGGCACGGCGCCGGCCTTCGACCGCGAGATCGACTGCGGCGGCAACCTGCTTATGCCCGGCTTCAAAGACGCGCACACGCACTCTGCGATGACCTTCCTGCGTTCGCACGCCGATGACCTGCCCCTGCAGGACTGGCTCAACAACCAGGTCTTCCCCTTCGAGGCCCGCCTCACGCCCGACGACATACGTGACCTTACCAAGCTCGCCATCCTCGAGTACCTCACGACCGGCGTCACCTCGATCATGGAGATGTACCTCACACCCGAGACCATCGCGGAGGCCTGCAACGACCTGGGCATGCGCTGCGTGCAGGTCGGCTCGTGCAACAACTTCTCCCAGTCCGCGGCCGACGTCGAGCGCTGGTACAAGGAGCTCAACGGCACAAGCGACCTCACGAGCTTCCAGATCGGCTTTCACGCCGAGTACACCTGCTCACCCGAGCTGATGGCGCAGTTCGCCGACATGGCCCGCCGCTATCAGGCGCCCGTCTTCACGCACTGCGAGGAGACGAAGGCCGAGACCGAAGGCTGCATCGAGCGCTATGGCAAGACGCCCATCGCCTACCTGGCTGACCTGGGCATGTTCGACTACGGCGGCGCGGGCTACCACCTCGTCTGGACCAACGAGGAGGACCGCGCCATCATGCGCGACAAGGGCATCGGCGTCGTCACCAACCCGGCGTCCAACGCCAAGCTCGCGAGCGGCATCGCCCCGATCAGTGCCTATCTCGAGGCGGGCATCCCCGTCGCGATCGGCACGGACGGTCCTGCCTCCAACAACTGCCTCGACATGTTCCGCGAGATGTTCCTTGTGACCGCCCTTGCCAAGCTGCGCGAGCATGACGCCTCCGCAGTGCCCGCCTACGACGTACTGCGCATGGCCACCTACAACGGGGCCCACATCATGCAGATCCCCGATGCGGACTGCGTCGCCGCCGGCAAGCTGGCCGACCTCGTCCTGATCGACCTCGACCAGCCCAACATGCAGCCCCTCCACAACATCGCGGCCAACGTCGTTTACGCGGGCTCCAAGTCCAACGTCAAGATGACCATGATTGCGGGCAAGGTCCTCTACGACCGCTTCGACGGGACCGAGCGCTATCATGTCGGCGTCGACCCCGAGGAGGTCTACGCGACCTGCGCCGAGCTGACGCACCGCCTCACCGCCTAGTCCCGATTTCGCATAAAGGAGCACATATGACCCGCTACGCCTACGTGAACGGCATCATCCTCGACGGCACGGAGCATATGGAGCCCCAGACCGGCCGTGCCGTGATCGTCGAGGACGGAAAGATCACGGATATCGTGGAGAGCCTCGATGGCATCGCCGGCTGCGAGGTCGTCGACCTCGGCGGCCGCTACCTGCTGCCCGGCCTCATCAACATGCATGTGCACCTCGCGGGCAACGGCAAGCCGCAGAAGAAGCAGCGCGACAACACGGCCCTGGTCGAGAGGCTCTTCTCCAATCCCGTCTCTGCCGCGGTCGCCCACAGGCTGGTGGGGGAGTACGCAAAGATCGAGCTCATGAGCGGCGCCACGACCATCCGCACGGTCGGCGGCCTGCGCGACCTCGACACCCGCGTGCGCGATGCGATCAATGCGGGACGGCAGATCGGTCCCCGCATCATCACGAGCAACGAGGGCATCTCCGTGCCCGGCGGCCATATGGCCGGCTCCGTCGCCGTGCCTGCGACCAGCCCCGAGGAGGCGCGCCAGCTGGTGCGCAAGGGACAGCGGCAGGGCGTCGACTTTATCAAGCTCATGATCACCGGCGGCGTGATGGACGCCAAGGCCAAGGGCGTCCCCGGAGAGCTCAAGATGCCGCCCGAGATGGTCAAGGCGGCTTGCGACGAGGCACATGCCTGCGGCTTCAAGGTCGCGGCGCACGTGGAGGGCGTGGAGGGCCTCAAGGTCGCACTCGAGTGCGGCGTCGACTCCATCGAGCACGGCGCCCAGCCGACCGAGGAGATCATCAGCCTCTTCAAGGAGCACGGCTCCTTCCTCACGACGACCATCTCGCCCGCGCTGCCCTATGCGCTCTTCGACCGCAGCATCTCCAACGCGTCCGAGGTCGAGCAGTACAACGGCAAGATCGTCTTCGACGGCATCGTCGCTTGCTCCAAGGCGGCGCTCGA
>OMXZ01000065.1 GCA_900315165.1 uncultured Actinomycetes bacterium | reverse complement strand
AAGGCAGATGCCCGTGGCAAAGGAGAAACATGATTCGTCCTATCGTGCACTCGCGTATCATCCTGCGGCGCCCTGCCGAGCCCGCTACGCCTGACGATGCGCCGTTTGGTCAGGACCTGCTCGATACCCTGGCTGCGCATGCCGACGAGTGCGTGGGCATGGCTGCCAATATGGTGGGTGTCAGCAAGGCGGTCATCGTCTTTCACGACGAGAAGCGTGGGAAAGACGTGCTCATGTACAACCCGCGCATCGTGCAGGAGACGGGTCCCTACGAGACGGCCGAGGGATGCCTCTCCCTGTCCGGGCAGCGCACGGTGACGCGCTACCGCCGCATCCGATGTTCTTACTGCAAACAAAGGTGCTATACAATCGGATATTGAAAAACGAACATAGTTACTAAATACAATATCAGAACTACATGTATAGCAGGTAGAACATCTTATAGAGATATTGCAAGGAGTACAAATATTCTCTAATGAGAGAACACCCGTCCCCTTTCAGGCCTATACTATCCCCAAGAGAAAACGCGAGGGGAAGGAAAAGCTCATGTGCAAGCGATACCCGATTTCCAACCGATATGTGTTCGCCAAGGTGATGCAGGACAACCCCGACCTCTGTCAGGAGATGATCGAACAGATTCTGGGGATAAAGGTGGGACATGTGAAGACCATCGAGGTTGAGTCCGAGAGCACTAGCATCGTTCATCGTGGGGTGAGGTTCGACGTCTTCCTCAAGGGCGACGAGGCGGCCTTCGAGGTGGAGATGCAGACGTACGAGCAGGAGGATCTGCCCCGCCGCATGCGCTTCTACCGCTCCCAGCTCGACCGCCGCATGCTGGGCAAGGGTGAGGCGTTTGGCGGACTCAAGCCGGTCTATATCATCTTCATCTGCCTGCGGGACTACTTTGGTCACGGTCTCCCGGTCTACACCTTCGAAAGTACGTGCCAGGAGGATTCTTCCGTCGAGTTCGAGAACGGTGCGCATGACATCGTGCTTTGCGCGGATGGCGACCTCTCCCGGGCGCCGGTCGATGTGGCTGCGTTGCTACAATATGTGGCAACCAACAGGGCGGAGTCTAATGACTCACTTACCGGTAGGCTCGCCAGAGCGGTCGAGGATGCCTATCGCGACGAGGAATGGGTGAGCAGCATGAGCAAGCTTGACTGGGATCTCGAGGACGCGAGACGGTTCGCCGCGGCGCAGGGTCATGAGGAAGGTTTTCAAAAGGGCCACGAGGAAGGGCTTAAAGAAGGCCGAGCCGAAGGTCGTGCCGAGGGTCGTGCCGAGGGTCGTGCCGAGGGTCGTGCCGAGGGTCGTGCCGAGGGTCGTGCCGAGGGTCGTGCCGAGGGCCGAACGGAAGGTATCGCGGAAGGTCGATCCGAGGGGCGCGACGAAGGCGTCGCTTCTGAGCGCGAGCGCGGAGCAGCGCTCATGGATGCAATGCTGAAGTCGGGCATGGAAGCTGCGGACGTGATTGCTGCCCTGCGTGACGGCGATCGCGAAAAGCTCTACAGGAGGTATTCGATCGAATAGCGCTGTTGGGCATCTGTCGGACTCGGCAAGACGATAGAGTGCCGGGTCCGGCGCTGATGCTCACGAGGCAATTTTGCCCGAGGCGATGCGCCCTTTTTTCTGGGCGAAGTCGATTGCATTGCCGACGCATTCCCGGATTTGTCGGCCCGCCTGTTTGTAACCGAGAGCGCTGGCGACCTCACGGATGAAATCCGCACGGGAGAGCGTTTGCTGCGTGCCTCGCGCGACCGCCACGACATCCTCGACCAGCTCTACAAGAGGTATCTCAACAATGCTTCGAGACCCCGCGAGGCGGGGAACGATGGGCTTCCCGTCAACCGTTCGATAGGCGACCTCTTCGCCAGGAAGTGAGCAATCGACAATCTGTGGCTTTATGAGGCCGAGAATGCCGTCGACATCGCGGCGTACCGCGCTCGTTGCGCGGCCGGTGTAGAAGCGCTGGGCGTATTTACGATAGAGGGTGTCGCGTGTGATGGGCTGACCGATGCGGATGAGCTCGTAGAGATAGTCCTTCCCGAAGAGACCGGGATTGATTTCGGCGGTATCGAGCGCCCAGGGCAGGAAGTCGACAGCTGGGGGCATTCCTTCGGTTGCGCCGCTTGCCTCTGGCAGGGAATCCGTCTCGATGCCACGGAGCCAGGCGGTGCGTTCGGCTTCTGTCGAGCTGCCGATGCAGCCGAAGTTGTGCCAGACGCGACGCTCGATGCCGAGCTGCATGAAGGTGCCGTCGAGAAGGGTGCGGCGGATGCCGTTGCCAGTGACGTTTTCTAGGAATTCGGTCGGATTGTCGGAGGTGGTGTAGAGCGTGACATCCCGTATGCTGTCGAGCAGGCCGATCATGCCATCGGGCCCGATGTCCCATGTGCTTCCGGCGAGTAGGACGCGGTCGAGCCAGCCGCGGAGCATCGCGGGGGCATCGTTCCACCAGACGGGGAACACGAGGGCGAGTCGGTCGCAGGAGGTGAGGTCTTTGATGTAGTGCGCAACGAGTGGGTCGTGCGGAGTGCCGGAGCCATAGTCAGCGAGCTCGGCCGGAGCCATGGCGGGGGAGAAGCCGTCAGCATAGAGATCCTCTACAACAACATCTTGTCCCTCTCGCGTGAGCTTGTCGCGCAGCGTCTCGAGGACGGCGTGGCAGAAGCTCCCCTCAAAAGGATGACAGTAGACAATCAGCGCTTTCATCAGTTTCCCTTCCTGCGATGCGTGAGGTGCCAGCCGCTGCAGTACGGACACTCGTAGACATAGAGGCGCGGAGCGTCCTTGCGTTTGCTTACGGCGTCGGCCGCTTTCCGCGCCTCGAGCCTGGTCGTGTAACGCTTCTTGCGGGAGCAGCCACGGAACTCGCTCGGATCCTCCCCTGCGAGCGGCGTGCGATGGCCTGGTTTGGGTGCGAAGTCTTTGACACGAGCCCTCCGATCCGCCCGTCCGAGCAAAGGGATGCCGCCGAGGTGGTTGCACAGCGCGTACTGCGATGAGCATACATCACGCATCGCGTTCCTCTCGAGATTGCGAGCAACTAAAATTAAACAGGTGCCTAAACGCGCCATCGGGATCGGGGAAAGACGTGATTCACTCGTACGAGCACAGGATCTATTTTCGCGAGGCCGAACAAGATGGCTATATTGGCGCGCGCGGGTATTTTGGTTATCCGCGGGACGGGGTCACGGGCCTCCTCAATCTTGTGGACAAGGGCAACGTCACGTTGGTCGAGAGGTACCGCGCGCCGTGGATCTTCCTGCGCTATCGCATGCATTTTGTGCGCGAGGTTTACGCGGCCCCGGTCCGCTACACGGACCTCGATAAGACGCGCCACATGAACAACCCGCTGCTCAGTGCGCGCTATACGTGGAGTCTCGTGCGATAATGAGTGAAGGCGACTGAAGAAAGGTGATTGCATGGCCGAGCATAAGGAAACGATTCAGTTCGACGACTTCGACAAGATGGAGCTGGCGGTCGGCCAGATAGTCAAATGCGAGAAGCACCCCGATGCGGATCGCCTGCTCGTCTTCACCCTCGACTTCGGCGAGGACGAGCCCCGCACCATCGTGTCTGGCCTGGCGGAGTTCTATGACCCAACTGAGCTTGTCGGGCGCAGGCTCGTGGCGCTGCTCAACCTCAAGGCCCGCAAGTTGCGCGGTATCAGGTCGCAAGGCATGATTCTGACCAGCGAGTGGAATGACGCCGACGGTAAGGAGCGGGTCGAGATCGTCTGGACCGACGCCCCCGTCGGCGCGGTCGTTTGCTAGGGGCGTCCCATGAGAAGCGTCCTCATCAAAGACACTACGCGCGAGGAGCGCGTGCGCATCGTGAAACAGGGCTTGAGCTTCTGTGATGACAGCTCGTGCGAGGCCTGCTCTGGGTGCAGTATGGGGGTCGGCTCGATCGAGGCGATGTACAAACCATACATCGACGGCGAGCTCGAGCTGCGCGAGGTCAACATGCTTCACGCTGCCAAGGCGTACGTTCACGGTTGATATCCCGACAGGGAGGGGATTCGCATGTTCAGCTTGTCCACCGCGCTGCTCGCCTTTTTCGTCGGTATCGTCGGCGCCATCTTTGGCGGCACGCAGACATTCATCTGCACCGGCTTCGCCGGCATCTTCATCTATCTGCTCAAGGCCGCGGGTATCGAGTCGCCCTTCCTGATGGATACCCTGCTCAACACGGTGTTTTTGCCCGCAATCATCTTCAACGCGGCCACGGTCTCGACGGCATTCGCCGCGCGGAAATACGATATCGAGGGCTGGGACGTCAACCATTCGCTCCTCTTCACCCACGATCCCGCGGTCATGCTCGTGTCGGGGCTCGGCGGTCTCGTCGGCTACCTCGTCTTCGTCTTCGCCCAGCTGCTTCACCTGCCGGCCGACGCGGGTTCCTTCTCCGTTATCCTTGTCGGCGTGCTCACGCGCCTCTTCCTCGGCCATGGGCACTGGGTCAACCCCAACGCCACGGCCTACTACAAAAAGGAAGGCGCGCGCTATTGGGTTTTCCAGGCCATCAATGCGCTCGGCGTCTGCGGGCTCACGGCTATCGCGCTCTCGTATGTGACGCCCGACTTCTACACGGTCGGTTTCAACATCTCCGCCGCGCTCATCCTCCTGTCGGGC
>OMXZ01000073.1 GCA_900315165.1 uncultured Actinomycetes bacterium | reverse complement strand
GTGCCCCACCTGCTGAACTCGACATTGGTGGTGAATATGACGCTCCTCCTCTCGTAGCTCTCGGAGATTACCTGGTACAGGAGCCTTGCGCCGTCCACATCGAAGGGGACGTAGCCGAACTCGTCCAGGACGAGGAGCCTTGCCCTGGCGATATCCGCGAGCAGCCTGTCGAGCGTCCCCTCCCTCTTGGCCTTCCCCAGCTGGAGCACCAGCTGCGCGGTCTGGAAGAACCTCACGGGATAGCCTGCCGAGGTCGCCGCGATGCCGAGCGCCGTGGCCATGTGGGTCTTGCCGCGCCCCGTCTGGCCGTAGAAGACGAGGTCCTCGGCGTCGCGCACGAATGCCAGCGAGCACATCTCGTCGCGCCCCCAGCCGTCTGGGAAGGCCACGTTCGACCAGTCGAACCCGTCGAGCGCCTTGGGCACGGGGAACCTCGCCTGCCGCAGCAGCCTCGCCCTCTTCGTCCTGTCGCGGTGGGCGATCTCCGACCCGAGCATCGCCGTGCATGCCGCCACCTGCCCTGGCGTCGCGGAGGCGAGGAAGGCGTCTATCGTGTCGCCCGATATGAAGAGCGCCCTGGCTGCCCCGCGGAAGGCGGCCTGCGAGGCCTCACGCTCCGAGCTCGTCTGCGGCATGCCGCCCACCCCCTTCGAGCAGCCTCAGCGCCCCGTCGTAGACGTCCAGGTCGACCTTCTCGTCGTACTCCACGCGCTCGTCCCCGGCTGCCGCCCTGGCGGCGGAGAGGGCGACGGTGGCGCGGTCGAGGCTGCCGGTCGCCGCGAGCGAGCGCGACATGCCCTCCACGGCGGCCTCCCAGCCGCGCTCCGCGCTCTCGTCGCGCAGCACCCTGAGGTCGGCCTTCAGGCTGTCCGCCGGCTCGCCGTCGAGGAAGGCGACGAGCTCTTCAGGGAGCGATGCCCTGACGCTCGAGTCCCTCCATCCGGCAGGCCTCATGCACAGCAGCCTGAGCTGCAGGGTCGGGTCGGAGCTGTCGGTCGGAGCCCCGCCCCACTGGCGCTCGTAGGTGGCGATCGCCTCGCCGGTGGAGATGTCGCAGACCGTGACGTCGAACGCGCCCAGGGCGACGGCGACCTCGCAGCGTGCATAGGCGGGGCCGGCGGAGTAGCGGTGCACGCCTCCGAGCGTGAAGGTGCCCTGCTTGCTGCACCTCCTCGTCTCCCACCTGACGCACGAGAACGCGGCCGGCGGCAGCGGCGAGAGCGCCTCCCTGTCCTCCCCGAACAGCTCGAGCTCGGGCGTGCCGAGCCTGTAGTGGCGCTTGCCCTCGCTCAGGTCGAGGCAGTCCTGGAGCAGCCTCTCGTTGAACGAGGCGACGTCGTGGAAGGACGGGACAGGCACGAAGAGGTTCCTCCTGTGGCAGCCGACCTTGTTCTCGACATTGCCCTTCTCGTTGCCCGAATAGGGGTTGGTGAAGGTGTAGTCGAGCCCGTAGTGCGCCGCGAAGAGCCGGAAGAGCTCCGACGTCCTGACCTCGCCCCCGACGCGCCGGCCGACCTCGGTGGCGTTGTCGAAGACGGCCCTGCGGGGCACGCCGCCTATGAACTCGAAGACGCTGCGCAGCCCCTGGCAGACGCACTCGGCCGTCTCGCCCCAGAAGACCTGGGTGAGCCCCACGTTGGAGTGCGGGAACGTGACGGTCAGGTACTTCCCCCTGGTGAGGACCCCGCGGACCCTGAAGTCGGCCTCGCCGAAGTCGACCTGGATCTCTCCGGGCAGCCAGCTCAGCTGCAGGAAGCCCTCGGCGTCCCTGCGGTCGCGCTCGCGGGCCATCTCCTCCCGGCGCTGCTTCACGTAGCGCTGCACGGTGGAATAGGAGCCCTCGTAGCCGCGCTCGTTGATGAGCCTCACATACACCCTCACGGCCGTATGGCGCTGCTTGCGCCAGTTCCTGCAGTCGTCGTCGAGCCAGGAGTCGATCGTCTCCCTGTGCGGCGCGAGCAGCTCGCTCTCCGGCTCCTTCCTCTTCGGCGGCTCGGGCGACAGGTCCTCCATCCTCGCGTACTTCCTGGCCGTCGGCTCCGAGACGCCGACTGCCCTCGCGATCGAGGCTATCGGTTCCCCGCCTCTCGCCCTTCTGCGTATATCCTCTATCTTGTCCACGCCGATCATTTCCTTTCTGGCCTCCTTATGTCGATAACCGAAGCAACGACATGTTGGACCAGCTTTGGGATGG
>OMXZ01000037.1 GCA_900315165.1 uncultured Actinomycetes bacterium | reverse complement strand
TCATGCGTTGCCAGGCACCAGCCGCCCACCAGCACGACGTAGATGACAGCTCCGCAGAGGACCTCGATCCCAAGCGATCCGACACCGATTCCGAGCGCCGGCACCAACGCGCCCGCGAGCACGCGCAGGCAGGCGGCCATTATCGCCCCGCTCGTAAAAAGGGGCAGGGCGTCCTTGAGATAGGTGCCGAGCTCGAGCTCTTTGCGCACGAAAAGGCATTGGACCACCAACACGGTGAACTCGGCGGCAACCGTCCCCCATGCCGAGCCGAAGGCACCAAGGCGCGGAATGAGGAAAAGGCTCACCACCACGTTGAGGATGCCGCCCAAGAGGACCGAGGCGGTGTATTGGCTATCGCGATAGAGGGGCAGGAGGTACTGGATGCCGATGACGTTGGTCACCGAGACGAAGACGATGTCGATGGACAAGAGCGTGACCGTGAGAACGCAGGGGGCGAATTCCGGTCCCAGGAAGACCGGGACGAACTCCGGGGCGACGCCCACGATGCCCCAGGTGAAGGCGAAGGCCATCACGAGCATGGTCCAGGTGGTGAGCCGCAGCGTGCGCAGGCCGTACTCGCGGTCGCCCTCGGAAAAGGCATTGGACATGTGGGGCAGCATCACCGTGCCCATAGCCGTGATAGCGGCAAGGGGAAAGGTCGTCACCTTAAATGAATATTGATAAAATCCGGTCTCCTTCATCGTGGTGAGCTTCCCCATGATGATGGTGTCCAGCGAGTTGTAGAGGCTGATGGCAATCACCGGGATGAAGAGCTTGAGGTTGGGCAGAAAATGGACCTTGACCTCGTTCCAACTGGGACGGTACCAGTCGACGAACTGGCGCACAAAAGGCCACACGGCAAGCTGGTCAAAGAGGAATTCCAGGGCCACCAGCAGGCAATACAGCCATACGTCTGCCTCGGTGCGGACGAGCAGGAAGATACCCGCGAGCTCGGCGACTTTGATCACCATGCTCCGGATGGCGGTGAGCTTGAAGTCCTCGACGCCGAAGAAGAGCCACGACACATCCAGGCCGGCCGAGATGACCCACGGCAGCCAGCAGAGACCGAGTACGAGATGGCCGGAAGCGCCGAGCAGGAGGTAGGCGATGTAGGCGGCGAGCACCGCCACGAACACATAGAGCTGGGAGGCGTAGACGCTCCAGAAGACCTTGGAACGCGACGGGCGGTCCCCCGCCGTCGCGATGGCACGGACGCCGTAATTGCTCATACCGAGGACGGCGAACATCACAAAATAGCTGGTGATGGACTGCGTGTACGAGAAGAGACCGACGCCGCGCGCATGCAGGACCCTCGCGAGATAGGGCGTGGTCACAAGGGGCGTCATGACCTTGAGCACCTGGTAGCTCGTGTTGTAGAGGAAGTTTTTCTTTACCGACCGCTTCGCCATACATCTCCGTGCGGCACGAGGGTGCCTTATCTTGTCAGTGCGTTTTCCAGTGCGTTTGTTAGATAATAGCCGCCCCTGAGCCGCCGGCCGATAGTTTCCGCATTCCTCCGCATTTGCTCGTAGCGCTGCCCATCGAGACGCTCGAGCACCTGCCTGAGCTCCATGAGGCTCTCGACCGCAAGGCCGCAGTCGTTCTCCCGCACAAAGTCTGCCAAGGCGGCATCGCGCCATATGGCGACAGGCAGTCCCGAGGCCAGGTAGAGCGAGCATTTGTGGGGGTTGTTGATGCGGAGGTACTCCCCATAGGGACCCGCGCAGGTCGAGGCGGTCGGGCCGTCCCAGACCAGACCGAAGCTCCCTTCCAGGCGGTAGGGCAGGTCGTTGGGATCGAAGGAGCCGAAATACCGCACCGGTTGACCCGCCGACTCTGGTGTCGACTTTTGCGCGGCGGCGCCCGTGTAGTTCGGGCCATACAGGTTCACGTGAAGGCCGACGGGCAGGTCATAGGCATACCCCGCCTTGTCGCGGCTGATGTTGCCCGCGATGACCACGGGTCCGCTCGCATCGATGTGTCGAGCACCCATGCGGGCGGCGTCAAAGTCATGCATAAGGTAGTCGAAGAGACCGAGAACGACGATGCTTGATGCGGGAACCCCGAGCTCGACCAGCCGAGCCGCCATGCTGTCGTTGTGCGCAATGATGCGCGAAGACAGCCAGAGTGCCTCGACTTCCTCCTTATTGAGGCGCCACTTCTCACGACCCGAAAGCTCCGCACGCTGGCCGGCCCGGAGAATCTCGAGGTCGTGAATGACTAGGACGAGTACGACACCGCGTCTCCTAAGGTCTGCGAACAGGCGCGAAAGCAAAATCGAGTGACTGCGCGCCGGGAATTGCACGACGAGGACGTCGTCCGAGACGAGCGGGGCGCACAAGCGCTTCCATTCCTGATAGAAAGACACATGAGAGCTCACTTTTTGGAGCGCGTTCTGATGGGCGCGGGCCTCTTCGTCCTCGTGTATCTCTAGGGGCCAATAGCCAAGCGAGGTCAGGATGGCATCGGCATCGTCGCGGGCCTTGCTGGCGGCCGTCTGCCGGCCCGCCTCATCGACGACAATCTCCTTCACGAAATACCGCATAGCCCCTCCCCCATGCATGTCTGGTGCGACTCAGCGCATCGCTTCGGCAAGAAGCCGCTCGTATATCCCCTGGAGCTCTTCTGCGGCCGGGGCAATGGCATACCCAGCCCGAGCCAGATCCTCGGCCGCGCGGGCATTCCTGTCTGGCCTGCCGAGAGCACGGATTGCATGGGCCCATTGCTCCGCCGAATCGGCCCGGTCGACGGCGACGAACTGCGTCTCGCCCGCTATCCCCGATTCGCGAGGCACGCCCTCGGAGAAGAGGCACGGTAAGCCGTTGGCCTGGGCCTCGACCGCGACAACGGGCAGCCCCTCGTACAGAGATGGCAGGATGAAGATATCAAACGCGCTGTAATACTCATTGGCGCGCGGCGTAGACCCCACAAAACGCGCCGCGTCTGCAATCCCGAGCTCCGCTGCCAATTGGCGCATCTCGGAGAGCTTCTCTCCCTCGCCCAAGAGCACCAGCTTGTACCGCGGATCCCGCTCGTACAGCTGAGCAAACATACGCAGCACAAACCCATGGTTCTTCTGGTCCACGAACCTGCCGATGTGCCCGAGCGCAATGTCGTCCTGCGCAAGTCCGAGATCGCGCCTCACGCGCTCACGGGTGGCTTTGTTATAGGCAAAGACGTCGGGATCGATGGCGTTGTGGACAATCCTCGTCTGCGGCAGCCAGTCCTCTCCATAAAGCCAGCGAGCGGCCTCGGTCGAGCAGGCAAAGAGGTGCGTGGCTTGCGCGGGAATACGATTGCGCTGGTATTTGTCCCATGCCAGCCGCAGCGGGTCCGTCGTCGGATACTGCGTGTTGTGGCTATGGGAAATTCGTACGGGAATCCCAAGCCTCTTCGCAATCTTGAGGGGGACGTAATTGCCCGCATCCATGTGGGCATGGACAAGCTTGTAGGGGTGCGCACGCAGGAAATCCTCGACCGCGCGGGCGTTGCGGGCGGGATGCATCCCGCGCCGCGGCACCGAGAAAATGCGGCCACCGAGTCCGAGCACCTCATCGTCGTAATCGCCCTTCCCGTCCCCATGGACCAGGAAGTCGACCTGCAGCCTGTCCCGGTCAAAATGCCGGTAGTAATTCATGACATAGCTCTCGGTACCGGCGCGCATGAGGGGACTCGGCATGATGTACAGGATGCGTTCGGGCAAAGTCCTACCTGGCCTTCCGCTTCGCGGCGTGATAAACGGCATCATACAGACCAGGATTGTCCTTCAGCAGGCGGAAGCGGACCTTCGACATAGCGGATGCATACGGGTCTCGCATAATTTCGTCAAGGTGCCGCTGGAGGTACTCGTGCACCCTCGCGTCGACCCGCTCGCGCAGGGACGCGTCCGTCTCGCCGTCATGGACAAGGGTGTGGAGGCGCGACAGGGAAAGCGCCTCGCGATAGACCAGGCCTTTCGAGTTTTCGTCGAGCAGCGGGCCGACCAAACGGCGGAATTCCTCAATTGCGGAGAGGTAGTCGTCCACCTGCTTTTCCGCCACGCGCTTTTTGTGCACCGTCGAACCGCCACGCATGACATAGCCATAGGCAGGCTCGTCGAGCAGCACGTAACGCTGCGCCCATACCGTCGATTTCCCGATTGCGGCCAGGTCCTCGTACAGGCGACCGGCCGGGAAGAAGCCCTGCCCGAATGCCGCACGCGGCATGAGCTTGCCCCAGCAGCTTTCGGTCACTACGTCATGCGCCAGGAACTCGGCAAACTCCTCGCGCGCGGGGCGGCTCGCGACCTGCGGCATCGTCCAATCGTCTGGCCTGCTGTAAATCGACCTGCCGGATAAAATCTCCTTCTCGTCCACCAGGAGGTAGGGCATGCAGACCATCGTGTCCACCGCACCATCCATGGCGTCGAGCATGGACTGAAGATAGTAGGGGCCCACGAAGTCGTCGCCATCGACGAAGGCGAGGTATTTGCCGCGGGTAAGCGGTATTGCCTCGTTGCGCGCCGCCGCCTGGAGCCCGCCATGCCGCTTGTGAATCACCCGGACACGTACGTCTTGGCGCGCATATGCATCGAGAATCGCCGGCGTGTCGTCCGTCGACCCATCGTCCACGCAGAGGAGCTCGAAATCCTTGAACGTTTGGGCAAGCAGGCTGTTCATGCAATACGGCACGAACCGCCCGACGTTGTAG
The DNA here is from genome assembly GCA_900315165.1 of uncultured Actinomycetes bacterium. Taxonomy (GTDB): domain Bacteria; phylum Actinomycetota; class Coriobacteriia; order Coriobacteriales; family Atopobiaceae; genus Olegusella. Next base: position 17,410 of record OMXZ01000037.1, on the reverse strand, counting down.
AAGGGAATGATGACTGATATCTCGGGATTCGCCATCAGAAGCTCTTCTCGTATTTCTTGCCCGCGAACTTGGCAGCAAGGAAGCCGCCGCCCTTCTTGACCCAATTCACGGGTTCCGTATTGACCACCGGCAGCTCTGCATACGTGACTCCATTGGTCTGCATCCACACGTCGAGCAGGCGCTCGCTCACGCGACCGGGATAGCGCGCGAGGAAGGGGTCGTCGATGGGGCCGAATTCCCGCACAAGGCCGTCAATCGCAGCAAACATCCAGGTACAATACGTGTCGAGCAGCCCCTGCGGCATCACGAACATGTTGTAGATGTGGGCACCGCCGGAAGCCATGACCTTGTCCCATGCAGGCACATACTGCGGCGTCGTCCGGGCAAGCACGCGGCGCATGGCGTCGAACTGGGCGCCGTCGAACGTGTGCGAGTAATGCGAGTAGACCGACTCAATGTAGTAATTGCGCCGGCGGGCGACCACGATGTCGCGCCGCGCCAGGCAGCCGAGGACGTCTTCCTCCGTCGCAACCCGCGCGTAGGGGTCACGTGCGAGACGGCGCACAGGATCAATGGTCCCGAGGAGACGACGGTAATGGACGAGGCCTTCAATAGGCGCGTCGGAATTCTTCCAGAGCCAATAAAGGCCCGTGAGCTCGGAATAGGAGCCGTTGAGGGCCGAGATATTGTCGCCCGCGTCGTCACGCTGCCAGCCGAGATCCAGATCGGGATGAAGGGCGGCTCCGACCTGCAGAGGCAGGTACATGGGGCTGTCGGGCATGCGATAGGCTTTGTGGGCAGCGACGGCGATTGTGACGCTGCCTTTGACCTCGAGCGCCGCCTTGTCCATCGACTCGTCTTCCATGATCAGTACCCCGTCTGATGGGGACCGAACATTGCGCTGAACGTACGGAAGAAGACCTCGAAATCGCGCTTGAGACTGCGGTCGCGCGCATACTCCAGCTCCAGGCGCTGGCGGCTGCCGTCCTCATAAGCCGCATCGTTGCGGGCCTTGACCTGCCACCAGCCCGTAATGCCCGGCGTGATGGAGAGGAACTCGGCCACGGAGTCGTCGTAGGCGACCAGCTCGTCAGGCTCCACCGGGCGCGGACCGATCACGCTCATCTGGCCGATCAACACGTTGAGGAACTGCGGCACCTCGTCGAGCGACGTCTTGCGGAGGAAGGCGCCGACCTCCGTGACGCGCGGGTCGTCGTCCACCTTGTGCTCCGTGAACCATTGGTCGAGCTGCTCGTCCGTGAGGTGCTTCTCTACCTGGTCAGCGTCGCTCACCATCGTGCGCAGCTTCACGATGTGGATGGGCACGCCGTAGCGGCCCACGCGGCGCTGCAGGTAGATGGGCGATCCGGGGTCGTCCGCCGCGATCGCCGCACACACGAACGCCGTGGGGATGGCCCCGAGGGCCACGACGGCGCTGGAGAAGGCGACGTCGAAGATGCGCTTGACCGCATGGTAGGGATAAGTGTCGTGCGGACCGGGGACGACGGGGCGCTGGTCGGGGTTGAGCACGATGTCGGTACCGTAGGTCGCGGAGGCGAGGGTGGCCTGGGCGTTGTGGTGCGTCGTGCTCACCACCTGGTCCGGCGTGGGCTTCTGGGTCTTGTCGCGCACGTAGGCGACGGCCTCGCCCGCGACGGCGACGGCCACGGCGGCGCCCGCGAAGTACTTCGCGCTCCCGCGCGCAAGGGAGGCGGCCTCTCCCACGACAGAGGCGGCGGCGACGCCGAAGAGCGCACGGCTCGCGATGTGGCGCGCTTTGCCGCCCTGATTTGCCTGCATACATTCCGCCTATCGATTGCGGTATTGGGGTCTCGTGTGAAACAAACTCCATGGTACGTCAGTCGACTGCCTTATTTACCCTGCAATACGCGCTGAAAAAAAAAACATCAACGTTTTCACATCCGCCGCGCGGACGGACAGGCCAGGCCGCGTGGACGGCCATCGCGCGAAAACAGACGGCCCGCACCGCGCTAGGCGGATGCGGGCCGCGGGCCGGTCGGGCGGGGCGCGCTAGGCGAGGGCGATGCCGTTGAACCAGCCCCACTTGGGCGGCACGACCTCGCCGTACCAGTTCGTCCACTCGTGGAAATTGATCGTGCGGATATAGCCGATGTTGTCCATGATCTGGCCATTGCCCACATACACGCCGATATGGCCGTAGATGCCGCCCATGTAGGTGTGGTTGTGCTTGGCCACGGCGACGACCATGCCGGGCTTGATGACGGACTCGTCGGACGAGGTGCAGTAGCTGTAGTACATGTCGTTGGCATTGCCGAGGGCGTAGGGCTGGCCGGCGCGCTCGAAGACCTGCGAGACCCACATGGCGCAAAGGCCGTTGCCCGGGGAGGGCACGGACTTGGCCGCGTCGATCACAGCGGCCTGGCCCGCCGTGGGGTTGACGTAGACGGGGGCGAGCGTCTCGCCAGGGGCCGCCTGGCCCTTCACGCGCAGGACGACCTCGTAGGCCTCGACGCGAAGACCCTGGCCCACGCTGCGTTGAGCCAGCCGCCGTTCTGGACGTGGGCGCGGTAATAGACGTCGTAATCGCGGGCGAGGTCGCCCGTGAGGGAGATCTGCAGGGCCTCCATGCGCAGACCCTGGTCCGGCGCGCCCGCGACGGTGCCGTCCGCCACCCAGTCCTGCCAGCCGACGTTCTGCACGTGGGTGCGATAGGCGATGCCGCCGGTGGCGCCGGTCGCGTCGGTATCCACCAGGGCGACGCGAATGGCCTCCGTGCGCAGGCCCTTGCCCGTGACGCCCGCGGTGGCGCCGTTGCTGACGTCGGCCTGCCAGCCTGCACCCTGGACGTTAGGCGGCGTACGCGACGGTGGGGGCGCCGAGGAAGGCATGGTGGGCCTGATGGCTGCCGTCGTCGGCGGGGGCGGCGCTGCCCGCGGGGACGAGGCGGAGCTGGATGGCCTCCACACGGGCGCTCATGCCCTGCGTGCCGGCATAGGCGCCGTTCTCGGCCCAGGGCATCCAGCCGATGTTGGAGACGTGGGCGCGGTAATAAAGGTCGTACTTGGTCGCCATGTCGCCCGTCAGCTTGGCCTGCAGGGCCTCAACGCGCAGGCCCTGGCCCGTGGTGCCCGCGACGGCACCATCGGACACCCAGTCCTGCCAACCGATGTTCTGCACGTGGGCGCGGTAGGTGATGCCGCCGGAGATGGCGCCGTCCGTCCGGTCCTGGCCCGCCAGCGCGATCCTGACGGCCTCGACGCGGAGGCTGCGGCCGGTCGTGCCCGCAGCCTGGGGGTCGGGCACGGCGGACTGCCAGCCGATGTTCTGCACATGAGCGGTCACGTTCAGGTCACCGAGGAAGGGCATGGCCTCGTTCTGGCCGTCCGCGGCGGGGGTGGCGCTGCCGGCGGGTAGGACGCGCACCTGCAGGGCCTCGACGCGGTAGGACATGCCCGCCGTGCCGGCAAGCTCGCCGTCGCGGGCCCAGCCCATCCAGCCGACGTTCTGGGCGTGGACGCGGTACCAGATGTTGTACTGGTTCGCCTGGGCGCCCGTGAGGAGGAGGCGGATGGCCTCAACGCGGAGGGACTCACCTGTGGTACCAGCGGGGTTGCCGTCCTTCTCCCAGTTCAACCAACCCTGGTTCTGGACGTGAGCCTTGTACTGGACGCCGAGGCCCTCGACACCGGAGACATTGACGGTGAAGGCCTCGACGCGCAGGCCCTTGCCCGTCGTGCCGGCGGTCGTGCCGTTGCTGCCAGCGGTCGAGCCATTTTCACCCCAGCCGATGTTCTGCACGTGGGTGTTGTAGGTCACGTTGACGGGCGGGACATCAACCGCTCCCCCGTCGTCGCCCAGCCCGTCGGTCGGCTTGGTGTCATCGGTCGGCTCGGCCGCCGGTTCGGCGCCGGCGTCCTTCCTCGCATCCGCGCCATCTGCGCCATCCTCGCCAGCCTTCTCCACGTCGTCCGCGCCCGGCGTGTCACCCGCGGGCGGCAAATCGCCCCCCAAGGCGGGTTTTTCCGACGAGTCGGAGGAAAAAGTGCCCTCGGAGGGCGATTTCTGCTCGGGGAGCGTCGCCTTGTCCTTGTCTTCGGACGTCGTGTGATCCTCGAGCGTCACCTCGTCAGTCGGGGCGAGGGGCACGTCCTTCTTCTGTGTGTCCTCCAGCACGACGGCATCCGCCGGTGCGGCGAATGCGGGCAGCGCGACTGCGGGCGAGCCGAGCGCGATCAGGAGGGAGGCGGACGCGATCAGGAGCTTGCGTGAGAGGCGTTTCATACGGGCCTGGTTTCGGTGTCGGGGCAGATATGTCGGGATCAAACGCCATCCACCATAGCACGGGATACCGCGTGTTTTCAGCTTGTTTACAGTTTTATTGCTTGCGAATGGGTGAGCGGTACGCTACTTGATTCCACCGATTTCTCATTCTGTGTCGACGAGCTCGCGTCAGGCGAGGGCGGTTACGTGAGACTCCAGTGGTTGGTCCCGCCCCCTGCGCCTTGTCTACCGTCGCACCCGTATCGTTGGTAGAGGCCGATTTTTCACACCGCCGGAAGGGCCCGGACCCGACGCGGCGCTATATCGAGACACCACCGGAAGGACTCGGATCTCTCGCGAGCTGGTGTTTTCCCGAACAATGGCCTTCCGACGGTGTTTCTAGCCGCGGAAATATGCTATCGAGCGCCTTTCGCCTGTGGATTGGCAGACAGGGCTGGGGTAGAGCCTGCCATGACGAGCGCTCACTGCGCCAGCTCGAGCAAGCTGCGCCAATCGTCAGGAAATCCCATAGGTCTCAAATCAACGCCTCCGTGTGCCTCTACGGACTCGGTCAGGCTCTCATATAGCGATTCCCACCGTTCTGGCCAGGAATGCTCATAAAGTCTCTTCAGCACAATGAAAGTTGGAAACTGTTTGGCACTGTCTGCAACTGCCAGGTCCATCTTTAGGAGCTTCGGTCGCGAAGTCATCATGCGATTGTAGAAGCGATTGTGGTGCCCGCAGATATTGCGCACGTACGTCAGATGCCGGAGCCAGCTTGTAAGGTAGGGCGTTTTCACGTCGAAGTCGTGTGCAATCGCAGCCCTTACAGTCGTCCCGTCCTCGTAGGATGCTCTTCCTGACAAATTACCGTAGAGCCTGGAGACGGTACCCATACTCATAATCTCAACAGCCGCCCATATTGGCAGTACGCCGTACTTCTCAATATTGTGCTTCACGCAAGGGACGCCGTCTCTAAGCGCTCTATCCCTCTCGCGGGCCAGACTCTTCATCGATTTCGTATGTTCTGCGACGTTGCTATAGTTTGCCGAGTCCTCGTAGCCCTGGGGTCCCAATGCGTGGGCGGTGTGGTAGGCAAACGAGGTTCTCAGCTTTATCTCGACCGGAGCAATCGCAGACCACAGCCAGAGTCTAAGCTCAGAGTCGAGAGCATAGATATCCCAAATGTCATCGAAACTTGTCCCCGCTTTGAACCCAGCTTCATTCTCCAGCGTGAGCCAATAACCCCTCAGACGATAGTAGTTAGTCTCTGCAAGCAGCTCGAGAGCTTTTGATTCGTCCGGAACCGTCAGCCCCCTCGCCCTCATAAGGCTGACTTGTTGCTCGTACGCCAAGGCGGGTTTAAGGGGCGGAAGAGCAAACGACCCCGCCTGGTTCGCTGCCTCGTTGCCGATGCAAGCGTGCGGGGTACTGTCAACAGGAATAATACCCTCTATACCCGCGCCACTGTCAAGAATCAATTGGTCAGAGGCTTCATCCTCGGGCACTCTGCACCTCCCGTCCATTCACGGGGCGAAACCGAAAGAGGTCGGGATTGAGGCCTCGCATCGGCGCCCCCCCGAGCCGACTCGATTCTCTCTATGATACTCACCCGCATCAGCGTCACCGAGTATCCGGATCTGCAGTTACGTGAGGGATTATATGACGTTGCATGATGAATTGCATGACGCCCTGGCACCCCGAAGCTGGGCGACGGGCCACAGATGGAAAGGGCCAATTGCGCGCGGCGTCGAGCCTGGTCACAGACGAAAAGGCTCCGCCCACGCACCGCGGATGGCTGGCCCACAGACAGAAGGCGCTCGCTGTTGCAAATGCCCAGGTCACGATGAATCGAAGGCTTTCCGTCTGTGGGCCGCGCGGCGGCCTTCGACAGATCATGGCCCTTCCGTCTGTGAATCGGGCGTCTGGGCCCTCCCAGCCGTGGATTCACCGCCGGAAGAGCCCAGGCCCGACGGGAGGCGCGTCTGGGCACCGTCGGAAGGGCTCGGATTTTTCGCGAGCTGGTGTTTTTCCCGAACATTGGCCTTTCGACGGTGACGCCGCTCGACGCATCGGGGGATCGAGCGCCTTCCGGCGGTTGGTCCGGCTGCGGAGATGCGTTAGCCGACGGCTTCCGTGGGTGCGTCGCATGCTCTGGAGGTGCGGTACCCTGCGCGCTGCCGGTGTCTTGGCGACGTCAATGGCTAAAGTAAGGACATGCTTTGACCAAGTAATGGCTATTTTCAGGACATACTGGCCAGCCCTAGCGCTGACGGAAGGAATCCCACGTGGGGCCGGGGGCGCCGCTGCCCTTGGGGACGATGCGGATCTGGATGGCCTCCAACCGATAAGCATAGCCCGCCGTGCCGGCCGAGGCGCCGTCGCAAGCCCAGCCCATCCAGCCGATGTTCTGCGCATGCACGCGGTAGTATACGTCGTACCTTTGCGCCATGGCACCCGTGAGCTCGATGCGGATGGCCTCCAGCCGCAGGGACTGGCCCGACGTGCCGGCCATCGCGCCGTCGTAGCGCCAATCCTGCCAGCCGATGTTCTGGACGTGCGTGCGGTAGCGGATGCCGCCCGACACGCCCTGCTGCGCATACTGGTCGCCCAGGCTGATGTTGATGCCCTCCAGCCGCAGCGACCGGCCCGACGTGCCGGCGGTCTGACCCTCGAAGGTGTAGTCCTGCCAGCCGTCGTTCTGCACGTGGGTGCGGTAATGGAGCGAACGGTACGGGGTCGACGTCGCGCCCGGCGCAGCCTCCCCCTTAGGGACAAGCACGATCTGGATGGCCTCGAGCCGGTAAGAAAGACCGCTTGTACCGGCCGGGGCGCCATTGGACGCCCAGTCCAGCCAGCCGATGTTCTGCGCGTGGACGCGGTAGTAGACGTCGTAGATCTTGGCAAGATTTCCGGTCAGGCGGATCTGGATGGCCTCCAGGCGGTAGGACTTGCCGCTCGTACCCGCCGTTTCGCCGTTCGTCTTCCAGCCCTGCTTCCAGCCGATATTCTGGATGTGGGTGCAGTATTCGATCGAGCCCAGCGAGGCCGCCGCACCGGACAGGCGGATCTGGATTGCCTCCAGGCGGTAGGAAAGGCCGCTCGTGCCCGCCGTGTCGCCGTTCGACTTCCAACCCTGGTTCCAGCCGATGTTCTGGATGTGGGTCGTATACGAGACCGACACCGCAGGACGTGTGATCGCGTAGGCGGCGGTCGCCGTGCCCGTGAAGTTGCCGCCCGGCACCGCCGTGAGCGTGACCGTGTGGGTGCCCGGCAACGCGGCCGCGTCGCCTTTCTCGTAGGACTTGGTGTAGTCGCCCCTGTCGCCATTGGCGAGGGTCCGGCCGTTGAAGGTCGCCGTGACGCTCGGCTTGTGGACCTTTCCGTCGTAGGTGTAGGAGCTGGGCGAGAGGCTGAACGAGGCGGAGCTCAGCGGCACGGGGTTGATCTTGAAGGTCTTGGTGAGCGAACCGGCATACCTGCCGCGGCCGACGACCGTGAGCTGGGCCGTGCCGGCGTTGACGTTGTTGGCATACTCCACCGTGTAGTCGCGGCCGGCCACGAGGGTCGCGCCGCCGTAGGTCACCGTGGGGGCGGGGGTGAGCGCCGCGCCCGTGTAGGTCTGGTCGGCGACCGCGACCGCGGCGGTGCCCATGGCCGCGCTCTCGACCCGCACGCTGTAGCTGGCCTTGATCGAGGGGTCGGCGGTGCAGGTGGCCGTGAGGGTCGTCGTGCCGACGCCGCGGACGGCCATCGTGGCGGGGGCGTCGGCGGTCGTGGTGGCCGAGATGGTGCCGACGGCCGCATTGGAAGAAGACCAGGTCCAGGTCAGGCTCTTGAAGCTCGACCAGGAGGTCGCGGGGTCCTGGACCGTGAGCGTGTAGGTGGCCGAGGCGCTCGTGATCGAGACGGTCGAGAGGCCGCTGATTTGAGGTTTGATGGTGGCGAGGGTCGCCTGCGTGGCCTGCTGGGCAGTCACATCCTTGGCCTTCTGCACGGCGGCCGCCGCGTTGACCTCGCCATAGCCGTAGGTACGGTCCCAACCGCTCGCGCCCAGGTCGGTCGCGGTGTTCTCGATCACGTTCATGACCTGCTGGGGCGTGAGGCCGGGGTTGGCCGTAAAGACGAGCGCAGCCACGCCGGACACATACGGTGTCGCCATGGACGTCCCGGTCTTTGTGCCATACGAGTCGTTGCCGTGGTACTGCGAGCCCTTCGACTCGTCCGAGATCGTGCTCAGGATGCTCGTGCCCGGCGCGCACACGTCCTTAATCGGATGGTCGTCCACGTTGTAGTTCGAGTCGCTGTGCAGCGTAACGCCGCCTGCGGTGTTTTGAAGGTTCATGACCGAAAGGATCGTCTCATGGTCGCCGGGATAGCAGGCATAGGGCACCTTCAGGCTGCCGCCGCCATTGCCCGCCGCGGCCACCGTGAGGATCCCCTGCGCGTAGGCTGTGTCGACGCGCTGCAGGAGGGCGGTGTCCCCGTTCGAACCCGCCTCGCCACCGATACTCAAGTTGATCACGAGAATGTTGTAGGTCCTTGCATTCTTGATGACCCAGTCATAGGCGGCGGTAAGGGTCTTGGTGTCGAACTTGTCCGTGTTGCCCGTGGAAGCCTTCACGATGACCAGGCCCGCGTTATAGGAGATGCCGGCCGTGCCCTTGCCGTTGTTGGCTTCGGCGGACACGATGCCCGCCACATGCGTGCCATGGCCTTGGAAGTCGGCGACGCTATTGCGACCCGAGGCATCATAACTGGCGACGATGTTGTCTACCAGGTCCTCGTGGCCCGTGTCGCAGCCGGTGTCGATGACCGCCACGGCGACGGTGGTGCCGCGGACGGGTCTGCCCGCAGCGCACTTCACGGTCTCCCAAGCATCAAATGCGTCAAGACTCTCGAGGCCCCAGGTACCTGCGGCTTTCTTGGTGATTTCCGGGTCGTTGACCGTGACGCTCTGGAGACCGAGGTCCTCGGGAAGTGTTGTCTCCTGGGCGCCTGCCTGGTCGTCCTGCGCCTCCGTGGCATCGCCCTGCGCCGTAGCGTCGGTCTCCCCCGCCGTGGCATCGCCGGTCGCCGGAGCGGCATCGCCAGCAGCCTGATCGGCTGGTGTTGCTGAAGGGTCACTTGTCGCGGAGTCGTCGTGGTCGGACCCGTCGTCTTCGATGGCTGCGGAACCGGAGGTCGAATCGCCGGCAGGGTCAGCGGAGGCCTCGGGATCCTCATCCTCGGCAAGGGTGTAGATATAGTTGGGCTGGGCGGCCTCGATGCCGGGGACGGCGGCCAGGTCCGCGCTCGCGTCGGCAACCGGCGTGCCGTCCGTGATCCTCAGGGACACGAGGCCGCGGGCCAGCTCGTCATCCGTGACCTCTGAGGCGTCGACGTAGTCCGCGTCCGCGAGCAGGCTGTCCAGCTCGTCACGCGTCGTACCTGCGGGAACGCTCGCGAGGACGATCCCGTTCTCGTGTGGGGCGAGGTCCTCGTCGGCTACGGGGGCGACGGGCGCGTCGGTAGAGGACGCGTCGTCAACCGCCTCGCCGGAGGTGCTGTCGGTGTCGTCACCCACGTAATGGAAGTCGCCTGACACGTCCGCGGCGTCGGCGGCATCCGAAACGCCCTCGTCCGCCTCCGCGTCCTCGACCGAGCCAGAAGCCCCCGCCCCTTCTTGCGAGGAAGCGGGGGCAGATGTCTGCGCACTGTACGGGTTCGCGAGCGTGACCGCGCACACGATCGCACACGCCGTGGTGAGGACCACGGCCAGCCAGGCGAAGGTGTCGCGGAGACGGCGCATTCCCGCCCTTTACGAGAAGAGGCGGATGGCTCCGCGCGCACCGCTGTAGCGCACCGGCGTCTCACGCACGGTCGCGCCGGCGTACGGGGCCTCGATCATGCTGCCGTTGCCGACGTAGATCGCGACGTGACCGGGGTAGGAGATGACGTCGCCCGGCTGCATGTCACTGACGGACACGTGGGGCGCATTACCGGAGTTCCAGAGGGCGTTGGCGTACTGCGAGTGCCAGCCGCCGGCGTAGTAGTGGTTGACGGGGTTCATGTCGCCGAAGTCCATGCCGACGGCGTAGCCGCACTGCAGGATCAACCCGGCGCAGTCGACGCCGACGCCGGGGGCGCAGGCGTAGTCCCACACGTAGGGGGTGCCGATGTACTCGCGGGCGCGCTGGATGAAGGCGTTCACGACCTCGTCGCGCGACGCCGTGACGGAGATGCGCGAGGGGGTCACGTAGCTGAACTGGCCGTGGCCGTGCGTCCAGTCGGCGCTCACCGTGTGGCTGCTCACCTGCCACATCCAGGAGGGGTTCTGATAGCCGATCTTGCCCGACACGGCCGACTGGAAGTGCGACGCCGTGGAGCCAGGAGCCGCCGCGCCCTTGACCACGAGCTTGACCTGCACGGCCTCCACTTGCAGGCTGCCGCCCTCCGTGCCGGCCTCCTCGCCGTTCTTGGCCCAGCCCATCCAGCCGATATTGGCCACGTGCACGCGGTAGTAGAGGTCGCACCTATTCGCGGCCTCGCCCGTGAGCTGCATCTGGATCGCCTCGATGCGCCTGCCCGCGATGCCCGCCTCGGCGCCGTCGGCCACCCAGGAGCCCCAGGCGCTATAGGCGCTGTAGGCGCGGTACTGCACACCGCCGCCGTCGACCGTGGCGGCGAAGCGCTCGACGGCCCTGCCCTGGCCGGTGGTGCCGGCCGTGTTGCCGTCGGAGGTCCAACCCTGCCAGTCCTGGCCGGCGGACTGGGTGTGGTACGAGACCGAATCCGCCTTCACGAAGGGGAGCGACGACGCCTGGCCGTCGGCGCTGGGGGCCGAGCCGCCGTTGGGCACGAGGACGACCTGGACGGCCTCGACGCGCAGGGCGCTGCCCTCGGAGCCGGCCGCCTCGCCGTCCTTTGCCCAGGCCATCCAGCCGATGTTCTGCACGTGGGCGCGGTAGTAGATGTGATAAGAAGAAGCAATCGCGCCCGTCAGGCGCATGCGGATCGCCTCGACGCGCAGGCTCTGGCCGGAGGTGCCGGCGGTGCCGCCGTTGCCCGTCCAGTCCTGCCAGCCGATGTTTTGCACGTGGGCCTGGTACTCGACGCCGCCGCTCAGGGTGCCGTCGGTCACGTCGTCGCCCACGAGCGACACGCGCAGGGCCTCAACGCGCAGGCTGCGGCCCGTGGTGCCGGCGACGGAGCCGTTCTGGACGGCGCCCTGCCAGCCGATGTTCTGGACGTGGGCCTGGTACTGCACGGCTAGGCGGGTGCCCGAAAAGGCGTCCGCGGTGGCCTGGCCGTCGCCGCTGGGGGCCGGCTGGTCGGCGGGGAGGACGAAAATCTGGATGGCCTCCACGCGCAGGCTCTGGCCCGCGGTGCCGGCTTTGGCACCGTCGCAGGTCCAGCCCATCCAGCCGATGTTCTGCACGTGGACGCGGTACCAGACGTGATACTGGGAGGCGGCCTCGCCCGTCAGCTGGAGACGGACGGCCTCCACGCGCAGGCTCTGGCCGTCGGTGCCCATCTCTTCGCCGTTCGCCTTCCAACCCTGCTTCCAGCCGATATTCTGGATATGGGCCATGTACTGGATGCCCAGGTTGTCGACGCCCGAGACGTTGACCTTGAGCGCCTCGACGCGCTTGCTCTCGCCGTGCGTACCGGCTTCCGCGCCGTCCTTAACCTCTTTCATCCAGCCATAGTCCTGCACATGGGCCTGGTAGGTGACGGTGGGTGTGGGCACCTCCTGGGCCTCGAGGTCCTCTTCCTGCTCATCGGACTGCTCGTCCTCGGGAGCGGGGGTCTCGGTCTCGTCCGAGCCCTCGGGCTGGTCGGGCGTAGACGAATCAGGCGTGACCTGCTCGGGCGTCTGGGTGCCCTCGCCCTGCGCGGGCGTCTCGGGAGTCGTGGGAACGGTCGGTTCGGCCGGGGTCTCCGCGGGCGGCTCGGCCGGCGTCGTGCCGCCCTCAGCCGCGGGGTCGCTCTCGGGCTGCGGCGTCTCGCCCTCGTTCGCGGGTGCTCCCCCTTCGACCTGCTCCGCCGCCGCACCAGCCGTCTCGGCCAGCGCCAGCGGCACGCCGGGCATGGCGTAGACCAGGGAAAACGCGCACAGCGCCGCCAGGGCCCTCGTCAGCGTGAGGCCGATGAACCTCTTCGAATCCTTCTTCAAAACGAGCCTCCTGTCAGAGCCCTTAGACGATCACGACCGTCGTGCCGCTGGGGATGTTGTCATAAATCCATTTCGCGTTCTCGATGGCGAGGCGCACGCAGCCGTGCGAGGCCGCGGTGCCGAGCTGTCCGTCCTTCACCGTGAAGGTGCCCGGGTAATAGATGACCGAGTGGAAGAGGTAGTCGCCCGAGATCTGCGTGGCGTAGTAGCAGCTGTAGCCGTGGCCGAAGACGTACTCCTTGATGCCCACGTTGAAGATGCCCGAGATGGTCGGGGACCAGGGCGCGCCGACGGTGCAGACGAAGTCGCGGTCGAGCTTCCACAGGCCTTGCATCCCCTGGAAGACGTACACGTGGCGCTCGCCGCGGTTCACGTAGACGATCCAGTTGGTGGGGCTGCCATAGCCGCCCATGCTGCGCTCGAGCGGGGTCTGGCCGTACCACTGGTGGTCGGCTGTGGAGCCGGGGGCGCCCTGCGCCTTGGCGCGGACGACCACCTGCACTGCCTCCACGCGCAGGCCCTGGCCCTCGGAACCGGCGGTCTCACCATCGTGGGCCCAGCCGAGCCAGCCGACGTTCTGGACGTGGACGCGGTACCAGACGCTGCAGTACTGGGCCATCTGGCCCGTGAGCTGCATTTGGATCGCCTCCGTGCGGGCGCCTGCGACGCCGGACTCCGCGCCGTCTGCCACCCAGCCCTGCCAGCCGGCATTGGACACGTGGCTGCGGTACTGGATCCCGCCGGCCAGGCGGCCCTCGGACGCGGGCGTGAGCGCTGCCCTGACGAGCTCGACGGCCTTGCCCTGCCCCGTCGTGCCCGCGGACGCGCCGCCCGACACCTGGGCTTGCCAGCCGTCGTTCTGCACGCTTGTCTGGTAGGAGACGGCCGAGGGCTTCGCGAAGGCCTGGCCGATAGATGCGCCAGCGTTGTCGGGCGCCGCCGCCGTCTTGGGCACGAGCCGGATTTGGACGGCCTCGACGCGCTGGCCCATGCCCTCGGAACCGGCGGCCTCGCCGTCCTTGGCCCAGGTCATCCAGCCGATGTTCTGCACGTGGACGCGATAATAAATGCTGTAATCATTCGCGATGGCGCCCGTCAGGCGCATGCGGATCGCCTCGACGCGCAGGCTCTGGCCGGAGGTGCCGGCGACGCCGCCGTTGGAGGCCCAGCCCTGCCAGCCGATGTTCTGGACGTGGGCCTGGTACTCGACGCCGCCCGAGACCGTGCCCTGGGTGAGGTCGTCGCCGCAGAGCGAGACGGTCAGCGCCTCCACGCGCAGGCCGCGGCCCGTGGTGCCGGCGGTCGCGCCGTCCTTGCACGCGCCCTGCCAGCCGATGTTCTGCACGTGGGTGGTATAGGAGACGCCGAGCGCGCCCCGGAATGCGTCACCAGTCGCCTGGCCTGCCGGGTCGGGAGCGGCCTCGCCCTTGGGGACGAGGCGGATCTGCACGGCCTCGATGCGCAGGCTCTGCCCGGCGGTGCCGGCGCGCTGGCCGTTGGAGGCCCAGCCCATCCAGCCGATGTTCTGCACGTGGACGCGGTAATAAATGTCATACTTCGCGGCGAGCTCGTCGGAGAGCTTGATCTGGAGCGCCTCGACGCGCAGGCCGCCGCCCGTGGTGCCGGCCTCGGTGCCGTCGCTCCTCCAATCCTGCCAGCCGATGTTCTGCACGTGGGCGCGATAAGAAATGCCGGGGATCGCGGCGCCGGTCTCAGCGTCGCGCAGGCTGATGTTGAGCGCCTCGACGCGCAGACCGCGGGCCGTGGTGCCCGCCTCGGCGCCGTCGGACACCTCGTTCTGCCAGCCGTCGTTCTGCACGTGCGCGCGGTAGACAACGCTCGGCTGCGCCTCCTCCTGAGCCTCGAGCTCGGTCTCGGCATCCTGCTCGTCGGAAGTCTCGTCGGCGGGCGCCTCCTCGGGCTGTGCCTCGGGCGCCCCCTCAGACCCCTGCCCCGCGGGCGCCTCGGTCTGCCCCTCCTGGCTGCCGTTCTCGGTCGAGCCCTCGCCGGCGCCCTCACCCGCAGGCGCCTCCACGGTCTGCTCGGCGACGGGCTCCTGCGGCTGCGTGGTCTGCGTCACCTCGGCGAGCGCCGGGGTCGGCACCAGACTCGCGACCAGCGAGAGGGTGAGGAGGACGGAAAGGAGGGGCGAGTGCACGTGCTTCATGGGGACTCCGATAGGCGAAAACGACAATGCATCGTCCACTATAGCCGTCGGGGCGGACACCTTGTAAGTCAAAGTGACAATTCCCCGCTCGTAGGGTCAAGTCGTTACAAAGCAAGCGAGACCTATACGTGGCGAACCGTTGCAGCGGTATTGCAACGATTTCCGCCAGGGGGACGCATCGTCTTCGGTGTTGACGACGACGGAAGGGTCTCTGGCCTACCCGACGCCAGGCAGGCCTGCCTAGACATCGAGAATCGAATCAACGATGCAATTACTCCGCGGCAGCAGTTTTCCCTGAGGATGGACGAAGGCAAAAAGACGAGCAAGCGGCGTACCCACGTGTGCCTCTTCGGCGAGGGCGTGGACGAGACGCCGGTCATCTATCCCTTCTCCGTGCCGGTGCCCTCGACGGTCTTCCCGGGCTTCGAGATGGATTTCGGGCGCGTGATGGCGGGCTGCAGCCGTAAAGTCACACCCACAAGCGCGGACTCCGCGCGGAGTACTCGGTCTGAGTCGCCCTTACCAACAATGTGGGGGTTTGGACCACAAACACGCAGGTCGCGATTTCCACACCCCCATATCGTTGGTGTGCTGTTTACCAACGATATGGGGGTACAGACGATAAAACCCCAGATAAATCTTGCGGCACCCCCGCATCGTTGGTAGCGGTTTACCAACGATGCGGGGGCGTGGGGGCCGTTTTACCAACGATATAGGGGTGTGAAGGAGCAGTTTACCAACGATGTGGGGGTGTAAGGTGACGGTTTACCAACGATGCGGGGGGCGCGGGAGCGCGGAGGCGATGAGGGGCAGCGGGTGCAGGACGTTGGGCAGGCCAGGAAGATGAGAGAGATGAGGACCTAGTGGGCAACGGAGAGGTTGGCCGCGAGATAGTCGGCCGTGGCGTTGAGCTTGGGGTCGAGCGTGCCCGTGTTTTGGTAGTCGTAATAGAGGCCATCGAGCTCGTCGGCGGTCACGACACCGCCCGTCGTAAGGTCGAGCAGGGCAGCGGCCTCGTCGTCGGAATAGAGGTCGGCGCCGTTGTAGCGGGCGTCGGGGATGACGTAGGAATAGTTGGTCGCCATCACGCAGAGGGCCCGGCCATCGCCCAGGTCGGTCTGGGAGATGAGGGCGTTGGACTCGTCGCCCGTGCCGACCTCGTCCGCGGCGGCAGTGTAGACGGTGCAGACCGTCTCGCTCGGATAGGCGGAGGCGCGCACCGTGAGCGAGCCGTCGGCCTGCGCGACCGTGACCTTGCCGGCCCAGGCGGCGGGCAGCGTGACGGTGCAGCCCGCGAGGGTATAGCTCTCCCCCGTCATCTCCGCGCCCGCCTGCAGGCTGGAGCCCGGGGTCGCGTTGCCGGCGTCGACGGGCGCGGACGCGGCTTCGGAACCTTCCGCCTCGGACCCGGCAGCCGAACCCTCGGTCACGACCGCGGCGTCCGAGCCGGCCGAGCCCACCGCGGGCGCGGTGCAGGACTTGCAGCCGGGCAGGGCGAGCATCGAGGCCAAGGCGAGCGTGGCGATGGGAGCGAGGTTGTTCGTTTTCAACGTATCCTCCTTAGGACCGCGCGCAGAGCGCATCCCAATCCGCCCTGCTGCCGTAGAAGTAGTCGAGGTCGAGGTCGCCGGAGAAGCCGTTCAGGCGGCCGCGCGAGGTGTACTGGTAGATGGTCGGCGAACCCCAGGCGCCCCAGCTGCTGGAGAGGGTCGGGTCGGTCACGAAGCCGTACACGGGGTTGTCGTAGTACTTGTAGAGGTACTGCGCGCCCCAGAGCCGGTAGCCCGCGTTGGCCACGGAGGACCAGTTGTACGCGGTGGTGACGTTCTTGCTCGTGTAGATCATGGGGCGCACGCCCGTCTTCTTGTAGACCTCGTCCAGGAACTGCTTGGCCCAGCTCACGCCCTTGGAGAGGGCATCCGAGGTGCACTGGCCGCTCACGTAGATGTTCTCCCAGTCGAGCACGAGCACGGCGCGACCGACGTAGGGGCCGGCGGCCCTCACGAAGTAGTCGGCCTGCTGGACGGGGTCGCTCTGGGCCTCGACGAAGTGGTAGAGGCCGAGGCGACGGCCTTGGGAGAGGGTCTGGTCGGCCCAGGTGGTCATCTTGGGGTTGGTGTAGTGGGTGCCCTGCGTGGCCTTCACGATCACGAAGTCGGAGCCAGTTGACGCGATATCGATGCCGTTTTGATAGGGCGAGGCGATGTCGATGCCGTTCAGGCGGCTATTGAGTTGCTTGAGATAGTCGGTCGCGTCGTGGCGGTCCGTGGTGCCCGGCGCCGCCGCGCCCTTATTCACAAGCTGGACCTGCACAGCCTCGACGCGTTTGGAGAAGCCCGAGCTGCCGGCGACCTCTCCGTTCTTGGCCCAACCGAGCCAGCCGACGTCCTGGATGTGGACGCGATAATAGACGTCGTAGCGGTCGGCGAGCTCGCCCGTGAGCTGGACTTTGAGCGCCTCCACGCGGAGGGACTGGCCCGAGGTGCCGGCCACGGCGCCATCAGACACCCAATTCTGCCAGCCGATATTCTGGACGTGGGCCTGGTAGGTGATGCCGCCGGAGTACGGCGAGCCGTTCATCTGCAGCTGGAGCGCCTCGACGCGGAGGCTGCGGCCCGAAGTGCCGGCCGTCGCGCCGTTCGCCACCCAGCCCTGCCAGCCGACGTTCTGCACATGGGCGCGGTACTGGACGCCGAAGTCGCTCTTGAAGGCCCAGTTCACGGCGGGGGCAGCGACATTGCCATACGAGGGACCCGCTCCGTCCTTCACGACCTGGACCTGAATGGCCTCCAGACGCAGCGCATAGCCCATAGTGCCGGCTGCCTCGCCATCCTTGGCCCAGG
>OMXZ01000020.1 GCA_900315165.1 uncultured Actinomycetes bacterium | reverse complement strand
CCGGCGCCTTCGCCGTGACGGCAGCCAAGGTCGTCGCAACGGCGATCGTGATGGTCTACAACTTCGTCACGCGCAAGATCTTCCTCGATGCGGGCGATGGCGACGCGCGTTAATCGTGCGTGCGATGGTCCTGGTAATTGGCTAGGTAGCCGGCGAACTCGGGGTTCGTGTCGGAATTGCCCGCACGCCACATCTTGTGGTCGATGATCGTCCCGCCATCGCCGCCGTAATAGGCGTCGATGTAGGCGATCAGGTCGTCGACGGCATCGAGCTGCGCCTCGGGATAGGTCTCGCCGCCCACATGCACCATCTCGATCCCGATGGACCAGGCGTTCATCCCGTAGTCGGTATAGACGTCGCTCGGCTGCCTGCCGAGCAGGTCGTCGCGGCCGTCCTCGGTAATGCCGAAGCGCTCGTTGGCGTTGCCGCTGCCCCAGCCGGCGTGATGGGCGATCCGGTCCATGGGCACGCATTGCAGGATGCTGCCGTCCTTATTGACGATGAAGTGCGCCGCCACGAGGTTGCCGTTGCCCTCCCAATAAGCAAGGACCCCATCGGCCGACCCGTCACCCTCGGTATCGTGAAGAACGATGTATTTTTGATAAGCCGCACCCTTGTCGCCATGCTGCAGGTCATCGTAATAGGTCTCGGTGAGCATCAGCTTGGCGCGCGCCTCCGCAACGGCATCCGCATCCGTCGCGGCGGCGTCGTGGGCGGCGACTGCATCTGCGTCTCCTGAGCTGTCTGCGCCGTCTGCACTACCTACACCGCCCGCAGACGCCTCCCTGATCACAGGCGCGGCGCTGCCCGACGATCCGCCTTGCGCACCGCCCCGTGCGCATCCGCTCGCCACGGCAAGCACGACCGTCAGAGCCAGAGCCGTTCTCGCGTTCCGCATGCGCCGCCGCCTAGTGAAAGTTGCTCTCGGGCTCCAGGGACTTGATCACGTCGACGTTCGCGTGCTCCGTCTCGGAGAGCTGGTCGGGCAGGGCGTCGTACTCCTCGGGGGTGTAGAGCTGCCGGTACCAGCTCTTCGAGTTGAAGTATGCCTGCAGGGCGTCGTCGTTGAACCCACGGCCATGGCGGGCAAAGATCTCGTTGCGCGCCACCTTGAGGTCCCAGTCGGACAGGCCCGAGAGCTCGCTCGCCGAGTACACACGCGTGGACGACTCGGGCAGGACATAATAATCATCGGCCTCACTTGCCGGATTCACACCCGTCGTGTGGTCGACAACAGGCACCTGGACGGGAGACGGCTCGGTGGCAGGCGGCTCCTCGTCCGCCACGTCGCCCGAAGTGGCGGCGTCCCCGTCTGCTGACGCGGCACCCTGGTCGTCCGCGCTCGAGCCGGAGGTTCCGGCGTCGTCGGACTGCGCGCTGTCCCCGCTGCCTGACGCGCCGGCCTGGCTGCCTTGTTGGGTTTCTTGCCCTCCGGCTGTCCCGCCATCGGCGCCCGCCCTCCAACCGAACGGATCGAGGAAGAAGACCAACGCAGCCGCCACGGCCACCACAGCGATGGCGGCGCCGATTGCGTAGGGAAGCACGCTCTTCTTGGTGGTGTTCGCGGCCGAGCCGAGGTTTGCCGCCTGCCGTACGCCATCGGCATCTTGCGGGCTCTCTGCCGGCATCACCATGGTCGCCGTGGTATCGACACGCGCGCCGCATTCGGTACAGAAGGCAGCGCCGGGGTCGAGCGGGGCGCCGCAGTGCGGGCACGTCGGCTCGGTTTCTTCCTCGTAGACAGGCGCGCCGCAGGACGTGCAGAAGGCTGCGCCCTCCTTGAGCGGGGCGCCGCATTCGATACAGAATCTCGCCATGGAATCTTCCCCTCCGTCGGCCATCCGCCGTCCGCCGTCCGTCCGCCGTCGGGCGACACGTGCGCGAAAAACATATGGTAGGGGCGGTGGGACTCGAACCCACAAGGCCAAGGCCGACGGATTTTAAGTCCGCTGCGTCTGCCAATTCCGCCACGCCCCCACGGGCGCGCTGCTTGCGCGTCGTTATTTTACCGCACGGCACGTGGGCACGGACGGTCGCGGCGGGGCATCTGCTGGCGTGGCGCTACAGCGCTGCGAAAACGGGCGTCCAGCCCACCGGCGAAGCAGTTCCACGCGCGGCCGCGTCGAGCGCGAGCGACATGCCGACAAGCAGGTCGGACTCGGAAACGGTCATCATGTCGAAGCCCGTCTGTCCCATCAGCTCGCCGAGGGCGACCGTGCCTGCCAGGAACACGGGCGCGCGCTTGGGCTGGATGCCCGGCACCTCCGCGCGCTCGGCCGCGGTCAGGGAGCCGAGGCGTTCTTCGAGGTCTGCCACCTGCGGGCGGCCAATCTGGGCTAGATGCACCTGCGCGGAGTCATAAGGGACGAGCTGCTTGGTGACCGCGACGAGCGTGGTCGCCGTGCCACCCGTCACCACGAGGGCCTCGGGCGCCGCGCCGAGTTCGCGGAGACGCGCCACCACCGGCCCGAAGAGCGAGGCCGCGAAGGCGTGCGCGTCGGCGCGGTCGGTTGCGGCGGGAGGGTCCGTCTTGCTGAGGAAGCGGTCGGTCAGGCGGCGGCAGCCGACATCCGTCGAGACCACGAGGTCCATGAGGAGGCCAGGGTTGGCAGGCGCCGCAAGGTCGGACGTTGCGGAGACGGGCATCGCTGGCGCGGCCACCGCACCCGGCTCCGTCACGAGCCGGCCGCACGCCAGCTCGGTCGACCCGCCTCCGTTGTCCGCGACCAAGATCTTCTTGCCGGGAAAGTCCTGCGCCACGCCGAGGAAAGTCAGCCGCCCCTCGATTTCGCCGGGGATGACCTGGGGTTCCACGCCCACGGCGCGCAGCCGGACGAGCAGGTTATCAGAATTCGAAGCATCGCGCGCGGCGCTCGTGAGCATACAGGCCGACATACCGGCGCCCAGCTCACGGGCAGTCGCGACATAGCCGGCGACGCACGCGACGACGCGATCGCACGCCTCAGGCGCGAGCACGCCCGTGCGGTCCACATCCTGACCGAGGTTGCAGATGGTCGAGATCTTGCGGACCAGGGTCACACGGCCGTCCGCCACCTCGCTCACGGCGAGGCGCGCCGTCACCGTGCCGATGTCGATCACCGCATAACACTGGCCCATAATGTGCTCCTTACCGCTGGTGTGTCTGTCTTGACGGCGGCCGACAGGTCGGCGGCGGCCCCGCTAGTAGGCGGGCGACTGATAGCCGAAGAACCGGTCGAGCGCCTGGACGTACCAGGGCTGCTCGACGTCGGGGACCTCGCTTGTGCCCGTGAAGTCGTCCGTGGTGTCCTCGAGGCCGTCGATCTGCGCGCTGGTCTCGCCCTCGTACACGTAGCCGCGCTTGCGGGCCTCGTCCTCGATGCCCTCGGTCGACTGGAGGTACTGGATGGAGTCGCGCAGGGAGCTGTTGGACGCCTCGAGGCGCGCATAATACGTGGTCAGGTCGTCGCGCTCGCGCACGGCGGTGTAATAGCTCTTGGCCGGGCCGTAAAGCGCCGCGACCAGCAGGGCGATCGTAATGAGCACGCCTCCGAGGATCCGGCGGCCACGGCTCTCGGCGAAGAAACCCATCACGCTCCCGATCGCCTCGGCAGGCGACACGTGTGTGGCGGCGCGCTCCTGGCGGCGCTCGCGACGGCGGGCCTCCTGATCGCGGCCGACCGCCTCTCGACCGCGGGCAGCCATACCCCGCTCGCGACGGCGTGCTTCCTGCTCGTGCGCAGACGCGCGCGCATGCGGGTGCTCGGCGCGCGGAGTGGAAACACGTGCATGCGGCTTCTCAGCGCGTGGGGCAGCGACGGCGGTTGCAGGCGTGGCCCCCATGGCTGCGCCTTTCGCGGTCGCGCCATCCTTCTTGCCCGCCCTGAGCACGGTCGTGACCTTTGCAGCAGCGGCCTTTGCGGCAGCGCGGTTCGTCTTGCCCGCCTCGCGCGCGGCGGGCAGACCGAGTCGGCATAGCGCGAGACGTGCGCTGTCGCGGTGTGGGGGTAAGACGGACATTGCGCCCGGTAAGTGTCGCAGTTTGGCTCATTGGCAATGGGTTCGTTTCTGTTGTGTTTGTGCCAGCCGTAGGGCCATTATTGCAGACCTCGCGAGCCGCCGTCGCGACTATTTTGTAAAGGGCTCGTGTCGTGACGCGGCGCATGGACTAGCACACGGACCCATGCCCTGCCTCGCAAGTTCGGATTGCACTGCAACTGCACGCGATCCCATAGACGGAACCCCCTCCGCCTCACACCTCTCGCAGAAGGAGAGTGGGTACTCCCTCTAATCCACAGACGGAAAGGTTGCGATGTGCCCCACCCACAGACGGAAGGACACCGTCTGAGACGTACCTGAGCCCGGCTCACAGACGGAAGGCCCGCGTTCTGGAGAAAGCCCTGCACACGAAAAATCGAAGGCCTTCCGTCTGTGGGTTCGCATTCGAATGGCCAGCATCTGTGAGTGAGGCACAAGTTGAGCTTCATCAAAGGATGTTTTCAAGAGGCAGTGACATCCACCTGGCGGCTCAATCGCCCTGCCAGTAATAGCGCCGCAGCAAGAGACCCCGGTGCAGCCGCGCGCGCCGCTCGGCGAGCCTTCGGTCGTCCGAAAAGGCGTACGCGCCATCGGCCTTCGTCCCGAACTGCTGCGCAGTCTCGCGCGCGACGTGGTCGAACGCGGCGACCGTCTTGATCTGGCCCCACACCAGCGGCCGCACATCATACTTCATGTGTTGCAACGCCGCGAGCTTGCGCGCGTCCGAGTCGAGCTGCGCCGCACCGTAGCTCATCGTGAAATCGAGGTCCCCCTCGGCGGCGGTGCTCAGCGCCACGCTTCCCCGCTCGTAGCGCGTCCCGCCCTCGGCGTCGGAATGGCCCTCCTTGCCCTGGTACTCCCAGCCGAACCGGCTCGTCTCATCCAGCAGATCGACGACGCACCGCTCCTTGCCGCCCGCAATCTCGCGCTCCTCCTGGTCATAGGTCTTCTCGACGTTGAGCTGGAAAGGCCTCAGGCCATACCCGCCCGTATTCGTCGGCATCGCGAGCAGCAGCGACACGCCGGCCTCAGTCGTCGACGCGGCCCCGTTCAGCACGTGCCGCACCGCCCACCGGTAGTTGTCCATCCCCGTCCGGCGCCCGCCGACCTGCTCCGCGAAGAGGGCGAGGCGCCGTTTGCTCGTGAGCGGCGGGTGCTTCGTCGCGCCGTGCTCGTCGGTACGCGACAGGGCGAAGGTCCCGCAGAGCTGCATCGCGAGCTGGAGCGTCTGCCACCGGTCGAGCTCCGCTGCCATCTGGAGCAGCACGAACTCGGGCGAACTCACATAGACGTGCTCCCCCAGCTTGAGGAATCCACCCGCCGGCACCTCCCCCGCCCACACGTGCTGCCGCACGGTCTTGTTGGCGAATCCACGCCTGCGATGCGGTACGAGGATATCGATCTTCTCTACATCGAGGTTCTTCAGGAAATCGAGGTCAATCCGACGAAGGTCGCGACCACACGTCGCGAACCCGTCGAGCGTCATCCCACATATGGCACCCGCAGACTTACCGCCGATCGCCTTTGTACCTGCATCTTGCTTGACACTCAGGGGATCATCGGTGGGGCGGATCAGCGCTTTATAGAGCCAATCCATTCCACGCTCCTGTGCGAGGAAGTAGATTCCGAGGGCCGTCTTATGTGAGAGAAAGACATCCATGGCCGAAGGATATCCACTGGGCCGAGAGATTCAAGGCAACGGGGGTAAATTATTATAAATTCATATGCAAGTTATGTGCCAGTTACCTGCTAGTTTCAAGAACACTTGCCACATTTCTGCGCAAGTTCATCTTGCCAAGCAAGCAAAGCGCCGAAGAAAGGATCGGGCGCTGACGCCTCGGCGCAGGAGACCGTGGGTATTGCCAGGCTGCCTTTCCTCACGCTGATTACGCTCCCGAGGAGGCGGTTGGGAAAACGCCAGGATGGCATTCGGCAGCGTCGTGTGATGTTCGGTTCACAGACGGAAAGGCTTCGGGGCACCCCATCCACAGACGGAAGGGCTCCGCCGGAGGCGCGCCAACGGTCGACCCACAGACGGAAGGCCCGTGTCCCGGAGAAAGGCCTGGTCGCGAAAAAACGTAGGCTTTCCGTCTGTGTCCCGCTCGCGGGAAGGGCGCTCATCCGAGCCCTTCCGTCTGTGGATTCGGCATCGCACGGCTTCCGTCTGTGACTGGCCGCCAGACCGATTTATCGCCACATGGCTTCCGTCTGTGGATCCGGCATCGCGCGGCTTCCGTCTGTGAACTAATCGGCAGGTCTGTTCCCCGCCATCGGCTCTCCGTCTGTGAATCCGGTATTACATTGCTTCCGTCTGTAGGAAACGTGGGAAGGCGCGGGGCGACGGTACGCAACACGTGTTGTGCAAGCAGCCGGCGCGTGTTGCACAAGCAGGCGGCACGCGGCACTACTCCTCGGACTTAGCCTGATCCCAGAGTTCGTTGAGGCGGGCAGTCCTCTCGTCGCTCGCATCGGCGCCGTCGAGCTCGCGTGCGAGTGCCTCGACACGCGCCCAGCGTCGGCGGAACTTGCGGTTGGACGCCGCGAGCGCCTCTTCGGCGTCGATGCCCTGCTTACGCGCGACGTTGACCAGCGCAAACAGGATATCGCCAAACTCCTCGGCCGCCGCATCGCTACCGGGCGCCTCGGCCTCGTATTCGGCGCGCTCCTCGGCGACCTTGGCCCACACGTCCTCGACACTGTCCCAATCGAAGCCGGCCTTGGCCGCGCGCTTGGAAATCTTCTGCGCCTGCATGAGCGCCGGCAGCGAGACGGGCACGGAGTCGAGCAGACCCGGCACCGCCTCCGCGTCGCCGGCGCCGGCGGCCTCGCGCTCGTCCTTCTTGACGGAGTCCCAGATGTCGAGCACCTGTCCCGCGCTGTCCACGGCGCCGACCTCGGCCGGCCCGCCGAAGACGTGCGGATGCCGGCGCACGAGCTTCTCGTTGAGCTCGCGGCATACGTCGTCGATGTCGTAGGCGCCGCCGGTCCCGCCGGCCACCCCGCCGTCCGCGGCAATCTGCGCGTGAAGAAGGACCTGCATGAGCACGTCGCCCAGCTCCTCGCGCAGGTGGGTCTCGTCGCCGTCGGCGATGCACTGGACCGCCTCGTAGGCCTCCTCGATCATGTTTTTGCTGATGGAGGCATGAGTCTGGACGCGGTCCCAGGGGCAGCCGTCGGGTTGGCGCAGCCGCCAGATCGTGCGCACGAGGCGGTCGAACTCGGGGTGCTCGCCGGGGGCGCCCGCACGCTCGCGGGACTCGGCGTCTGCGATGTCGGTCATATCCATATCAATCTCCTAATCAACCTCGTCGTCGCCGCCGACCTGCTCGAGCACCTGCAGCACGATGGGCAGAAGCTGCTCGGCGTCGCGATGGAAGGGGTAGCGCAGCTCGTGCGTCTTGGGGTAGTAGAGGGCGCGGCGCTCCTTGAGCGCGAGCGCGACCTGGCGTGGAACCTCGATGCCCTTGTAGATGATGCGGCCGCCCGTGAGCGAGACGGCCGTGACGCCCAGGCGCGCCGCGCGCACGCGGATCCGCGCACGGTCGAAGAGGTTGCGGCCGGCCAGCGGCAGCGCGCCGTAGCGCTCCTCGGTCTCCTTCTGGAGCGCGTCGATGTCGGCCAGCTCGGTGGCGCCGGCCAGCTTGCGGTAGGCCAGCACGCGGCGGTCGACGTCGGGCAGGTACTCCTCGGCCAGGTAGAAGTCGGCGGGCAGGTTGATTGTGACCTCGGTCTGCGCGAGGTCCTCACTCACCTCGCCGCGCGCCTCGGCCACGGCCTGGCCCAGCATCTGCGTGAAGAGGTCGAAGCCCACGCCGGACAGATTGCCGTGCTGCTCGCCGCCCATGAGCGAGCCGGCGCCGCGGATCTCCAGGTCGCGCATGGCGATCTTCATGCCGCTGCCCAGGTCCTGGTACTCATTGATGGCGGTCAGGCGGTCCGTGGCCTCCGGGGTCAGCGGCAGCTCCGGCGGGAACATGAAATACGCGAAGGCTTGCACGCGCCCGCGGCCCACGCGGCCCTTGAGCTGGTAGAGCTGGGCCAGGCCCAGGCGCTGACTGTCCTCGATGATCAGCGTATTGGTGTGGGGGTTGTCGATGCCGGACTCGATGATCGTGGTGGCCACGAGCACGTCGATGTCGTGAGCCTCGAACTCCATCATCACGTCCTCGACCTGCGCCGACGTCATCTTGCCATGGGCCACGCCGATGCGGGCCTCGGGCGCGGCGGCGGCCACGCGGTCCACGGCGTCGCCGATCGTGTGCACGCGGTTGGACACGTAGTAGACCTGGCCCTTGCGCGCGAGCTCGGCGCGGATCGCGGCCGAGACGACGTCGGGGTCGTACTCCCCCACCGTGACTTTCACGGGCAGGCGCCCCGGCGGCGGCGTGAGGATCAGGCTCATGTCGCGCACGCCCGACATGGCCATCTGCATGGTGCGCGGGATGGGTGTGGCCGAAAGCGTGAGCACATCGACCTGCTCGCGCATGTTCTTGAGCTGCTCCTTGTGCTGGACGCCGAAGCGCTGCTCCTCGTCGATCACGACAAGCCCCAGGTCGTGGGGGTTGACGTCGGCCGAGAGCAGGCGGTGCGTGCCGATCAGCACGTCCACGTCGCCCTCCGCGAAGCCCTTGAGCGCGCGGCGCTGCTGGGCCGGCGTCACGAAGCGCGAGAGCACGCGCACATCCAGGCTGAAGGGGGCAAAGCGTGCGAAGAAGGTCTCGTAGTGCTGCTGGGCCAGGATCGTGGTGGGGCAGAGGACCATGACCTGCTTGCCGTCCTGGCAGCATTTGAACGCGGCCCGCAGCGCCACCTCGGTCTTGCCGAAACCCACGTCGCCGCAGAGCAGGCGGTCCATGGGGTGCGGGGCCTCCATGTCGGCCTTGATGTCGGCGATCGCGGTCGCCTGGTCGGGCGTGACGTCATAGGGGAAGCTGGCCTCCATGTCGGCCTGGGCCGAGGTGTCGGGCGCGAAGGCGTAGCCGGCCACCGTGGAGCGGCGGGTGTAGAGATCGACCAGGTCGAAGGCAAGCTTCTTGGCCGAGCGGCGGGCCTTGCCCGTGGCGCGCGACCAGTCGGCTGTGTTGAGGCGCGTAAGGCGCGGGGCCGAGCCGTCCGGGCCGATGTAGCGCGTGATGCGGTCGACCTGCTCGAGGGGGACGTAGAGCTTGTCGCCGTCGGCATACTCGAGCAGGAAGTAGTCGCGTTCGCGGCCACCCACCTCCTGACGGACGATATCGGCAAAAAGGGCGATGCCGTGGGTAGCGTGGACGACGTAGTCGCCCGGCTTGAAGGGGAAGGTCACGCTGGTCGGGTCCACGCGGCGGACGCGGCGGCGGCTCTTGGCCATGCGGGCCGTGAGGTCCGAGACGGAGAGAACGGCCAGGCCCGCACCGGGAATCACGACGCCGGCGGGCACGGGCGCGTCGATGAAGGTCACCATGCCGCGCTCGAGCGGGGCGGGCTTTGCGGCGCGGATGGCGCCGGCGGCCGCGCGGTCGGTCTTGCTCCCCCCCTCCACCACGACGGGCGCACGGTTCTCCGGCGCCGTGCCGAGCGACTCCGTGAAGGCGATCTGCTCGTCGTTGAAGGTCAGCTCGAGCGCCTCGCGCGCGCCGCGGTCGGGCACGGCGAAGAGCACGGCCATGTGGTCGCGGGTCATCTGGCGCACGCTGCCCAGCAGCTTGGAGCTGGCGCCCGCGATACCCGGCTGGCGGACCTGCAGCTCGGCCGTGGTGGTACCGGCGCCCGCACGCAGGAGGGAGGCCAGGGTCAGCCGCTGCTGCCGGCCGAAGTCCATGTCGCGCGGGGAGGTGAAAAGCCCGTCCACTGGGATGTGCGAGGCATTGGCCGCGACGCTGACCTCGTCGAACGTGCGCGCACAGTCATCGAAGAGGGCGCGCGGCTCGGCCAGCACGACCAGCGTGTCGGGACCCATGTGGTCGAGTGGCGAGCTCGTCTTACCGTAGAGGGCGGGCAGGTACTGGTCGAGTGAGGGGTCCGCGGCACCCTGGGTGATAAGCTCCAGGTCGGCCGCGACCTTGTCGCTTGCCTGCGCGCTGTTGTAGAGGGCGCGGCTGGCGTTGGCGATGGTCTTGGGCGTGAGGGCCAGCTCGCGGCAGGGCACGATGCGGACCTCGGGCAGCTCGCCGATAGTCTGGCCGGTGGAGGCCACCATGCGACGCACGCGGTCGACCTCGTCGCCGAAGAACTCGATGCGCACCGGGCTTGTGGCCTGCGCGGGGAAGACGTCCACCGCGTCGCCGTGAATGTGGAAGAGGCCCGGGGCGCTGACCTCAGCCGTGTCGCCCGCGTCCGAGTAGCCCATGCCCACGAGCAGGCGGCCGACGTCCTCGAAGTCCACCTGGTCGCCCACGGCGAAGGTCGCGCTCGCGAAGTAGCCCGAGCCTACAGGCGGCACGCGGCGAAGCAGGGCGTGCGCGCTCGCAACCACGATGACCTTGTCACCTGCGGAAAGATGGGCGATGGCGTCGCAACGGGCGCCGACCACGGCGTCGTCGGCCGCCTTGTCGGACCAGGGGAGGTCGCGGCGCTCGGGATAACGGGCCACGCGCTCGCGCCCGACCCAGGCCGCGAGCGCCCGGGCGGCGCGGTCGGCAGTCTCCTCGCCGGATACGACGAAGAGGCAGGGCCGTGGGTCGGCGGCCCAGATCGCGGCCACGACCAGCGGCCGGGCGGACTGGGCCACGGCGAGCGACGCGTCGTGGCCGGCGGTGAGCTCGTGGGCGAGGGGGTTCAGTTCGGGTGCGGCAAGCAGCTGCCGCGAGACTCTGTTTATCAGCATGTCGTCTATTGTACCGACCTCCGCGGGCCCGCGTCACGATCGAGTTCACAGCGCGCGGGCATTCTGCAGCCCGCCACACACCGCCACCGTCTCGTGTGCGAACTGCCGCTTCACATTCGATGGTCAATTTTCGGAAATTCCCTGAAACCTGACGCCTTTTGCATGGCGGCCCCCACTCCCCACCTGGGCATTCATGCATTTATGGCCCATTTAGCGTGAATCACAGCAAATGACCCATTTTTGCATTCCTCGCCCGCCGGGCACCGACGCCACCCGCACATTCATGCTGCAATTTTCGTGATTTCCCTTCAACCTGTCCACTATTGCGAAGCCGTCCTTGCCGCTCATGCATTCATGACGCAGTTATCGGGATATCCCTACAACCTGTCATCATTTGTAAAACATCTCTCCACCAGCTCGGCCATCCCTTAAGCCCCGCCTTGCCTCACGCCAGAAGCTGACGGGCGGGACACCAGTTGGCGATGCCCGCAACGGGGACATGGGTAGAATCCAGGCAGACGATTGAACGCGGGTAGAGCGCGGGCAGATTGGGCAGAAGGCGACGCATCATGTCTAACGATTCCAAGAAACATAAGCTGGGCGGCGGTCAGATTGGATCGCTCGTCCTTGCAGGTGTCGCGCTGCTTTGCGTCGCGGTCGGCCAGCCTTATGCCGCAGCGGTCTTCGTCTTTGTCTCCATCATCGCCCTCTTCAGCGGCCGTCCCGGGAGTCGCTCGTAAATAGTCCGCCTTCGGCGGCTGATTACGGTCGCTCACACATCGCCCGGTCAGCGAATCCGCATATCAGGACATTCAATACGCAAGTTAGGACACTGAACTCGTAGCTGGACGAGTAGCGACGGCGGCTAGCAATTGCTCGGCTCTTTTCGTCAAGCTCTTTACCTCGCGTTTCGCAATTGCTTGGATATAAAAGGGACACCAATTCCATCAACTATTATCCCGATGCCGGGGGCGGGTACGAGTCGAGTGTCCTAACCCGCGTATTGAATGTCACAAACCGCGTATTCACGAGTTCCAATGAGCCAACGCATCAACTGGCGTGGACGTTCGTTAGGAAAACTCACGCAGGACGGCACGCATCGAGGAGAGGGCAAAGGCGACCTTCCCGTCAGGCGTCTGCCTGACGGCACCTTCCTCGAGCAGACGGCGCTTGTACTGCGAGACATACGAGCTTGTCTTTCCCATCCGTTGGGCAATGTCGCTCAGTGCGCTCGCGCCCTCTTCCTCGAGCATGGCCTTGAGAAACTCCCGGTCGGTCGGCGAAAGATCGCTCAGCATCGGCAGGAGAATCTGGTCTCTGAGCTCGGCCTTTGCGATGTCGATGCCGCGCGTCGTGTCCTCGTCGGAAATCTTCTCTTCGAAGGGGTCAGCGTCCCACACGCGATAGCCCACCAGCTGGAGCATGTAGGGGAAGCCCTCGATAGCCTCGATGCAGCGGTTGAGCTGGCCTTCCCGTATCGTGCGCCCGCCCTGGATGATGGTCTTGCGCAGCGCGCTCTCGACTTCGTAGTCGGGCACGGAGCCGAGGTGGACCTGATGGGCTCGCCGCAGGAACGAGACCGACTCGTCCTGGAGCAGGGCCGACGTATAGTGCGGCAGGCCCGCCATAATCAGGCCGACCTTACGCCCCTCGCGCACAAACTGCTGGTAGTTGGCCGCGAGAAGGATGAGGTCCTGCTCGCTTGCACGGACCTCGTCCACCGTGATGAGGGGCCCCGTGCCATGCTCCGCAAGCAGGTCGAGGAGCTCCGTCATCTGCGTGCGCCAATTGCCCTCGCCCTGGTCAATGCGGTCCCAGGTCACGTTGACGCTCGCGCCGGCCACACCAACGCCGACACCCGTCAGCTTGCGCCCGTCGCGCTGTGCAATCAATTCCCGTGCCGCCGAGCGCGAACGTTCGAGGATGTCGTTGAGCAAACCGGGGACGGCGGTGACATTTGCGACGACCCAACCGTTCGATGCCGCCATCTGCGCCGTGAGGGCCAGGAGCGCGGTCTTGCCGGTACCGTGAGCCCCCGAGATAAGACTGGTGAGCTCAGGACGACGGGTCGCGGAGTCGAGCGACTTTCTCAAGTCGCTGATGACCTGCTGACGGCCGGCCATGATTGCGGGAATCTCGCCGAAGGAGGGTGTGAAGGGATTCTCGAATAGCTCGGCCATAATAGTTCTCCGCTCGACAATGAGGCTCTTGCGCCTTTATTCTAGCTTGATTTCTTTTGTGAGCCTTGATTTCTTTTGCCAGCTTTGATTTGAGGCGATTTAAGCCGAAATTCTTTACCATTTTTTCGAAGGAACGCAGAAGCACGAGCCGGGACGGGGACGGGGCTGGAGCTCGGAAGAGTTTGATGACGGGGCTCGAGGCGCAGGCTAGAGCGCGACGGGAAGGCCAGCAGCGGTGAGGGCGGCCAGGAAGGCATCAGCCGAGCGGGTCGCGATGAGGTCCGCAGGGAAGTCGAGCTCGTCCAGCAGGGCGGGCACCGCCTCGAAGCGGCCCACGTCGTAGGAGATGTGGGCGTCCGAATTGACCGCAATACCCACGCCCAGCTCGGCGCAGCGCTCGGCGATCCGGCGGCACGGGACATACGAGCGGTCGTGGCCCTCGGGCGTGTTGAGGCTGTGCTCGTTGATCTCGATCAGCTTGTGCTGGTCGCGCGCGGCCTCGAGCACGGGGTCGAGCTCGAAGGGCACGCCGGCGCGACCCGGATGGCCAACGATCAGCACGCGCGGGTCGGACAGGGCGCGGATGTACATCTCGGTCGTCGTGGCAAGCGGGGCGCCGTCGGCCCAGTCGTGGTTGTGGACGCTCGCAATCGCGTAGTCCACCTTGCCAAAGACCATGTCCTTGAGCGTACCGGGGCCTGTCCCGACACCGACGCCGAAACGGCCGGCAAGGGTGTCATGCCCGTAGAGGTGGCCGCTCAGATCGACGATGTCGGCCTCGACCCCGCGCAGGAGCGTGACGCCGTGCCAGCTGCGCGGCCAGCAGCCCAGGTTGGCGAAGTACTGGAAATTGCGCAGGTCACGCGTGGGGAAGAGCATGTCCGAGAAGTGTTCCGTCACGCCCAAGAGCTCGATGCGGCGCTCGGCCGCCTCGCGCACGTTCTCCTCGAGCGTGGAATAGGCATGGCGCGAGTAGAGCGTGTGCGTGTGCACGTCGCAGCGGTAGGCGCGTTCCTGTGCTCTCGGTCCCGGCATGCTGCCTCCTACCTCCCCCTACGCGTAGCTCTCCTTGAGCTTCTTCCACGCGGGCATGGAGTTGACGATTGTCTCGTAGTCGCAGCAATAGCCCAGACGGACCCAGCCCGTGCAGCCGAAGCTGTCCGACGCGACGGGCAGCAGCTCGAGCTTCTTGGCGCGCTCGAAGAAGGCGTTGGCGTCGGGCTCGAGCGCCTGGAGCCAGAGGTAGAAGGCACCCTGCGGCTCGATGTAGTGGTAGCCCAGCTCGGACAGGCCGCTCGTGAGGGCCTCGCGGTTGCGCGCGTAGCTCGCGACGTCGGCGGGGACGTCCACGCAGTCGATCAGCACGCGCTGGAAGAGGGCCGGCGCGCAGACAAAGCCCAGCTTGCGGCCCGCGCCCGCGATGGCGGGAATGAGACGGTCGTGGTCGGGGTTGGTGGCGGGCACGTAGACCCAGCCGATGCGCTCGCCCGGAAGGGACAGGGACTTGGAGTAGCTGTAGGTCACGATGGTGCGGCCGTAGAACTTGGGCACCCAGGGAACCTCGCAGCCGTAGACGATGTCGCGGTAGGGCTCATCGGACACGAGGTAGATCGCGGTGCCGAGGTCCGCGCTCTTCTTAGTGAGCACATCGGCCAGGGCGGCCAGGTTGTCGGCGGAGTAGACGGCGCCCGAGGGGTTGTTGGGCGAGTCGATGATCACGGCCTTGGTGCGGGGCGTGATGGCGGCCTCGACCGCGGCGGTGTCGATCTGGAAGGTGTCCTGGTCGGCGAGGACCTCCACGCAGGTGGCGCCGGCGGTCTCGATCCAGACGCGGTACTCGGGGAAGTAGGGCGCGATCACGATGACCTCGTCGCCCGGGTTCACGATGGCGTGGAAGCTGATCGAGATGGCGGCTGCGGCGCCGCAGGTCAGATAGAGGTCGCCCGCGTCGGCTCCGGCGTCGAAGCGGCGGTTGAGCGAGTCGGCCACAGCCTGGCGCGCAGCGGGCGTGCCCGAGGCGGGCGTATAGCCGTGCAGCTCCGTGGGCGGCAGCTCGAGCGAGCGCGCGATTGACTCACGGACCACGTCGGGCGCGGGCACGGACGGGTTGCCAATCGAGAAGTCGAACACGTTCTCGGCGCCGATCTCGGCCTTGCGGCGGGCGCCGTAGGCCGCGATCTCGCGGATAGACGACTTAGACGCACCGTAGGCGTAGCTCTTCTCGTTAATGCTCATCGGAATCCTCACTCTCTGCTTCGGTCTTGGCGGCGGCAGCGGCGGCCGCCTCGGCGATCAGGGTCTCGTCGTCGGGCAGGTCCTTCTTGTCCTCCCCGGCCGCATCGGTCGCTGCCTCGGGATGGGCGGCGGCGTACTCGCTCCACGTACCGTCGAGCAGGGCATCCAGCTCGGGCCCCTCGACGGTCTCGCGGGCCAGCAGCACCGCGGCCATCTGGTCCATCTGATCGCGGCGCGCCTCGAGCACCTCGCGCGCCCGGCGGTGGGCCTCGCGCATCACGTGCTCGACCTCGTCGTCGATGCGCTTGGCGGTCTCGGCGGAATAATCCTGGTGGTCGGCCAGGTCGCGCCCGAGGAAGACCTCGTGCTGGGCCTCGCCGAAGACCTGCGCGCCCAGGGCGTCGGACATGCCGTAGCGTGTGACCATGCCGCGGGCCAGCTTGGTGGCGCGCTCGATGTCGTTGGAGGCGCCGGTGGTGATGTCGTCGCAGAAGAGCTCCTCGGCCGAGCGACCGCCGAGCAGGGTCGTGACCTCGTCGAGCATGGCGCTGCGCGTCTGGAGGAAGTGGTCCTCCTCGGGCAGCTGCATCGTGTAGCCCAAGGCCTGGCCGCGCGGGATGATCGTGATCTTGTGCACGGGATCGCTGTTCTCGAGCACGTGGCCCACCAGCGCATGGCCCGCCTCGTGATAGGCGATGGTGCGGCGCTCCTTTTCGGTCATCACGCGGCTCTTGCGCTCGGGGCCGGCGATCACGCGCTCCATGGCCTCCTCGATCTCGGCCATGCCGATGCGGTCCTTGTGGGCGCGGGCGGCGAGAAGTGCCGACTCGTTCATGAGGTTGGCCAGGTCAGCGCCAGAGAAGCCGGGCGTAAGCTTGGCCAGGCGCCCGAAATCGACCTCGGGCGCCAGGGGCTTGTTGGCGGCGTGCACGCGCAAGATCTGCTCGCGGCCCTTCACGTCGGGCCGGTCCACGGTGACGGTGCGGTCGAAGCGGCCGGGGCGCAGGAGGGCCGGGTCCAGCACGTCGGGGCGGTTGGTGGCCGCGATCAGGATCACGGCCTGGTTGTCCTCGAAGCCGTCCATCTCGACGAGCAGCTGGTTGAGCGTCTGCTCGCGCTCGTCGTGGCCGCCACCCAGGCCCGCGCCGCGCTGGCGGCCGACGGCGTCGATCTCGTCCACAAAGACGATCGAGGGCGCCGCCTCCTTGGCCTGCTTGAAGAGGTCGCGCACGCGGCTCGCGCCCACGCCCACGAACATCTCGACGAAGTCCGAGCCCGAGATCGAGAAGAAGGGCACGCCCGCCTCGCCGGCCACGGCTTTGGCCAGCAGCGTCTTGCCCGTGCCCGGCGGGCCCACG
The DNA here is from genome assembly GCA_900315165.1 of uncultured Actinomycetes bacterium. Taxonomy (GTDB): domain Bacteria; phylum Actinomycetota; class Coriobacteriia; order Coriobacteriales; family Atopobiaceae; genus Olegusella. The sequence continues at coordinate 38,245 of OMXZ01000020.1, read as the reverse complement.
AGCAGCACGCCGTGGGGGATCTTGGCGCCCATCTTCTGGTAGCGCTCGGGTTCCTTCAGGAAGTCGCGGATCTCCTTGAGCTCCTCGACCGCCTCGTCGATGCCGGCCACGTCGGAAAACTTGGTCTTGGGCCGGGTCTCCTCGGTCGTGCGCGCCTTGGTGCGGCCGAACTGCATGGCGCGGCCGTTCTGGCTGTTCATCTGGTTCATAAAATAGACGAACACGATCACCAGCACGATCGTGGGCACCACGGTAAGCAGCAGGGTCTCCCAGAAGCTGCCGTCGGTCGTGTCCACCGTAAAGTCGGTCCCGGGGTGGCGCGCCATGAGCTCCTGCAGGCTGTCGGCGCCCACGTAGTAGCTCTCGAACTCGACGGGCTTCTTCTTGGCGTCGCGCGCCTTGTCCGTCTTCCAATAGGTGCCGTGCAGGCTGCCGTCGGCCGTGGCGTAGGTCACCTCGTCCACGCGCCCATCCTTGACGGCGGTCACGAACTCGCTGGTCGAGAGGGTGGTCGCGGACTTGTTGCCGATCAGGTTGGGGCCCAGGTTGTAGGCCAGATAGACGGCGAAGGCGATCACCAGGGCCAGGTAGACGAGGCTCGTCCCCCGACCGCGCTTGCCGTCGCCGCCGCGTCCGCCGTCGCCCGAGCCGCCATACCCGCCTTCGGGCGCGCCGCTGGGGCCACCGTCGGACCCGCCGGGAACGGGCGGCCTGTTGTCAAGATTCGCCAAAAGTGGCTCCTTACTTCTTTCCTTCTTGATGCCTTACTTCTCGTACACCTCGGGCTTGAGCACGCCGATGTAGGGCAGGTTGCGGTAGCGCTCTGCGTAGTCCAGGCCGTAGCCCACGATGAAGGCGTCGGGCACATGCGCGCCCACGTAGCTCGGCGCGACCGCGGGCTTCTTGCCCTCGATGTCCTTCACGAGGAAGGTCGCGATGCGCACGGACTTGGGGTTGCGCGCCTGGAGGTTGCGGATCAGGTAGTTGAGCGTGAGGCCCGAGTCCAGGATGTCCTCGAGAATCAGCACGTCGCGGCCCTCGATCTTGGTGTCCAGGTCCTTCACGATGCGCACCACGCCGGACGACTTGACGCCCTCGCCGTAGCTCGAGACGGCCATGAAGTCGATCGCCATGGGGACCGTGATCGCGCGCATGATGTCGGCCGTGAAGACGACCGCGCCCTTGAGCACCGCCACGCAGAGCGGGTTCTTGCCCTCGTAATCGCGCGAGATTTCCTCGCCCAGGCGGCTCACGATGCCATGGATGTCCTCCTCGGAAAGGACGATGCTCTCGATATCCGGATGCAGCTCTTCGGCCATCTTTTCCCCTCTCGCCCGTCGGCGCCCGCGCGCCGCCGGCTATGCAAGCCCGCGGCCGGCCCTATGCCAGCCCGACGGGCATGTCACCCTTTGCAACAATGTCTAATTCTAGCAGCTGCCTCGTGTGCGGCGTGCATCGTGCGCGCTCGTCCGGGCGCACGCCGGCCACCCAGATCACGTGGCCCGTGGGCGAGGTGCGCACGATGGGCACGCGAGGCCGGTCGGCCGCCGGAATCTGGGCCTCGTTGAGAAGGTCGGACAGCTTTTTGGACTGGCCGTGCATGCCGAGGGGGCAGAGCACGTCGCCCGCCGCGGGACCATCCACCCAGAGCCGGCCGCCGTGCGCCGGGTCCACGCCCGCCGCCTCGGCATCGAGCAAGACGGACGCACCGCCCCACTCCCGCCCATGCGCGCGGGCCACCGCCGCCGGGTCGGCGCCGCGGGGGACCTGGGCGATGCGGGCCACGAGCATACGGCCGTCGGCCACCTCCAGGGTCCCGGCCGCATCAGGCGCCGTGGTGGCCGCGCCGGGTGCGGGCACCTCGAGCCATGCGCCGAGCTGCACGTTCGTCTTGTCGTCGCGCGCACTCGTCGGCGTCGCCGCCCGCACAAAGAGCAGGCCGTACTCCACGCGCACGTCCACGCCCTCGGCCACCTGCGCCGAACCGCGCCCGGCCGCCACCAGCCGCAGGACGGTCGCGACGTGTTGCGCCTCTATACGCGCCGACGGCGCCACGGCCAGGATCGCCCGCCGCGCCACGCGCCGCCCGATCACGACGTCGGCCGCTGCAAGCCGCCCTGCGTCGAGCGCCACCATGCCCGGGCCCTCGCGCCGGGTCAGGTCGCGGTAGGCGCGCGCCGCCACCTGGGTCAGGTAGGCGTCCTCGTCGGAAAGGATGTCGCAGGTCGAGACCAGGGACGCGCTCACGCGCGGGTTGCGCTCGCGGATCACGGGCATGACCTCGTGGCGCACGTAGGCGCGCAGGTAGTGCGTGTCCCGGTTGGTGTCGTCCTCGCGCCAGACGATGCCGCGCAGGCGCAGCAGGTCACAAAGGCCCTCGTGGGTCCGGTCGAGCAGCGGCCGCACGATGCGGTTGCGCTGGCGGGGAATCGACGCGAGTCCGGCCGGCCCGGTCCCGCGCATCGCGTTCATGAAGAAGGTCTCGGCGCGGTCGTCGGCCGTGTGGGCTGTGAGGATCCGCGCGGCTGACCTGGGCGTTCCTGCCTCCTCGGAGAGTTGGTTGGCCAGCTCGGCCGCCGCCGCATAGCGCAGCTCGCGCCCGGCGTTCTCCACGTTGCCGTCTGCCGATGCCGCGAGTGCCGCCACGTCCGCGCGCCGCACGGTGCAGGGTATCCCATAGCGCGCCGCAAGCTCGCGCACGAACTCCTCGTCCTCCTGGGCGTCGATGCCGCGGAGCTGGTGGTTCACGTGGAGGACGTGCAGGCGCTCGCGCGCGATCCGGGCCGTGCCGCGCCCGTCGCCGATGTCGAGCGCCGACGTCGCCGCGAGCACGAGCAGCGCCGTCGAGTCCGCCCCGCCCGACACCATGAGCACCACGGGCGCTCGCATCTCGTCACCCGGCCGGCCAACCGCATTCGCAGCAGTCGTCCTCACACCATGCGACCCAGCGCCACTGCCGGCCCCGTATCTCTTCGCCACGCTCGGCATGTCCACCTCCTCAGCGTCCCCAGTCTACTCGCTCCCCCGCCCGCGCTCCCATCAACCCCCATCTCGCAACCCACTCGATACGCTCATCCCCCTCCGGGCCGCGCTCGCACCTCCTCATCGTTTTTATCCCTCTTCACCACACCCCTGCATCGTTGGTAATCGAGGTCGCCACACCCTCTCATAGTTGGTATTCGAGTCTGCGGCACCCCCAAGTCATTGGTAATCGGGGCCACGGCACCCCCGTATCGTTGGTAAATTGCCTTTCGCACCCCCTCATCGTTGGTACCCCCTTACCAACGATGAGGGGGTATGGGAATTCTGACCTGCGCTTTCTTCTCCCGCACCCCCGTATCGTTGGTAAACAAGAGACCAACGATACGGGGGTGTGAATCTCGCGACCAGCGGTTTTGTGGCACGCACCCCCGTATCGTTGGTAGGGGTCAGGAGACGTTGTGGCACGCACCCTCGCATCGTTGGTAGAGGTCAGGAGACGTGTCTCCCACACCCCCGCATCGTTGGTGGGCACCGAGAGGATGAGGCTCGGGGAATCCAAAGAAGGGATGGGCCGCATGGAAGATCGCTCGATGGGACGCGGGCGAGGACCCCGCCACGGATCCGCTACAAATCCTCCCAATAGAATCGGTCGAGGAGCAAGCCTCGATGAAGGGCGAGTCGCCGCCGCATGACCTCCTGGTCGCTGGCGAAGGCATGCCGTTTGGTGACATCGGCGCCAAGGCTCTCGGCCGTCACGCGCGCGACCCGGTCGAACTCGTGCACCGTCGAGACCTGGTCCCACACGAGCGGCCGCACGTCATAACTCTGATCAGAGAGGGCGGCAAGCTTGAGGACGTCTTCGTTGAGGCGTTTTGCCCCATAGCTCATGTTGATGACGGGCGCGGCAGGGTCAGTCGTGGTTGAGTTGGCCGCGGCACCCGATTACGCCGCTGGTACGGCTCGGCACCCTCGACATCCGAATGGCTCTCGTGGCCCTGGTACTCCCAGCCGAACTTCGTGGCCCTGTCGAGCATGTCGACCAAGCAATACTCCGCGCCAGTCGAACCCCGATTCTTCTCGTTGTAATCAACCCGGGCATTGAGCTCGAAGCGCCGCAGTGCATATCCGCCCGACTGCCACGGCATCGCATGCAGCAGCGCGACCCCCGCCTCCACGTGCGACGCCGCGCCGCCCATCACATGGCGCGTCGCCCATACGAATCGCTAGGCGGGGATGCTGCACCATGCCGTGCTTCGCGGTGCGCGAGTTCGCGTAGATCCCGCACAGCTGCATGCAAAGCTGCAGCGTCTGATAGCGGTCAAGCGTCCGCGCCATCATCAACGCTAGGAACTCGGGCGTCGCCAGGTAGACACCGTCCGAGACCTTCGCGAACGCCCCGGCCGGCAGCTCCCCCGACCAGACATGGGGCTGCACCGCCGCAGATGCGTTGCATAGATTTGCCGATGGGACCAGGACGTCGATCCTGCCTGCGTGCAGCGGAGCCAAAAAGCCGAGCTCACACCCCGCGACCTGCCGCGCCGTATGCGCGCACTCCTCGAGCGACCCCACCTCCACACGCTCCAGCCGCGAGTAGAAACTTAGCCCTAGCCTCTCCTTGGCGAGGAAATAGACGTCCAGCGCGGTCCGCCCGCACAGGTAGACGTTCATGGGAATAGCCTAGCGCAAAGCGCGACGCCTTGCATCATATTTTTTCAACTAAATTGAAATTTATTTTGCAGAAATATCTGCGATAATTTGGCAAGCTACGTGCAAGTTCATTGGCAAGTTTCGTGCCAGCTTGCCGCCGTTCTGACGCCACTACCACACAGAGAGCGGGACATCCTGCGAGGCACAGCAGACCGTGAGACGGCCGTCGGGCGTGCGCGCCTCCGTGAGGCCCACGGGCTCCGCGCCCACCGCCGCCGCCAACGTCCGCACGCAGACGCTGGGCCGGTTGTTGTTCTCGCTCAGGTGCAGCGCCACGATGGTTTCGGTCTCGTCGGTCACGAGGTCGGGCAGGGCCTCGGCCGCCTGCGCATTGGAGAGGTGGCCGCGGTCGCCGCCCACGCGCGCCTTGAGGAAGCCGGGGTAGTCGCCGTCGCGCAGCATGGCGACGTCGTGGTTGGCCTCGAGCCCGAGGATCCGGCAGCCGCGCAGGGCGCACATAGCCTCGTCGGTCAGGTAGCCGGTGTCGGTGCAGTAGCCGATCGCGTCGGTCTCCTCCCCGTCCGCGTCGACGGCGGAAAAGCGGAAGCCCATGGGGTCGGCCACGTCGTGGCTGGTCGGAAAGGCACGCACGACGATGCCCGTGTTCGCGATCGCGAAGGTCTCGTCGTGGTCGACGAGGGTCCACGGCAAATCCGCGAGCCCGCGCCGCGCGCCGACCGTGCCCGCCGTGGAGACGAAAACGCCGTCAAAATGCCTGCTCAGAACCTCGAGGCCCTTGGTGTGGTCGACGTGCTCGTGGGTAAGAAGGACCGCGCGCACCCGTCCCAGGTCGACCCCCTCGGCGTCAGCCCGCCGCATCAGCTCGCGTCGCGAGATCCCGCAGTCCACGAGCACGGAACCGGCGGGCCCCGCGATTACGGTGGCGTTGCCGCCCGACCCGCTCGCGAGCACGTGCAGATGCAGCTCCGGCGTCATGTCCCTCCCCACGTGCCGTACGTCGAGTCCGTCGAGGCTCGCCGCTAGGTTTCCGATCACGGCGACGACGTCGGCTCAATTAGTCTAGTTATTGTTTAGCCTAGTACGTTAGGACTATGCCTCCGTAGGAACTCAAACTCGGCGCAGGCACGTAGAGATCGCTCCCGGTCGGCGGAGGCGGATCGATCAAGCGGCTTACCCGAGACCCCGGCACCCCCGCATCGTTGGTGATCGGGGCCGCGGCACCCCCGCATCATTGGTAAAAACGGGCTTCGCACCCCCACATCGTTGGTTTCTCCCTACCAATGATACGGGGGTGTGAAAATCCTGACCTGCGCTTTCTTCGTCCACACCCCCAAGTCGTTGGTAAGCCCGCTACCAACAATACGGGGGCGCGAAACTCGCGACCTGCGCTTTTGTGGCTCACACCCCCATATCGTTGGTAGTCTCCTGACGGGGATATGCCTCCACACGGGTTCGCGGGCGGTATGGGCTCGGGGCAAGCTACTCCGCGGCGAGCTCGGACGCGATATAGGCGCGGAGGGACTCTTCCCAGTCGGCGGGGACGAAGCCCGTGGCGGAGAGCTTGTCCAGGGCGAGGGCGCTATGAACGGGACGCGGGGAGATCGGGCCGGCGGCGCTCGCGTAATAGTCCGCGGTCGAGACGGGCACAACCTTCTCGCCATTGCCGCAGGTCTGATCGAAAACGGCAGCAGCGATCTCGGCCCAGCTCTTCACCGCGCCGGAGCCGGTCAGGTTGTAGGTGCCATACGCGGCGTGGGGCGCGGGCTCGAAAAGCGCGGTCGCGCCCTCGCGATAGCCGAGCAGCCAGAGGATGCCGCGGGCCATCTCGTCCGTGAAGGTCAGGCGCCCGAGCTGGTCGTCCACGACCGTGACCTGGGGAAGGTCGCCAGCGGCCACGCGACGGGAGAGGCCCATCATGGTGCGCACGAAGTTCTTGCCATCGCCGATCACCCAGGACGAGCGCACGACGAAGTGGCGCGCGAGCTGGTCCACGAGCGCGTCGCCCGCGGCCTTGGTCTGGCCGTACACGCCGAGCGGCGCGAAGCCCTCGTCCTCGGTATGCAGGTCGCGCGTGCCGTCGAAAACGTAATCGCTCGAGATGTGCACGAGCGTGAGGCGGTGCTCCTGCGCCACGCGGCAGAGGTTGGCGACGCCGGCCACGTTGATCTTCCAGGCGGCGGCGCGGCCCTCGGGAGTCTCGGCGCGGTCGACGGCCGTGAAGGCAGCGGCGTTGACGATCGTCCCATAGGAGTCCCAGTCGATCGCGTCGTAGGCGGCGGGGTCGCACATGTCGAAGGTGTCGATGTCGTGGAAGTCCCAACCCACAAGGCCGCGGCGGGCAACCTCGGCCTGAAGGGCCCGACCCAGCTGGCCGTGCGAGCCGACCACGAAGGTCCGACGCGGCTCCATGGGCTTGGCATCCGCGAGCATCGGGTGGGCCAGGTCGGCGTCGGAGCGGACGGACTCCTCCAGCGGGATGGGCCACTCGATCCCGAGCGCGGGGTCGGCCAGGTTCACGAAGGTATAGCGCGACTTCTGCTCGGCGGACCAGTGGGCGTTCACGAGATAGGTGTAGACGGTGCCATCCTCCAGCGCCTGGTAGGAGTTGCCCACGCCACGCGGGATGTAGATAGCGCGCGAGGGGTCGAGCCGGCAGGTGAAGACCTGGCCGAACGAGTCGCCCGGCCGCAGGTCGACCCAGGCACCGAAGACCTCACCGGCACCGACGGAGATTAGCTTGTCCCAGGGCTCGGCGTGGATGCCGCGGGTGGCGCCGCGCTGCTCGTTATAGGAGATGTTGTTCTGGACGGGGCCGAAGTCGGGCAGGCCCAGCTCGCTCATCTTGACGCGCTGCCAATTCTCCTTGAACCAGCCGCGGCGGTCGCCGTGCACGGGCAGGTCGAAGACGATCACGCCCGGGATGTTGGTCTCGTGCGCCTGGAGCTGCTTCTCGTATTCCACGTATCCTCCTGATGGGCCCGGCCGGTCCCCCGACCGTGGGCAAATCCGAACGTGCCGGCAGCGAGCCGGACAAGGTGTGTCTTACTGGCCCTGCTTGGCGTACTTGGCCTCGGTGGCCTCCTTGACGGGGCGCCACCAGTCCTCATTCTCGCGGTACCAGGCGATGGTCGCGTCGAGGCCGCTCTCGAAATCGGTGTGCTTGGGCGCCCAGCCCAGCTCGGTGCGGAGCTTGGTGGAGTCGATCGCGTAGCGGCGGTCGTGGCCGGGGCGGTCGCGCACCCAGTCGAAGTCGTCGGCCGCCTTGCCCATGTGGGCCAGGATCAGGCGCAGCACGTCGATATTGGACTTCTCGCCGTCGGCGCCGATCAGGTAGGTCTCCCCGATCTCGCCCTTGGTGAGGATGGTCCAGACAGCGCTCGAGTGGTCCTCAGTGTGGATCCAGTCGCGCACGTTCTTGCCGTCGCCGTAGAGCTTGGGGCGGATGCCGCACAGGACGTTGGTGATCTGGCGCGGGATGAACTTCTCCACGTGCTGGTAGGGGCCGTAGTTGTTGGAGCAGTTGGAGATCGTGGCGCGCAGGCCATAGGTGCGGGCCCAGGCACGCACGAGGTGGTCGCTGGCGGCCTTGGAGGACGAGTAGGGCGAGCTGGGCTTGTAGGGCGAGCCCTCGTGGAAGCGCTCGGGGTCGTCCAGCGCGAGGTCGCCGTAGACCTCGTCGGTCGAGATGTGGTGGTAGCGTACATCGTACTTGCGCGCGGCCTCGAGCAGGCGGAAGGTGCCCACGACGTTGGTCTGGACGAAGGGCTCGGGGTCGGCGATCGAGTTGTCGTTGTGGGACTCGGCCGCGTAGTGCACGATCGCGTCGCAGCCGGGCACGATCCGGTCGAGCAGCTCGGCGTCGCAGATGTCGCCGTGCACGAAGTCCATCTGGCCCTCGGGGATGCCGTCGAGGTTGTGGATGTTGCCCGCGTAGGTCAGCTTGTCGAGCACGGTCACGTGGACCTCGGGGTGCTCGCGCGCCACGTAGTGCGCGAAGTTGGACCCGATGAAGCCGGCCGCACCGGTCACGAGGATGTGGTGCGGTTCGAAGTTCTCTGCCATGGGTTTCTCCTATTCGAAACGCGAGTCCTTGCGGATCTTGCCCTCCAGCAGGCGGCGCAGGTGGGCGCCGTAGGGGCTCTTGCCGTAGGCGTCGGCCGCAGCCGCGAGCTCGTCCTTCCCGATCCAGCCGTTCTGGAAAGCGATGTCCTCGGGCACGGACACCATGATCGACTGCGCCCCCTCCAGCGTGCGCACGAAGTTGGCCGCCTCGTAGAGGCTGTCCATCGTGCCCGTGTCGAGCCAGGCGTAGCCGCGGCCCAGGGTCACCACGGAGAGCGACCCGGCCTCCAGGTACATCTGGTTGAGCGAGGTGATCTCCAGCTCGCCGCGGGCGGAGGGCTTGACCTGGCGGGCGAGCTCGCACACGCGGTTGTCGTAGAAGTAGAGGCCGGTCACGGCGTAGTTGCTCTTGGGAGCGGCGGGCTTCTCCTCAATCGAAACCGCGCGGCCGTCCGCGTCGAACTCCACCACGCCGAAGCGCTCGGGGTCGTCCACGTAGTAGCCGAAGACGGTGGCGCCGCCCTCGCGCTCGGCCGACTCCACGGCGCGGCGCAGGTGGCGCGAGAGGCCGTTGCCGTAGAAGATGTTGTCGCCCAGCACGAGCGCGCACGAGTCGCCGCCGATGAAGTCCTCGCCGATGATGAAGGCCTGCGCGAGACCGTCGGGCGAGGGCTGCACGGCGTAGGAGAGCTTGATGCCGAACTGGCTGCCGTCGCCCAAGAGCTGCTCGAAGCGGGGCGTGTCCGTGGGCGTCGAGATAATCAGGATATCGCGGATGCCCGCCAGCATGAGGGTGCTGAGGGGGTAGTAGATCATAGGCTTGTCGTACACGGGCAGGAGCTGCTTGGACGTGACCATCGTGAGCGGGTAGAGCCGGGTGCCCGAGCCGCCTGCGAGGATGATGCCTTTCATGTGCCCTCCGATGTCGTGTCGCGGGTTGCGGGCCGCGAGCTGTTCCGCTCCGTCCGACTTCGTCTGGCCGCCGCGTCCGATGGCCGACGCCCGCGCGTTTGTCGCATACGCATCAAAGATAGCGCGAATGCCCGCCGCCGCCCGCCACGACGCCGCTCGTTCAGATAAACGGCAGAAGATGTGACGAGAGGGGACAAGAGAGGATGTGACAAGAGAGGATGTGACAAGAGGGGACGTTTCCCTTCTGTCATGACAATAGGGAAACGTCCCCTTTTGTCCGACTCGTCCCCTTTTGTCCGATGCCGGCTAGTTCAGCATATTGACCTGCTCGCCCTCGACCAGGGGGAAAGTCGCGAGCGCAGCGGCGTCGAGATCGCAGTGGTGCATGTCCACGCCAGTGATCTGGTGGTTGCCGTAGGTCGTGTAGTAGTAGACGCCGGCGGTCGTGTTGATGCAGCTCGAGTAGATGGTGATCTCGTACTTGCCGGAGCCGGGCGCCACCTCCACGAGGCCGCGCTGCTGGTTGACGGAGTTCAGGATCTGGAAGAACTGCGACACGCTCTCGCTCTCCGAGTCGCCGCACACGGCGTTCATGCGCGTGAACGCGACCTTGGCGAAGCGGCTGGCGGAGTCGAGCCCGCCCGGCAGCCCGCGCGTGGACATGCCGCGGCTGTATTCGGCCAGGTCCACGCCGAAGGTCCCCTCACGCGGCACGGTGCCCAGGCCGCGGTAGTTGTTCAGCATGAAGAGTTGCTTGTCGAAGGTGGGGCTGTTGGTCATCACGTGCACGGGGTCGTCGTACACCGTGAGCCCCGCGGCGGTCGACTCCACCACGATGGTCTCGTCGCGGTCGGCGATCATCCAGTGCTCGGGCGTGAGGGGAAACTGGTCGCTGAAGTTGATCTCGACCAGGCTGGTGTGCGCGAGCAGGGCGCGCGCCTCGGCGACCGTCGCGCACTGGCCCAGCACCCAGGGAATGAACTCGAAGGGCGTCACGTTGTCCTTGCCCTCGACCTGCGGGAAGTAACGGCAGTTGTCTGGGAAATTGAGGCCGGCCATGCCCAGGCCGCGCTCGTTGGCGGCCTCGTAGTAGAGCGGGTAGCCGTCGACCACGGTGGCCATGCCGATCAGGGCGAGGTGGGTGTCCTGCGTGGGGAGGCAGCGGTAGGGCAGCGGGAAGTTGCGCGGCGTCACCACGACCTGCTCGCCGAACGACACCTCCAGGTCGAGGTTGCGCCCGAAGTAGTGGTCCTTGGTCGTGAACGAAACAGCGGTGCACATGGTGTCCTCCCTGGTCGCAGGTTGCGTGACTGGCGCGGACGGCGCCATACGCATCAAATCTACAACCAGACTCTCCTCGCGACGTCGGCGATTGCGCGAGCGGCTCCCGATTCCGTGAGCGGCATGCGAATACGTGGGTTAGGACTTTCAATACGCTGGTTAGGACACTCAGTACGTTCGAAACCGTACCATCCCGGAGTAGACCGGCCTCCGTCTCCCAATCTCGTCGATTAGCTCTCTGCAAAACCGCAGCTAAACGCATTGGTCGGCCTTATTTTCATCATTGATTTCGCGGGGATACTTCGGCCGCTGCGTATCGAGTGTCCCAACCGACGTATTCAGTGTCCTAACCGACGTATATGACACCATGATTTGTCGCTATGCGACATCATGTCGTGTCGCACCGCTTCGTAGCACGTCGCCCGCTCGAATGGAGGCCTCACCATGATGAACATCGGCGCGGAATCTGAGTACGTCGAGCACAAGCTTTCGCTAGACATCGCACGCGACATAAAGCCCACCTGTTTCTACAGCGTCGCGGAGCGGTCGACCGCCGAGGGACGGAGCTTCATCGAGGTCGCCTTCCACGGCAACCGCCCGCCGTATCCCTCGCGGGGGCGCTACTTCATCAGGTTCCACGACGAAGACCGCCAGATGGACAGCGACATGCTGCGGCGTTACTACCTCGACCAGCGGCGGGACTATTCCCCCCTGGGAGAAGGCCAGCGCCGGCCGCGGGGTCGAGGACGTGGACGAGAGACTGCTCCGTTCCTACCTCCAGCGAAGCGTCGAGAAGGGACGCATCGCGCTCAAGTACGCCACCGCACAGAAGGTACTCGGCAAGCTCGGCCTCCTCTAAGATGCGGAGACGCTCAACAACGCTGGCAACGTGCTCTTCACGGGCGGCGTCACGGAGCGGACCGTGCACCGGCTGGTGAAAAACCTAACAGGCGAGGGCCTGGTCGCACGCACGCCAGCGGGTGACGGGTACGTGTGGGAGGTCTTCGCATAGGTGCCGAGCGGCCACGTGATGCATCCTGAGGCGCGAATGCGTCGTTTTAGGATGCCGGATGGAAGAGACGTGCATTCACGAGGTTTGCATCCAGCGGGGACGCCGATGCGCGATAGTTGGAGCACTGAGTGCGGCGACACGGAGGACGGCGTGGAAGAAGAGCCCAACAAGGACGAGACCGTGGCGATGGGACCGGCCGGACCCGACGCGGAGGCCGAGGCAGCTGACGCGACCGGGGCAGATGCCACGGTCCTGCTGAGTGACGGGGCGGCCGATGAGACGGCCGAGGACGCGACGACCATCCTGCGGGAAAAGCCGCTATTCGCCGAGGACGACGATGCGCCGATCGAGGATGACTCCGCCGGGCTCTTCACGCTCGGCGATATGGAGGACCTCACCGAGGGCATCGATGTAGACGGCGAATGGGATGCCGGCTCCGGGTGGGACGGAGCGGCGAACGTCGTAATGGGCGGCACGGGGACATCGACAGACGGCGCGGCGGACGATGCAGCAAACGGACACGTCGACCGCACCGTGCTCATGCCGCGACCGCAGACGCGGCATGCGGCGGGCGACACGGCGGCCGCCCCCGCGGCGGGGAGCCGCTGGGACCCCGACGACGGTACCACCTACCTCTACGGCGACACTTCCCGCAAACAGGACCGCCGGGCGGAGCGCGCCGCCCGCGAAGCCGAGCGCCGGGAGGCCCGACGCGGCCGCGAACCGCGCCGGCCCAAGCATGGTTTCCTCTCCTTCTGGCTCTGGCTCGCCACCTTCGCGATTATGGGCCTCATGTACCTGCGCACGCTGCCCCTGGACGAGTCGGTCGGCCGCCTCGTGCCGGAGGCGGTGGCTTTCCTGCCGGCAGCGGTCATCCCGCTGGGCATCGTCGTGGTGCTGGCAATCCTCTGGCACCGCCGCGCGCTTACGCTGGTGGCGGGCGCCGCGTTCGTCTTGCTCTGCTACTGGCACGCGGGCTTCTTTCTGGCATCGGGCCAGCTCAGCGCCCAGGCGGCCGCCCCCGCGAGCTCGGATACCTCCGCCCGCGTCATGACCCTCAACACCAATAACGGCGCCGCCGACCCCGCCCAGGTCGTGGCCGCGGTGCGCGACCAGGGAGTGGAGGTGCTCGCGCTGCAGGAGGTCCCGTCCGGCTATCTCGACCAGCTCTACGCCGCGGGCATCGGCCAGTACCTCCCCTATTACGTGGCCGGCATGCGGACCTCGTCGGACAACGGCGGCATCAACGTCCTGCTCTTCGCGGCGGGGCCGAGCGACGCGTCATCAAACCTTGTCCCGACCGAGAACAGTGCTATGGCCGCGGGCACGATCGGTCTAGGAACCAAGAGCCTGCGCTTCGTGTCGGTCCATCCGAACTCGCCGGTGCGCGGCGCGCAGGACCTCTGGAGCAGCGGCCTCTCGAGCGTGGCCGGGCTCTCGGGCTATGACCACGTCTACGTGCTGATGGGCGACTTCAACGCGACCTGGGACCACCAGGCTTTCCGCACCCTGCTGGGCACGAGTTTCGTGGATGCGGGCGAGCAGGCCGGCGAGGGCTTCCATATGACCTTCCCCGCCAATTCGCGCGTGCCCGCGCTGATCGAGATCGACCATATCGTGTATACCGCCGGCGCGGGCGTCTACGTGGGCGATCTCGACACCGTGGAGATCGCGGGCACCGACCACGAGGCCCTCCTGGCCACGATCGAGGCGCAGTAGGGCAGGACACCCGTTCGCGACCTGGCGCGACTGTGTAAAGTATGATGGACGGGAAAGTCGGCACCACGGAGGAGGGTCTGCGGCATGGACCAGCAGGACGGTAAGCGGGAACTGGAACAGCAGCAGGCGGCAGCGCCGAAGCCGGGGCAGGAAAAGCGCTCCGGGCAGACGCCCGACGGCAACCTCCTCGCCGTGGTCGTCCCTTGTTACAACGAGGAGGAGTCGCTGCCCCACTTCGCGGAGGTGTGGGCCGGGGTCGAGCGCGAGGTCGCGGGCTTCTTCCCGCGCGTGGAGTACGTGCTCGTGAACGACGGGTCGGCCGATGGGACGCTCGGCGTTATGCGGGCCATGAGCGCGGCGGACCCCCGCTGGCACTACACGTCCTTCTCGCGCAACTTCGGCAAGGAGGCCGGGCTCATCGCGGGGCTCGAGCGGGCGCTGGCCCTGGGCGCCACCCACGTGGTCGTGATGGACGCGGACCTGCAGGACCCGCCGCAGCTCATGCCCGAGCTCTGCCGCGAGATGGCCGAGGGCGGCTGCGACGTGGTCGCGACCTACCGCCGCACGCGCGCCGGCGAGCCGCCCGTGCGCAGCTGGTTCGCCCACCGCTTCTACGGCCTCATGAACCGCCACTCCGACGTCCAGATGCGCGACGGCGCCCGCGACTTCCGCCTCATGACCCGCCGCGTGGTGGAGGCCATCTGCTCCCTGCCCGAGCGGGAACGTTTCTCCAAGGGCATCTTCGTCTGGGTCGGGTTCGACACGCGCTGGGTGGGCTACGACAACGTCGAGCGCGAGTGGGGGTCGACCTCCTGGAGCTTCTGGGGCCTGGTGCGCTACGCGCTGGACGGCGTGGTCGCCTTCTCGACGGCGCCGCTCGAGGCGGTGTCGGTCGCGGGGCTCGCGACGTTCCTGCTATCCATAATCTTTTTGATCTTCATCATCGTGCGCGCGCTCATCTTCGGCGACCCGGTCGCGGGCTGGCCCTCGCTCGTGTGCCTGATCACGCTCTTTTCCGGCATGCTCATGCTGGGCATGGGGATCGTCGGCCTCTACGTGGCCAAAATCTACTCCGAGTCCAAGGGCCGGCCGCACTACATCGTGGCCGAGCAGGACGGGGAGCGGCATTAGCCGAAAGGCCTGTCAACGTCGGGTTCCGGGAGCCGTGCACAGAAGGCTTTTTGTAAAATTCATCCGCGGAGAGGGAGCTTGCGGGCACGGTTCCATCGCCCGATCAATGGCGCGGTGACCCCTATTCGAGATTCTGACCCTTCTGAGTCACCCATGCACGAAAAAGGCCTTGAGAATGCGCAGGTAGGAGGCTCGCCGTCTCGACCCGAGAAAACACGGCACTTTTCCTATAGTTGCATTTCATATATCCGCTGGTAGGCGCGCCATCACAATCATTGTTGCGGTGCCCAAAGCCCGAAAAATCGGCTCAATGACTCAGAAGGGTCAGAATCTCGAATTGGGGGTTGATCGACGAAGGAACAAGACAGACGCGGAAGGTAATAATTCTGTAAGGATGGCCTACAATAGGCAAGTTTTGCGGCGTGGGCTGCCAACGCCGGCTGCCAGCCTGGGCTGCCAGCGCGAGCGACCGGCGCACCGCGCGTCTGTCGGACGGCTCTCGGGAGGGGCTCATGGACGACCTGACCTTCGTGCCCCTCATCGGGTTTGTGGCGCTTGGCTTCGTGATGTTCTTCCGCGCGACGGCCGTCCGCGACCACCTGCCCGCGGGAGCCCTCTGCTCCTACGGCTGGGCGCCCGCCTTCCTCGTCTATCTCTGCGCCGCGGCCGAGTTCTGCCGCAGCGGCCTTTATGTGGGCAGCCCTGTCGCGCTGATCGTCTTCGCCGTCGTCGTCACGGCGTGCGGCGCGGCCAGCATGTGGCGCTGGGACCTGGCACGGCTCCTCGCCCAAAGGACCAAGGTGCGCTGGCTCGTGCGCGGCGTACGCGACGCGATCATCCTGGCGCTCGCGGCCTACCTCACCTTCATCGCGATGGAGCTCTGCTGGAACGAGAACCTCCTCACTATCGACTGGGTCGGCCAGGCGCTCGCGCTCGGGGTCATAGCCCTCGGCGCGCTCGCGCTCTATTTCGCGGGCCAGCGGCGGGGCGGGCTCGTGGCGGTGGGGTCGGTCGCGCTCACACTCGCGGGCGTCGCGCAGTACTTCGTCGTGACGTTCAAGGGGACCCCGATCACCCCGGCCGACGTCACCGCGATCGGCACCGCGGCCGAGGTCGCGGGCGGCTTCGACTACGAGCTGGGCGACGCGGCCTTCCTTGCCTTCGGCGTGCAGGCAGTCGCGACCTTCCTGCTGTCGCTCATACTGCCCCTGTACCCCGGGGAGGACAAAGGCCTGCAAGAGCCCTGGTCACGCATCCCGCGCTGGTACGGCTACATACCGCGCACCTGCGTGAACGTCCTGCTCACCGTCGCGTTCGCCGCGGGGGTGCAACAGCTTGCAGTCGGGCAGAAGTACGAGGAGGCCTATGGCCTCGTACGGGACTATTGGATACCCATCAACACCTACCATGCGGAGGGCTTCCTGACCGCGTTCCTGATGAACCTGCAGGACCTGCCCATCGACGTGCCCGAGGGCTATAGCGAGGAGGCGGCGGACCGGGCCGCGCGGGAGCTGGCGGCCCTATATGACGAGCACAACGCCACGACGCCGGACGGCGAGGCGCGCGCCGCGGCGGAGACCCAGTTCGACGAGCTGCACCCCACGGTCATCTGCGTGATGGATGAGACCTTCGCGGACCTGTCGCGCTATAACGGCCTGGGCGTGGGCTACGAGGGCCCCGAGAATTTCCGGGCGGTCGACGACGCGCTGGTCAGGGGCGAGCTAGACGTCTCCGTGCGCGGCGGCGGCACCTGCAATACGGAGTTCGAGATGCTCACGGGCGTCTCGATGGGCTATGTCGGGCCCAATAAATATCCGTACCAGTTCTACGATCTGGACGGGATCGGGTCGCTCGCCGGGGAGTTCCGCAGGCTCGGCTACGCGACCACGGCGATGCACCCCAACGAGGGCTCCAACTGGCAGCGCGACATCGTCTACCCCGAGTTCGGCTTCGACGATACGCTCTTCATCGAGGACTTCGAGGGCAACCCGTACTTCCACACGGGCGTCTCGGACGCCGCGACCTTCGACAAGATCCTCGGCCTGCTCGAGGCGGACGACGGCCCGCAGTTCATCTTCGACGTCACGATGCAGAACCACATCCCGTACACGATGGGCAACATCCCGCCCGAGCTCGCATGCGACTACGGGCCGGCGGGCTTCTCCGACGAGCAGAATGCGGAGCTCAACGAGTACCTCTCCTGCATCTGGGAGTCCGACCGAGCGCTTGGCGACTTCATGGAGCAGCTCCGCCGGCTCGACCGCCCCGTGGTCCTCGTCTTCTTCGGCGACCACCAGCCCGGTTTCTCGCCCGACTACAATGACGCCTTCTTCCCCGGCGAGGACGAGCTCGTCCACGAGGCGCGCACCTACAAGACGGACTATCTCATCTGGGCGAATTACGACGTCGCGGGCAACGACCAAGCCAGCGCCACGCAGGAGACCAGCCCCTCCTACCTGGGTGCCATGGTGAAGAACATGATCGGCGCACCGCTGACCGACTACGACAAGGCCAGGCTCGGCGCGCGGCTCGCGGTGCCGTCGGTGAACCTGATGGGCTACGAGGCGTCGGACGGCAGCTGGTGCGAGCCCGAACCCGGCTCCCCCGACTACGACACCTGGCGCGACCTCGCGCTAGTCGCCTACGAGCGCTTCGGCAGCCGCGTTTAGCGGCGCGCACGGCGGCGTGCCGCATACGCGGTGAGGCCTAAGGCGGCCAGGCTAACCGCACAGCCGGGAAGGAAGCCGGGCGACATATAGGAGAGTTCGACCTCGCTCTCCCCCGCCTCGACGGGAACGGCCATCATGGCGCCGCCGAAAGCCTGCTGAGGTTCCACGCGCTCGCCGTTCACCATGACGGTCCAGCCCTTGTCGTAAGGTACTGTGAGCAGGAGGAGTCCTTCAGCTTCCGCGCGGTATGTCCCGGCGATGTGGCCGTCGGAGAAGTCGGTCACGTCCATCCCGTGGGAGCCGATCTCCGCGAGGCATTCCCCGAGCGCCTTGTCCTCCAGCGCGTAGAAAAGGCAGGTCGTGTCGTTGCTGAGCTCCCGTTGGGCGCCCGCTTCGTCGGGGGTGGACGAGACGGTCGCCTCGTGCACGACGCCCGCCGTGCCGCTTGCCGCATCGGCCGCCGTGCCGACCGGCCAGACGGCATGCTGGAAGCGGGAGAACTCCCAGAACGGGTCCCCCTCGTCGATCGAGAGCAGCAGGTCGCTGCTGCTCCCGGCCACGTAGCAATAGACTTGGACGCCCTCCGGCGCGACGACGTTCCAGGTGCGGGACGTATCCGTCTCCGCCGTCACCTGGGACTCCACGGGTTTGAAGAGCTGGACGTCCTCGCCCAGGATGGCGCTAGCCAGCTGGTTCTGCACCTCGAAGGGGTTGGCGTAGGGGGTTGTGGCGTCGTCCAGGCCCGGCAGCGTTCCGAGCACGTCCTCGCTGGCGCCATACCCCAAGGGCAGGGCCAGGGGGTTCTTATAGGCCCGCGCGCCGTTGACCGACGAGCTGAGACCCGTGTCCTCCAAGCCGTGGGGCGCGGCTTGGGCAGTCCACACGTATTTCACGCCCAGCAGCGCGTCGCTCGCCGGGATGGGGCTGGCGTAGCGCACGCTGAACTCGCCCGGGTTGGAGTAGCCCAGCGCGTTGAGGAGCTGCACCGCGGCCGAATTGTTGGATGAGCAATAGGAGGAGATTCCCGCATAGCCCAGCCCCAGGCCCTCGTCCAGCGCGGCGAGGTAGGTACGCGTGTAGGTCTTGTCCATGCGCCATGCGCCGCCGTCCAGCCGTCGCAGCCGCTCGAACCCCTCCGTCGCATCCTCCACGTAGGCGGCGTGGGCGGACTGGGCGTAGATGTCCACGCCGTACATCTGCGGCAACACGTCGTGGGCGGAGAGAACGAGTTCCAGAGCGCAGAGTGCGATCATCCCGTAGCCCACGGCGAGGCGGGGCAGCGAGGAGGGCTCGTCCTTCTTGTCATGTGCCGGACTCGACAGGCTCACGAGGAGGACGGACAGGGCGATGCCGCCGAGCGCCACCAACACCCGCCAGCCGGTCCGGTAGTAATGCCGCGCCATGGGCACGAGGGTCGCCAGGGTCACGACGAGGGCCGACGCCAGAAGCCGGCGCCGTTGGACCCCCTCGCGGCAGACGAGGGAGAGTTCCCAGCCAGACATCCAAATCAGCCCCAGCGTCACAAAGACGGCCGTGCGGCTAAAGAAGCCGTTGGGCATCCTGAAGCCGCACCAGACGTATTCCACCCAGCTCACGCACACGCTGGCGAAAATCAGCAGCATCACGGCCAGGACCGCGAGGCGCGTGCGCCGGCGGATGCGGCCGTCGAGCAGGAAGAGCAGCCCCAGTACCAGCACGAGGGTACCCGAGAAGAGCTGCGGCAGCTGGTACACCGCCAACGTCCCTGGGAAGAACGTCGAGACGAAGCCCCCGATGGGACCGGTAAGGAAGGCGGCCGGTTTGAGGCCGTCCGCTCCCTTCGCGAAGGAGAGGACCGTCGGCAGGAAGGTCCAAGCCGAAAGGACCACGCCGAGGACGAGGCAGACGAAGACGCCGGCCAGCCGGCGCACGCAGTCACGGATCGGTAGGCGCGAAGCGCTGCGGGGGCCGGCTGCGCCCTCTGGGGGAGCCGCGCAACCGCGAGCGCCCCTGGGCGCGTCCTCCCACAGGGCCGCGAGCTCCATGACGGTGTACAGCACGAGGAACAGGCAGCTCATATAGGCCATATACCAGCAGCAGACCACCGAGAGCGCCACCGCGGCCACGAGTTTGCCACCCTTGCCCCCGCTCAGGCATTCCCATACGCCCATCATGCCGAGGGGCAGCAGGTAGAGCCCGTCGAGCCACAGGGGGTTGCAGAGGTCCGTGCAAGTCCAGGAGCACCAGGTCAGGCAGAGCGCGAGGGCGAAGGCGTGGGGCCGCGGCAGGCCGAACCTCCGGCGCAGATACCAGGCCATCGAGAGCTGGATGAGCCCCAGCTTGATCGCGTCGGTGAGGATGACGAAGTCAGTTATATGGCCTTCATCGAAGAAGAGGATGAGCAGGTTGAGCGGGCTGCCCAGGTAATAGGAGTAGATACCCCAGGCGTTATTTCCCAAGCTCAGCGCATTGGTGTAAAAGATCGAGGCCTGGCCCGTCAGCACCCGCCTGAACCATCGGTAGAAATCGAAATACTGGAACCGGAGGTCCCACGAGAGGAAGGACGCATCGCCGAAGGGGTAGATCCCGCACCAGGCAAGGGCCGCCAGCAGCATGAGGCCGGGCACCGCGAGGCAGAGGATGGCGAAGCAGAGGGACGCCCTCTTGTCCAGGGGCCAGGGGCGGGCGGAGCGCTGAGGTTGGGCAGTGCGCTGGCGCGCGGAGCTCTGTCGTTCCTTTACGTCAGACATCAATCTATGTACCTTCTCCCCGTCAAGCGCCTTCCCGCACACCTTCTATGCCTTCCCGTACACCTCCTATGGTAGTTGAGCGCTCGACCCGGCGGGTGCCGGCCTTATTTGCGGGAGATGCCGCGCTCGCGCAGGTACTTGTAGAGCGTGCCCTGCGAGAGGCCGACCTCGGCGCACACGTCCTTGACGTTGGTGCCGGACTGATAGAGCTCGATGGCGTGGTCGACGGCCTCGGGGCTCACGGTGGCGCGGCCGCGGCGGCCGGTGCTAGGGGCGCCCGTCGTCGCGCCGTCCGACGCAGCGGCGCGCGGCGCGCGTTTGGCGGGGCGCTTGGGTTCTGCCTTCGCGAGCTTGAGCACAGCGCCCAGCGTGCGGTAGACGTCGGCCGACGTGCGGGAGTCCAGCTCGGCGCTCTTGCACACGAAGTCGGCCTCCGTCTCGGCGAGCTCACCCAGGAACTCGAGCACCTCGGTCAGCGTCTTGCCTGCGCAGTACATGTCGTGCAGGACGACCACGTCGCCGCGCTCGACGCTGAGCAGGAGCTCGTCGTGGTCGTAGTAGATGTGCTCGCACTTCGCGGCGTTGAAGGTGTCGAGCTGCGCCTTGGGATCGAAATCCGAGCTGAAGAAACCGACCGTGGCCATGGGTGTCCTCCCATTTATTTTTATAATCGAATTTATTGCAATATCTGAGCGCGATTATAGCAAAATTATAATTTCAAATGATTACAGTTCGCGTATAAACTGCCTCTGTCGCCCGCCGCACGCCTCATCGGGCTCCGCGCTGACCCCTATTCGAGATTCTGACCCTTCTGAGTCACCCGAACGCGATAAGGGCCCGGTGAAAGCGCAGGTAGGAGGCTCGCCGTCCCGACCCGAGGAAACACGACATTTATCCGATAATTGCATTTCATATATATGCAGGTAGATTACCTGCGAAAATCGTTGGCGGGACCCGTCGGACCCGGAAAATCAGCCCGATGACTCAGAAGGGTCAAAATCACGAACAGGGGTCGGGGAGGCACGGATTGGTGACGAAGGTCGGGCGCTGGGAACCCGGCGCCCTATGCCCCGGGACGCACATAGTAGGCGCTACGCCCGCGGGACTCCGCCGTGAGCAGGTTGTTGATGTTGATCCCTTCGATGAGCCCGCCGGGGTTCGCGATGCCGAGCCCCGCGTCATCCACCTGCACGCGGACCCCGCCGAGGACCGAGTAGTGTTAGGGGAGCGCGGAAATGTTGGCATAGACAGTCTTCGACGGTAGCGTCGGAAATATCGGTGTAGATGGCCCTTGATGGGCGGTGTCGGTCACACCACCTTATAAAACGCCTTCTGCCCACGCGGCGCAGCCGTCAATTCCAGCTATCCCAGTGATGCCGATCGACCAGATTGCCGACCTCACTGGCGAATGGGGCGAAGCTGATCGGGCACGCCCTGACAAGCACCTCTAAATCCGCGCTTTCCGCAATTTCCGAAAATGTGGGGGCATCGTTCGGAAGCCCTACGGCATCCAAAGCCCGGCTGAGTATACATTTTGGGTAATCGCCCTCGGGGTCATGTCTGTCTCCCCAGATCAGCTCCGGCTTTGCAGGCGTAGAAAGCCTTTCCTTGTCGGATCCCCTCGCACCGGGGACGGCTTGTATGGCCGCCTTATCCGCAAGCAACCAACACTCGATCATCTTCATTGGGACGCACGGTAGCAGGGGAACGCTTGACGCCAGGCCATCGGGCTGCGCAGTCCTGACGCTCTCCACCACTTCGGTCCATCGCTTCGTACAAGAACTCGAATCGTGAGGTTTGTCTGGCTTGTCAGCATCCACATAGAAGACTGCAAGGTCGTACTCGTCCATCTCCGCCTGAAGAAGCAACAGGGCGGCGAGCATGCCATGGCCTTTCGCCTGCATAACGCGGGCCCCGAGGTGCAGGCTTCTCCCCCTGCGCCGCTTCTCCTCCTTGCGGTCGAATAGGTCGAAGGCGATGGAGCCGCCATCAACGCCCTCACGGACCAGCAGCCTCCTTAGATACACCGTGGCGGGGCCGGGAATGTAGTTTCCCCGGTCGTCCAGGCGCCCCTGGTCCGTCGGCCCTTCCCCGGAAAAGAGAATCCTCACCCCTGTCCACCGCCAAAGGCGCGCGGCCATTCGCCTTTCTCCAGACTCAGGAGAGCCTCGCCCGGATAGAGGTACTCGAGCTTTTCCCGCATCAGGGTCGAGTCCGACATGCCGCACGCCAGAGTGCGGCCCGCCCCATCCCGGTAGAGGCAGAGAACGTCCTCGGGTTCTGCGTAGTCAAGCAGGACAGAGCTGTGCGTGGTCATGATGACCTGCTGCCTGTTTTTCTGCCCATATGTTCGCATGAGCTTGTAGACCGTCTCAAGGTTGCGCGCGTTGATCCCGTCTTCTACCTCGTCCAGGAGCACAGCGCCGCCCTCGCGCTTCAGCGCGCGTATCGCGAAAAGGGCAATGAGCCGCAGGGTGCCGTCGCTGATGTCGTTTGCGGCAACCTTGATGGGCTCACCCTCTTCTCCGAAACGCTCGCGGGTCTGGAGCCTGGTCCAGCCGGCCCGTTGCGAGACGACGCCCTCGACGTCGCTGAGGTTTGGGGCGACCGCATGCAGCCCCTCAAGAAGCGCGGATTTTTCCTGCGCGCTGAGCGACTTGATGAAACTCGGCAGGTTCTTGCCGGAGACCCCCAGCGTCCTCTCGTGCCCTCTTGAGCTTCCCCTCATCTGCTGCGGATCGAGCAGATCGAGGACCTCCATGTTCTCGAAATAAGATTTAATGGCATGGAGCTGCGGGTAGTCCGGCTCCATCTGGGGTCCGATGAATTTTATCAGCGACGAGTCGTACTCCCCCTCCGCCAGTGGGACCTCATCGCCCGTCCTCACCGACAGGCGAAACTGCCTATCTGGGTCGTATCGCAGGTACACAGTGCCCGAGGTCATCCCCGTGACGCGTTCGGAGCGGAGGGCGATTCTGTTTTTTGTCCGTTCGGTCGCGAAGGTCACGTCCCAGCGCAGCCCCTCTCCGCTGCCGAAGTCGAACGAGACGCCCATGCTCACGATTTTCGTCAGCTTGGGCGTGACGGCCGAGAGAATGTCCCCGACCTCCAACTCTCGATCCTTAAGGTAGGACGCCGCGGACGAGGTACACGCGTATTTCAGAAACGCCAGAACCTGCAGGAAGGAGCTCTTGCCCGCGCCGTTGTCGCCCGCGATGATAGTCAGCGGAGCGAGGCGGCATTTGAAATTCGCGAAAGACTTGAAATTATTAATCTCTATTTCTTTTATCATTCGGCGACTCCGGCAGCCTCGTGGTTGCATGATGGTCCGTATCTCAGCATTTTAGCCGATGGAACCCGAGGTTGTTTGGCTTTGACGGCTACGCGGAAACGAGATCCAATCGGCCTGGCCTCAGGAGCTGCATGTCAGGCTGAAGGTAGCTTGCAGCCGCCGTTTTCGATATGGTTGCCTCCCTCCTTGAAGTCGTAGTGTTTCTGCCACCCATGAAAGGAGGGGCGACTATGATTGCTGAACTTCGGTCAATCTCGGGGGGGCGCAGGCGCGGCGGGAGCAGCGCAAGAAGAGGGCGGCGAACCACGCGGCAAGCACCGCCATGCAGGCGATGTAGGCCGCCGAGGCGCCCGCGATGCCCAAGGCGCCCACGAGCGGGCGGGACACGAGCGCCGCGGCTGCGGCCACGGCAACATAGCCCCAGACCAGCCGCGACTGCTGCCGCATGATCGTGATGCCCGTCGTGAAGAGCTGGGCCAGCGCGAGGAAGCCGCCGCCCAGCACGAGGATGCAGAGCTCCGCGCGGTAGGGCGAGAGGTCCGTGTTGTAGAGCCAGCCGAGCACGGGCACGCCCAAAAGCCACGCCCCGGCCACGCAGACGGCGGTGATGCCCGCGACGATCAGGACCTGCTTTCCGAAGCCGGCGACGAAGGCCTTGCGGTCCCCGCTATTCCACAGCTGCGAGAGCGGCTCCACCATGGGCATGTACACGAACTGCGCGAGCAGCCCCACGACGAAGACGGGCATGGCGATGAAGCCGTACTGGGCCTGGGCCGTGTCGTCCATGAGGGCGTCGATCGCGTACTTTGGCGCGTTGCCCACGTAGAAGAGCAGGAAGGCCGCCAGGAAGAGGGGCAGGCACTCCCGCAGGAGCCTCCAGGGGGACTGCTCCGGCGCGTCCCCGCAGCGCGCGGGCAGGCCGTGCCGCCGGCGGATCGCGGCGAGCCCCGCGAGCAGGAAGGCGAGCGTCCAGGCGAAGGCGACCCCCGTGGCCAGCACGAGGTCGCGCGTCGCGACCACCGCGCCCGCGAAGACGAGGATGCTCGACCCCACGCGCGCCGTCATGAGCCGGCCCGCGATGTCGAGGCGGCCCCGCTGCTGGAAGTTGCCGTCGAAGACGTCCTCCACGGAGTCCACGCCCTTGAAGAGGGTCATGAGCGCGACGGCGGCGACCTTGCCCGCGGGGTAGCCCACGGAGGCTGCGGACCAGGCCAGGTAGGCAAAGGAGCAGGCGACCATGGCGACGCAGGTGATCAGGCGCGAGCGGCCGTAGGCGCGAAAGCCGTACGTGGGCCGCACGTCGGACGCCTGGAAGTTGCGCATGCCGTAGCTGCCCATGTTGAGGAAGAGGTTGGCGTTGGCGTAGGCAAGGGTGAAGACGCCCGCCGTGGCCATGTCGCACACGCGCGTGAGCACCATGAGCATGATGACGCTCTGGAAGGCGTTGAGCATGGAGCCCGCCGTGTTCCAGATGTAGGCGGAGCGCTGGTGGTCCTGTGTGTCAGCCATCAGTATTTTTTCCTATGTCAAACGCGTCATTTGTAATTAGATATATCGTATCCGACCGACTCCGAACGTTCGCCGAGGAAGCCGAACATTCGCCGTCCTCGGCGAACGTTCGTCATATCTACCGCAGGGACCCGACCCTGCAGCGCCAAGACCGAGCGTCTTTCTCCCTTGAGAGCTTCCCATCGTCGTACAGTGCCTTGAGGCGCTTCTGCGCGACCCTCTCCGAGACACCCGTAAGCTCCTGGATGTTCTTTGGCGTCATACCTTCTGGGTGGTTGGCGAGGGCGGCCAGGAGCTCGTCGGCAGTGAGGCCTCGATTTCTGCTGCCGCCCCGAGCCGTTGCATCTGCCCCCTCGGATATAGGCAAGGAAAGCCTCACGGCGGAAGGAGAGTGCTCCTCCTCCAGTGTGGGCGAGGCTCCGAAGAAGCCAC
The DNA here is from genome assembly GCA_900315165.1 of uncultured Actinomycetes bacterium. GTDB lineage: Bacteria > Actinomycetota > Coriobacteriia > Coriobacteriales > Atopobiaceae > Olegusella. The sequence goes on along the minus strand of OMXZ01000020.1, from coordinate 12,847 downwards.
TCCAGGAGTGGGCGCCTCGTGCGAGGAGAGGATCGCGACCGACCAGGTCAGGGGTCACTACGAGCTGACGCGCAGGGCGGCGATAGAGGCCCCGCAGCCTTCTGGGACTTCTGGGAGGGCGAGGCGCCGGAGGGGGGCGTGAGGAGGGGCCACGTAAATTCTGGTCTAACAGAGAGACGCGAAATTATCATACCGTGGCCAGCGGGCGCACCACACCTTGTGCCAGTGCACCAAGTGATGCTGTCCGGGCCGAGCAGGGGATGCAGAATGAAGGACCCGAGGCTGTGCTCCCCCAATGAGGGGGAGACGTTCAGCCACGCAGGAAAATCCTATTATCTACCCTTATGAGTCGGCCTCGTCAACCGTCGCCTCGATGAGCTCGCAGGACAGCACCGGCGGGATCGTGACCCTGCCAGTCGGGGACATTGCCGACACGGCCATGATGAAGGCCCTTGCGTGCCCATAGGCCATCGAGACCCCGTTCATGCGGAGGTAGTCGAAAGCCAGGTCGCCGCGGTCTCCCTCGTCGATTCCGTCGAAGAGCGATTCGGAGACCGACAGCGATGCCACGACCGTGACCTTGAACCTGGCGCTCACGTCCTCGCGGTCCTTCTCATCCGTGAGATTGCATTCCACGGTGAGGGGGACATCCATCTCGTAGACTTCCCATTCCTCGTCGTAGGTCAGGTCCAGCCCATCGTTGTCGAAGTCGACCGAGAGGCCGAGGCCGGAATTCTCGGGCAGATCCGGGAGGACCATCGATTCACTGGAGACCACGTCGACGGAATCGAGCATCACCGGAGCAATGGGGCTTCGCATGCTCATAGGGCGACCGCCTCCCTATCCAGGAGGTAGACGATATTGACCCCCGACGAGGTCGGGGCCTTTGGCGGCTTGACGGTGATCGCGTTTTTCCGCCGCTGCCTCCTGGGCGATGCGATGGGGCGAGAACCGAGGTCGATCGTAATAGCAGCCTTTGACTTCTCCTCGCCCTGGAAGCCGGCGTCGAGGCGAAAGCCAAGCGCCTCCTCGAGACGCGCAATGGTGCGGAGCGTGATGTTCATCTTGCCCTTAAGAATGCGCGACACCTGGCTCCGATCGACGCCCATCCTCTCCGCGAGGTCGTTCTGATTCATTCCGAGCTCTTCCATGCGCCTGTAGACCGCGATGGAGATGTCGAGCTTGTGCTCGGTCTCAAGCTGCTCTGCGGTCGGAGCCTCGTCGAAGAGCCCCGCGAGGCTCTTGCCCTCTCTAATCATCGCTTCTCCCTTCCTCCGCGAGCATGAGTTTTCTCGCGATAAGCGCTAGTTCCAAGCCGCGCTTCTTGTCCTCTTTGCTGATCTTGCCGCCCCTACTTGAATGCCCCACAAAGTAGAACAGGAATACGGGCGTCTGTCTCTCGTCGTCATGGATGTATGTCATGACCCTGTCGTTTGACCTGGATACCGCCCTCAGCTCCCAGGTGTCGTTCTTGCTTGGCCCGGAGTCCACGTGTTTTAGAGTTCTCGTTGCGATTGCCCATCGTGTGCCGCCCTTGATGACCCTGTCTATGTACGTGACAACATTCCTTGCGACAGAGCGGGTCTTGGGATCCTCGGAAAGGTCATCGAGGAATGTGTTGCCCTTGCCGACCTTGCCCAGGACCAATGCGGAGCGCCCATCCTTCCCAACTTCCTGTCGTACGAGCACGTATCGGTTGTCCAAAGGGTACCCCCTTAGTTGACTTATATCACACATTAGTCAGCCCATCAACATATTGTAAGCATAATTTTGAGCCACTGTGAGAACGTCTGGCTCCGCTTCTCCTCAAGCCCATGCCGACCTGAGGCTGCGCTCCCCCAATGAAAGGGAGACGTTCAGCCGCGCAGGGAAATCCGTGTCTCACTTAGCCAGCCACTTTACACCGCGGAGAGACCGGGCTGCGTCAATCATGAGATGGACGCTTCCACCAATCTCGGTATTAGCCCGCTCATTTGGTCTCGGATATTGAGCCGGGAGTTTGCCAGCCGATATGCCAGAGAAGGAGATCGAGGCCTTAATATCGGGACAGCAGTGGCCGGCGACGCCCCTGAGCGACTCGCGGAAGCCCGCCAGCGCATCCGCATTCCGGTCGCATATCCGCCCCAGGTCGGCGAGCGACCTCTCGCCGAGGCCCCGCTTCTTCACACGAGAGACAGTCACTCAAATGTACGCCCGGTTCATGATAACGCAGGGGATGCTCAAACAGCCATCCGGCCATGAAGGAAGTTCTCGGACCCGCCAAGTCGTAACGAATTCCATTCCCGAGAGTCAGGAAACCCTCAGCCGAAAGTCGGCTGAGGGTCAAAACGGGCTTCCGGACGTCGAACTTTATACCACTTACTGGAGAGCACAGAAGTCATAGTAGACGAGCGCGTTCCTAAGCCCCTCGGCGCCCTCGACTGCCTTATGTTCGTCTCGAGGAACCAGCGTTGAAAGGAGTAGAGCCCCTCCCTCTCGTGAAGCCGTGAGCTTCAGGGTCGGTAATCACTCCGTCGGCCATCCTCGAACGAAGTCGGAGGTCTTATGGACGAAGGTTCGATCAACAATCGCTCCATGAGCAAATCCCCCGCCGAAGTGAGTCATGAGCTTCTCCGGATAAATCGGACCATTCCAGAATCCCGTGCGCGGCATCCTGGAGAAGGCTTGTGTAATCAGCCGGCGGAAAATCGTAGAGCCTGTCAATGGGGTAGGTGAGGTCGCCCTTGTCGTTTGCCGCGGTTCCGGCGCAATGCCATACGAGGCAGTCGTACCGCTCCACAAGGTTCGCACATGTTCCTGGGAGGAGATTTTCCTGCAGCGAATCAGACAGAAGGCTCAACAAGTACAGCTGAAGCTCACAAAGGCAGGACTTCCACTGTCTCAGCACACTTGCCACCGACAGCCAGGGCTGCTTGCCCTGCCTTAACCGCCCGTCACGGAATTCCAACAATCTCTTGCGTATTACCTCACCCCGAACTCCCTCTTTATCCAAGATCCCTGCGTCGAGGTTGATTGCTAGGCCGGCTTGATTCCGATGCTCATTCCAGTTCACGACGCTCACAAGCATGATGCCGTGTTCTATGCAGTTTCTGCACCTCTCACAAAACGCATACGCGAGGTCACGGTCAAACATGCGCGAGGTCTGAGCCTTCCATCTTTTCAGCACGCTGCTGTTCCCAGGCAACACCCCTTCGACACCTGCTACATATCTGTGCCCTGTGACAATGATGTTGTCGAAGCTCATGGCGATGTCTGCGTGCATGACAAATGCCCGGTCTTTTTCTATCGGCACAACCCCGTCACGGGAAAGGTCGTACCGCTCGAAGAGTTGATCGTATGCCGCCTGGAACTCTGCAAAGAGATAGAGAGACCAGATGGCGGCTCCATAATTTTCCGCAAAGCTCACAAGCGCGCGGAGCTGTTCCGGCGATATCTTTTCGTCCGTCTCCTCGATGACCCCAGGCGCAGGGGTTACGACCCCTTTGAGATCACCCCCTATCGCGAAGCCGCCAAACGGCCTACCATTCAGCGGAGCGGCCTTGGCCACCGCAGGCACAAGGTCTAAGCAACGCGCACTTCTGAGCTGATGCCACTCCCATGGCATGACGCTGTAGTAGTCAGACAACGGCCGTCGATCCATCATGCGCCCATCTCAATTAAGCGGTTCACTTCTGCCCTCCACCTCAATTTTCGGGATTTAGTCCGCGGCTTGTTATGATTCCGCGCGAAAGCCTATCGGCTTGAGCCGCTGCCCACTAGCCTCCACTTGCCCAGCGGAGGCAGCACATCGCCCGAGAAGGCTACCTCGGCCAACACTCCGTCGACGTGCTTGACGCTCAGGACAACGCCACCGCCAGCCCTGATTGCGTCACACATATCACCAACCTCTGCGCCCGCTGCATGTTCAAGCGAAATGAGATGTCGTTTGCTCTCCTCGATCTTGCTCGCGTCGGCGGCTGCAACCTCGTGACCATTGGCCCAGTAGAATTCCCCATCGCCAAGCCAATTCGTCTCACGAGCGCAGATCTCCCCCACGGCCAAGACGGTGCTAGGCAATAGCCCGTAGCTATACCCCTCCTCGAAGGCGATCACACGCTCCAGGACAGGCCGCACGTCCAGAACCCTGCTCCCGCAGTAGTCACCATACAGGTCGGCTCCGAACTCCAAGAGGGCTTCTTTGACCTCCTCATAGTCGCACTCGTACCAGTCGCGCCCGAACCTGATGGCCGACGGACCGTAGCCACCCTTCCCCGACCTCGCGAACGCCCGCAGGAACGCATCCCACATGCGCCCGACATAACCCGCGGCAAGCGTGACGCTCTCCTCGTCTGAGAGGGGTTCGTCCGACCGCTGCTGCATGATCCCCGTTGTCTTGGCCATGCCAAACTTGCACGCCACCCGCTCCAGGATACGGTAGGCAGCCGGCCGGTTGTAGTCCTCGATGGACATCACGGTGAAGAAGATGCTTCGTAGCAGGGTGTCTTGTCTGTAGCGCGGCGGCAGCAGTTTGGCATATTTCCGCTCATAGCCGAAGAGCTTACTCTCACTTACATACGCTCCGAAATAGCCAACGCAATAACCAAGCGACGGCTCCGACGCACTGCTGATGTCGATATGGTACTGGCGCCTGACTATCGCAGCGGAAATCGCTTGGGCCAACACCCCGAAAAACGCGACCTCCACCTCCAGCGCTATACCAGACGAATTGAGTACGTCCGTCTCTCCTTGCGCCAGTGGTCCAACCACGTACGCCCCGAACAAGGCGGCAACAGTGCACGAAGCGACAGCTTCGGCAACAAAAGCCAAGACTGGCTGCGTCATCGTGCGATTGCACAGTTTGACGACAAGCATCGCTAGCCAGTATGCGAGGACCGATACCCAGCTGTCCGCCGCCAGCGGAAGGCCGAACACGGTTGCCAGCGCACTCGCCAGCAGAATAAACGCGGAGCAAACCACAACCGGTGACAGCATCCGATACATCACGTTGGCACGGCCGTTGTCGCTGTCGTACTGGCTTTCGAGCGCATAGTTCCCGATGCTCAGCGGCCCATATCGCCGCACGATCGGGACAGCCGCGCATCCGAACGCTATATACAAAATCAGCCAGCAGGTCTGCGGCAATGTAACCTCCCCAGGCAGTAAAATAACATCCGACCATCCCCGGGATTATTGTGCCCCTTAGTCCATCCATCAAATATCATAATGGTATAGGAGAAGACGAGCGTTCTATCGCAGTGCGGCCAGGGAGGGTTCAAGTCCGATGCTGCACCCGATGTGGCAGCGATTCTATCCGACCTCACCACCCATCGGAACCCCGTGACCAATGACTGCTGCATCCCCACCGGTAGCCCTTGCAGTCAGCTTGTATCCTACTTCGCATATAGGAACATGTTTGATGAGCTCCATGCAATCGCCGAGCGGCACGACTGCTTGTTATCGCTGTATGTAGACGACATCACCCTATCAAGCAGCAACCCTATTGCCAACCCACGGGTACGGGGGTGCGGACGACCTGGCCGAGTTCAAGCGCCGCAGCCAGTGCATCATCGCCAACCGCTACGACGCCCGCTTGGACAACGTGCAGGCAAAGGTCTACACCCGCGACCTCTTCCGGGGGGACTAGCCATAAGTCGCATTAGCCGGCGCCCGTCAGAACCGATGCCCGTCGGTGAGCACAAAGCTCGCCTTGAGCTCGCGGAGCATTGTGAACATGTCACAGTAGGGCACGCCAATACTCGTGCAGGCATCTGGAAGCTTGACGTTCCTCCTCGCCAGCGGAGCGGAAACCTCCTGTGTCACAAGTGTCAGGCCCAGGACCTTTGCCTTGGCGCATACCCAGGGGTCGGCATAGTCCATATCAGAAAATTGCGCTACAGCCGCCTCGGTATATCCGCGCGAGCGCGCCCAGGAGCAGAGCTGCTGCCACACGACGAACTCGGCATCATCCTCCTTGGGGAAGTAGGCCTTATCCAGTTTGCCCACCCATTGGGAGAGCGCATCGCCCGACCTTAGTATTTCCTTTCTGACCTTGTCGTGGCTTACGACAATCCCAGCCGAGAAGGCCTTGCCCATGAGATCCCAATAGCCCGGGCAGATGTCAAATCCGTACTCGCGGCGGTATGCCTCGATGAGGGTGTTTGTGTCGATGATGAAGCGTGCCCCGGCCATCAGACAGCCCCCTCGAAATAGGCATCGAAGGTCTTTGGGCCAAGGCCCGTGAGCCGGAAGGCCTCGACATAGGTGATGGCGTTGGACTTGAGCGCCGTCAGGACCGCGTCGCTAAAAACCGCGCCCAGGCGGTATCCCTTTGTGTGGTAATAATTACCGCCGCCGCTCGCGCGAGACGAACCGTTTCGCTGGAGGTGCTGGTCGATGACCGACCTATGCTCCGGCCAGCCCATAAGCCCCAGCCCGACCGCCCGCCGCGCACACGCCGGCACGCTCGTCTTGAAGGCTTTCGCAGCGCGGAGGCAGCGCGCGTACCCGCCGTCGCGACCGCCCCCGTGCCAGGTGTCAGCAAACAGCTCCCCCGGCATTAGGAGCTCGGCGGCAATGGAGTCGCATCTGCGTTCCAAAGCCAGCCCCTCGTCTGCGGTCTCTGCCTCCGGCGCCACCACGCCGGTCTTGGCGAAGGCGAGGTGTGCAAGCTCGTGTGCAAGCGTGAATATCTGGGCCGCCTTCGCATCGCGTCCGTTGATGAAAATCAGCGGTGCGGCGCTGTCGGAGAGCACGAAGCCGCGAAACTCCGACACGGAGAGGGGGCGGTGCGTATTGTCCCCCACGATTCCGTTGATGACGACAGAGACGCGCTTGGCCTCCGCCGCATCCCGCAGGCACCTCAGCGCCGCCTGGGAGTCGGGCAGGGAGAAGGCCCAGTCCCCCTCGAGGCTCAGCCACCCTTTTATTGCATCCGCAACCTCGGCGTCGCTCCCGCCGCCATGCGAATCGCCGAATGCGCCTACGATGGGAACCGGGTCGTGTCCCTCCTCCAAAAAGTAGGAGCGCATCCAATCCTGCCGGTACATCATCTGGTTGACCGTGTCATAGAGCTCCGGGCTCGGTTCGGCCCTCGTGCCTCCCAGGGTCCTGAAGTCGGCTATCTGGAGGCCGAGCTCGGGGACGCTGTTCGCGAAGAGGAGATCCAGGCTGACATGCGTACGCCGGGCGAAGCTCTCCGCCTGCTTGAGCGTCGGCTGGCTCTCGCCGGATATCCAGTCTTCCAATTTTGGGAACGCTCGCACGAGAGATCCGGCGTCCTCGCCGCATCGTCTTATGGCCCATGTCAGGACCTCTGGGTTTGGACTGACCCTCATCGCGTGCTCACCTCCCACCAGCGATCTTCTTGCCGCCTTTATTGTACTGTCGAGGCAGGACACGGTCATCGCGGGCAGTCGGTTTGCACAGGGCACGTTATGCTGTGCGACGCCAACCGATGTACCAGAGAAGAAGGTCGAGGGCCTTCATGTCGGGACAGCGGTGGCCGGCGGTGCCCCCGAGCGACTCGCGGAAGCCCGCCAGCGCATCCGCATTCTGATCACATATCTCGCCCAGATCGGCGAGCGACCTCCCGCCGAATCCCCGTTTCTTCACGCCGAGCTCCCGCTCGCAAACCATGAAGTACCGGTCGTACGCCGGACAACAGGCGAGCGTTCCGAGCATGACCTTGGCAGCGGACCGGCTGCTCACATCCGCGGCGACGCCATCGTAGTGCTCCTTGAGAGCGTCCCCGAGCTTGATAACCCTGTTCCGAATCTCCTCGTCACGAAGGCCCGCGACTGGAAGCCTCTTGAGGTCTCGGTACCCCAAGAGAATCACGATGGCCCCAGCATGGACCGTGTAGTCCTTGCGCGTCAGGAAGGAAGACCCGCGGTACATCCCCAGCTCGCCAAATAGAAGGCAAGGTTGAGCGCCATGGCGTCGAGCGCATCGGCATCGACGCGCCCTCCAGACGTATGTGCATCCATGAAGCCGCAGAAAGCCCTATGGCAATGCCACCAGGAGAGCCAGTCTCCGCTCGGGTCGACGACTACGTACCTGAAGTAAGCCTTTGCACTCTCAAGCAGCTTAGGATCAATTACATCCATGGCGGAGCATCCCCCCATCGAACTCATTGGTCTTCACGCTAGAGGCAGCCACTCAACCTACTTCCCGCGACGTTGCCTGGCGGCCTGATCGCCATTCTTCTTGCCAAGCTCAGCAATCTTGCTCGCGCAGAGATTGGTCAGCGGCTCTCCTATCGCGGCCTTATAGTTGAAGCCGAGTAGCTGCATGGTTCTCAACGTATCTGCGTTCAGCAACTCCTTCATCGCATCGAAAGCATCGGGCCCATCGTCTTCGTCAGGTTTGTCTATGAGCGACCATTCGCGCAGGAGACCTAAGACGCGGCCAACGGTTTGGTTCAACGCTTCGATGTCCTCATCGCTTATCTTTACACGGTCGAGCTCCTCCTTATATGCTTGGGCGATCTGCACCGCCTCGGCTCTCTCCTGCAAGAGCTGACTCACAATCTCCTCATATGTGCTTCGGACTTTGTCGGCATCTTTGGAGTCCTTGATCGCTTGAGCCTTACTCGCCACAGCGGTTGCAATTCCATTTGCGGCGAGTTGCGCCAGGGAAACGCCAAGCTCGGCGAGCATCACATTGGGATCAAAATCGTTCATAAAGCCTCCTACCGCCTGACAGATCATTTAATAATGCAATGATGACACGCAGCGCCGAGGCGCTATACCCGCATGGGACAGATTGTCGAAAACGGCTCAGAAAAGTGCTTTATCATGGGATGGCGCGGCGTTAACCAGCATGAGGAGGGCAGTTGCTTACAGCACTTCTGGACACGAATGTCATCATGGACATGGAAGACACTGGCCACCCCCTCCCCGATATAGCCGCAGACGTGCTGCGACGTTCGCATGGTGTTGTTGAATTTTTTATTCATGATCTTCAGCTCGAGGATATTGGCCACGACGAAAATGAGAAGCGTCGGGACCTGTTGCTCTCACGGATTGAACAGTTCAACAGAATCGAGAACCCTCCGGAGCCCACGGTCGCCAAATTTAATGAGCGCAATTGGAAATGCTCCAGCAGGAACGACTTCATCGACAATGCGCTCCTCCTCTGTGTAGAGAGGCATGCGGTAAGTTTTCTTGTCACCAACGATAAGGGGATTCTTGATAAAGCCACGCAATCTGGCCTGAGGGATCGCACGCTCAGGCTTGATGAGTTCGGAGAAATACTACCCAATGGGCCAAAGCCCGTTAAGCTCGCCGCGGTAAAAAATCCCTTTTGTTACGAACTTGATTTGAACGACCCGTTCTTCGATTCGCTGCGTGAATCCTACGGCGGTTTCAATGACTGGTTTAATAACAGATGTTGTGAGACCCAGCGAAAGTGCTGGACGATAAGCAGGAACGATAGGCTTGCGGCTCTTTGTATTTACAAAGATGAGCAAGATGGAGTGATTACAGATAATGGCTTGACCCTACCAGGCAAGACCTTGAAACTTTGCACCTTCAAGGTCGATGAGTCCGCACGTGGATATAAAATGGGCGAGCGCCTGCTGTATTGCGCTTTCCGCTATGCACAGAAGAACGGCCACACAGCCGTGTACTTCACCACTGATGAGACGCGGCAGACCAGCCTTGTCGACCTTGGCCACGAGTTCGGTTTCGACAAGGCTGGCAATTATGGTCGGGATGCTGTGTACTTGAAATACATGAAGCCACAAAGCGATGAGGACTCCTCATTAGACAGCGCTGAATTTATAAGGCGTTTTTACCCGAGCTACCGAGCTGGTGAAGGAGTCGGCAAATACATCGTCCCGATTGCTCCCCAATGGCATGAGCGCCTCTTCCCCGATATTTCGAATACAAGGGGAACGCTCTTCGGCGATTATTCAGAATTTTATAATGCCGAAGGCAATACGATCAAGAAGGCGTATCTTTCCCGCTCCATCATTACAGCGCCAAACGTAGGGGATCTGCTCCTGTTCTATCGAACGACCGACAGACGGGCTATCGACACCATAGGCATAGTCGTGGGCGCCATGAGGTCCACGGATGTGGAAGAGATAGTCGCCATCACAAAACGCCGAACGGTCTATGATCCTCAGACTATCAAGGACCTCGTATATGGCGCGGAGAAGGGTCTGCTCATCATCAGCTTCGATCTCATCCGCTATTTTGAGGACCACCCCGTCACCCTTGCGGAAATGCGCGGAATCGGCTTGGGCGCACCCCAAACAATCGGCAAGCTGTCAGACGAGCGCTTTCGAGCGATAATGACAATCGCGAGGTAGGCGCCTCGTCTAATCCACGTATACAAAAGACTGCGGCGCACGCTTCACTTTCGGCGCATAGTCCGAAAGAGGGCGCGGTGCATCGAATGCAGACACCTTGCCGAGCTTAATCGCGTATGCGGTGTCTGCACCATCAAAGTATTTCATGAAGCTTTCTCGGTCGATGCCGCCTGACTTGCTGGTTTTTGCCCAAAGGTCCTCGGGCGAGGACGTCAGGATTCCCTCCACCGTCGCCTCGCCGACCACAGCACACCTAGGGCGAGTGCAATAGATGACGATGGCATCGACGTCTTTTTTACGAAAGGCTTTGCGCCGATACTCGTAGGTCTTCTCACCGCTCAAAATGCGTTCGACATACTCCGGTTTGATTGAAAGCATCGCCTTCATTTTCTTGCCACCGCATCCATATCGCCGATGAGTGCTTCCGGATCGACTTTCCTACCCAGCTCAGCAGCCCAGAGCGTATCTGGCCCGCCTTGCTCGGGCCTCGGGAATAGGCCGTAGAACTGATCCGCTGACGTTTTAGCAAGCGTCATTACCCTCTCATCTTCGTCCCTGCCAAAGCGCAACGTACGCCACACCTCGTAGGTACCGAGGCCCTTACCCGTCTCGGCGCTAATGAGATGAATCGCATCTATGCCCTCGAGTGAATCCGCGCGCACTTCATAATGCTTTACGCCGCGTTCAATAAGCTCCGCGTAGCAGTCGAGAATCTTCGCGGTAACAATCGTGGTCCTTTTCAAGACCGCTCCTCCAGTAGACAATCAGACATAGACACCAACTACAATGCGTCTTTGTCATAGGATACCGTTCCTCTGTTTCAATACGAAGCAATCCTTACCGGCAGATACCCATGATGCACCACTCACAACATGACCGGTTCAGGATGAAACCTGCTGTTGTACGGCCTCCTCGGAGCATATGCGGTCAAGATCCTCACGTGAGTAAAGCTCGTCATACATCATGGCCGGGGGCGTCTAACAAAACACTAGTCATCAAAATATTCAGCTGGAGACCTACCCAAATCTATCTTGTTCTCGCCAATCACAACATCCGCAACCGCGTATCCGTTAGAGGTCAACTTGTAAGCCTCACCCTTTGAGTCGGCGCTCTTGATGAGTCCAAGCCTTTCGAGCTCATCGACCGCACCTTCCCATAGTGCAATCTCTCGCCCCTCCTGACTCCGAATGAATTCCTGCCCGCCGGCCGTGAGAGTAGTCCCCGACATGGTTCCAATCAAATGCATTTCGCCGTCCCGTGAAGCGTACGCAAGCAAAATCATGGCCGCCGCCGACAAGGATTGGCCTCTGACGACTGGGTCGCGCTCCGATGACGACCCTCCGATCTTCTCCCATCTCGGGGCGACCATCTCTGCAATCCGCTCCAGGTATTTATTAGACAGGTTGGCAGCCACGTTGTCGTCCGCGCCTGAGTATTCGTAGCGATTAGCACCGCGGGGGCATTCCTCGATGTCCCCCCTTGAGCGACCGTACTCGGAATTGCGGATTATCAGAAGCCCGCGGTCAAAGAATCCGTTCGGAAAAAGATTGATTACGCCGAGATGCGCGTTTCGGGGGAGCGTCAGGCGCGGCGATGAAGCCGTACTGGGCCTGGGCCGTGTCATCCATGAGGGCGTCGATCGCGTACTCAGCCATCAAATATTTTCCTTCATTTCAACACAATGAGCACGTGCGTGTCATCCCCGTAGATCGTCTGATATGGGCCATCCGACAGCATGGGGAGATCCATCTCACGCAAATCGACGTTCTGATCAACCTGGATATTGGGGAGTTTGAGATAGTAATAGAAATAATAGGTCGTCCATATCCAACCGCTCCCGTCGAACGTTGCGGGTACGAGCCGGCCCAAGACGCCATAAGTCCCCGAGACGCGTTCGACGACGGGCGACATCCCAATGCTGCCCGCAACTTGGATTGTCTTTGTATTGTCAGTACTCATGCTGGGGACGTCCTGCAGGTCGTCCACCGCACACTGCATCCTGAACGCTGTGTAGTCCCACTGCTGTGCCAGCGCGTTGCCATATGTGAAGGCAAAGACAAAGAAGCAGACTGACAGATACGAACAAGTAAGCTTGCCGATCGGCAGCGGCTTTCCGGCACCGAAAATGAAGAGGTTGACGAGCGCAAGCAGGGCGCCAATGGGATACATGGCTCGCGGCGCCAGGAGCGGCTTCTCGAGCACGACATAGAGCCCGATGGCGGCGACGCTGGACACGGCAAGAAGAGCTGCCGCAAGAGCCACAGACGGCAATATCTTCCTCTCCGTCCGACAGGCGACTGCGACGAGGAAGGCGATGGCGGTGACGGCGAGAAGGGCGAGCCAGAGCCGTCTGAAATCGCTCAAGACGAGCGAGTAGAAGTTGCGGTAATTGGCCAGGATGCCCGCGCACATGGACCCGAGCGGATACGAAGCGGACGACACATAGTCATCGGTCAGTCAAGTCCGAAATGGTGTGTAAATTCCTAATCGCCAGTACGTCCGTTTGCCCCGCCTACGCCGCCTTCCTCATCTGCCTCTGGTTCCGTGCTATCA
>OMXZ01000053.1 GCA_900315165.1 uncultured Actinomycetes bacterium | reverse complement strand
GAGCGTCGAGGCGTCGGGCGTCTTCTTCGGCAACCTCACGCCCATGATGGCGGGCGCGGTCCCCAGCCAGATCGTCCGCCTGACCCGCACGGGCCTCGATCCCGGCGAGGCCAGCGCCACGCAGTTCACGCGCTTCATCATGTTCCAGTTCGGTGTCGTGCTCTTCGCCGCGATTATGCTGGTCGCCAAGTTCGGCTTCTTCCTCGAGAGCTACGGCGACATCGTCTTCCTCAACCTGGTGGTCTTCGGCGTCCACCTGCTCGAGCTGATCGGCCTTTTCGTGGTGTGCCTGTGCCCCGGCTTCGTCCGCCGCGTGGGCAATTCCGCGATCCACTTCGCCGACCGCCGTCACTGGCTCAAGGACACCGAGCACTGGACCGAGGTTGTCAACGTCCAGGTGCAGGAGTTCGCCGACGCCTTCAAGCGCGCCGCCGCCGACCTGCCGTCGATGGGCCTGACGCTTGTGGTGACGATGGCGCAGCTGGCCTGCCTCTATATGATCCCCTGGTTCGTGCTTCACGCCTTCGGTCGCGACGCCGACTTCCTCGAGTGCCTGGCCGCCGGCTCCATGGTGCAGATGGTGGCCTCCGCGGTGCCGCTGCCCGGCGGCACGGGCGGCGCAGAGGGTGGCTTTGCCCTCTTCTACGGACCGCTTTGCGGCGCCGCTGCTCGGCCTGCGCTCCACCTCGGGCGTCAGCCTCTATCATCGCTGGATGCGGCTGACGCGCCGCGAGTCCGGCGCGGCGACCGTCCGCTCCGGTGCGCCGGCCGTCCGGCCCAGCGCGGCGACCGTCCGCAGCGCCGTCACCGCCGTCGGCAAGAAAGGCGTGAAAACAGCACGCTCCCGTGGCAACAAGCGCCGCGGCGTCGCGTCCGTCGATCTTAAGGCCCTCCGCGCCCGCGCCCAGCACAAGGACGTGGATAACAAGGACGCGCATAAGGATGGCGGCGCCGAGCAGTAGGCAGGTCGGGCGGGGAGTGGCGCCGGAATCTGAAAGTGTTTCTGGTACTAGGTGGGCCTGATGCAACAAAAACGCTCCCAAGAACCGGCGGTGCCGATATCTGAAGGCATTTCTGCTGCAAGGCAGGTTGAATGCAGCAACAACGCTCCCGGAATCTGGCGGTGCAGCTATCTGATATCAATACTGCGACGGCATTGAGAGCGGCAGAGACAATCAGCCACAGAGGGTGCAGGTCTCGCAGCGAGAACGAGCCGTGGCGGCGGAGGGGGCGGCAGCAAGGCCGCCAAGCGCCGTCTCGCGCAGGGTCACGGGAAGCGAGCGCCCGACCGCGCCCATCGCGGCCACGACCTCGTCGAAGGGCAGCGGGTCGAGAATGCCCGAAAGGGCGAGCTGGGCCGAGCTGAGCGCGGCGGCTACGCCGATCACGTTGCGGTTCTGGCAGGGGTACTCCACCAGCCCGCGCACGGGGTCGCAGACGAGACCGAGCAGGTTGCCGATGGCGGTCGACGCGGCGGAGAGCGCGACGACAGGGGAGGTCCCGCAGAGCTGGGCAACCGCGGCGGCAGCCATGGCGGCGGCGGTGCCGACCTCGGCCTGGCAGCCGCCCTCGGCGCCGGCGACTGACGCGTTGCGCGCGAGGATGGCACCGACGGCCGCGGCACACCAGAGCGCCTCGCAGACCTGGGTATCCGTGGCGTCCAGCGCCTCGGCGACCGAGAGTACGGCACCAGGCACGACGCCCGCCGAGCCCGCGGTCGGTGCGGCAACGATCACGCCCATGGAGGCCGACCGCTCGAGCGTGGCCATGCTGTAGGCGGCGGCGCGCGTGAGCGTCTCGCCCATGAGCGACGTGCGGAGACGGGCGTCTCCCTGAGCAACCGCTTGGGCTTGACCGCCGATCAGCCCGCCCAAAGACGGTCGCGGATGCTCGAGGGGCTCGCTTGTCTCGGCGCGCATGACCTCGAGCACGCGATTCATCCGGCTATCGACAAGGCGCTCATCTCCGAGCAGCTCAATCTCGCGCCGTCGCATGAGCGCGCCGATGGAGAGCCCTTCTTTGCTACAGAGGGCGAGGAGGTCCGCACCCGTGTTGAAATCGAGTCCGAGCGTGGTGTCCGGCGTGATGTTCGCCGCGCCGGGCACGTCGACGCGCGTGGCCTGCTCGACTAGGAGTTGGCTATCGAGCAGCTCGAGCGTGAAGTCGGGCACGCGCTCGTCGCTCTCGACGACGGTGTAGGCGGTGCCGCCGCGACGCTCGCGGAAGGTGTTGATCGTGGCGATGTTGACGCCGGAAGCCGAAAGGATGCCCGTGATCTGGGCGAGGGCGCCGGGCTGATCGGGATGGGTGATGAAGAGGGTGGGGTAGTCGCCCGTGAGTTCGACCTCCACGTCGTTGACGGCGCAGATGCGCACCCGCCCGCCGCCGAGCGACTCGCCCGTCACGGAGACCTCGCGGCCGTCCGCGCCGACCATGTCGATGCGGACCGTGTTGGGATGCCTGCCCGCGCCGGCTTCGTCAGGGGCAGGGACGAAGGTGAAATCGAGGCCTGCCTCGCGAGCGAGCTCGAACGAGTCGCGGACCCGCTCGTCGTCGGGCGAGAGGCCGAGGATGCCCGCGACCAGCGCTCGGTCGGAGCCGTGGCCACGATAGGTGCGCGCGAAGGAGTTGTAGAGCGTGAACTCCACGCGCGCCATAGGATAGGGCCCCAGCGAGCGGGCGACCAGCGCGATGCGCAGGGCGCCTGCCGTGTGCGAGGACGAGGGGCCCACCATCACGGGGCCGAGAATCTCAAAGGCGGATGTACGCACGGCTGCTCCTTAGTATTTATAAGTTCATGAAAGTGTGACTAAGTGACGATAACTGGCTCATAAAAGTGTAATAGCAGAGCTATTATAGGCTCATAAAAATGTCTGAGGGACGCGGTTGGAGGTCTTCAGATGACCTATTTGAAGAGAAAGATCGATGACTATCTCTCCCAATGGAAGGACGACCCAGAACATCTGCCGCTGATTGTACGGGGGCCGCGCCAGGTAGGCAAGACGGAGTCGATCCTGTGCTTCGCAAAGGACAATTATCAAAGTGTCATCTACGTCAATTTCGTCGAACGACCTGACTTCAAGATGATCACGCGTGACGGGTATTCCGTCGAAAGTATCGTTCGGTCCATGAGCCTCCTTGACACGACCATGAGTTTTGAGGCCCACAAGACTCTCATTTTCTTCGATGAGGTGCAGGACTTCCCGGAAATCGCGACAGCATTGAAATTCTTCAAGATAGACGGGCGCTTCGACGTGATCTGTAGCGGGTCGATGCTTGGCGTCAACTATGCGGCTATCCAGAGCGTCAGCGTCGGCTACAAGACCGACTACACCATGCGTTCGATGGACTTCGAGGAGTTTCTCTGGGCAGTTGGCAGGGATGACGCTTTCGTTTCCGATATCCTCGGGCAGATCATCCAGATGAGGCCTTTGGGAGAGCTGATGCTCGGGGTCCTTAATCGTGCGTATTTAGATTTCTGCGTGTTGGGCGGTATGCCCGCTGTTGTACGCGGCTATGTGGAGCGGGGGACCTTCGAGAAGTCGCTTGAATTGCAGCGGCAGCTCCTGGCTGACTATCGTGAGGATGCGCGCAAATACGCGCAGGGGCTCGATCAAGCTCGCATCATCAATGTGTTCGACCACATCCCCATTCAGCTGGCGAAGGAAAACAAGAAGTTTCAGCTTTCGAAGATAGAGAACGGTGCCCGCTACAAAGACTACCGCGGTTGTGTCGAATGGCTCGCCGACGCGGGCATTGTCAACGTCTGCTACTGCCTGGATTCGGCGACGTTGCCCCTCAAGGGCAACTATGACGAGAGGAAGTACAAGCTGTATTGCGCGGACACAGGCCTCTTGGTGTCAATGTTGGACGAGGAAGCACAGCTCGACCTTCGCTCGCATGACAATCTCGGCGTCTATCGCGGTGGTCTCGCGGAAAACGCTGCCGGTGAGGCTCTGGTAAAACAAGGATACCGTCTCTATTACTACAAGCGCGAGAACTCGACCCTCGAAGAGGATTTCTTCGTGCGCAAAGGGGACGACCTTGTCCCTGTTGAGATAAAAGCCACCAATAACCGTACGAAATCGCTCAACACGCTTATTGCGAGCGATATGTATCCCGAAGTGCGCTACGGAATCAAGTTCGCCGAGGCGGACGCAGGGTATGCAGGGGGGAAGTTCACCTTGCCGCGTTCCTGCACTTTCCTTTTCCGGAGATGGCTGCAGGCTGTCGATATCGAGCGGCATCTAGCTTCATAAAGAAACCCGCCCCTCGGGTTTTGGAAGGGCGGGAATAATGGGTCGTGCACGTGGGGCAGTTGGTTCAGGGCCTACTGCGCGAGGGGCAGGGCGCGGTCGATGCGGGCGAGCACGTGGTCGCGGCCGAGCAGGGTGAGCGTCTCGCCGATGCCGGGGGAGGCGGCCCCGCCCACGCAGGCGACGCGCACGGGCTGGAAGACCTTGCCCTTGCCCATGCCGAGGCGCTCGGGCAGGGGCTCGAGCGCATCCTCGATCGCCTCGGGCGCGAAGGCGTCGGCGGGCACGCCGACAATGGCCTCGCGGGCGGCCTCAAGAGCCGTGCGGGCGCCCTCCTTGCCGAGCCACTTTTTCACGGCCTTCTCGTCGTAGGCGAGCTCGTCGTCTGCCGTGTAGAGGAAGGCGGACTGGGCCACGACCTCGGGCATGAGGGTGGTGCGGGGCTTGAGCGCGCCAGCGAGCAGGCCGTACCAGGCCGCGTCGTGCGAGAGCTCGTCGCCCTCGACGCCGGCGGCGCGCAGCTGCGGGATCAGGACCTCACGCGCGAAGTCCTCGTCGCTCATGGCCTGCATGTACTGCTGCTGGATCCAGTCGAGCTTCTTGAAGTCGAAGGTCGCGGGGTTCTTGCTCACGTGGTCCAGGCTGAAGTCACGGGCAAGTACGTCGCGCGGGACGATGGTCGTCTCGCCGTCGGGCGCCCAGCCGAGCAGGGCCAGGTAGTTGACGAAGGCGTCGGAGAGGTAGCCCTGGTCGCGGTACTCCTCAACGGAGGTCGCGCCATGGCGCTTGGAAAGCTTCTTGCCGTCGGGACCCAGGATCATGGAGATGTGGGCGAAGGTCGGCGTGGGATAGCCGAGCGCCTCGTACACCATGACCTGGCGCGGGGTGTTGGACAGGTGGTCGTCGCCGCGGATCACGTGGGTGATGCCCATCATGGCGTCGTCCACGACGGTCGTGAAGTTGTAGGTGGGTGTGCCGTCCGAGCGGATGATGATGAAGTCGTCCAGCTCGCGCGCGTTGAACGTGACCTCGCCGTGCACCGCGTCGTGGATCACGACATCGCCGCGGTCCAGCGGCACCTTGATGCGGATGGTATAAGGCTCGCCGGCCTCGATGCGGCGCTGGGCCTCGGCCGGGTCGATGTCGCGGCAGGTGCGCTGATAGCCCTGGAAGGGGTCGTTGCGCTCCTGGGCGGCCTTCTTGTCCGCCGCGAGCTTCTCGGGCGTGCAGAAACAGGGGTAGGCCTTGCCCTCGCGCACCAGCTTGTCCGCCGCCTCGCGATAGATGTCCAGACGGTCGGTCTGCTTGTAGGGGCCATAGGGGCCGCCGACGCCCTCGCCCTCGTCCCAGTCCAGGCCGAGCCACTTCATGGCGCGCAGGATGATCTGCGTGTTCTCCTCGGTCGAGCGCGTCGGGTCGGTATCGTCGATACGCAGGATGAAGGTGCCGTGGTTCGCGCGGGCAAAGGCCCAGTTGAAGATTGCGGTGCGGGCGCCGCCCACATGCAGCTTGCCGGTCGGGGACGGCGCGAAACGCACGCGCACGCCGCGCTCAGTATCAGTCGAGGCCACTGGTGCTCCTTTTGTCGTTTGGGTTCGTTTCAACCTTGCCAGTATACCGCCTGGCTGCGCTTGCCGTCCCATCGCACAAGACGGACATGGTAAGAAGGACGTACACCGCACCGCGGCCGGATATGCTATCGAATCAATCCCCGCCGCGGTCCGGACGGCCGCGCACGGGGCTCCATTGCGGCTAAGCGAGGCTCCCTACACGGCGCGCAGCCCGCATAGCTCGCGGCTGCGCCGCTCGACAGATGCGGGCTCTCGCGCGCCGTTTCGGTCGCCTCAGCCGCAAAAGTCCGCCCCGCACGCGCCTGCCTGGCCCGCTACCCGCTCGGCGTAGCCAGTCCCGCCTCGATGACGACGAACTCGTAGGCCTCGACAACGACTACGTAGGCATCGACGACGAACTCGTAGGCGCAAACAACGACAACGTCGATCTGCGAGCTGGGAGGGCTCGTAGCTCGCAGATTGACGTTGTCATTGTAAGGCGCTACGTAGTCGTTGCTGGTGGCTACGAGTTCGTTGTCGCCGTGAAGCCTTCGGCACATTAAGAAATACAGAATGAACCCAAAATGGGTAACATTTGGGTACTAGAAAAGGAGGTTTATATGGAAACCCCAACAGCACAGCGCCGCGCAGAGATCAAGACACGCACATCGAGTGAGATTAAGGCTAAAGCGACTGAGGTGTATGCGCGCTGGGGCCTAAGCCTCAGCGATGCGATTAATACATTCCTCGTGAAGTCGATCGAGGTCGGGGGACTGCCGTATGACTTACGGCCTGAGGGGCCATCATTTGACGCCATCGCTGCATTGGCATACAAGGCGCCGCTGAATGCAGATGGTGTCGCGGTGCTGCCGGCGGAATGGGACGACGGCGATGAGTGAGCAGGTCCCTCGGCCTTGGGAGGTCTGGCACGCCCGTTTCGATTTCTCTGAGGGCCATGGCTATAAATTTCGACCCGTCATCGTCTTGGCGGCGAGAGCTGACGGTTCGCTTGTCGCCATGGTAACAAGCATCGGAAACAAGCTGTCCCTTGAACACGACTACCCAATACGCGAGTGGAAGGCTGTAGGTTTGGACAAACCATCGATAGCACGGCTTGATCGTATCGCCGAAATCCCACCTGGCTATCTGGGAGCTGCTGGTCGTATTGGCCGCCTCGCCGAGAGCGATATCTCTGCCATACGGGTAATTCTCTCGAAGATGACTGGCTAGGACGGGTGCTCGAACGGAGGTACCTGCTTCAATCCCCGACGCGTCCTGGTCCCGCACGGGCCGTTGCATTAACTGCTGGGCTCACCGTAGACCATCACTTTCAAACGCAGCAAGCTATCCAGCTTTTCGCAGTTTCCGGCTTATAGGTACGACGGCTGAGTGATATATCAAAAAGTATCGTACCTGCAAGCGGCAATCAGCGTGTATCCGCGCCAAAGCGGGCTTTCGGGAATGGTGGGGCGAGGGTCGCGAAGGGTCACAGAGTCCCGTCGTACCTGAAAAGCGAAACCTGCGTGCGCCAGTGTGCAGAAGTAGGTTTTTGGGTACGCCAGCCGGTTTGGCACGAAGCGCCAGCTATCAGAAGACGGCTTATGGGTACGGTGAGACGTAAGGCAGTGAATCGCTGGCGTTGGGATGAGGTTGCACGGCGTACTCAGAAGACCCCACTGCTGATTTATAAAGAGAAAAGCCCCGCTCCTGGGAGGGGAGCGGGGCCCGAGTCGCTGGGGCAGTAGGTATGGGGGTCAGGTTCGCCGACCGGCGTCTGCCCGGAGCCGTTTACTCGTCGTCGTGCTTGAAGAGGGCGACCAGGCGCTGGGTGAAGGTCTGGCTCGAGTCGTCCTCGGTGTCGGCCGCGGTCTCGGTGGCCGCGTCGTCGGAGTCGCTGGCATCCTCGACGCCGTCGACCACGTAGACGAACTGGACCTCGTTGACGTCGGTGTTGTCGGCGTCGACGAAGGAGTGCAGCCGGTAGCCCGTGCCGAGCTT
>OMXZ01000011.1 GCA_900315165.1 uncultured Actinomycetes bacterium | reverse complement strand
CGCATCAAGATCGCTCAGATCGCCTGCGGTCTCTGTCCGCACGTCGCCCGGCAACGGGTCCGCTATCCGCCCGTCCGCCCGCGTCTTGGCATCTTGCGCATCCATGTCCGCCCCAATCCTGCACGCCTACCCCGATTGTAGGAAATACGCGCGGGCGATTCATGCCGAAAACACCACCGCTTGCGCCAAGGCGTTCGCTAAAGAAGCATCGCAAGGGTGCCGAGCACGAGGACCGCAAGGCCAATCGCGCTGCGACTTGTGAGGCGCTCACCGAAGACGATCCGCGCGAAGACGATCGAGACGAGAACGGACAGCTTGTCGATCGGCACGACCACGCTTGCGAGACCGTCGTGAAGCGCGCGGTAATAGCACAGCCAGCTCGCGCCGGTCGCGATGCCCGAGAGACAGATCCAGCCCAGTTCTCCGCGCGGCACCGTGCGGACCAGCGGCAGCTTACCCTCCACCAGCACGACGACCCAGGCCATCGCGAGCACGACGCAGGTGCGGATAGCGGTGCCGAGGAGGATGGCGGTGAGGCTCGCGAAGACCGCCGACAGCACGGCGTAGAGCATCCAACCGTGGGATGCGTGCCCAGTCGCCGGTGCCGTGTCCGTCTTACGCTCAATCATGAGCCAGGTGCCAGCCGCGATGAGGACAATGCCCGCGAGCTTCCAAGGGCTAATGGGCTCGCCGAGCACGATGAAGGACAGGATCAGCGTGAGGACGATCGAGGACTTGTCGATGGGCACGACCTTGTTGACGTCGCCCAGCGAGAGCGCTCGGAAGTAACAGAGCCAGCTCGCGCCGGTCGCGAGGCCGGAAAGCACGAGGAAAAGCAGGGTACGCGGGCTGACCGCAGCAATCTGCTCGAAGGAACCGACGACCGCTACCATCAGCCACGAAAAGGCGAGCACTACGATGGTGCGGATGGCGGTGGCGACGTCCGAGTCGGTCTGGCGGATACCGAGCTTGGCCAGGATGGCCGTCAGTCCCGCAAAGAGCGCCGACCCGCATGCAAACAAGACCCACATAGCCCGTCCAATCGCCATGAGCGTGTCAGTTGTGAACACTCTACTCGTTTCCTATTGCGTAGGAAATTACTAACTTCTAAAATATTTTTAGAAGTTACATCACTTACTTCTAAAATTTTCTAAGAAGTGAGGTAGCCATGATCATCGCCGATTTAGAGCCCCTCGTACGTGAATATCGCTCCTTCAATATCCCGCCGCTTTTCCTTCGCGATGAGGTCATCGAACGACTTCCCAAACCCGCCCGCTTCAACGACTACCACGTGATTGTGGGAATGAGACGCAGCGGAAAAACCTTTTACGCCTTCCAAAAGATGCAGGAACTTATCGATTCGGGCTACGACCGCGAGCGCATCTTCTATTTCAATTTCGCCGACGACCGTCTCGCCCCCATTGAGCCGGGTCTGGGAGACCGCATTGTGGAAGAATATTTCCGCGAGGTCCCCCAAGCACGCGAAGGGGGATGCTACTTCTTTTTCGACGAGATCCAAGAGCTCGTCGATTGGCAGCCTTTCCTGCGCCGGCTTGCCGAGCATGAACAAGTGACCATAGTCGTGACGGGGTCTTCCTCCAAACTCTCCTCGGAGGAACTCGCCACGGAGTCGCGCGGCCGCTCGCGGTCCCATGTCCTCCTGCCACTCTCCTTTGCCGAATGTGTTCGCTTGGCGGGAAAGGGAGATTTGATTGCCCAGATAGCGGCTGGTGCCGCACTCCCTGAGCGAGATAAAACCGCCCTCTTGGGTCTCCTCGACAGATATATCGAGATCGGTGGATTCCCTGCTGTTCAGGAGGCGACGCGCAGTGAGCGCATCGAAGTCCTGCAAGGCTATGTTCGCGATGTCGTGGCACGCGATGTCGCCGAGCGTTTCGAACGCACCGAAATTGGCCTGGCCAATCAGCTCGCTTTGTTCGCCCTCCGCAATACAGGCTGTGAGTATTCGCTCAACTTGCTGAGCGATACGCTCTCGGACATCGGCTACAAAGCTTATTGGGCAAAGGTGAACCGCCTCTCCGAACTCATGCAGCAGGCCTACCTTTTCCGTCTCCTACGCGAGTTCACCATGCAGCTTGCGCCCTCCTCCACTGAGGTCCCCAAGGTCTATGCCATCGATCCCGGGCTGGCATTCGCCGTATCCCGTGCCAGCCAGCAGGATATGGGCAAGCGGCTTGAGACGACGGTCTACCTGGAATTGATGCGTCGCCTGGCTGGGCGGCGCATCGAGGCGGTTAGTTCGTACACGGCGCCTAAACCCGTTGGGGGCAAAGTGGATTTCATCGTCGGTGATGCCCTCTCCCAAGAGGCATATGAGCCGATTCAGGTGGCCGTGTCCATGGAATCCGAGAAAACGCGGAAACGAGAAGTGGGCGCACTCCAAGCCTGCATGAAACGTGCCCACCTCGACCATGGCACCATCGTCACCCGCGCGGAGACGGAAACCATTGAAACCGAAGCTGGCCGCATTGACGTGATGCCCGCATGGCAATGGCTACTCACGCCAATTAATTTGTAAACCTCCGACGTTGCCGTCTACTCGCTGCGGAGAGCCTCCACCGGGTCACGGCGGGCGGCGGCGGTCGACGGGATCAGGCCCGCGACCAGCGTCAGCACAACCGAGATCAGGATGAGGATCAGCGCCTGCCCAGGCGGCAACGCGAGGATGTTGGCCACGTTGTGGTCGCGCAGGACCATGGCGTTGACCGGCACCGACGCGATATACACCACGGCGATGGCAAGCATACCCGCAAGCAGTCCCTCGATGAAGGTCTCCGCGTTGAAGATGTTGGCCACGTTGAGCTTGCTCGCGCCCATCGCGCGGAGGATGCCGATCTCTTTCTTGCGCTCGAGCACGCTGATGTAGGTGATGATGCCGATCATGATCGAGCTCACGACGAGCGACACCGACACGAAGGCGATCAGCACGAGCGAGATCATGTTGATGATGCTCGTGACCGACTTCATCAGGACGCCCGTGATATCGGAGTAGGAGATGGACTTGTCGGCCTCCCCCGCCGTCTCGACCTGGTCGTTGTAGTCGGCGATGATATCCTCCACGACCTGCTTGTCGTCGAAGCTCTTCGCATAGATGTTGATGGACTCGGGCTTGTCCTCGTCCGCGTAGCCCAGCTTGATCAGGTTGTTGTCGTAGGTGAGCTCCTCGCGGTTCATGTAGTTGACGAGCAGCGACGTGAGGTCGTCCTGGTCCATGTTGACGCTGATGGCGCTCGCGAACATGGCACCGTCGATATGAATGGCGTTCTGCAGCTTGGCCGCAAATCTCGCCATCTGCTGGCCCATCACATCGGTCATCTGCTGCGCGATCACCTGTGCCAGCTGCTGTTGCATGCCAGTCATCATCTGCTCGGTCGCCTGCGATGTAGCAGTAGCTTGAGCAGTTGCAAGGGCCGCACTGATGCTCGGCGCGACGGTGTTGGTCAGATACTTGGTCATGCCCGCGCGTGTCGCCTCACCGTTGTCACCTGCAACGGCGACGATAGCATCAAGTGCCGCCTTGCCGTCACCAACCAGATAGTCGCTCATCATCTGGGAATACGATTTCCCTTCTGATCCATGGTCCTTTACGTATTGCAGGTATCCCTTAAAAAGTGAATTGGTATTCTCCAGGTCCACTTGTTTCCTATACGCATCGGCAACGGCGCCAAGGCTCGCGAGCCTCCCCGCCACCTCCGGATATTGCTGCAAAATCGTCATCATTGTTGGGTTTGCCTTTGCATCACTAATGGATGCAAGGTCACTAAGGCTATTGATCCCCATCTTTGAAAGGGGCTCGGCAAGATCGCCATATCCGAGGTCGGCGAAATCCGGCGCAGGCATGTTAGTCGCCAGCGTGCTCATAACGGACTTCGCAATCTCTTCTTTGTTCGGCGTAGCGCTGGCCGTCACGCTGCCCATATCGATGTTGGAGAAGTCGAAGGCACTCGCGTCGATGCCGTCTGCCGTGAGGGCACTCTGGTCGATAGTGAAGGCCTGCGCAATCTTGCTCTCGTCCACCGAGAAAAGCGACGACATGTCGAGCTGGGCGTTCTGCGCGTCCTGAAGCTCGTCGAAGGTCTTACCCGTAAAGACGTCCACGTCGGGATTGGCGAGCTGCGCTCGGACGATCTCGGAGTCGGCGGCCTCCGCCATCAGGTGCGTGATGAGGTCGTGGCGGTAGGCGATGCCCTCCCCAAGCGAGGTGGCACTGGCCGTCCCTTTGGGACGCACGACGCCCA
This sequence comes from uncultured Actinomycetes bacterium, assembly GCA_900315165.1. Classification (GTDB taxonomy): domain Bacteria; phylum Actinomycetota; class Coriobacteriia; order Coriobacteriales; family Atopobiaceae; genus Olegusella. Next base: position 42,727 of record OMXZ01000011.1, on the reverse strand, counting down.
CCACATGGAGCTCGAGTCCCTGGTCCACGAGGTTCTTCATGTAGGCCTCGTCGCTGGAGCGGTCGGTCCAGGTGGCGCCGTCCTCGCTGCGCGTGTAGAGGTCGGCCTGGTTGACGATGCGGAAGTTCAGGTCCATCGCGTCGTCGTAGGTGAAGTCCACGTCCGCATCGGGCACGTCGACCTTCTCGGATTTGATGGCCGAGTTGAGCATGCGCGAGAGCTCCTCGGGATCGAGAACGCCGAGCGAGTAGAGGGTGTAGTCCGAGATGCCACCGCTGCTCGAAAGCACGAGCACGCACTCGTCGTACTTCTTGGGCCAAGTGCCCTTCACGACATCGTACTGGGCATCGAGGATCGCCTGGTCGTCGAGCATCTCCTGGAAACCGGCGCTCGAGCTCGCGCCCGCCATCATCATGGACGACATGCCATTGGACATGATGCCCTGCAGGGTGGAGGGATTGAGCTGCTTGACGCCATCGCTCGTGTCGGATGCATAGACCTGCGGCGTGATGCCATAGTTGTAGGTGATGGCGGTCACGTGGTCCTTGACGTCGGACTCACCGCTCTCCAGATAGGTCCGGAAGCTCTCGAGGTCGTTGTTCTTGATGTCCGTGAGGATGTCGCTCATGATCGTCGACTCGGGGATGGTGTCGGAACCGGCAGCCTGACCAGCCCTGTCCTCGGTCGAGGCACCGCTCTCGTCGCCACGGCTCTCCCCGCCCTCGGCCGAATAGCCTGCCGCCTGGGTCATGATCGAGCTCACGTCGAAACTTGATTTCGTGATGGTGAGCGGCGAGGACGAGAGCGCATCCTCCTGCACCTTGTCGATGTAATTATTCACGCCGTTGGAGAGGGCAAGGATCGCCGCGATGCCCATGATGCCGATCGAACCGGCAAAGGCGGTGAGAATCGTGCGTCCCTTCTTGGCCATGAGGTTGGAGAAGGAGAGGGACAGGGCAGTCAGGAAGCTCATCGAGGCCTTGCGGTCAGCCTTTTTCGAAGCGGACCGCTCCCCTTTCGCCTCCTCCGGCCGTGGGATCACGACTGCGTCTTCTACGGGGCCCTCTGGGCCGGCCACAGCGCTGGTTGCGGCAATGCCGGTCACCCCGTCTTTATGCACCAATGTCGTGGCGTCGAGCTCCGCGGGGGTAATCGGGTCGGAGTCGCCCGTGATGCGGCCGTCCGCAATGTTGACGATACGGGTGGCGTACTGGCGTGCGAGGTCGGGATTGTGCGTGACCATCACGACCAGGCGGTCGCGGGCGACCTCTGCAAGCAGGTCCATGACCTGAATGCCCGTCTCGGCGTCGAGCGCGCCGGTGGGCTCGTCGGCGAGCACGATGTCGGGGTCGTTGACCAGTGCGCGGGCGATCGCAACGCGCTGCATCTGGCCGCCCGAAAGCTGGGAGGGGTGCTTGTGGATGTGCTCGCCCAGACCCACGCGCTCGAGAGCCTCCTTCGCGCGGCGGCGTCGCTCGGCACGGCCGACGCCCGAAAGCGTCAGGGCAAGCTCGACATTGGAGAGGATGGTCTGGTGCGGGATCAGGTTGTAGCTCTGGAAGACGAAGCCGACGTGGTGGTTGCGGTACGTGTCCCAGTCCTTGGAGCCGTAGTCCTTGGTCGAAACGCCATTGATCACAAGGTCGCCGGAGTCCGCATGGTCGAGACCGCCGACCACGTTGAGCAGGGTCGTCTTGCCGGAACCTGAGGGACCGAGGATCGCGACGAACTCCGAGTCGCGGAAGGTAACGCTCACACCGTCGAGCGCCTTCTGGACGAAGTCACCCGTCTTGTACGATTTTCGCAGGTCGCGTAGCTCAATCATGACCACACCTCTCGGTCGCGCAATTTCCTTTCGAGCATACCCCCTCGGGCGGACACGCAGACGCGCCCTGTGACGAGTCCGCCAATTCAGCACGCATATGAACGTGTCCTCTCCACGCGGTAGAATTTGAGATGCGCTGGTAAGAAGGACACGGAGAGAAGAGGCCCGTATGTCTTACGCACCCGATTATCTCGGACACGACACGCCCAAGCTCGGCTTCGGCATGATGCGCCTGCCCAAGCTGGCGGACGGCTCGATGGACATGCCGCAGATCTGCGCCATGGTGGACTGCTTCATGGACGCGGGACTCACCTATTTCGACACCGCCTACGTCTACGACGGGGGCGAGTCCGAGATCGCCACCCGCAAGGCCCTCGTCGAGCGTTACCCGCGCGACGCCTTCACCGTCACCACCAAGGCCAACGCCTGGCTCCACCAGCCCACGGAGGCCGAGACCAAGGCCCAGCTCGAGACCAGTATGGAGCGCCTGGGCATCGACTATCTGGACTACTACCTCCTGCACGCCGTGCAGGACAACAACCAGCAGCGCTATGACGACTTTGGCATGTGGGACTGGATCCGCGGCCTCAAAAAGCAAGGCGTGATCCGCCACTGGGGCTTCTCCTACCACGCGGGACCCGAGCGGCTCGAACGCCTGCTTAGCACCTATACCGACATCGACTTCATCCAACTGCAGGTCAACTATGCCGATATGGAGGAGCCGACCGTCCAGGCGCGCGCCAATATGGAGGTCGCCGCGGCCCACGGCGTGCCCTTCACCGTGATGGAGCCGGTCAAGGGCGGCACCCTCGCCAACCCGCCGCGCGCGGTCCGCGAGATTCTCGACGCCGCCAATCCCGATGCCTCCTATGCGAGCTGGGCCATCCGCTACGCCGCCTCTATGCCCGGCATCCTGACCGTACTTTCGGGCATGTCCACGCTCGCGCAGGTGCAGGACAACGTGAGCTATATGCGCGACTTCACGCCGCTCTCTGCCGAGGAGCAGGCTGTGATCGAGCGGGCACAGGCAGCGCTCGGGAGCGTCCACCAATACAAGTGCACCGCCTGCCACTACTGCTGCGAGGGCTGCCCGCAGCAGATTCCCATCCCCGACTTCCTCGCGGCCATGAACCGCAAGCTGATCTTCGAGGACGAGGTTGGCGCCAAGAAACGCTATGCCGCCGCGGCCGAGAAGGCCGGCGTCAACGCCTCCGACTGCATCGCCTGCGGCCAATGCGAGGGCGCCTGCCCGCAGGGCCTGCCCATCATCTCCTACCTCGAGGAGGTCGCCGCCGCGCTCGAATAGCGCTCAGCCGGCATACGTTCATGGCTAAACACGCTTCCACTGGCGGTTCTGACGCTGCCCGCGGTTCAGGCTCCGTCCGCAATCCCGCCCACGACCCCCTTGCGCACTATATGTATGTCCTGAGCTGCGGCGACGGCAGCCTCTATACCGGCTATGCCCCCGATGTTCAGACGCGCCTCGCCGCACACCAGGCCGGTCGTGGTGCTAAATACACCAAATCGCACGCGCCGGTCGAGTTGGTCGCCCAGGCACGCTTCTATTCCAAGGAGCGCGCCATGAGCGCCGAGGCGCACTTCAAGCGCCTGTCCCGTGCCGAGAAGGACCGTCTATTGGAGCGGGTCGATGGCGAGGACGCCGAAGCCTTCGCCGACGTGCTCCGCTGCGAGCTGCCTGGTTTCGGGGACGATACCTCGCGCGAGTTCGTCTGCCGCGAGCTGGCAGCCCATGTCGACCCCGCTTATCGCGACTTTATGGCAGGGCTCCTGCCCACCGTGGACCCACGGCGCATCGTGGGTGTCCGCACGCCTGACCTGCGTCGCATCGCACGCGAGGTCGGTCGGCGCGCCGACGTCGACGCCTACCTGCGGGCACTGCCCCACCGGCTTTTTGAGGAAAACCAGGTACACGCCTTCCTGCTCGGCCGTGAACGGGACTACGACCGCGCGCTCGAACGTTACCAGGCCTTTCTCCCATATATCGACAACTGGGCCACCTGCGACCAGACCCCTGTCAAGATTCTGGCTGCCCGACCAGACGAAACATACGCGCACGTCGAGGCCTGGCTTGCCTCAAATCGCTGCTATATCGCACGCTTCGGCATCGGCGTACTCATGCACCTCTACCTGGGCGAGCTTTTTGATCCGACCCAGCTCGCGCTGGTTGCAGGAACGCATCTGACAGCAGGCGCGCATCTGGCCGCCGAGGACGGCGGCGGCGCCCTCACAAAGGATGACGTCTACTACCTCAACATGATGCGGGCGTGGTACTTCACTGAGGCGCTCGCGCAACAGCAGGACGCCGCCCTTCCCTATTTCGAGCGCGGGGAATCCGACTCTTCGACCGCTGGCAAGTGCGATGCCCATCTCGATGAGTGGACGCGCCGGAAGGCAATCCAGAAAGCCATCGAGAGCCATCGCATTTCCGCCGAGTTAAAGGCTTACCTGCGTACTTGTCGGTGAGTTAAGGCTGCTCGCGCAGCTACCCTAAGATGACGCGGGTCTCCTTGCGGTCCTTCCAGGCGTCGATCATCGCCTTTTGCTCCTCCGAGAGTGGGTGGCCGCACTCGCCGTGGAACTTGCGCTTCTTTGCATTCTCGATCATGTTGACAACCGCACGGGGCAGCTGGGCGTTGGTATTCATGTTCATGATGTCCTCCTTTGCGAGGAGACGCGACTCGTAAAGTCACGTCCTATGCGTCTCATACTGAGACGCTCGGTCTGCGCATCCGCCAGGCAACCTTTCCGGGTATCTCGGTCGGCCCTTCCTTCCCGGAGTCCCGACCAAGCGCCCTGCCAGACGTCTCTGCCTGGCTTCCTTATAGGCATCCCTGCCGCTGCGCTTGATAAGTATTATTCAGCGGAAACGTTTCCAGTTCCAGTTATATCTGAAATTGTTTCAAATGTCCTTACATTTATGAATGCTCAGACCCAATTGACCTCCGATACGGGGTCAACCTCGTTTCCTGCGGTTTTCGTAGCTAAACATCCTGCCAGTAATAGCGTTGGACAATAACACCCTGATGTAGGGCAAGCCGACGCACATGCAGCTTTTCATTTTTCGAGAAGGCATATGCCCCCTCAACCTCAGCCTCATATTTCTCCGCAGTCGTCAAAGCAACCTGATCGAACGCGGCGACCGTCTTGATTTGACCCCATACGAGCTGCCGTACGTCATACTCCATATGCTTGAGTGCCGCGAGCTTGAGCGTATCCGATTCGAGGCTTTCAGCCCCGTAACTCAACGTAACGCCGCTATCGCCATCGCCCCCGCCAACCGCTCGGCCATCGTCACGCTCATACTGCTCGCCGTTCTCTGCATCGGAGTGCCCTTCCTTGCCCTGGTATTCCCAACCGAACCTGCTCTCTTCGTCGAGCAAATCGACGAAGCACTTCCTCTTGCCGCGCGTGATTTCGCGCTCCACTTCGTCGTATTTCTTCTCGACGTTAAGCTTGAACGCCCTCAGCCCATAACCGCCGGATAGTGCAGGCATCGAGAGCATGAGCGCCGTTCCTGCCTCGGTCGGCGATGCAGCGCCATCAATCACGTACCGTATCGCCCAGCGGAAGATCCCGATGCCGGCCCGGCGACCCTCAATCATGCGCGCGAACTGCTCGAGTTTCTTTTTACTGGTCAATTGTGGGTGTTTGATCATCCCATGCTTAGCGGTGCGCAAGAGCGCGTACGTCCCACAAAGCTGCATCGCCAATTGAAGAGTCTGGTATTTGTCCAGCTTTGCCGCCATTTGCAGCAGCACGAACTCCGGCGAGCTCACATAGACATGCTCCCCGAGCCTGAGATATCCGCCTGCCGGGATGGGGCCCGCCCATATGTGATGACGGACATCTTTGTTCGCGTGAGAATTTTTCTGGGAGGCAACCAAGATATCAATCGGACCGGTGTGAACTGGCCCGAGAAACCCCAGGTCGATATCCCTCTCCCGACGCAACCCAGTCGCGAATCCCTCCAGCGTCACCTCCGTCATAACGCCATCGTCCTCAGCGTTATCTGCCCCTTCCACATTGCCGATCATGTCGCCAGCCATATTTCCCTTGCGCAAGGGATCGCCTTCCGGACGTCGCATCCTATGGAGAACTTTCATCTCTCCTCTATCCTGCGCGAGGAAGAAGAGGTCGAGCGCCGTCTTGTGCGAGATAAAGATGTCCGCCATTGCCCTCAAACCCCAATCCCACTACGGAAGGTAGCAGCAACCCTCGATACGGCATCCCAGGACCGCCGCCCTTCTCCATGCGGCATCCCAGAACCGCCGCCCTTCTCCATGCGGCATCCCAGAACCGCCGTCCTGTCATCACAGCCTATGGAAGGATGCGCGCCCTCAATCCCTCATTTCTCATATTCATATTATTTCTAATTTATCTAACGTATTTACCTGCTTGTTTGGCAATATATATGGCAAGTTTGCTGCAAGTTTCACGCAAGTTTACCAATTCCTCGGCCATTGGCTGATTCATCAATTGGTTGGCTTGCGACGTATGGTGACAATCCCATGCCTCGCAAGCGCCAAGCCTCGCAAGCGCCAAGCCTCGCAAGCGCCAGCGAAACGGCAAGGAACCTCCGACCCCTTAGGCCGAACACAACCGGAAAGAGCATCTCGATTTCCCAACGCAACCGGAAGCGGAAGATTTTCGATCAATCGGCCCAAACGCAACCTGAAGGGCCATTTTCGAGAAAGACAAACACAACCGGAATGGCAATGTCGACACCCTGAGCTGGGGTTTTATCTCAACATGCTCACTCCGGTTGTGTCCGCCTTTTCGGATAATACCCACTCCGGTTGTGTTGGCTGAAAAACTACCCTCTCCGGTTGTGTTGGGAAAATCGGATACCTCTTCCGGTTGTGTTCGGCAAAGGGATGCCCCCTCGGGTTGTGTTCAGCCGAGGGCGCATCGAATCAATGGGGCTTCCAGTTGTGTTCGGCAAAGAGATGCCCCCTCCGGTTGTGTTCAGGCGAGGGGGCATCGAATCAATGAGGCTTCCGGTTGTGTCCGGCAGATCATTCGCAGATTGCTAGCGCTGGGAGGATCCTATGTGAATGGCCCAGACTACTCCACAACACCGAGGAGACGATAGCCAGCCTCGGCGACCGCATTTCTATACGCATCCTCGTCAAGCGGCGAAGTGCAGCGCACGTGCGCGACCTTGCGGCCCAGGTCGACGGTCGCCCAGGTTCCCTTGACGGAGTCGAGCGCATTGGTGACGTTCTGGGCGCAGTTATCGCAGGTCATACCCGCGATACGATAATCCGCGACATAGGGGTAGTGGCTCTCGTCCGTATCGGCGATGCGCACGCGGGGGAAGCTCTTGGCGTTGGACTTCTTGTCGCCGCTGCAGCAGTCGCGCTTGCCCGACCAGGTACCGACCGCACGGCGGGCAGCGAAGAAAATCAGACAGCAGGTCACGACAATCAGAATCAGATCCACAGGCTTCATAATGAGCTCCTTCTCCCCTATCGTCTTGTCTCTGCGGCGCCGGTGTTTCGCCCGACTCCCACATCGGAATCGAGCGGTCCTCGGAATCGAGCGGCCCTGGCACAGGCACCAGAAATGGGCGCCGCCGACATAGGGGGATCGACGACGCCCGGTGGCGGCTTCGTGCCGCGGGGAGAGGACCGCGGTTTTCGGCCTGTTTTAAAACGAACCCAACGACCTGCTCGAATACCTTTGGCCAGTCCAACCGCTTAGCTGCTCAACCAGCTATTTGGCTGATCAACCGATTACCCGGCTGGGTAAGGCGGCTACTTGGTACCCTTCGCAAGACGTGTCTCGAGGAGGTCGCGCACGGTGATGGCCGCGCCACTTACGACAACCGAAAGTGCAATCGCTTGAATCATCTGTGCACCTCCTTTCGACGGTTATAGTTATATAACACTAACTTTCGTAAGTCAACATAATTTTCGATAAATCTCGTAGGATTTTCTGACACATAGGGGGCTGGCGAAGTCGGTCCGACAAGAGTGCTGAAAGAAGCCCCTATCCTTGCGTTTTGAGAGCGAGGGCAAGGGGGACCCGTTTGAGATGTAGATGGTTGGCAACCGCGACTGCCGCGTACGACCCCACCGTCAGCAGCACGTAGCGCAGATAGACAGACCAAGGCAGCGCAAAGGCAAACTCGATGTCGTAGTCCATCATCATGAGCTCTACCAGCGGCTTTAAGGATTGCATCAGCACCGGTATGCTCACCAGCACCGCGACGATTACGCTCGCCGTGATGGCGTGCACATAGATCGAGCTGACCTCGCGGTCCCGATAGCCGAATACCTTTAGCTGCGAAATGGCCCTTGCACTCCGCTCCATCACGGTCTTGGAGAGCAGGTACATCATGATCACGAAGATGACCACGGCGGCCAGCGTGAGCACACTCATGATATCGCCCATCGAAACCTGCATCTGCTCGGCAATCTTGGTCATAGCCGCAGGCGTCAGATCGCTCTGGATGTCTGTCGCCCTGAAGTGCAGCTCCTCGTCCGATACCCATCCGTTGAACGCATCGGTATCGTTGCCGAGCAGGTCGTTCAGCGTACCACGCCCCATATATACGTTGAGGTCCGTCGGTTTGCCCGCGATGCTTGTGACGATCGTCTCGTACTGCTTGTCGTGATACGGATCGTAGAGACGCAGCGTGTCGCCCACATCGAGCCCCGCCTTGCGCGCGAGCCCCGCACCGATCGCGACATTCCCGCCCGACACATCCACGTCCCGCCAATAGCGGCTGTTGGGCTCGATGCCGTAGACCGTGAGCGTGATCTGCTTCTCGCCAAACAGGCGGTTCGTCTTGAGACTCGCAAGCTCCACCTTCTCCGCCTGGTCTGCCGCGGCAGCGTCTTCGTCCGACAGCTCACGTTCACCTCTGAGCATATAGATATGTTCCGCCGGGACGGATGTCGCAAGCTCATCTGTGAAATCCTGTATCAGCGGTAGCATGCCGACACCCATCAGCAGGAGGATCCCCGAGATGAAAATGCCGAAGAATATCGTGACGATAGACCCCACGTTGTTGAGCAGTACGCGCAGACGGAACCTCGTGAGGAAAGGCAGCCGCTGGGGCAGGCGGACACCTTTGCCGCGGCGGGTCCTGGTCGCCTCATGGCGCAGAAAGGCGAGGGGCGTGTACTTGAGCTTGCGCGCCAGGCCGACCAAGGTGATCACAAAGAGCAGGATGACCGGGATACAGGTGGTTTCCACAAAGACACGTCGGTCGGCGTGGAAGACAAACGGTGGCAGGCTATAGGAGCTGTAGTAGGCGTCGCGCGCCCAAGCGGTAAAGACCCCCTGACAGGCGGTGCCCACGATGACCGCGACCACGGATACGAGCATGGGCAGCACCAGATAGTGGCGCAGCAGCTCTCCACGCCGATATCCCGAGGCGAGCAAGGTGCCGATCACCGGGGACTCCTCCTCGATGGTAGCGCCCGTGATCACGACGAAGATAAATGCCATCACGGCCACGATGATGAAGAAAAACGTGCGGTACATGGCCGAGTCCTGTGTGGTGTCGTCGATAGCGAAGCTGTAGCCCTGGTTGGACTCGATATCGATAAGGTCGGTCACGTTCGCATCGGCAAGCAGGAGCGCCTTCGCGAGGTCGCGTTCCGCAGCGGTACGCTCGGCCAGCGTCAGGTCGGGGTCATCGAACGTGTAGCCATAGGTGTAAGTCTCGGCCAGGTCGTCGAAGCGCGCGTACCCCTCCTGCGTCATGACCCCCACGCAGAAGGTGAGGTCGTCCATGATGAAGTCGGTGTTCTTCTGGAAAAGCGTCGTGTAGTCGGGCAGCGATACGATGCCCGTGACCGTGAGGGTCCTCTCCCCCACCTCGATTTCATCGCCAGGGTCGATCCCGTGGTTGCGCGCAAAGGTCGGGTCAATGGCGATCTCGTTTGCAGTCTCCGGCAGGCGTCCCTCGTGCAAGGCGGGCAGGTCGATCTGGTCGCGCATGGTATAGAGGCGCATTGTGATGTCGTGACTGGTCTCGATGGGGTCGTCCGGCACTGTCGCCACCACGTCATGCGAAAAGAGCGGATACAGGCTGAGCTGCCGGTAGTCATCCAAGTCGGCATCCTCGCCTGATGCCGCGAGGGCCAGACGGTCGTACCAGCTGAACTCACCCTGTTGCGCCGCCTCTATCTGCGTATCGGTCAAAGGGCTCGCCACGATCACGCGCCCGTCCTCGAGATGATATTTGTCGGGAAGCTCGTCCATCAGGCGACTGATCGAGGATGCCCCGTTGAGGCAGCCCGCAATAAAGGCCACCGCAAACGCGATGAGGGCAAACATCCCGAGATACTTGCCGAAGTTATTCTTGAGCTGGCGCGGCACGCGCCTCATCAGCGGTGTCATGCGCGCCTACCAAACGAGATCGCGTGCGTGGACACGCGACTCGTTGACTTCGTTTTTCACAATCTGGCCCTCGCGCAGGCGCAGCACGCGGTGCGACATCCGCGCAATCGCGTCGTTGTGGGTGACAATGACCATCGTGCAGCCAAACTCGTCGTTGACCTGCTCGAGTACGCCCAGCATATCAAGCGAGGTCTCGTAGTCGAGGGCGCCGGTCGGCTCGTCGCACAGCAACAGGCCGGGCCGTTTCGCCAACGCGCGGGCGATGGCACAGCGCTGCTGCTGGCCGCCCGAGACCTGACGCGGGAATTTCTTCGCCTGCGCCAGGATGCCGAGACGGTCGAGCAGGTCATCCACGTCGAGCGGGTCCTGCGCGAGGTGGGCGCAAACCTCGACGTTTTCCCGGATAGTCAGATCGGGCAGGAGGTTATAGAACTGAAATACAAATCCCAGCTCACGTCGGCGATAGTCGACCAGGTCGCGCCCCGCGAGCTGGCAGATGTCTGTCCCGTTCACGCGGATGCTCCCGTGGTCGGCGGCCTCGAGACCGCCCAGCAGGTTCAGAAAGGTCGACTTCCCCGAGCCGGAAGGACCCAGCAGCACGCACATCTCACCGCGCTCGACCGCAACGTCGATCCCGTTCAGGACATCGACGCGCACGTCGCCCTGGCCGTACGCCTTGTAGAGCTTGCTGATATCCACATACGAATCTGTCGCTTGCATCGTCACTCCATACCGATGGCTGCGACCTCGAAAAGGAACCGCACGGATCCCTCGGTACCCTCCGCAAGGCCGCTGAAGGTGTCGTAGTCTTTGCCCGCCTGTGTCAGGTTATGCAGGCGGTCGCGCAGACCGAGCAGGTCGTTTTCGTAGTAGCCGACCAATTCCTGAATGCCCTGCTCGTTGTATTGGGAGATGCCGCTGGATAGCTGTGAGGTGCCGGACGCCACCTGCGACGCGCCGGACGCGAGCGCCTCCGTCGAGTCCGAGAGCGTGCCCAAGCCTGAGCTCAGGTTTGACGCGCCGACCTTGATCTGGCCGCTGCTCGCGTCGAGGGACGCGAGACCGTCGGACAGCGGCTTTGCGCTCTCCGCTGCTCCGGCGAGTGCCTGGGATGCCCCCCGGGCGCTCGCCTGTGCTGCAGCTGCCTTTTTCAGCTGGTCCACGGCAGTTTTCAGCGCGGCAATCTCATCTTCGGTCGGCTGCCCTGGCCCATCCGCAACCGCGGCGAGCGCCGCTTCGTAGGCCGTTTGTGCCTCAGTCACAGCAGCAGTGGCCTGCTCGCCCGCAGCGCCATACTCCTGCGCCTGCGCCGTCAACCCGTCATAGAGCTGTGCGGCGCCCGTGCTCGCCTGGGCGACACCATCCGCATACATGCCGATGGCCTGGGCAAGTGCCTCCGCTCCCGTCGCAGCATCCCCGGCGCCTGTCGCAAGGGCAGCGGCACCCTCCGACAGCTGCCCGGCCCCACCGGATAGCTCCTGCGAACCTGAGACAAGTTGGTCCATCCCATCGGACAACGCGGTCATCGAATCGTCGAGATCTGACGTATCGAACTCAATCGCCTCCCCGTCGAGCAGATCGCTCGAGACCACCGTGAGAGACGAGTCGAGCTTGAACTCGGTCACATCCGCCTCGATTTCCACGTATTCGGGGATGGCGAAGTCGCCATCGGAATCGTTACCTGCACCGTTCTCGTCCCTCGCGTCGCCCAGGCCATCGATATCCAGATACTCCTGCAGGCCGGGGGCGGCATAGCCCGCCACCATAGTCGTGTCGCCCATATCGATCACGCGCGCATTGGTCGTTTCGACATTGGCGAACACATCATCATCAAGCACGAGCGCGGTCAGCGCCACGAGCGGGATGGGCGGCTTGCCATCGACCGCCGTCAGGTTGCGATAGTCATAACGAATGGCGATATGGCCTGACTTTCCTGCAAGTTTGTCCGGGTCAATGGACTTGTCATCGAGCTGATAGGTCACCTCGATCGAGAAGGGCAGGTCGGCCTCATCAGCCGTGCCCTGGTAAGAGACATCCTCGCCGGAAGTCTTCCAGTAGACGCGGTTGCCCTCCCGCTCGAAGGTCGCATTTTGATCGCTACTGACCGGGTCTGCGAGATCAGATACATCGAGCAGCACGTCCTGCTTGTCAGGATTGGCAAGTGTCACCGCGTCGCGCACCTCCTCGACCGCGCCATCGGCCTGGGTAGCAACCGTGACCGTCTCGCTCTTTTGCTCTGCCGCAATCGCACGGTCGGCAAGCGAACGTTCCTCGGCGACACCCGTGCCGCCAAAGCAAAGCCCGGCCCCCAAGCAGATTGCCAAGACAGCCGTGACAATCGCAAGGGGTCGTGTCTGCACTTTCTTGTTCCGCATCATGGTTATTTCTCGGTCATACCGAAGCCGGAAGCCAGAGTCATGGCCATGCAGAAAAGCGTCGCGAAGGCCCAGAACTTGTGGTTGTTGAGCATGACGGTCCTCCTTTGGGCGTTGCACATGTGAGTATTGCTCAGCGCGAATAGTGCTCAGCGCGGGTTGTCAGTCGATTTCGTAAGGTCCGCCCCCGCAGGCAGAAGCGGCGTGGTGTTGTGCGCCGCGATGGCGATGGTCGAGGCGTTGTGTGCAAGGGCGGCCGTGGTGATCGTGATGACCTGGGCCACGCCGAGCGCGATCAGCGCCGAGTTGAAGCCGACGATGAAGCGATACTTGCGCTGGATGCGCCGCATCAGCCGCTGCGACAGGATGCGCATCGTCACGAGCGACTCGAGCGTGGCTTCGCGCACGGACACATCGGCCACCGCACGGGCGATGTCACTCGCATCGGACAAGGCGACTGACACGTTGGCCGCGGCGAGCGCTGGCGAGTCGTTGATGCCGTCGCCCACCATGATCACGGTATGGCCCTCGTCGCGCAGCCGCTGGACGTAGGAGCTCTTGTCCTCGGGAAGGACCTGGTAGAAGCAGGTATCGACCCCGAGCTCCCCCGCCACGGCGAGCGCCGCGTGCTTGGAGTCGCCTGTGAGCATCACGACATGCCCGATACCCAGCTCGCGCAAACGGGCGATCGCCCCCGCAGCCTCGGGCCGTATGGGGTCGCCCACACAGACCACGGCCACAAGCCTGCCATCCACCGCCAGGTAGATATGCGAGGCAGTCGGCGCCTCACGCTTGATCCGCGCATCCATATCGGCCGGCCGCTCGACCCCCTCGTCCTCGAAGACGAAATGAGACGAACCAATCACGGCATGCTTGCCCTCTATCTCGGTCGAGATGCCGTGGGCCACGATATAGCGGACGTCGGCGTGCAGCTCGTCCTCGTGGTGGAGACCGCGCTCGCGGGCGGCGTTGACAATGGCGCGGGCCACGCTATGGGGATAGTGCTCCTCGATGCAGGCGGCGTAACGCAGGACCGTCTCCTCGTCGATGTCGGCGAAGAGCAGGATCTTCTCGACCCGCGGAGCCGCCACGGTGAGCGTGCCCGTCTTGTCGAAGACGATCGTGTCCGCGTCGGCGAAGGCCTCGAGGTATTTGCCGCCCTTGATCACAATGTCGCGGTCGACGCCCTCCTTCATCGCGCTCATCACGGCGACGGGCGTCGAGATCTTGATCGCGCAGGAGTAGTCGACCATGAGGACGGCCAGGGCCCGCTGAACGTTGCGCGTCACGGCGAGCACGCCGAAGAAGGCGGCGAAGCTCCAGGGCACCAGGGCGTCCGCGAGATGCTCGGCCCGGCTCTGGCTGGCCGCCTTGAGCTCGGAGGAGTCCTGCACCATCGAGACGATCTCGTCGATACGGGCACGGCCGGGACGGGCCGTCACCTCAATCTGGACGTCGCCATCCTCAAGGGCGGTTCCCGCGTAGACCGTGAGGCCCTCCCCCTTGTGCACGGGACGGGACTCGCCCGTCATCGTGGCCTCGTTAAACTCGCCCGCGCCGGCAACGATCATGCCGTCCACCGGCAAGACCTGACCGGAGTGCATGTGCAGGACGATGCCCTCGCGCACATCGGCAAGGGCGATCCGCACATCCTGCCCGTCGACGACCTGCCAGACCGTTTCTGCGCGCTCGACCATGCCCTCCGCGAGGGCGAGACGGGCACGGCGCTGGACATGATCCTGGAGGATGTCGGAAATCTGCAGCAGGAAGAGCACGGAACTCGCATCGCTGAAGGCGCCACGCAGCAACGATGCCGTGACCGCCGCGGCGTCGAGCACCTCGACGGTGAGCTCGCCCGCAAAAAGGTGCCGCACGCCTAGAAGTATGCGCGGAACGGCGCGAACGACCGTCCAGGCATAGCGCAGGGGCAGCGGGAGGGCGAGCTTGCGCAGCAGCCTCCAGACAACGAGCGTGCTCAGTCTGAGCGCAAAATCGTTGTCTGCCTTGGTCAGCGAGAGGTCGCTATCCTCGGCGCCGCGCGGCAGATGGAGCACGTCGAGGCCGTCAACCGCGGCAAGCGCCTGCTCGCGCATGGCGGGGTCGCCTGCGATGAGGATGGAGCCGTTGGCCGTATGGACCTCGGCCGAGCGCACGCCCGGCACGTCCATCAGGACGTGGGCGATGCCGTAGGCCTCTTCCTCGTCGATCAGCGCCGTGCCGCACCGCAGGCGCAGGCGGCCAGGTATATCGGAGACGATGGTGTAGCGCATGCTTACTCGGCCGCGCCCTCAGCGTCGACCTTCTTTTCCACCTCGGCGCGGATGTCGGCCTCCACCTCGGCCAGGCGCTCCTTGACGGCGGCATCGATCTTGGTCTGGCGACGGGCCTCGGCGTTGAGGTCGTTGGCGCCGTCGATCACGCTCTGGGTGGCGGAGGACACGGCATCGCCCGCACGCATGCAGGCAGCGGTCGCCTTGACCAGGCCGTCGTGCACGCCCTTGCTCTGGGTCGCCGCGCTCACGGCACCCGCCGCGGCCACGCCGCCCGCAAAGATCCAGAAGTTCTTCCAGCTCATAATCGCTCCTTTCGCGATGGGGCGAACGCCTTCTGCGGCATCCGCCCCTTACTACCTATGGAAAAAAAGCCCGACACCCGCCCGCGCGCATCCGAGGAAAGGAAGGGAATGCCGGATGCGCGAGGACGAGTGCCGGGCCCGGACCTGCTAGGCCACCTCGTCGGCGAGGTTGGTCAGGATCTTATCGTCCTTGTGCTCGTGTTTGGGCATCGGGCGGAAGATCTGGAAGAGCAGCAGCGCCGCGGCGACGAACGCGAGGACCGTCCAGAAGGTGAAGGTACCGTTCACGGCGAGCTCGTAGAAGTTGTAGATCATGAGGCCCACAACCCAGCCGAAGCCGCACTCATAGCCGATGGCAGCCCAGAACCACTTGGGGTCGTCCATCTGCTTGCGGATGGTGCCCATGGCCGCGAAGCAGGGGGCGCACAGCAGGTTGAAGGCGACGAAGGCGAGCATCGGGCCGTAGTTGCCACCGAACATGGCGGCGAAGGACTGCCACATGGCCGGGTCCTCCTCGGTGGCCTCGCCCAGGGCGGACAGGCTGGCGAAGGTCGCGACGACGTTCTCCTTGGCGATGAGGCCCGTGACGGTCATGGCAGCGGCGCGCCAGCTGGCGAAGCCGAGCGGGGCGAAGATCCAGGCGATCGCGTTGCCGAGGCCGGCAAGCAGCGAGTAGTCGAGGAAGTCCTCAGCGCCAGCGGAGGTCGCGGGCAGCCAGCCGAAGCTCGTGCCGGGGTAGACGCCGAAGTTGGAGAGGAACCAAACCAGGGCAGAGGACGCGAAGATGATCGTACCGGCCTTGACGATGTAGCTGCGGATGCGCTCCCACACGTGCAGCATCCAGGAGCGGAAGCTGGGGAAGTGGTAGTCGGGCATCTCCATAACGAAGGGGGCGGGGTCGCCCTCGAAGAGCTTGGTCTTCTTGAGCATGATGGCCGAGATGATCACGGCAAAGACGCCCAGGAAGTAGAAGAGCGGCGAGATCCAGCTGGCGTCGGTGCCGCCGATGAGGGCGCCCATGAGCAGGGCGATGATCGGCATCTTGGCGCCGCAGGGGATGAAGGTGGTGATCATGGTGGTCATGCGGCGGTCGCGCTCGTTCTCGATCGTCTTGGTGGACATGACGCCGGGGACGCCGCAGCCGGAGCTGATCAGCATGGGGATGAAGGACTTGCCGGACAGGCCGAACTTGCGGAAGACGCGGTCCATGACGAAGGCGACGCGGGCCATGTAGCCGCAGTCCTCGAGGAAGCAGAGCATGAGGAAGAGGACGATCATCTGCGGGACAAAGCCGATGATGGCGCCGACGCCGGAGACGATGCCGTCGAGGATCAGGCTCGTGGTGAACTCGCTGGCGCCGACCGCCGCGAGGCCCTGTGCGCAGAGGCCATACAAGCCAGGGACGAAGGTGCCGAAGTAGTCCCAGCCCTCGCCCATCAGGCCGTCGTTAGCCCAGTCGGTGATCGGGCCCGTGCCGATGGTGACGGCGAAGTAGTAGACGACCCACATCACGAGGAAGAAGATGGGCAGGCCGAGGACGCGGTTGGTGACGATCTTGTCGATCTTCTCGGTGGTGGTGAGCTTCTTGGGGGCCTTGACCACGCACTCGGCCATCACGTCGGCGATCCATTCGTAGCGATCGGAGGTGATGATGGACTCGGCGTCGTCGTCGCGCTCCTTCTCGACCTTGGCGATGAAGGGCTCGAGGGCCGTGAGCTCGTCCTTGGTGAGGCCGAGCGGACGGATGGCCTCGGCGTCGCGCTCGAAGACCTTGATGGAGAACCAACGGACGAGGTTCTTGTCGCACTTGGCAGAGATCACGTTGGCGATCTTGGTCAGCGCCTCCTCGACCTCGGGCGTGAAGCACTTGACGCCGGTCGCGACCTTGTTCTTCTGGCCGTCGGCGATGGCGCGCTTGACGAGCTCGTCGAGGTTCTTGTTGTGCAGGGCGGACACCTCGATGACGGGGACGCCCAGCTTGGCGGAGAGCTTCTTGGTGTCGATCTTGTCACCGCGCTCCTCCAGCAGGTCGCACATGTTGAGGCCCACGACCACGGGACGGCCGGCCTCGAGGATCTGCGTGGTGAGGTAGAGGTTGCGCTCCAGGTTGGTCACGTCGATCAGGTCGATCGTGGCGTCGGGGCGGTCGTCGACGAGGTAGTCGCGCGAGACAACCTCCTCGGGGCTATAGGGAGAGAGGGAATAGATGCCGGGGAGGTCGACGAACTCGACATCCTTGTCGGAGCGCCAGGGCGCCTGCTTCTTTTCCACCGTGACGCCCGGCCAGTTGCCGACGTAGCCGTTGGAGCCCGTCAGCTCGTTGAAGAGCGTCGTCTTGCCGCAGTTGGGGTTGCCGGCAAGGGCAATGTACGTCTTATCTGCCATTCCATACCTTTCTTGTTGCTGCGCTTGGCTGCGCTGCCGCAGTTGCTGGCACGCGGCGTTGCCTTGTTGCCTGTTCCGCTTTACGCGACCTCGATGCTGGCGGCCTCGTCCTTGCGGAGGCTGAGCTCGTAGCCGCGCACGGTGACCTCGATGGGATCGCCGAGCGGCGCGACCTTGGAAACATGCACGTGGGTGCCCTTGGTAAGGCCCATGTCCATGATCCGGCGCTTAAGCGCGCCGGTGCCCGTGAGCTTGGTCACGGTGGCGTCCTGGCCGACCTTCACGTCTCGCAGTGTTGCCATATCTCTCCTTCTCTCTTTCGAGTGGATACCCTGATGAGCAGCCGCAATGGGCTAGCAGGTGGTGATCTTTTTTGCCATGCTCTCGTCGATGGCGATGTTGGCGCCCTTGACCTTGACGATCACGCCGGACGCGGCATGCGACACGACGGTAACCTCGGCGCCCTCGACGAAGCCGAGCGTGCCCAGGTGCTGCTTGGTCTCCGGTCCGCCGTGCAGCTTGACGACCTGCACGGTCTGCCCTTCGTGCACGAGGTTGAGCGGAAGCTGGCTGCCCCTGCTCACATTGGTGTGGGTCGCGTTGTTTACGGCACCCATCTCGATTGCAGCCTCCATGTCACAGACCTTTCTATGAGCTAACACTGGTTATTTCCAGCTAACTACATTCTAAGTAAGATAACACTAATCGTTATGAGGTCAACCTTCTCTTTGAAAGTTATTACTTTCTGCAACGAGTCGCCTATTACCCCGAACGTCAACGATCAAGGGCGCCGCAATGCCGTTTACCTGCTACTCGTTATATTTCTTTGGTAAAGGGGTACTATACTGAACCAGTGTTATCGTTTTCTAACTTTTGTACGGAGATGAACTATGAACAAACGCGGCATCGGCAAATCGTCCGAGGACTACCTCGAGTCCATGCTCAAGCTCCGCGAGGAAAACGGCTACATCCGCGCCGTCGACGTCGCCGAGGACCTCGGCGTGTCCAAGCCCAGCGTGAGCACCGCCGTCAAGCATCTCCGCCAGGACGGCTATATCGAGCTCAACCACTCCAACTTCATCTTCCTCACCGAGAGCGGCGAGGAGATCGCACAGAAGATCTATACGCGCCACAAGACGCTGACCAAGTTCTTCACCTCGCTCGGCGTCGACCCGAAGATTGCGGCCGAGGACGCCTGCCTGATCGAGCACGACATCAGCGAGGAGACCTTCGAGGCGCTCTGCCGCCATGCGATGACCGGCGTGCTGCCCGAGGATGCCGCGACGAATTAGGCGGAAGCCAGCTTCGAGCAGCGCTGGAGCAGGACGTATTCCGCACCGATGAGGCTGGCCTCGCCGGGATGGGCGCAGATGTCCACCTGCACGTGGGGCAGGTCGTCCGGAACAAGGGCGTAGATGCGGTCGAGCTCCTCCTGCACCAGCTCAAGGATGAGCGGCTCGCTCGCGATGCTGCCGCCGAGCAGCACCTTGTCGGGATCGAGGATGCAGGCGGTATCGAAGATCATATAGGCGATGTAATCGGTCATATCCTTCAGGCCGGCGAGGGCGTAGTCGTTGCCGCTCTCGATCATCTGGAAAATCTTCTTGCCGTCGAGCAGGCGCTCCCTCATGCCCGTGCGCTTGCTCACATAGCTGATGAGACCGGGGATGGAGGCGTTGTCGACCCAGCGGTGGTCCGTCTCGCTGCGCATGGCCGGACGCTCGTACACATAGGAGAACTCGCCCGCAAAGGAGCCAGCACCCTCCCAGACTTTGCCATCCATCACGATGCCACCCGCGATGCCCGTGCCGAGCAGCATCACGACGCCGCAGGTCGTGCCCGCGAGGTTCCCCTGCCAGTACTCCCCCGCCGCGGCAGCCTTGCCGTCGTTGACGATCACGGTCGGCACGTCGGCAACCCGGGCGCGGATATCTTCCGCAAGGTGACGGCCGCGGTTGTACTTGAGGGCTCCCGGGGTGATGACCACGCCGGCCTGGGAATCGATGCGGCCGGGCAGGCTGGCGGCGATCCCGTCCACCGGCACCGCGTAGTGTGCATAGGCATCCTTGAGCACCTGCAGGAAGTCCTCGTATGTGCCCATCTCGCCATCAGGCACGGGGTGCTTGTCCTCCTGAAAGACCGTCCCGTCGGCTCCCATGATGGCGGACTTGACGGTGGTTCCGCTGACGTCGAAAACGAGAAATTCCATAGCAGGGCTCCTTGGGCTGTGGCTAGGCGACAAAGACGACGAGGAAGGTGTACACGACAAGCGTGATCACCAGGTAGAGCGGGATGAAGGAGCTTGCGAAGGAGGCATCGTCGTCATCCTTGAAGAGCGGCGAGATGACCGGCACCAGGCCCGTGCCCGTGGGTGACATGAGGTAGATCACGACGGCCATCATGAAGACCTTGTCGGCCATGAGCGCCGGGAAGAGCAGGAAATAGAGGCCGATCAGGAGGGCGTAGTAGGCGGTCTTGACCGCCGCGAGCTTGGCGAGCGGAGCAAGCGTCTCGCGATCGATCCGGAAGTCGTAACCCAGGCAAAAGAGAATCATGGTGCCGATGGGTGCCGTGGCCTGGGCCATGGTCTTGGTGTACATCTCGCCGAGCGGGGAGGCGGCAAGCGCGGCATAGCCGCCAGTGAGGTTGACGACGAGGCCCACCACGACGGCGATCACAAAGGAATTGGTACAGATGTTGATAAGGACGTCCTTGGCCGAGGCGCCCTTTGAGCCCTCGCGCGACACCATCACGGCGATCACGCCGAAGCAGGCGAAGGTGCCGGCGAGGTCGAAGAGCACAGTGTTGGACGACTGCCCGACGATCGAGAGGTAGAGCGGCAGCGCCACGGACCCGCCCTCCTCGCTCGAGAGCAGGTAGGGCGAGATGTGCGCGTACTTCTTGCCCGTAAAGGGAGACGCGAGGCGGCCGACGAAGATGGCCAGGACGTAGGCGACGAACGCGACGCCGACCACGCCGATCCGGCTCATGTCAATCGTGGCTGTGCAGGCCAGGTTGAAGATCATGATCGGGAAGAAGACCTTGAAGACCACCGTGTAGATGGCGGCCTTCTGCTCGGGCGTGACCCAGCCGCGCGCCTTCGCGACAAAGCCGAGCGCGAGCGTGAAGAAGACCGGGAAAAGCGTCGTGATCGCCGCCATGTTACCCCCTCAAAGGAGCCATGCAGAACTCTTTGCTCAGTATATCCGACCAAACGGCACTCTACCTGCAGGCTAGCGCCACTGCCAGAGGTCGAAGCTCTGCACACGCTCCCAGCGCACCGTCTTGAGCTTCTCGGCGGCAAGGGACCGCACGCCCAGGAAGATGTACTCGGTGAAGTGCGGAATCTCGATGATCTTCGGCTGCTTGTCCACGGGGACGTACCGTGCAAGCGACTGGCTGATTGCTTCGGCGCTGCAAGGGAGCTTGGAGCGGACGCAGATGGCCTCGGGAGCGATGACGCCGATATCGATGGCGAAAATCTTGGCCAGAAGCTCCGTTAGCTGATCGGTATCCCAGAGCTCGGTCTTGAAGGGGTCCGAGAGCGGCAGCCCGTCCTCCCGAAGGACGGAGTAGAAGTTCTGCAGCTCGCCCGCCTGGGAGAAGAGACCCTCATGGAGCTTGCCGTCGATCACAACACCCTGGCCGCCGAGGAGCATGCCGCGCGACTGGGAATGGAAGACGATCGTCTGGTAGTCATCCTGTTGCCCGTACCAGCCGAGGGCGGCGGCGTTCACGTTGTTCACGACCTTGACGGGCTTGCCATAGCGTGCCGACAGATCAGATTCGGCGGCCGCACCGTCCATCATCGTGCCGGGCAGCGACACGACCCCGTGGTCGACGGCGCCCATCACGGCGAGGCCGATGACCTCGATGCGTCTTCCGTAGGTCTCGTGCGCGAGAGCGGTATCGATGATATCGGTGATGTCATAGGGCGTGATGAACTGGGCACCGATCCGGGAACCGCCGCCGATGGGAGCGCTCTTGGTCACCAGCTCCTGCAACACCAGCGCGCCCTTGTCGTACACGCGCCATTCGATCTCGATCGTGCCGGCGGTCTGTTTGACCACGATCACGAGAACGCAGGCATCGCCGGGGACGCCGTCCTCGCCGGCATCGGCCGCATCCTCGGCTACCGCCGGTAGCTCTTCCGGCTTGGGCTTCTCCAGCTCCTCGATCGTGTGCTGCACGAGGTCGATTCCCGCGATGGCATTGTAGGAGCCAAAGACCCGGGCGGGTATGTCCACAACTGGCTTGCGGAGTGCCGTTTCAAGCTTCTCATGCAGGTAGGCCGCCTGCGGCGCGAGGAGGATGAGGTCGTAGGACACGGCCTCCTGGTAGACCTTGTCCAGGCGCACGGCGGCAAACTCATAGTCGAGCCCGAGCCCCTTGGCGACATCGCCCATTTTCGTGGCAAACATAAAGCTTGTCATACCGGAGGTGCAGACCACCAAGACGCGCGTCGTATGGTGGTGCTCCTGGGCGAGCAAAGCGTCCACCAGCTCGCCGTAGAGCTCGAGCGCGTGGCCCCAGTCGTCCTCGCGCAGCTGGAAATGCAGGTGGAAGGGATAGTCGTACTTCTGGGTCCCCAAGACCATGAACTCGACGATCTCGTCCCAGAAGCAGATGCGCGCCTCAGCGTGCTCGGTCTTGAGGGCATAGGTGTCCTTATCGAGGGCGGTCAGCTCGTACGCGTCATGCGGCTGGCGCTCGATGAAGTCATGGTAGGCGGCGATCAGGCGCGCGTTGGTCTCGGCGGCAGATTCGCCCTGCGCTTTGCTCTCGTCAGGCATGGCATCCTCCTTTGTCACAGGGTAGCAGCCATCTCACGGCCCCGCCCATCAAAAGGACAAGAAGAAACACCGTATCGGCGAGGGGTCCCGGTCGGAAGTCACACGCGCGACATCGTATCGACGTCCCAAGCATTTTCGGCATAGAGCGTCTCGTGTCCGAGGCGGAACAGCGCCTCTTCCAGATGCTTGTTTTCTTCGTAGCTGTCGGCGAAGAGCATAGTGAAGAGCGTGTTGATAACATAGTTGGCCGACGCGTGCCAGACGGCCTCCCCATAGGTGTTGATCTCGCCGTAATAGCAGCCAAGCACGACGTCGCACTCCCTGGCCAGGGGCGACTCGGGGGCAGTCGTGAGCGCGATGGTCCCCACGCCGCGCTCGCGGAGGGTCTTTGCGGCGGCGAGAATCGTTTTGTCGTTGCCGCCGCGGCTGACGAGCAGGGCCACCTGTCCCTGCGGGGCCACCTGGGCGTACCTCATGATACGGTCGTTGGAGGTGCGGACCATCGACACCTTGCGCGCAAGCGAGAAGAGCAGGTCGGCGTATTTTGCGATGATGTCGTTGGTGTCCTTAGCGCAGGTGCAGATCGCATCGGCCCCCACGAGCAGGTCGGCTGCCTCCTGCAAAGCATCCAGACTGAGCGACTGGCGCGTCTGGGCGATGGCGAGCTGTTCGAGCTCGGCCATCTTGGCACTTGCCGAGAGGGCCCGCTCCCCCGGCGCGATCGACGTGGTGCCCGCCGGGGCGCGCTTGAGGTCGCTCGCGATGTTGTATTTGAAATCGTCCCAGCTCTCGAAACCAAGGTGGCGACAGCACCGCATCACGGACGAGGCCGATGTGTGCGTCCTCCTGCCCAGCTCGCGAGAAGACAAACGCGCTATCTCCTCGGCGTGGTCGAGAACGTACGAGACAATGGCCTGGTCGTTTGCCGTGAGGCCCTTTGCCCGGCGGAGTTTTTCGAAGTTATCCATGCGCACCCCCCGCCGCCCATTATCCGATAAAGGAAGAACGGCAGGGGTGCCGAAATTCGATTCATCCGCGACTGGCGCGGGACCGCTGCCTTAAATCAGGCCGAAATGCTTGAAGGCGTTCATGAGGCCATCGTCGTCGACGTCGGTCGTCACGAAGTCGGCCGCCTCCTTGGCCTCGTCGCCGCCCGAGCCCATGCAGCAGCTGGCACCACAGCACTCGAACATGGGGATGTCGACCTTGGCGTCGCCGAAGGCGATGGTGTCCGCGATGTCCCAGCCCAGGTAGTCGCAGAGCTTGCCGACCGCGAAGGCCTTGGTGATGTCCTTGACGCCCAGGTCGCCGAAGAGCGCGTGCTCGCCCTTGCCGCCCCAGGTACCGGCCTTGAGGTCGGGGAATTCGGCGGCGGAGTCCAGGTGGTCCTGATAGCTCTTGAGCACGAAGCTGATCTTGTTGACGTCGTCGCGATAGAGCTCGCCGCCCTCGATCATGCCGTGGAAGAGGGCCGTGGAGTCGCCCATCGCGTCGAGCTCCTCCTGCGTGGCGCCCTTGCCGGAGGCGTAGGCCTTGCAGGCGGGCAGGGCGTCCTTGGCGAAGGTCTTGCTGGCAAAGAGGCCGTTGTTGGACTCGAGGTAGAAGCAGAGCCCGCGGGCGTTCAGCCAGTCGACCACGCGCTTCTCCTCCTCCAACGAGATGAGCTGGTGGAAGACCACGGTCTCGCCGCTCTCGATGTAGTTGCCGTTGCCGCCGATCATGCCGTCCAGGCCGATGTCCCAGATCTCCTGCGCGTTCTCGGCCTTGGAGCGGCCGGTGCAGGCGTAGACCTTGTGGCCGTTGGCCTGGGCCTGGTGGATCGCCTCCACCGCGGAGGCGGGCAGGTTGTTCTCGTAGTCGACGAGGGTGCCGTCGATATCGATGAGCAGGAGCTTCTTGTCAGACATATGCGGGTCCTTTCGCGAGACATGCGTACCGACAAACCGTTGTGTCGAGCATAACAAACGCCGCGGACACGCTCATGCGCGCCGCATCAGTTGGCACAACGTACCGCCTGGCGAATGTGTCTCGAACGGCTTACTCGTCTTCCTTATACTTGTGAGCAGGTATGAGTACGTGCAGGTACAGCACGGTTTTAAGGAGGACGAATGGGTTTCCCGAAGGGCTTTCTGTGGGGCGGCGCCACGGCTGCAAACCAGTATGAGGGCGGCTACATCAGCGGCGGCAAGGGCCTCGCTGTGGCGGACGCGCTGACCGGCGGCGACGGCCGCAACAACATTCCCCGCAAGTTCATCTGCGATATGCCGGACGGGTCGCGTGCGACCTTCGACGCGATGGAGGACGTGCCCGAGGGCGCCAAGGCGATCGTCGACCCCGACACCTATTACCCCAGCCACATCGCGACCGACTTCTACGGCCACTGGCAGGGCGACATCGACCTGATGGCCGAGATGGGCTGCAATGTGAACCGCATGTCCATCAACTGGACCCGCATCTTCCCCAACGGCGACGACGCCGAGCCCAACGAGGAAGGCCTTAAGTTCTACGAGGACATCTTCCGCGCCTGCAAGGACAAGGGCATCGAGCCCCTCGTCACGCTCAACCACTTCGACATGCCGCTGCATCTGGCCAACGAGTACGACGGCTGGGTCAGCCGCCACACGCTGGAGGCCTTCGAGCACTTCTGCGACGTGGTCCTTACGCGCTACAAGGGCCTGGTCACCTACTGGCTCAACATCAACGAGATCAACATCGACGTCTACATGACCTCCGGTCTGCATGAGGCCAACACCAACAAGCAGAACCGCGAGCAGGCGCGCTGGCACCGCTTCCTGGGCGCCGCCTACGCCGTCAAGAAGGCCCACGAGATCGACCCCGCCAACAAGGTCGGCCTGATGATCGCCCACGGTGTGAGCTACCCCTACAGCTGCAACCCCGAGGACGTCTGGTGCGAGCTCACCAACGCCCGCGACTACAAGTGGTTCTTCGGCGACGTCGAGGTGCGCGGCTACTATCCCTCCTGGAAGGTTCTGGAGCTCAAGCGCGCGGGCATCGAGCTCGCCAAGGAGCCGGGCGACGACGAGCTGCTGCGCGAGGGCACGGTGGACTTCTACTCCTTCAGCTACTACAACTCCGAGGCCCAGGCCGCCTCGCCCGAAGGCAAGGAGAAGGTCGGCGGCAACATGAGCTCCGGCGTCAAGAACCCCTACCTCGAGACCAACGCCTGGGGCTGGGCCATCGACCCGCTGGGCCTGCGCATCAACCTCAACCAGATCTGGGACCGCTACCAGATCCCGCTGATGATCGTCGAGAACGGCATCGGCGCCATCGACGTGCGCGAGCCCGACGGCAGCGTCCACGACAGCTACCGCATCGACTATATGCGCGATCACATCAAGGCCATGAAGGCCGCGGTCGAGGAGGACGGCGTCGACCTGATCGGCTACACGCCCTGGGGCTGGATCGACATCGTCTCCGCCGGCACCGGCGAGATGCGCAAGCGCTACGGCTTCGTCTATGTCGACATGGACGACGACGGCAACGGCGACATGAGCCGCTCGCGCAAGGACTCCTTCTACTACATGCAGAAGGTCTACAAGTCCAACGGCGAGGACCTGGACTAGCGCTCTGTCCTCCGCGGACCCACGCCTGCCGTCGCGGGCATGCGCTTGCCAGTGACACCGCACCACAGCTTAGCGGGGCACCTTCGGGTGTCCCGTTTTTT
Source organism: uncultured Actinomycetes bacterium (assembly GCA_900315165.1). Lineage (GTDB taxonomy): Bacteria > Actinomycetota > Coriobacteriia > Coriobacteriales > Atopobiaceae > Olegusella. The sequence continues at coordinate 16,713 of OMXZ01000011.1, read as the reverse complement.
ATGCCGCATCAGCCGCCGGCACGCTGCCCTGGCCCACGTACTGCGACGGCGTAATTACCTGCGGGCCGCACCCCTATGGCAGAATGTAGCCAAAATGGCACCTCGAGGCGTATTGCCTCAAAGCACGCATACAGCTTCATCGCCCATGTAGCCAGGACGGCACCTCTGGGCATATCGCCCCGAGTCTTGCACCTAGCTACATTCCGTTTAGCTTAGAGCTTATGTAAGAGACGCAACCTGCTCAAGAAAGGCATCGACCTCGGGACGCGTGGGGATGGAGGGCGCGGCGCCGGGGCGGGTCACCGCGAGAGCCGAGGCGGCGGCCGCCAAACGCATGGCGGTAGCTGGGACTTCTCCAGCAGCAAGAGCAGCGAGCAGGTAGCCAGTGAAAGTATCTCCTGCCGCGGTCGTGTCCACCGCCTCAATGGGAAAGGCCGACTGGCGCACAAGCACGCCATCCCAACCAGCGCTTTCTTCCCCGCCAACCGCCTCTCCCCCGCCGGCGTCGATATAGACCGACCCCTTTTCTCCGAGCGTGAGCACGACGGTCTGATCGGCGAACCGCGCTCGCAGGGCGGCAATCAAGCCCGATTGGTCGTCGGCTTGGCCTTTCGTTGGAGCGCCAACAGAGACAGTAGTCGAATCACTGGCCTGGGCTATGGGCGAGCTGGCACGTCCAACGCCAATCAGCGCCGCCGCCTCGACCTCGTTGAGGATGAGCATATCGACAGCTGAAAAATCGAGCGCAAGCAAGTCGTCCGTGATGGGCGATGGATTAAGGATCACGCGCAGGCCGCGCTCGTGTGCAGCCTCAACGAGATGCCCAAGGCCGCTGATCTCGTTCTGCAGGAGGATCCAGTCGCCCGTCTGCGTTCCCGCGAGCACCTCGTCGATAAAAGCCTCGTCAATCGCCTGATTGGCGCCGCCGTAGAGCACGATGCAATTCTCGCCGTGCGCGTCGGTCTGGATGATCGCGTTGCCCGTACGCACATCCCCGCTGGTCCGCACCGCACTCACATCGACCCCGTTGTCGCGCAGCAGGTCGATCAGGAAGCCGCCGTCGATGCCGACCATCCCCGCATGCGCGACTTTCGCGCCGGCGCGGGCGAGCGCGATCGACTGGTTGAGGCCTTTGCCGCCCGGATTGACCGCAAGGGACGTCGAAGCGATGGTCTCGCCCGGCGTCGCGATGTGGTCGACCGCATAGGTGAAATCGATGTTGAGTGAGCCGAAGTTCAGGATTTGCATGGGATCCCTTCCGCGAAAAGCACCATGGTAAAAGCCGATTACAAGTGGTATGGTCCGGTGTCGCTCAGCGGCAATCCGCGAGCGTCGCGCACACCAGGTCGAGGAAACGGTCGTAGTCGAGGTCGAGCGCCACCTCGGCGTTGGGCTCGGCACCCTGCGGCTCCATCTGACCTGTCCGCTCGATGTCGACCACGGGCCGCGCGCCGCACAGGTGCCGATAGTCGCAGACGGTCATGCCGCGGGTGTAGGTGCCGGCGAGCTCCACGTCGACGCGCATGGGAGCCGCCGCGATCAGAGTCGGGTCAATTTCCCAGGCCACGGCACAGGCGTCGTGCATATAGGCCCGTGCGGGCTGGTTCCGCGCAACGCCAGCCTTGATGGAAAAGTCCGTGATGCGCGCCGCGAAGTCCGCCGCCTGCGTCCCGATGGCACGGAAGCGTTCGACCGTCTCGGGGACAAAGCCGCACTGGCGCGTGAGGTTGAGACCGCACATCTTGACGTGCATGCCCGACTGGAAGACGCGCTGCGCCGCCTCGGGATCGACATAGATATTGAACTCGGCCACGGGCGTCCAATTGCCGAGCGTCGCGGACCCGCCCATGATGCAGACCTCACGCACGCGCTCGACAATCCGCGGGTCCCGGTTGATGGCCGCCGCGATGTTGGTGAGCGGGCCGGTTGCGATCAGGGTCACGTCATCGATCGCCATGACCGTGTCCACGATGAAGTCCACGCCGTGCCTGTCTTGTGCCACATGCGTCGGCGCCGGCACGCAGGCGCCGCCGAGTCCATCGGCGCCATGGACGGCCGGTGCCGTGACCAGCGGCGTCACCATGGGGCAGGAATGGCCGGGATACACGCCAATCTCATTGGCGCGGCCGCACACCTCAAGCACCTTGAGCGCGTTTCTCGTCACATTCTCAAGCGGGCTGTTGCCGCCGATGGTCGTGATGCCGAGCACGTCGAGGTGCCGCACCGCCAGCATGATCGCAAAGGCGTCGTCGATGCCGGGGTCACAGTCCAGGATGACCTTCTTTGCACCCATATCCATCCCCTCTCATGTGGTGATACGACCAGTATCGCATGCCGCGCGCAAGGAAAATCCCCCGATTGGGTAGACTTGGGCTTGTTGAAAAATCCGACGAAGGAGAGCCATGTCCGCAACCCCTATCCCCGTCACGCTAATCACCGGCTACCTCGGCTCAGGCAAGACGACCCTGCTCAACCACATCCTCACCAACGAGGAAGGCGTCCGCGCCGCCGTCATCGTGAACGACATCGGCGAGGTCAATATCGATGCCAGCCTCATCCAGCAGAACGGGGTCGTGGACATGAGCGACTCCAACCTCGTGCCCCTCTCCAACGGCTGCATCTGCTGCTCGCTCGCGGGCGACCTCACCAAGCAGCTCGGCGAGCTGGCCGACTCGGGCGACTACGACCACATCTTCATCGAGGCCTCGGGCATCTGCGAGCCCATCCCCATCGCCTACAACATCATGGCCTTCGGCGAGGACCGCGGCGAGGGCAAGACGCCCCTTGCGCTCGACAACATCATCGCCGTGGTCGACGCAAAGCGCATGTTCGACGAGTTCGCTGGCGGCAAGGCCCTCCTCGCCGACGACCTCGACGAGGACGATATCGAGACCCTGCTCGTGCAGCAGCTCGAGTTCTGCACCACCGTCCTGCTCAACAAGGCCGACCTCGTGACTCCCGAGCAGATGGCCGAGCTGCGCGCGATCGTCCGCAGTCTGCAGAAGGAGGCCGTGGTCATCGAGTCGACCAACGCCGACGTCCCGATGGCCGAGCTGATCGACACCGGCCGCTTCGATTTCGAGAAGGCCTATAGCTCCGCCGCCTGGATCGACGCCATGGAGCATCCCGAGGAGCACGAGGATCCCGAGGTCCTCGAGTACGGCATCCAGACCTTCGTCTACCGCGAGCACCGCCCCTTCTCGCGCGAGCTCTTTGAGAACGTGCTCAACTCCTGGCCGCGCAACGTGATCCGCTGCAAGGGCACGCTCTGGTTCTCCGACGACCCCGCCATGTGCTACCTCTTCGAGCAGTCCGGCTTCCAGTTCAGCGCCGGCCAGAACGGTCGCTTTGTCGCCTCCGCCGACCCCGAGACCCAAAAGCAGCTCTTCGAGGAGAACCCGGAGATCGCCGACCATTGGGATCCCGTCTGGGGCGACCGCGAGACCGAGCTCGTCTTCATCGGCCGTCAGATGGACCGCGCGCGCGTGGAGGACAAGCTCAACGCCGCCCTCGACCCCGACTTCGACCCCTCCGACCTCGACTAACGCGTCTCACCGACCCAGCACGTCTCACCGACTCACAAGCAACCGCCGTCGGCCCCGCAGCCGACGGCGGTTTTTCTTTGCACGGTTTTTCTTTGCAAGAGGGATGTGGCACATCCGCTTCGAGCGCATTGCACGGCCGCTACAGGCGCGTGGCGTTGTTCGGGTCCATGCTCATGGACTGGAAGCGGTGCTCCATGAAGGCGTCGCCGTAGTGCTCGTTGCAGAACTTATCGATTGCCGTCTGCTGCTTCGACGCCATCGTGCCCGCCTGCCGCTGGTACCAGCAGTCAAAGCTCGAAACCGTGAGCGCGCAGTCCACGAGCATCAGCGCGGCGCACACGGCGGTCAGGGTGTAGCGCCAGTTCCAGGGGATGCGGTTGATGGTCTGCAGGAGCAGCGGCAGCATCCAGCGCAGCCAGACGATGCCCAGCGTGCCCCATATGAAGAGGAACATGGTCGAGGTGCGCCCGCCGCACATGACGGCAATCGGGTCGGGGATGCTCGTGAAGGGCAGCGTGTAATGCGAGTAGTCCCAGGCGGTGATGCCGAAGGAAAACTCCATCCAGAAGCTCACCGCCCATTCGAAGCTCGCGCCGATCACGGCCGCCGCCGCGAACTGGATGAGCGGGTTCGAGCGCCAGAGGCGGTTGAGCAGGATGGTGATCAGCACGCCGCCGAAGCCGTAGATCGGCGAGAAGGGCCCGTAGAGCAGGCCGGCGCGATCCTGGTAATGGCCCGGGTCCACCACCGTCATGTGCCAGATAATCTCGAGGATCAGGCCTGCGACGCAGCACACGACAAAGATCCAAAAGATGTTGAAGAAGTCGATCCGCAGGTAGCCCTCGCCCGTCTTGTCGCGGCCGAGCGTACCGGCCTCCTGGTCGGCCTTGTCCTGCAGCTCGTCCTTGCGGCGCGCGAGTTCGCGCTCGAGCCGCAGGGTCGGGTCCGCGTAGGATTCCAGCACGGAGAGCAGCAGGATTGAGACGGCGGAGCTCAGGATGGAGCCCGACAGGCCCTCGAGCATGAACTGGCAGACGATGGTCAAGGCCTGCAGGGATGCCAGCAGCTTGCAGGCGAGCGCCACGCCGCGGTTCTTGCCGCGGATCAGGCGGATGCCGAGGACCACGCGCGCCGCGGCTGTGGCTGCCAGCAATACGGATCCCACGATGAGGATGACCGTCGTGACCGTGCTGTACTGCTCGAGCATGATGCCGCCGAGGGTCGCGATACCCAGCAAGAAGGACGTGGCCACATAGATCACGACGTCCACGATGCCCGTGATGATGAGCAGGATACCGAAGACCTTCAGGACGACACCGAAGCGATGGCCCGTCTTGCCGTCGCGCCGTGCCTCGGCAAGCGCAGCCGCCTCTGCCAGGTCCGCATCCTCGGCCAACGCAGCATCGCCCCGTATGACGGCTGCCTCGGCCAAGAGGCCCGCCTCCTGCGCGATCTCGGTGTCGCTGTCCGCCGCGGCTGCACGCGATGAAGCTGCAAATGCCGATACGTCGTGCGCCGTCGCATCACGTGCTGCATCGCGCGCCGCCACCGACACCGCGAAGTGCTTACCTTGTGGCCTCATGACCGCTCCTCCTACGGCGCGCCGCCGGCAGTGTCGACCACCGACAGCAAACCCCTCACCACCGTACGCCCGGCCGAATCGTCAGACGCCCAGTCTTATTGCTAGACTCCCAGTCGCAACGACCGTCTTGCGCACCATAATACCGAGTTATTATTGCACGCCTGTCTCGAAGGAGCGCCCAATGCAGCGGACTCAACAAGTACGTAGGCGATGGCAACAAGTACTTAGCGCCTGCAACGAGTACGTAGGCGCTGACAACAAGTACGTAATGCCTACCAACAAATACGTCAAAGTGCGACCTAGAAGACAGAAATTCACTCGCTAGCTCGCACTTCGACGGTTTTATTGCAAGCGCCTACGTACTTGTCGTCGGAGGCTGCGTATTTATTGTCGCACCGCGTACTCGTTGTCGCAGCCACGTACTCGTTGTCGCAGCCACGTACTCGTTGTCGCACCACGTACTCGTTGTCGCACCACGTACCCACTGTCAACAACTGCGTATTTGTCGTCGCAGCCGTATGGCTCGTTGCCGGTCTCTACGTACCAATCGCAACCGCCATGCAGTTATTTCAGTGCTTGAGGTTGTAGAAGCTCTTCCTACCATCGTAGGTCGCGGCGGATCCGAGCCCGTCCTCGATGCGGAGGAGCTGGTTGAACTTGGCCACGCGGTCGGTGCGGCAGGGGGCGCCCGACTTGATCTGCCCGGCGTTGGTCGCCACGGCCAGGTCGGCGATCGTGGTGTCCTCGGTCTCGCCCGAACGATGCGAGACGACCGCGGTGTAGCCAGCACGCTTGGCCGTCTCGATGGCATCGAGCGTCTCGGTCAGGGTGCCGATCTGGTTAACCTTGATCAGAATGGCATTGGCGGCACCGAGCTCGATACCCTTCTTGAGACGGGCGGTGTTGGTGACGAAGAGGTCATCGCCAACCAGCTGGACACGGTCACCGAGGCGCTCGGTCAGCTTGACCCAACTGTCCCAGTCCTCCTGGTCCAGGCCGTCCTCGATCGAGATGATCGGGTATTTGTCGACCAAAGCCTCCCAATAGTCGATCATCTGGTCACTCGTGAGGGTACGGCCTTCCCCCTTCAGCTCGTAGCAACCGGTCTCCTTGTTATAGAGCTCGGACGTGGCGGGATCCATGGCGAACATGAAGTCGCGGCCCGGCTCGAAGCCCGCCTCCTTGACGGCCTTCATCAGATACTCGAAGGGCTCGGCGTTGGTCTTGAGGTCGGGCGCGAAGCCGCCCTCGTCACCCACGCCCGTATTGAGGCCGGCCCGCTTGAGGACGCTCTTCAGCGTGTGGTAGACCTCGGCGCACCAGCGCAGGGCCTCCTTGAAGGTCGGCGCGCCGACGGGCATGATCATGAACTCCTGGAAGTCCACGTTGTTGTCCGCGTGCACGCCGCCGTTGAGGACGTTCATCATCGGGGTCGGGAGGGTATGGGCGTTGGCACCGCCCAGATACTCATAGAGCGGGAGGCCGGCGGACGCCGCGGCAGCGCGGGCGACTGCGAGCGAGCAGCCGAGAATCGCGTTGGCGCCCAGGCTGCCCTTGTTGGGGGTACCGTCGGCGGCCATGAGGGCCGCGTCCACGCCACGCTGGTCGCGGGCGTCCATGCCCACGATGCACTGGCACTCGTCGTTCACATGGGCCACTGCCTGCGAGACGCCCTTGCCCAGATAGCGGCCCTTGTCGCCGTCGCGCAGCTCGACGGCCTCGAAGTCGCCGGTCGAGGCGCCCGAGGGCACGATGGCGCGCGCAAAGCTGCCGTCCTCCAGCGTGACCTCGACCTCGACGGTGGGATTGCCGCGCGAATCCAGAACCTCGCGTCCGTACACCTTGGTAATCTTGCTCATGATGTTTCCTTTCTTTTGTGTGTCAATAGGGGATGTGTCAATAGGGGACGTTTTCCCTTCTGTCATGACACTAGGGAAACGTCCCCTCATGTCCGTCCCCTCATGTCCGACCTAGAGCATCAACAGGAGCGCCATCTTGAAACGGCCCTCCGCCCGCACGCTATGGCGTCCGCCCGGGGCAAAGTGGAAGTTCTCGCCGGCGGAGATGGGATATTCCTCGCCCTCGTAGCCGATGATCGCCTTGCCCTCCAGGGCAAAGACGATCGCATCGCCCGGCGCCGCATGCTCGGAGAGCCCCGTCCCCTCGTCGAAGGCCATGACCACGAACTTCATGTGGTCGTTGTGGGCCACATCCATGTTGACGATGGAGCCCCCCTGGTACGGGACCAAGTCCTTGAGCGCGAATACTTCCCCCGCCTTGATCGCCTCGTTCATGACAAGCTCCCCTTTCACTTGAGCCTCTGTATAGACAAGCCCTTCTTGCGTGCGGACGCCCACACGCGTGCCGCCACGGGTGATGAGGGACTGACCTGCGGATATGCCCGCAACTGAACCTTCCGTGCCGACCAGGAACTCCCCCGCACCCGCGTTGCCCACATACAGGACCGTCCCGGGGTAGGTCTCCGGACTGATGTCGGTATGCGATCCCAGGGAGAAATACGTGACCCCCTCGCCCGCATCCGAACGCGACGAGATGGTCAGCCCCGGAATCGGTGCGTGGTCCGCGGCGATGGAGAAGGTTCCCACCTTTGTCTCAGCCATGTTCGTCTCCTTTCCTATTTCCTATCTGACAAATAGGATATAGAAGAGGGCCACCGCAATCTGTTGTCATGGCAACACTTTGGGAGAAACTCGCGGCCCGTACTACGGCCTGCAATGCGGCCCTAGATGCGGGAGCGTGCCTCAGCCGAGAAAGCCAGGATCGGTAACGACGATATCGCCGCGTCCCTCGACCCTGATAAGCCCTTCGTCCTGCATGCGTCCCAGCTCGCGCGAAAGCGCGCTGCGGTCGACCGCGAGCAGGCGCGCGAGCTCGCTCTGGTTGGTGATGGGCGCCACGCTGCCCTGTCCCTCCATCGATGCGCGCGATATCAGATAGAGCCGGATGCGGTCGCGGAGGCGACGTTGCGAGAGGGTCTGGGCCTTGTCGGTCAGTAGCACGTTCTTGTGTGCAAGCAGGCGTGTCAGATTGAGAATCACCTGGTGGACCGCCGCATGCGCGGCTCTATCCTGCGGATCCACGACCGTGGGGTCGGAAAGCCGACCGAGGTCGACCCAGGCGACACGGCTCGCCTGCACGGCGCGCACCTCCACCATGCTGGGCATATCGAGCACGGCCATCGCCTCCGCGAAGAGGCCGCCCGTGCCGAACCTCATTACCGTCGTCACCTTGCCGGCATCGTCGAGGAATTCGCCGGCGACGACGCCCGCGAGCACGATGCCTGCTCTCCTGACCTCATCCCCCAGCCGTATGGCCAGGTCGTTCGCCTCATACGACTCGACGCGGGCGTCCATGGCGTCGAGCAGGCGTGCCGCCTCGGCGGGGGCGACGCCCGCAAAGAGCTCGCAGCCGCAGATGGCATCCAAGTCTTCTCCGTACACCTTGTCTCCTTACACCTCGAAGAGGTCGTCCAATGTGAGAAGCACGGTCCCATCCTCCTCCGCATGGCGCACAACGGAATCCTTGAATCCGGACTTGCTGATGAACATCATTTGCTTCTCGGGAATATCGGGAAAGGCGAGCATGGCAGTTTCGAGATCCTCGTATTCCTCATGCGGCATGGGCGAAGAGGTGAATTTGCATTCCACAAAGATAGCTTGCCGCTTACCCTTGTCGAGCAGTAGGATATCGACATCGTCCTGGGCTTTGATGGCGGGATTTGTACCCCACCACCTTCCCATCTGATACGGCACAAAGGGAAGCAGCCCGGCTCGCGCGCGTCTTACGAGATACTCCTTGCATATCCCTTCAAAAGCATTCCCCATGAGGTTGGGGAGGTCAGCGACAATCTGCTGCGCCGCGGCATCAGGCCCGAGCATCGAGTAATAGGCGCCGTTGTCGAAGAGATAGCGGAACCAAAAGGTAAAAAAGTTGTCGCGTAGGGCGTAGATTCCCTTTCGGCTACTCATCGCTTCCCCACAAGGCACGCGTTTGTCGATGAGTCTCAGTGACTGAAGTGATACCAGGTATTTTGATACCTTGGTTTTTTCCTCATGAATGTAATCGGCAATCTCTGCGGGTCGATTGTGCCCACCTGCGATAGCAGAAAGGATGCTGTTGTAGATATTCGGATTCCTGAACTCTGCCCGCAGCAAGTTCATCGGCTCCTCGCGAAGATAGGCTCCATTCCTCACGATCCTCTCGGCAATATTTTCCTGAATGGGGCGCCGAGAATCGAAAGCCTCCAGATATCTGGGCACCCCACCGAGAATTCCATATGCGATAAGCTTCTGCTCGTTCGAGTATCCGGGGAAGAACCTCGCGCTATCCAGATAATCGAAGGGGAGCACTTCAAAGCTTGATGTCTGCCGATCATGCAGCGGGCTTTTTGCGCCCATGACGTCCGACTCCATGAAGCTGATGGAGGAGCCGCAAAGGACGAGCATGATATTGGGGTTATCTTTCCAAGAGTGGTCTATCACATGCTGCAGAATTGACTTGACGGTAGGATTTTCTTCAGCGATATAGGGGAACTCGTCGATAATGATCGCAACCCTTTCGGATGCCCTCGTGCCGATATACGTAAAGGCGTCCTTCCAGCTCGTAAAGGGCGCGAGGGACGTGCCGTCGAAGTGCAGCTGCACCATCTGTGAAAAATCTGCGAGGTTGAGGCTGTCGTTTTTCTCCTGCGCTGGATAAAAGATCGCGTTGCGGCTCTTGGCGAACTCCTGAAGAAGCGTCGTCTTGCCCACGCGCCGGCGACCATACATTACGAGGAATTCGAAGGACGGGTTTTCGTATAACGAGACAAGATGGGCCAGCTCTGCTTCGCGACCGATCATAAATCCCCCTAACGTTTATACTACTTACAAGTATTATACTCACGAGTAGTATATATTGACAGTAGGAACAGACGACAGGGGGCGGACAAAAGGGGACGTTTCCCTTCTGCCATACGACAAGGGGAGCGTTTCCCCTTCTATCTGGGAAAAACGCTCTAACCCACAAAACAACAAAATTGCAGGTCAGACGGCAAATCACACAACACTTCAACCCACTATAAAACGCTCCAACCTGGATTCTTCTTGACAGAATTCTTTACTGGCAGAGAGTCCAGGGCGGAGCGCGATTGAAGGATTGGAGACCTGCCATGACGAACGATACCAAGTGGGAAGAGCTGCGGTAAGAGGAGGAGCTGGCATACTTCCGCGCCGACGTCTGCCTGTACTCGCCTGAGTCTTACACGCTCGATGAGAAGAAGGCAATCTGCAACGACATGGTCGCCACGTCCCAGGCGACGCTCGCCGCCATGCGCGAGGACTTCCAGGGCTACCCGCCCGAGATCCAGGAGCGCCTTCTGGGCATGCTCAGCATGTCCGGCGTCGAGTCGCCCCAGCGAGGGCTCTGTGCTCCACTGGTTCATGGCCCGGTAGTAGCTCGCCGAGAACGCGCACCCCGCCCCGCACCCGTGCGTGGGGTGGTAGCCCACCTAGGACTTCGCGAGGGCGACCACGCGCTCCTGGGGCGTGCTCATCGCGTCTCACCCCCGTGTGGGATCTCGATGCCCTCGTCGTCCTCTCCGAGCACCGCCATCACCGGCGAAAGCACCGCCATCACCAGGGCGACGACCAAAGCCCGCACGGGCGGGTCCACCAGGCAGAAGCCCACGATCAGGTCCAGGTTGGCGATCACCACGCCGGTCACCCCCTGGGCTATCGTGCGCAGCAGGCGCCACTGCCACTCGTTGCCGGTCAGGAATCCGTCCATGTCATGCCACCTTTCCCTTGATTGTCTTGAGGTCGCTCTTCACAAGCTCCATGTCCCTCTCGAGCGCGTAGGTGCGCTCCACCAGGCAGTTGTGCTTCTCGACCTTCTCCGTCAGGGCGTCGAGCTTGACCTCCATCACGGCCCGCGACTTGGAGTTGGACAGGATCACCTCGGCCAGGGTCATGACGCCGGTGATGATCGCCACGACAATCGACTCCATGCGCTACCTCCATGCAAGAAAAGACCGACACCCTCTGCTGAGAGTGTCGGTCCTTGTCACAAGCTCGCAGGATGCGTGCCGCTATGCGCTTGTCGCCGTGTACTCTTGTGCGATGAGCGAGGCAACCGCCTGCAGGTGGAAGGGGTGGGCCAGCTGGTCGCCGTCCGACTCGAAAGCCACGAGGCCGGAGAGGAAGCCGGGGACTGGGCACCCCCTCGGGGCGACCATCCAGAGGTTGCGGCGGGCGAGGAAGCGCTCCTGCTCGCGGTCGAGCCGCACCCCCTCGAAGTAGCCCCCGGTGCAGGAGAACACGACCACGACCTCGTCGGGGTCGTGCGCGAGGACGTGCGCCAGCTGGTCCGCGTAGGAGGTATGGGTGCGCACCACGCGCCCGCACATGAGCAGGTCCGCCTGGAGGCAGATAGCTGCCGCCTGGGCCTTGAGCAGGCCGAAGGCGGCGATGCGCTCCCTGCGGCGCATCTCTTGTGCCAGCTTGCCGACGGCCGCCTTGTCTGCGGTGCGGGCGGCCTGGGCGACGGCGGGCGGCACCCGCCCGGCCCAGGCGCCGGCGGCATCTCCGGGGCCCACCGGCTCGAGGCGGTCCGCCGGCTCGGCTGCCGCCCGGCGCAGGTCGTCGAAGCCCGCGAGGCCGGCGTGTCGGCAGAAGCGCGAGACGGTCCCCGTCCCCACGTGGCAGGCCACTGCCAGGTCGCGCACGGACATGGCAGCCACCTCGCCCCGGTGTGCGAGCACGTAGCTGGCGATTGTGGTGTCGGTGGTGTCGGCTCCCTCGCTCGCCATGAGCGAGAGCAGTGCCACCGAGAGCCTGCGGAATATCATGGCCTCACCCCACGGACATTATGGCAGGTCCCGCAGGCGGGGCCTAGCGGCCCCCGGCGACGTGGTAGAGCAGGCGGCACCTGAGCTCTGCGGTGGGAAGCCCCAGCGCCTCGATGATGGCGAAGGCGAAGGGGTAGGGGGTCGCGGGCCCCTGGCTCGTCACCACGTTGCCGTCGGTCACGGCGACCTCGTCGGCCACGAAATAGGCACCGGTGAGCCGCTCGCCGTAGCCGGTGTAGCCGGTCACACGGCGCCCCTCGAGCACGCCGGCGGCGTGTGCCACCGTGGTGCCCGAGCACATGGCGCAGACCAGCTTCCCTGCGGCGTCGAAGTCGCGCAGGGCCTGCAGCACGTCCTCGCGGGCGATGAGCTTGCCGCCCGCCGTGCGGCCCCCGGGCACGACGATGGCGTCCGCGCCGGCCACGGCCTCGGGTGAGAAGACCTCGTCGGAGCGCAGGACCAGTCCCTGCATGCCCACGACCCAGGGGTCCTCCTGGAAGCGGTAGGCCCGAACGTGCGCACCCGCCCGATGCAGCAGGTCCATGACCTGCGCAGTCTCGGACTCCTCGAAGCCGTCCACCATGAGCATGGCGACCTTTGGCGCCGCCTCGGGCCGGGGCACCACAATACCCTCGGGGTTGTCCGTGCCGCGCGCGGAGGTGTCAAAGGCGTGGCTCCACACCATCCTCTGACGCACGACCTCGGCGTCGCCTCCCATTAGCTCCACCAGACGGTAGGCGAACTCCCAGGCCGTCGCGGGCCCCCGGCTCGTCACGAGGTTGCCGTCTTCCACCACCACGTCCTCCACGAAGGTCCCGTGGGAGACCTGCGGCACCACAGTGGGGTAGCAGGTGAAGGTACGCCCCTCCAGCAGGCCCGCCTCGTCGAGGGCGAGCGGCGCGGCGCAGATGGCCGCGAGCCTGCGCCCGGACGCGAGCACCTCCCCCAGCTGGCCGAGCAGGGCCTCGTCGGCGCGCATGGCGTCCACCCCGCCGTAGCCGCCGGGCAGCACTACCATGCCGTAGTCCGCCAGGCTCCCGTCGAAGGCCGCATCGCAGCGCACGGTCACGCCGTTTGCGCCGGCCACCTCGCGCCCGCCGAGGCCAACCGCGTCGCACTCGAGCCCCGCCCTGCGGAAGATGTCTACGATGGTGAGGGCCTCGCCCTCCTCGCAGCCCGGGGCGAATATGACGGCCGTCCTCCCAGAATGTCCCTGCATCATGCTCTCCTTCCAAGTCGGCTTTGCGTTGTCCACATCGTAGGAATCCGGAGCCCCCGATCAAAGCCGGTTCCACGTTCTGGAACGGCCTTGAGCCGGCGCGTGTCGCAGGGGAACATGGCGGCCGTGATGCAGCGAGGGAGGGAGGTCGCGATGGGCGAGAAGGGGAATGGCGCCGTCAAGGGGTCGCAGACGCGGGAGGTGGCGATGCTGCTCGCGCTGGTCGGCGGCTACCTGGACGCCTACACCTACTTCGCGCGGGGAGGCGTCTTCGCCAACGCGCAGACGGGCAACATCGTGAGGCTTGGCATCGCCCTGGCGACCGGGGACGCATGGTGGCGCTTTCTCGTTCCCATCGGCTCCTTCGTCGCGGGAACGCTGGTCTCCATGGGTGTGGAGGCGTGGCTCACCGCGCGGGGCGTGCGGGCGATCAGGCGCACGGTGCTCGCCGTGGAGGCCGTCGTGCTGGCCTGCGCGGCGTTGCTCCCGCAGGGCGGCGCATGGGACGTCGCCTGCTGCACTGCCGTGTCGTTCGTCTGCGCCATGCAGGTCGAGGCCTTCAGGAGCTTCGAAGGGCAGGCGGTGGCGACGGTCTTCGCCACGGGCAACCTCCGCAAAGCCGTCGAGTCGCTCGCGCGCGGGATTGCCAGGGGCTCGGTCGGAGAGCTCGCGACCACCCGCCTGTTTTCCATGGTGGAGGGCTGCTTCCTCGCGGGGGCGGTTGTGGGGACGTTTTTGACGCAGGCCATGGGCGGCCTGGCGCTCCTGCTGGCGCTCGTTCCGATCGCCGCGTCCGGGGCGGTCATCACGCTGAGGTTTCCCCGGCGCTAGGCGCCGGTCAGGTACCCCGCGTTCCCGGCCTTGTCGATCAAGGCCCGGGCGTACCCGTAGGCCGAGCTGCTATACACGGTCCCGTTGCCGCCCACGATCGAGGTGCAGTTGTAGAACGTCCCCTATTGTCCTACGACGTACTCCTTCATCGCACCGTGGGCGGGGAAGACGCGCCAGGTGCCCCGGCCCAAATGCGCGAAGAGCGCCTGACGCTCCTGCGCCGCCAGCACGCGGTCCGTGTCGACCGACGTCATGAGCACCGGCGCCGCCCGGTTGTACTCGGCCTGCTCGGGCGTCATGTCATGGAGGTTGACATAGATGTCGCCCGTGAAGACCACGTGGTGCTCGTAGTCGATCAGCACGCTTTCGCCGCGCAGATGCCCGCCCGCGCCCTCGTACACGTCGAAGTCGAGCTCCCCGAAGCGGTAGGTGCCCGTATGCACGAGCGGCCGCGTCCCGTCCTGCACGCGCTCGGCAGGAAGCACGCGGATCTTGTCCTGTTGGGTCGGCGCATAGCCGGTCAGGATCTTGCAGATGCGAATATAGGGTCGATGCAGCGGGTTCTCCTCGCGGAAGGAGGTATCCTCTTCCGCTTCCAGGCGCAGGCTCTCCGCCGTGAGCGGGCTCATGGCCACGTCATCAAAAAGATTGAGCAGCCCGCAGTGGTCGACGTCGGCGTGCGTGGCAAAGGCGTGCTTGGGCATTGTGTCCCACTCGGGCACCAGCCGACGGAATATCCGCACCATCTCGTCCCGATAGCAGGCATAGCCCGTATCCACAAAGAGACACTCTCCCCCGCTGCGGATGATCGCCGTGTTGGACCCCGCGGGCGGCTCGATCACGGTGATCTCTGTGTCGTCCGCGATCCGGTGCGTCGTGATGCGTGGCGCGAACCGCTTGCCGCGATACCGGCTCAGCAGCTCCGCGAACTGGTCGATCGTCTCGAATGTGCGGTAGGGCGAGAGGTGCCGTTCGGCCAGGGTCTGCATCGCGAGGTTGACGTTGATCTTGAGCTCGTCCTGCTGGGCCTCGCCGATATCCATGTAGCTCGCGAGCGTGCTGGCAAAGGTGTCGTAAAAGACGGTGTTGTCAAAGATGCCCTCGGCACCCGCATCCACGCGCCTGACCTCGCAGATCCCGGATACCTCGTCCATGAAGCGCTTCAGCGCCTGGTCCGACGGCGCGAGAAGCCCCATCCGATAGTCCTGATACGCCAAGCCGTCTTCCGGCACCGCTTGCTGGCGCGAGGACATATAGACGATGTTGATGTCGAAGCGGCTCACGACCTCGAGCACGCGCACGACCGCCCCGGGCACGTCGGGGATCTTAAACTCGAGCATCACAACCGCGGCGCTCTTGTCGGCCGCACGATTGAGGAAGCCACCGCTCGCAAGCTTTGCCTCGAGCGCTGTATGCTCCTCGGGCGTGCCCTCCACCTCGATGAAGATGGCGTGCTCGTCGATCGCCTTGTTGTAGCTCACGCGCGTGATGTTGAGCCCCTCGCCGGCAATCGTACGACAGGCGGCGAGAAACGCGCCCACATGGTCGTCGACCGAGGTCGCATAGGTCTTCTTCATGAGCGTTCCTCCCGTATGATAATAGGGGATGACAATAGGGGACGTTTCCCTTTTGTCACATCTATTTCTCCCGCGCAAAGACGTACGCCTCGCGCAGCCAGCCCACGAGCTCGTCGTCTACGTCCTCGGCTGCGGTAAGACACACGTGGTTGGTCCACCGCCCGGGGTAGGGCTCCGCCGCAGCCGCCGTGCGTGGGGACTCGAGCCGGTGCGCAAGCCCAATCGAGACCGTCAGGTGCTCCTTGGGAACGCCGCGGGCCCGCAGGAAGGAAACCGTCGCGTAGATGCGCGGGCACTTGAGCGAGATCTGCGTCTTGCGCGCGTCGATAACGGTGTCCGGCAGCTCGCCGTACAACCGCGCCCGCAAAGCTCGGTACACCGGCAGCATGCCCGGCATCTCCGCAAAAAAGGCGAGCTCATCCTGACCTATCAACGCATCCATTGCATTCTCCAAATCGTTGCCCACAAGCCGCATAGGCTATGCGTAGACGATGTCACCTTCGGGACAGACGGGCACGCAGGAGCCACAATGCAGGCAACGATGCTGGTCGGTCACGGCAGGCGCGGCCGACACATCGATGCAAGATTGCGGACAGGCGGCAAGGCGCATACCACACCCGATGCAATGGACCTCGCCACGCAGGGAGACCGCGCGCCCGTCCTTTACGCCGGCAAGCGCGACAAACCCCTGGTCCATCAGCTGCCGATAGAAGGCCTTGCCCTCCGCCGTCAGGAAATACACGCCGCCCTCGTCCCAGAGCATCATGTCGGCGGCGCGGACCTGCGGATGCCCGTCCTCCCCGATGGTGGAGACGATGGTCGAATGGATGTCTTCCACAAGCAGCTGCAGGTAGTTCATGAAATTTCCTCTCCCCGATCCGTCAGGCGCATTGTCTCACAGATGAGATGCTCATCAACTAGGACCCCGGCACAATCTGAATAAACCACCCTGATCGGTGGTATCATGACCTCAGTGGTACCGCTGGTACTACTATCGAGCGCCGGGGGTTTCCCCCAATGTCATTAACTTAAGCGGATGACATTCACGCCGGCGTCGCTTAGAGCAAGAACCCCTGGGCGGACAGCCCCGGGGTTCTTTTATGACCCGTAGG
>OMXZ01000070.1 GCA_900315165.1 uncultured Actinomycetes bacterium | reverse complement strand
CCTGGCGGGGACATGTCGTGGCCACGCACGAGGACCTCTCCGACGAGGGCCAGACCGTCCGCATCCCCAGGATCGGTACCACCGCCAGCGACGCCTCCGACGGCGACCACGTCGCTCAGGCCTCGGCCAAGCTCCGCATCGCCGACGAGGTGGCCTACGAGGGCCTCACGCCGGGCCAGGAGTACGTCGTGACCGGCACCCTGATGGACAAGGCCACGGGCAAGGCGGTCGACGGCGCGACGGCGGGCGCCACCTTCACCCCGAAGGAGGAGTCCGGCACCGTGACGGTCACGTTCGAGCTCGACGGCTCCAAGCTGGCCGGGCACGACCTGGTCGCCTTCGAGGTCCTCATGCGCGGGGACATCACCGTGGCCACCCACGAGGACATCGAGGACGAGGGACAGACGGTGCGTGTCGTCTCCATCGGCACCACCGCCACCGACAAGGCGGACGGCGACCACACGGTCGCGGCTGCCAAGGTCGAGGTAGTCGACGTCGTGTCCTACCAGGGGCTCACCCCTGGGCAGGAGTACGCGGTGGCCGGCACGCTCATGGATCGCGAGACCGGAAAGCCCGTGACCGACGGGTCCGGCAAGCCGGTGACCGCCGGCACGTCGTTCACGCCGGAGAAGGCCGACGGCCAGGTGAGCGTCACCTTCGAGCTGGACGCATCGCAGCTGGGCGGGCGCGACCTCGTGGCCTTTGAGGTGCTGACCCAGGGCAAGGCGACGGTGGCAACGCACGAGGACCTCGAGGACGAGGGCCAGACCGTCCACGTCGAGGAGCCCAAGGTGCCCGAGAACCCGACCACGCCGCGACTGCTGCCCAAGACGGGCGACGACACCCGACTCGGGCCGTTCGTGGCGGCGATGGTGGCCAGCGGATCCGGGCTCGTCGCGCTCGGCGTGTGGGAGCTCCGCCGGCGCCGCCGGGACGACGGGTGGGACGGCGACGACCCCGACGACGGCTTCCCGCACATCCAGCGCGGCCGCGTCACGCAGACCATGCCCGACCTCGGCCAGGGGGAGGAGGTGATCCCGTGAGGAAGGCGATCCTGGTGGCGCTCGGCGTCATCGCGCTGACCGCCTACGCCTGCTGCAGGCTTGCGGGCGAGGCAGACCGGATGGAGGGGTACCGCCGATAGAGACGGCCGTCCCATAGAGAACAAGCGAGGCGGCGGCCCTGTTGGACCGCCGCCTCACCAATCAGCATCGATGGCTTCGGGAAATGACCCTGTCTGCAAGTAGTCCCGACGGATCTTGAGGAAGAGCTTCTGCGCAAGCCGAACCCTATCGTAGAGTGGGAATGATTCGAGCCTCAAATCAGTCTTTCACACTCTAACCCAGAAAGCAATAAACCCACAGGTCAGAAGTGGTGTGTTCGAGAAATCGGCACACCTCTTCACTTCACTAGAAAACGCTCCTTTCGGGATTATTCGTACCTGAATTCGTACCACCTCAGCGCCACCATTCAGGGTGCTGGGCATAGGAAGGAGATTCAAGCCATGATTAGCAAAGCTAAGATGACCGAACTCAGCCAGACCGAGAACATGGCGTACTTCCGCGCGGATCTTTGCGTGTACTCGCCAGAGAGTTACACGCTTAAGGAAAAGAGGGACATCTGCAACGACATGATCTCCACCAGCAAGGCTGTCCTCGATGCCATGCGCGAGGACTTCGATCAGTTCTGCCCTGGATGCCCGAGCCAAGCTCCTTGACATGCTCTGCGCCTCTGGCGTCGAGAGCCCCGAGTGGTGGTGGGATGCTTCGAGCGCTAAGCGAACGTGCCCTCTGGCACTTTTAAAGCGAGAGGGCGCGGGCGTTCTAGCCCGCGCTCGCATTGGCAAAGCTCAAATTCGTGGGCGACGGAGACCCGCTCTACCGAGAGCTCACACCTCCGGCCTAGCCAGAACCCATAGATGCCCGGAGGGCCGCTTGTAGCACCAGACAGGCGGCCCTCCCTCTATTTGCCCTCGGAATCCATAAGCTTGAACGTCTCCTTCCAGCCCTAGGGCTAGCGTCCAGGATCGTCCTGCACGAGCGGGCGCCCGACCTCGCGGACACTCGGGATGAGCCACGTGACTGCGGCGAGCACCACCATCAGCAGCCCGGATCCCGCGAACCAGAGCGGCACCCCCACGGAATCCGCCAGGAGCGTGGAAGCGACGAGGCCGACGGGCATCGCCCACGACATGATTGCCCCATACAGGCCAAACACCCGCCCCAGGTACTCGGGCGGCACCTTCTCCTGCATGAGCGCGGTCTGCGGGCCGCTATAGAACGGCGAGCTCAAACCCATGAGGAAGCTCATCACAATGAACACGGCGAAGCCGCCGGGGGCGAGCAGGCCCGATACGAGCGTCGCAAGCCCCAAGAGCGCTGTGGCGGCCACGATGCTGATCGATCGGTTCTTGAAACCGCCTGTCGCCGCGAGAAGGGCCGAGCCCGCGACCATGCCGACGGAGAAAGCGATCTCTACCATCGCCGCATCGGTGGTGGTACCGCCGAAATGGCCGAGCGTCATTAGGGGAAACAGAGCCGCTATGGGCGAGAACACCAGCGAGAACGCAAATCCGCACCACAGCAGCGCGTAGAGCCCGCTGAAGCCGCGGAGCACGCGCAGGCCGTCCAGCGATTCGCGGAAAAGCGCCCGCAGCCCCCCGATAAACCCCTCCGAGGCACCCAACGCGCCTTCTTCCCGCAAGTCGCCGACGTCTATGCGCGCGACGAGGACGGCCGCCGAGGCAACGAGCGCCCCGAGGACGTCGAGGGCGATCATGGGGGTCAGCCCCCAGAGCGGATAGATCGCGGCAGCCACGGCGGTGCCGAGGATGTATCCGCCGGATTGGACCCCCTGTGTCACCCCTGAGAGGCGAACGAGGTGCTCGGGAGGGGCAACATGCGGCGTGAGGGCAAGAGAGGCTGGAGTATAGAACGCCGACCCGACCGCACGGAAAAATAGGGCGCAAATGACCACCCAGACAGGCAGGGGCGTCACGGCCGATACGAGCGCGACGACCGCGCTCACCGCCGCGATGAACAGGTCGGCCCCTATGAGGACGCGTTTGAGCGGATGCCTGTCGACGACGGTGCCGGCAAAGGTCCCGAACAGGGCGAGCGGCAGAAATCCCGCGAGCGATGCGAGCGAAAGCATGGCCGCTGAATTGGTGGAAAGGGCGATGTGCCAAATAAACCCCATCTGCAGGATCGAACTGGTGAGCAGCTTGAACTGCCACGAGGATCGAAGCGAACCGGATTGCGAGGCGCCTGTAGCTGCCACCTTTTGATCCCTCCTTTCGCAAAACGGCTCTACTGCCAGAGTTATATATTCTAGGTAGATGACCAGTCCTCGTCCACTGGTTCGTAAGGTAACCGCCTCGCATTTCGGTTGCCGTGATAGACGATTGGTCAATTGAGGGGCGAGCTTCGGTTAGTCGCGCTGCGATCAGGTATCCCGCCCGCTTCAATCAATCTTTTGCGCCGTAATGAAAGACCACTGCAACACGGGCGATAATACGGTTAAGCACCAATATGGCTTCAAGCGGAGAGGAGCTTGCCATGTGCACGGGGATTCGCTTTACAGATGGGCAAGGCAACATGTACTTCGGGCGCAACCTGGACTGGAGCTGCGGCTACGGCGAGCATGTGGTTATCACTCCGACTGGCTGGAGCCCCAATTCTCCCTTTGGTGCCATCGACGCAATTAGCCGGCCTGTCTATGGCATGGGCATCGTGGCTGAGAACACCCCTTTGTACTTTGACTGCGCAAACGATGCGGGCCTTGCCGTTGCCGGCCTGAATTTTCCCGGCTACGCCCAATACGAATCCGCCCCGGTGCAAGGCAAGACCAACGTGTGCGCCTGGGAGTT
>OMXZ01000016.1 GCA_900315165.1 uncultured Actinomycetes bacterium | reverse complement strand
TCGATGAGGAAGTTCCGAAAGCTGCAAGCGTTCCTGCCTCCCATGGAGCTACAGCGGGAGTTCGCGGAGTTCGTCGGGCGGGTCGACAAATCGGCATTTATAAGTCGAAAGGGCTTCTTGCCATGCGGCTCAAAATGAATCCATCCCCCGAAATCACTCAGGACTTTCGCCTCACAAGGAGTACAACTACGCAAACACATGCCTACATGGCGGGCTGTGCGCAAGAAACTAAACGACGAGGTATTGGATTAGATCGAGCGGTAGGGGACATCATGGCGCGACTGAAGACGATGACAACCCAGTTCATCGACGGAGCTCCCAATGGCGTGCGGATTTGCCGCTGCACGCTCTCGACGATGACGACCGTCTTTGTGCCGCGGCCGCTGCTCTCGCGTGCGAAGCAGGTGAACGACCTTCCCTTGCGTGGAATCTATTACCTCATTAACGACGAGGACGGCGCGATTTCCCGCCTCTATGTTGGGCAGACGACGCAGGGCATCATCCGCTTGGACGACCACAACGCAAAGAAGGACTTCTGGAACAAGGCGATCCTGTTTCTTTCCGATGACATCCAGGCTTTCTCGCTCGACAACGTGAGCGCACTTGAGAAATACGCGATCGAGCAGGCGCGCGCCTCGAAGCGCTACACCGTGGAAAACAAGGTCGACCCGCGCTACAAGATCGACCAGTACCAGAAGCCGACTGTCGAGCAGATTTACGAAGAGATCGCCTTCATCATGGGGACCTTCGGCTACCAGATCGAGGATACCGAAGACGCGATCGCGGATACGAAGCTGTTCTTCACATCGCGGCGCGGCGTGCGGGCCCGCGGTGTCTACACGGGCGAAACTTTCGATGTGCTTGAAGGCTCACCGGTGGACCTGAATGTGCAGCCCAAGCTCGCGCGATACGAGAAGATGAGACAGGAGCTGCTTGACTCGGGACACCTGGTCCGTGAAGCCGACGGCATGGGACGGCTGGGGAGGACGGTCTCCTTCTCCACGCCCAGCGGTGCTGCCGACTTCGTGCTCGGCGGATCCAACAACGGATGGGTCGAATGGAAGGACGCCGACCACCAGACCCTGGATACGCTCTACAGGAAGTAAGAGAGCCAAGGCTTCTTGCTTGCATTCCAAAATCTCTTCGTCGCCGTGTCCCACAAGGAGTACAACTACACACGGTGCGGGACGAGGCTGCCCGCAGAGACGAAGGAGCGTGTATGGAACTCGCAGACATCAAGAACGTCACCGTCGCTGGCGGCGGCACACAGGGATCGCAGATTGCATCGCAGATCGCCTCCAAGGGATTCCACGTCACCGTGTGGCTGCGCAGCGAGGGCTCGATCGATCGCGCACCATCCTGCTCACCGACTCCTCCACGATGATGCCCAGCCGCTTCGCCGAGGCGATCGGGATGGTGCCCCTGCGCCTCAACAAGGAGTGGCCGGGCTACATCCTCAATACGCTGCTGATCCCCTGGTTCACGGCGGCGCTCACGTTGGCTGCCGAGGGCGTCAGCGACCCCGCCACTATCGACGAGACCCGAGTGCTAGATACCGGTGCCGACCTCGGCCAGACGCCCTTCCATAAGCTCGACAAGGTCGGGCTGCCGCTCGCGTACACGATCTTCAACAACGATCCGCGCGCCAGCCAGGAGGGCACGACCCAGTACAAGATCGCCCAGTACCTCAAGGGCTACATCGACGCTGGCAAGACGGGCATCGCTGTGGGCGAGGGCTTCTACAAGTACGAGTAGGCCATCCGAGCCATCTTATTGCCGCGCCAGGGCAAGATCGATTAGTTTGTCCGTCCTCCGCCCAGTAACGTGGCCGCCCCTTGAACTCCGAAAAAACTCGCCTCCCCTTATGACCACCGACGCAGGCAGCCCGGCATGCCGCCGGAGAAGGCCCACATCAGGCAGATAGAGCTTGAAGGCACCAACCTCGTCGTAGGCCGACACCGGACATCTCAGCTTAGGGCTCCAGCAGGTCGATGGGGATGACATACACATCCTCATCCGGCAGGTAGCGAGCCGCCACACCCTTTGCCAACAGCACGGCCATGAACTCGGGCTCGGGGTTGCGGGCTGCTGGGTTGCGCGACACCTTTTTGCGCAGGCGATTGAGGCTGTCCGTTGCTTCAGGCACTTTGCCCTCGCCCAGTTTGACCTCGATACCTGCCCATCGACCGTCACGGAGCTCCACAATCACATCCACTTCCAAATTGTCGGAATCTCGGTAGTAGTGAAGCGGCTCACGTGAGGCGTCCGGGAGCATTGACGCATACACAAGAAGGTCGTGGATGCATTGGGATTCGAAAAGCAGGCCCAATAGCTGGGAGTCCTCAAGAAGATGCCGCCGATTGACCCCGAGAAGGCTTGTCACGAGCGATGGGTCGGAAAAATAACGCTTTGGCTTGGTCCGCAGACGAGATTTTGCGCGCACCGGCGCATCCCAGCCGCTGAGCTCCTCGATGAAGTAATTGCGCCGGAACTCATCGATGTAGGACTTGACTGTGGCATCCGATGCGAGGGATGAGTCGCCTTGGGCTGCATCGAGCGCAAGGGTATGCACGGTGGCAGAGGTGGCGACATTACGCGCCAGCGACCGTGCGATGCTTTCGGCAAGCTGCGGGCTCTTGCCAGCGCGGGGCATGGTGTCCTCGAAGAGGGCTGCAAGGTACTCATCGACGATATCTTGCGATGGCAAATCGGGATTCGCCGCCAGAACGGGCCAGCCCCCGCGACAGACGGCGCCGGCAATGTCACCGAGCCCGAGGCTGGAGAGCTTGGGGGAGAAGGCCTTGCGGTAGGCCGGGTCAAAGAGCCCGGCAAGAGAGATGCCGCCATGGGTGAGATTTCGCTCCCGCAGGGTCATGGTGCGCATATGGAGTCGTGCTATGCGGCCCGCTCCGCTGTGTAGGCTCCGGGCGGCCTCATAGTTGGGGGTCGAGGACCCGGTGAAGATGAACTGGCTGCGCGCGTTGCCGAGGTCGTCAATGCGATGGCGCGCGGCATTCCAGATGGCTGGAACATCCTGCCACTCATCGATCAGATGCGGGGTTTCACCTGCGAGTGCGATAGTGGGGTCGGCCTCAAAGACGCCAGCGGTATCAGTGTCCACATAGGTGACACTTTTTGCGAAAGACAGCGCCGTCCATGATTTTCCGCACCACTTGGTGCCGCTTACCTCCACGCCGCCGAAAGCCTGGAGATAGCGAGCGAGAATCGAATCCATGTGGCGCGGGATGTAACCGTCATGCTTGAGTTCCGTATATTCCATCGCTGCCTCTCAGCGTCTCCTCATGTGGGTAATTATAATTTTAGAGGAATATCATTATCAAAAATAGAGGAATAACGATAATAAAAATAGAGGAATCTGCGTCATGGCGAGCATCGATACTCAGTACCAGCTGAAGAGCGGACGGCCCTCGTCGAGACGGTTGATACGCGCCATTTCGTCTTCCACAAGCAAAGCGCCGGGGTCAATCGGCCGACACAGGCGACCATCGCGTCCGAGGCGTTTGGTAGAATCCGCCCGAAGGGACGAAAGAAGGAGGATGCGCCATGGAAGACCCGCTGCTCATTGATATCGACTGTTATGAGAACAAGACCTACCGCGTCGAGGGACGCGAGGTGACGTGCCGCGCCTACCTGGGGCTTCGCTATTGCACACGCCCGGTCGATCCCATCCAGGTCGTTAATATTTTCATCCCAGCACACTACGCGGACGGTTACGATGCCGCGACCGTGCCCGTCTTCATCCCCAACACGGTGGGCGGCTACCTGCCGGGGCCGGCGGAGGAGCCGGGAATCGACGCGCACAGCGGCCGGGCCAATGCCCTCTTCGAGGCACTCGCGCATGGCTATGTGTGCGTGTCGGGCGGGGTGCGCGGGCGTACCACGGGCAAGGCCACCACGGAGTTTTTCGAGGGCAGCCGTGCGGGCGGCCTGGGCGAGGCGACAGGCCGCAAGGTCGGCCGCGCACCGGCCTTCATCGTGGACGAGAAGGCCGTTATCCGCTTCGTGCGCCACAACGCCGGCCGCATCCCCGGCGACGTGGAGCGCATGGTGACCGACGGCACGAGCGCGGGCGGCGCCCTTTCCGCGCTTGCGGGCGCCACGGGCAACGACGCCGGATACGAGCCCTACCTCGAGGC
This sequence comes from uncultured Actinomycetes bacterium, assembly GCA_900315165.1. GTDB lineage: Bacteria > Actinomycetota > Coriobacteriia > Coriobacteriales > Atopobiaceae > Olegusella. The sequence goes on along the minus strand of OMXZ01000016.1, from coordinate 104,763 downwards.
GATCGGCGCGGCGGACGAGCGCGACGACATCTTCGCGGCCAGCTGCTTCTGCCCCATCCACAATCTCGAGAATGCGGATGCCGCCTACGAGTGGCAGTTCTGCGGCCAACGCGACTGGCACCGCATGGCGCACAAGCGCGTGGGGGAGGAGGTCGCGCGCGTGCCCGTCGAGGGCCTCATGACCGACCGGCAGATGGAGCTGTCGGAAGAACTCAAGAAGGTCTTCCCCGCCTATGTGAATTCGCTTGAGCTGGTCGATGGGGGCGGGATGCCGTTGACCCTGGCGGCGGACGGCACAGGCAGCTTCCGCGACCGTGTGGCCGAGGAGGTCGTTCGGTCCGCCCAGCGCGAGCTCGACCTGCATGAGCTGGATGGCCCGCTCGCGGGCTGGGGCGTTGAGGGTGCCGACGACGTCGCCGCCTGCCCGGCGCTGAGCGTGGAGGACGGGAGGGTGACCGCCGTCGACTGGGAGCGGTACAACCGCCACATCAACCGCATGAAGTCCACGCCTGCCTTCGACAGCGTCGGCCTGGACAGCCCGGAAAACGAGGAGTTCGGCGACGAGCTGGTGGACGGACGTCACTTCATGTCCCATCCGGAGATCATCGACGCGCCGGCTGACACGATGGCAGACCCTGTGATCGTGCGTCTAATGAATCCCATCCCGCACATCGGCCCGCAGACGGCAACGCGCCACTGGCGCATCCGCCATGGCTCCTTCGACCGCGACACGAGCCTGGCCATCCCCACCATCCTGGCCCTCAAGCTGCGCCAGGCCGGATGCGACGTGGACTTCCGCCTGCCCTGGGGCTTGCCGCACTGCGGCGACTACCAGACGGACGAGCTCTTCACCTGGATCGACTCGCTTTGCGGCGTCGGGGCGGGCGGCTCGGCCGATGGGGCGACCGACTAAGCCGCGTTGCTACAGGCGGGCAAGGAGCTCATCGCGGGCGACGGCGAGCGGGATGCGCTCCTGCTCGACGCGTCGCGGACTGGCGCAATCGGACGAGGTAAGCAACTCGTAGAGCTTGCGCTCGTTCGGCGTGAGATGGGGCACGGCGAGGGCCTGGTGCTGTGCGAGGTCCTGCTTGCCCGTCGCGCGATCCGTGCCGAAGCGCGCGTATTCCTCATAGGCCACCGAATCCATGAGGATGCTTTCCACATTCAGGCCCGCTGCGCGGTAGGCATCCAGGATCTCCAGCCCGGCGGCATCCATGTCGCCCCAGTAGAAGAGGCGCGGTGCCGCCGCGACCCAGTCGAGGTCTGGCAGGTTGGTCACTCCCGCCCAGCCGGAGCCAAAGACGCAGATGCCACCCTCCAGGGGAGGGAAGGCGAGGTAGGTATCCTTGTTTTCGACGATCGCCACAAAACGCGGCGCATAAGCCGGGCTGCCGGCGTCCCCGATCATATGGCTGTCGTAGCGCCGGCCACCGGCTGCCCGGTGGGCGGGGTCGAGGTAGGCCCACTCCACCAGCGCCGGCCGCCCCACGAGGCCCAGGTCCTCCTTGCCGCACAGGGAGCAGATGAGCCCGCGGCGGCCCGCGGCGTCGAGCCATTTCGCATGGAAGCCGGGCAGGGGGACCTGCCGCGGCGTCATGCCCGCGGCGTCATGTGTGCCGAACCAGCGGGCCGCCTCGACCAGGAGGGAAAAGTCGAGGTCGTTCCAGCCGTTCGTCCGTTTGAGCACGCGCACGAGGGTCGCATCGTCCGCGGCAAAGGAGTCCGTCAGCACCTGTGCCCGGCCGCGTTGCCGCGCCAATTGCAGCTGTGCCTGCCGGCCGCAGGCCCGCACCGCTCGGTCGATGTCCGGTACGGTCACGTGGGTCGGTACGCGCTGGAGGCCACCGGCCCGCCGGGATGCCCAGGCGACCTCGAGTCCGAAGGCGCCCGCCCAGCGGTCGATCTCCTCCCCGTAGCGTGCGACGCCCTGGATGTCGGCGACCAGCTGGCCTTTGCTGGGGCTTCCCAGCGCGATCCTGAAGGGCCAGGGACCGGGGTCCTGACGGCCGCGGGCCTCCCGCACGGCTGCCGGCTCCGCGTCCTGCTCGAACCGGTGCACGAGCTGCACCACCACATCGTCGAGATCCTTGAGCATCTCCGTCTCCTAGCCGCGGGGCAGCGGGTTGATGAAGGATTGGCCCCGGCGGTTCTTGCTCACGCACACGTACTGATCGGCCACGGGCTCCACCGCCTGCACCTTGCTCGTGGGCACGGCGATCACGATCTGGAAGCCCAGCCCCTGCAGCGCGTTGATCGCGCGGCGCGTGAAGTGCTCGTCCGCCTTGATGAAGGCCTCGTCCAGAAAGACCGGGGAGAAGGCGGGCAGCCCCTGCGCGTTGCGGCCTAGGCAAAAGAGGAGGGCCGCGCCCAGGATGAAGGCGATGAGCTCCTGCGTCTCGCCGCCGCTTTTGGCGTCGAGCGAGGCGAAGGTATTGTCCGGCTTGCCGGATTCCTCGGGATAGCGGGCGCGCACCGTGATGCTCACGAGGCCCTTGGTGTTGAGGGCCCCACGCTCGCGCCGTTCCAGTTCCTTGCGCAGGCGCTCCATGAAGTCACGGAGGCTCTGGTGGTAGCGGGTGTCCTCCATGGCCTGCTCCGGCTTTGTCGCGAGCTCGGAATAGGAGCTCAGCTCGCGGCGGAGCCGTGCGGTGAGCGCCGACCGCCTGTCGCGGATGAGGATCTCCAGGCGCCCGTGCTCCGGCCCGAAGTCGAACTGGTTCATGATCTGGTTGATGGGGCGCATACGGCCGCGGATTTCGCGCAGGTCCTGCGAGAAGGCATCGGCAAGCGGGACCAGCGCGGCACCCACCTGCATGTACATGGTGCGCAGCCACTCGTCCCGGGGCTCGTTGAGCTTGTTGGCCTCGAGCTCCTCCAGCATGCGCAGGTAGTCGGGATAGGAATCGACGCCCACGCCCGTCGGGTCCTCCTCGCCCAGCCACTGGTCGTGGTAGGTGGAGAAGGCCCGCACAAGGTTCCTGCCCGCGAGCGTCGTCTGCTGGCGGGCGGTGGCGAGGGAGCCGCGTGCGTCTTCGCGCACGTGGTCGCAGACGCGGTCGAAACCGTCCGCCAGGGCGGCCCAGCTGGCGCCGCCGCTCTCCGGGGAGAGGCCCTTCTCCTGTCGGGCCAGGAACTCCCGGGCCTTCTGCTCTTGCAGGGGAGAGGCGACGAGACCCGCAGTCTGGGCGCGCTCCAGGCGGGACGCGACCGTTTCCCGCTGCGTGCGAAGTCGTTCCAGACGTTCCTGTGTCTGGCGGAGCGTCTGCCGCGTCGCCCCGATGGCCTGCTGCAGGTCGTCCACCGCGCGCTCCAGGGCGTCGCGCCGGTCCATCAGGCGGCGCAGCGCGTCGTCCTCGCGCAGGCGACGCACCTCCTCGACCAGGGCCTCCACCCGCGCGGAGGCGGTCTCGACGTCGACCGCCTCCCATCCGCGGTGGGTCACCCAGTTGGCAACGTCGCAGCGGCGGCTGAGCAGGCGCTGGTCGCTTTCGACGTCCAGGTCCTCCCTCTGGAGGGCCACGAGCCGCTCCGTCGCCTCCCCGATCTGGCCCTGTACCTGAGCGATGAGGTCGTCGTTGGAAAATCCGATGATATTCGTGCTGCGCGGGTCGTAGCCATGGGCGCCGCGCATGCCCTCGCGTGTCTGGCCCGCCGGGTCGATGCGGCGTCCCTGCCCACGCAGCTGGTCGGGGCCGTCCACGCAGAGGCAGTCCAGGTCGGGACTGGACAGCCGGTGCCAGAGCCACGCGGCGAAGGGCGTGCCTCTCTTGACCTTCATCTTGGAGGAGAGGTGGCCGGGGCGATTCTCGCGCTTCCAGGTCTGGTGCAGGTCGACACCCGTGAAGGTGACGCGGCGCCTGAGTTGCAGGTCGTCGATCGCGCGAGACAGCTCGTCCAGGCGTTCCGCGTCGACCAGGACGTTCATGGCCAGGCCGTGATAGCCGATGCAGGCCGCGAGGTGCCATCGGTCCTCGCCGTCGGCCGTGTCGATGAGCTCCGCCGCATAGGGCAGCTCCGACGCCTCCAAGCCCAGGGCGTCGGCCATGGCCTGCCGGGCCTCGGCCATGGGAGGGGTGATCCTCACGCGGTTCTTGCGGTAGTAATCGAGCTGGCCCTGCAGATCTTTGAGCTGGGCCTTCAGCTGCTCGGATTCCACACCGATCGCTATTCGTCGCTCGGTGAGCTCGCGGGCGGTCTCATCGCGGCTTTCCAGAAGGGCCGCCGACTCCGCCCGCAAAGCGGCATAGCCGGGCGCGTCGCCGGGTGCCTGCCGGCCCACCGCCGCGAGGAGGTCGGTCAATTCTTGCCGGGCCAGCTTGCGCGCCGCGAGATCGACGCGGGCCTCCTCGAGCTCCCGCTGCTTGCGGTCCAGGGCGTCGCCGCCCTTCGCACGCACCTCTTCGCGCAGCTTTTCCAGCTCCTGCCGCTGGCCCTGGAGGTCGCGGTCGAGGTCGGCAAGGCGGGCGGTCTGCTCTTCCTCGGCTCCCTGTACCTCGTCCGCGGCATGGTCCAACACCTGGTCCTGTCGCCGCGCAAGAAGCAGCGCCAGCGGATCTGCCGGCGTGCCGTCTTCCAGTCCGTCGGCCCCGTCGCCCAATAGCGACTCGAGCAGTGCCACCTGGTCCGCTTGACGCTGGTAGGTGTCGTAGGTCTCGCGGATGCCGGAGAGCATGTCGATCTTGCGGCGGATCTCGTCCATCTGGCGCCAGACGCCCTCGCCCTCGTCGAAGGAGGCGAGGGCCTTCTCGGCGTAGTCGTAGGTGGTCGGCTCGTCGATGACCAGCTCCTTGAAGAGCGCATCCACGTCGGTGATGGGGTAGCCGGCTTGGATGCGCTCGTGCAGCTTCATGGCGTTCGCGCCGTTGCCGCCCTCGTCGATGCCCAGCGTGCTGTAGACGGCCCCGAGCAGGGCGGAGACGGTCTCGTATGTGGTGACGCCCGGGTACACCTCGGCGAAGGTGCGGCGGCTGGGCGGCTGGCTGAGGGCGGATCCGAGCAGGCGGGGGTCCAGATCGCCCTCGATGGTGAGCAGGTAGGGCTTGAGGTCGGCCTCATCGCCGCCCTGGGGCAGGTACCAGAAGCGCGCGCAGGAGTAGACGGCGCCCGACGTGTTGCGGAAGCCCAGAACTACCGCAGACCATTGGGGCGTGGCGGCGGTCCTCAGGAAGCTCTCGTGCTCCTCGCCGGTCTTCTCGTCGTACACGTCATCCTGCTTGCCGAGCACGTAGGTGTACACGCTGCGCTGGCTGCCCCCGCGGGCGCGGCCGCGTCCCACGGCGTTGCTGGCGGAATTGAACCGCACGTTGTTGCGCTGCAGGACGGCAGTCTTCGCGTCGAAGAGGGTGGACTTGCCGGTGCCGGACTCGCCCGTGATCATGATGACGGGGGCCGTGCCGTCGTCGCGGTTCTCGGCCAGGGGGAAATCGTGATAGCCGCAGAAGGTGCCCCAGTTGACCAGCTGTATGCGGGCAAGGCGCCACTGCTGGGCGAAAAGCGAGCCGAAGGCCTGCGGTTGGTCCATGAGTTAGGCCTCCTTAGGGTCTGCCGCGTCGAAGGCGGCGAGGAGCTCGTGGGCGCGCTCCAGGCCGAAGACCGCGGGCAGGATGGGCATGATGCGGTAGCGGTCCCTCACGCCGGACACGGCCTTGAGGTAGCCGAGTTGGCAGAGCTTGTCGATGGCGCTGTCGGTGGCCTTGGCCACGCGCGCGCCGTCGCGGTCGTCGAAATAGGGACCGGACTTGAGGATGTCCTCCATCTCCTCGCGGTCCGCGAACCAGTTCTCGTTGCCACCCGTCTCGGATGCGTGCTGCTGCACGCGGAGCCACACGAGGAGCACGGTCGCGTCGCGGTTGAGGGGCAGGGGAATCTTGAGCGAGAGGAGCGGGCTTTTGCCGGTGACGCTCGCCTGGGTGGCCCAGGCACAGCCGTAGCGCTCGCTCACCTTGAGGGAGAGCCCCAGGTTGGCGAGGGCGCGCGCCAGCTCGCGGCGGTCGGCAGCGATGGCGGCATAGTCGGACGGCTGGTCGAGCTGGCAGACGTAGGACTGCTTGAGCAGGACCGTGAGCGCGCGGCGCAGGGGGATGGGCAGGTCGCCGGTGTCGTCGTCGGAAAGGGCGTCGTCTGCCATGTCGACCTCGACGTCTCCCTCGACGAAGGCCTGGTCGAGGGGGTCTTCTTCCCTAGCCTCATCCGGATCGGTGTCAGGCGCGTTCATTCGCTCACATCCTCTCGGCGGCGCGTTTGGCCTGGGGTATGGTCACACGGATGCGCGGACCAATCCAGACGACGTCGCGGCCGGTCAGGTCGACACAACGGTAGGGGACCGCATGCGCGTGCTCGGGGTCCAGCCCGAGGCTCGCTGCCATCTGCACAAAACCCGCGAGCTCCACGGGGCGGCGCAGGTCCCCGGGGAGCGCGTTGAAGCCTTGCGCCAGGTCGAGGTCGCGGGCTTCCAGGGGGAGGTCCGCGAGCATCGCCTCCAACAGGCGCTTGGTCTGCGGCCCGCCGATGCGACGCAGCTCCTCCACGCTCAGCGTGACCTCCGCCGCGTCGCCCCGGTCGAGGCCGGGTGGCGCTGTGGTCACGCTGGGATTGGCCAGGCGGCTGGCCATGGTCGCGACGTCCCACTTCTGGGTGCTCGTGACGAAGGGCGCGACGGCCCGAGCCGGCACCCGGCGCGCCCAGGCGTTGGCCGCGGACTCCAGCTGTTTGAGGACGGCTGTGAGCTCGCGGTCGCGGGAGACGTCGTGCTGGGCTATGGAGCGACCGATCACGCGGCTTGCGCGGGTGTTTTCGGTATTGACCTGGGCGATGCCGCGCGAGATCTGGCTCCAGCCCCGCTCCAGTTCCGTCGCCTGTGCGAGCGGCTTGCCGTCCGAGAGCGGGGCCTCCGCCACGAGCTCCAGCTTGGACACGATGCCTTCGGAGGTGGAGGAGTCGCCGATCACGCGGACCGCGTCGAGGAAGCTGCGGCCGTGCTCGGTATTGGCCACGAGGTTGCGTCCTTGCGCGAGGTAGCCCTTGATGACCTCGCCCACCGGGCGCTCGTCCTCGCGGAAGCTCGTGATCAGCGCCGTCGCGTTGCCGTGCACGTCCTCCTCGAGCCGGCGCAGGTCATGCGGGAGCTGGTCCATGAGGTCCTGGAGGTTGCGCACGATGTCGCGGGCGCGCTCCGGCGTGAGCGGCTCGGCGCCGCTGCGGGCCTCGTATTCGTCGAGTTCGGCCTGTGCCTGCTCCAGGCGCTGCTGCAGCACGCGGTGGCCCGCCTCGTAGTCCGCGGAAAAGAGCACGCTGGCCCGCTCAATCGCCTCCACCAGCGTGTGCATGCGCGAGGCGCCCATGACGCCCTCGCTGGAGTTGAGCCGGTCGATGATCGAGATCGCCTCCGTGGCGTCCGAGGTCAGCCGGTACTCCGTGCGTCCGCCGGATGTGACGGACGACTCCAGCCAGCTGTACTGGTCGATGAGCTCGCGGCAGAGGGCGCGACCTGCCTTGAGCTCGCCGTCCTCTACGGGGAGGTCGGGGATGCCGTGTTGCTCCATGGTCGTGAGCGAGGCATCGAGGAAGGCCCAGAGGTCCTCGGCCGGCATGGGCCGCGATGCGTCGGGGAAGGCCGCCTTGATCAGCGAGAGGTAGACGCGGGCGTGGGGGTTGCGGATGAGGCGCAGCGTGGACTTGCCGAAGGCGGGGGCCAGCGAGCCGTAGATCTCGGTGATGCTCGCCATGTAGCCCCTTTCGCCTCTGCAGCTTCCGTTCCCCATTGTATAAGGGAAGCTGCGTCTGGCGGCCCACATCGACGGGCGTTTCTCCGAGCGCGTCGGCTCACTTCGCCGGGAACCGCGGCCGCCATCCTTAATTTAAAGAAAAACAAAATTGCCAAAGAAAACAAAATTTGCAAAAAATATCAAGGAGGCGAACTATAGAGGAGGTCAAGTTGCGGAATCGGGCAGGAGGCCAGGATGCCCAAAGGTAGGCTCGAGGCGTTTTCCGATGGCGTGATTGCCATCATTATCACGATCATGGTGCTCGAGATTGCAACGCCGGCGGGGCCGCGGCCCGCGGACCTGGCGCCGCTCTGGACATCTTTTTTCAGCTACGCGCTGTCGTTCTTTTCCGTGGGCGCATACTGGAACAACCACCATCACCTGCTCAACCTGGTGGACAAGGTCAGCGGCCGCATGCTCTGGGCCAACCTCTTCTTCCTCTTCGTGCTGTCATTTGTCCCCGTGGCGACGGACTGGATCGACAAGACGAGCTTCGCCGCCTTTCCCACCATGGTCTATATACTGCTCAACATAGTGGTATCGCTTGCGTACATGCTGCTCGAGACGGTCGTCCGCCGCTCGCACCGGACGGTTGCGAATGGCATAAAGGCGGAGCTCGACGAGATGACGCCTCGACAGGCCGCCCTCATCAAGCGCCGCTCCACCTTCAAGGAGCGTTGGACGATCGGTTTCGAGCTGGCTGCACTCGTGCTGGCGCTCGCTATGCCCGGCACGCGCCTGGCCTATGCGGCGCTGATCTTGGCTTATGGTCCGTGGATCATTCCCGACCTGCGTATTGTGCATGTCCTCGACTGGCTCGCCGAGGAAGAGGAGTCGGCTGAGGTATCACAGTCCGACGAGTAGGCGCGGTCAAAGGGTTAGCCGAACGATTTCGCGGCGGCTGATGTGAGCTCTGACGCATGTGAAGACGCATGTGAATCCGCTGTTTAGGACATTCGGTACGCTGGTTAGGATACTGAGTACGTAACCGGGTCAAGTACGACGCTATTATCAATTTAGAAAATATGTGACACCGAGGCTCCTACCTGCGCATTTGCTCTCTGTTCGCTCAGTGGGTTCGAATGAGAAGGGCTGAATAGGCATCGATACACCGTTTTGGAACGTATCGAGTGTCCTAACCAGCGTATTCGATGTCCTAAACGACGTATCCATTGTCCCGGACCTTTTCGAGAGGGGCCTGGTGCGTGGGTTAGGCTGGATTACTTGATTAGAAGAGGACGCCGAGGGCGATGAGGGCCACGCAACCTGCGGCAACGGCTATATCGTCCGCTTTCATGGGATAGCGCTTGTAGGAGCTCTCGCGCGTGCGCAGGTAGAAGCCGCGCTGCTCGGCCGCGAGCGCCGTCGCGTCCGTCTTGCCCACGGAGCTCACGAGCAGGGGCACGCAGAGCGGCAGCATGAGCTGCATGCGGCGTATCGGGCTCTTGCTGTCGTAGTCGACCCCGCGCGCGGTCTGGGCCTCCATGATCGCGTTCATCTCCTGGCTGAAGACGGGGACGAAACGCAGCGCCGTCGTGAACGTGAAGGCGTAGCGGTAGGGGATGTGCAGGACCTCCACGCAGGCGTTGGAAAGGTCGTTCAGCTTGGTCACCGTGAGCATGAGGATTAGCGGCAGCGCCACGCCCACCAGACGCAGGCCCGCCTTGCTGCCCGTGATCAGGCCCTCCGTGGTCATCCAGAGGACTACGGGCGCGCCCCCGCGCACAAAGGCGGTCTGGAGCACCACCGTGATCAGTGCCAGGGGGACCAGCAGCTTGAGCAGGGACACCAGCTTGCCGAAAACACCCGCGTAGGCGCCCAGGCAGAGTGTGAGCGCGAGCAGCGCGAAGAGCATCGCGTAGGTGTCGGCCAGGAAGGTCGCCACGACGATGGCGGCGGCAATCGCCAGCTTGGTCACGGGGTTGAGCCGGTGCAGCAGGGTCGTGCCCGGTACGTAATCGATGATGTTAAACACGGCCGACCATCTCCTCGGTGAGGTCCACGATACCTGCGACCTGGCTGATATCTGCAAACTCGGGCGAGACCTCGCGTGCCAGCTTGCACGAGAGGCCGATGACCTGCGGGGCGGCGATGCTCGCCTGTCCCATGAGGGCGTCGTCGGAAAACACGGGCAGCAACGGCCCGCGGCCCACTATGCGTCCCTTGGCCATCACCACAAGGCGCTCCGCGAAGTCAGAGACGACCTCCATATCGTGGCAGACCATGATCACGGCGCAGCCTCGCTGGGCCATCTCGGCGACCGTGGCCATCACGGTCATGCACTCGCGGTAGTCGAGGCCGCTGGTGGGCTCGTCCAGGAGCACGACCTCGGGTTCAATCACGACCACGGACGCCAAGGCCACCATCTGGCGTTGGCCGCGCGAAAGCGAGAAGGGCGCCTCGTCCTGCGGCAGGCCGAAGCGCTCGCAGGCCACCGCGGCGCGCTCGCGTGCCTCGGCCTCCGGCGTGCCGTGCAGCTCCAGTCCGAAGGCCACCTCGTCGATCACGGTGTCGCGGCAGAGCTGATGGTCCGGGTTTTGGAAGAGCGTGGCGCAGTGGGCGGCGATCTGCGAGGTGGGGGACTCGCGTGTGTCGAGACCCGCGATGCGCACTGTACCCTGGGAAGGTTTGAGCAAGCCATTGAGCAGCTTGGTGAGGGTCGTCTTGCCGGCGCCGTTCTGGCCGATAACGCCCACGACCTCGCCGGGATATACCTTCATATCGAGGTCGTCCACGGAGGCGCCGGCAGGATAGGCGAAGCTCACGCCCTCGAGCTCCACCACGGGGTCGGCCCCCTCGGCATGGGGGCGCGGCGCGGGGGCGTGCTTGGAGGGGGCACGGTACGAGCGGAGCTCAGGGGCCGTCGCCGTGTCGCCGTGTGCCTCGAGCGCCGGCACCACCAAGCCTTGGACCAGGTTCGCAGCCTCGTCGATCGTGAGACAGGGGGTGCCGGACGCGATGAAGCCGTCGCGGGCCAGCGAGTTGTAGACGCGGGCCACGCGGGGGCTGTCGACGCCGATGCTCCGCAGCTGGTCTGCATGGGAGAAGACCTCGCGCGGCGTGCCGTCCAGCACCACCTGGCCCCGGCTCATGACCAACACGCGGTCGCAATACTCGGAAAGCAGGGCCACCTTCTGCTCGATGGCCACCACGGTCACGCCCTCCGCGCGCGCCTGGCGCAGGGTGTCGAAGACGAGGCGCGAGGCCGTGGGGTCGAGCGCCGCCGTGGGCTCGTCCAGCACGAGCACGCGCGGTTTGAGGGCGAGGATGGCAGCGATGGCGACCTTCTGCTTCTGACCGCCGGAAAGCGTTGCGATCTCGCGCTCGCGCAGGTCCGCGATGCCCACGGTGTCAAGGGCCTCCCGCAGGCGGGCCTCGATCTGGTCGTGGGGGACGCCGAAATTTTCCATGCCGAAGAGCATCTCGTCCTCGACCACGGAGGCGACCATCTGGGTGTCGATGTCCTGCAGGACGCTGCCCACGACCTGCGAGATGTCCGTGAGGCTGACCTCGCAGGTGTCGCACCCGTCCACGAGGACCGCGCCATAGAGGCTGCCGCCGAAGTGGTGGGGGATGGCGCCGCTCATCACGGCAGCCAGGGTGGAACGGCCCGCGCCGCTGGGGCCTAGCACGCCCACGAACTCGCCTTGGCCGATCTTGAGCGACACATGGTCGAGCACGGGGGGCTCGTCCTCCTTGCCCGCATAGGCGAAGGACACGTCGCGCAGGTCGATGATGGCCGCGGCGCCTGCGGGCTTCGGCGCGACGCTTGGTGTGACTATCGGTACTTGCTCTGGCATGGATGCCCCTTTGTGTGCCGCGGCGTCTCGGACGCCTTACATAATAAATGGGGCCGAGCGGCTGGCGCCCGGCCCCAGGTACGAGCGGGTTAGCGCTTGAGGACCTTGCGCAGGGCCGGGGTCAGCGCGGCGACCACGACGGCGTTGAAGACGGCCGTGCCGAGGACCAGCGGCACCTTGACCACGACGGTCGGCAGGGCGGCACCCATGATGAGCGTGCCGCAGACGGCGAAGAGGGCACCGGAGACCAGGGTGGTGCAGAAGGTCGCGACGAAGGGGTTGGCCTTCTCGCCGCCGATTTGCTTGCCCACGAGGAAGGCCATGAGCACGGAGGAGACGCCCTCGGTGAAGAAGTTGAGGCCGGGGATGGAGGTCGTGAGCTGGATGACGGCCGCGGAGATGAGGCCGTAGACGAAGGCCTGGCCGGGCTTGGCGTCGGACAGCAGGATGGCCAGGGAGTAGGCGGCGATGATGAACTGCGGCTTGATGCCCACGATGGCCAGGGCGTTGCCCAGGGTGAAGTTGAGGATGAAGCCGGCGGCGAGGAGGACGGCCAGAAGGATGAGGGACGAGATGTCCATCTTGCTGGAGGTGCCGGAGACGGTACGGGCCTGCTGATTGGTGTCTGCCATGATGGTTCCTTTCTCTCGATACGCGATTGCGCTGCTAATGACCGCTGGTGGCGGATGGTGCCGATGGGATGGTTAGGCCTCGATCTTGAGGGCTTTGCAAATGGGCAGGTAGAGTGCCTGTACCAGGATGGCGTTGAAGACCGCCGTGAGGCAGACCACGGGAAGCATGGCGGCGACCAGTTCCTGCGCGGCGCCGATCATGGCAATCCTGATGGCCATGAAGATGAGGCCGGAGACCACGGTGGTCACGAAGGCGCCGAGCGCCGGGACGAACGTCTTGATCTTGCTGTTCATGCCCGTCTTGACGAGGGCCGCCATGAGCACGGCGGCCACGCCCTCGGCCGCGAAGTCGACGAAGGGAGAGGTGGTGGTGATCTGGATGACGGCGGCAGAGATGAGGCCGATGACCAGGGCTTGGGGGAGGCTGGGGCGGACCACTAGGATGGTCAGGCAAAAGGCGGAGATGATGAACTCGGGGCTGATGAGCCCGCCGGAGACGCTGGAGATGGCCTTGCCCACGGTGAAGTTGAGGATGAAGCCGGCAGCCAGAAGGATGGCGAGCAGGACGAGGGCGCGGATGTCGAGCTTGCCCTGATCGGTACCGGAGACGGTGCGGGGCTGGATGGTCTGAGACATTGTTGGATCCTTCCTTACTTGCCTGTCTTGCATCGGGGGTTGCGTCGCACGAAAAAAGGGCTCCCGGTCAATCCGGGAGCCCTCTCATTTCGCGAAGATATGGCGCGAGAGACTCACGATCGACCGACCGTTTGAGAATCGCGCCACCACCAGTTCATGCTCGTGTGTGCGGCGAAGTCGGTCATGGCGTCCTCCTCTCGGTCTGTCGTGTCTCGCGTTGCCGAGACTATAGCGCCGACCGTCATTGACGCGCAACCCCTCTTTTTGTAAATGCTTTGTTTCGCGAGCGTACTAGGGTTCAGCCCTTATGACATCAGGCGGATGAGCAACATGTAGGCCGCCGTTCCTGCCACCATGGGGGACATGAGGTCGCGCCGCCAGGCGTAGACGGCCGCCACCACCGCGAGCGAGGCGAGCTCGGGAATGCCGAAGGTGCCGCTGGTGAAGGCTACGTTGCGCAGGCAGTAGACCACCAGCAGGCCAAAGACCGCGGGTGGCAGGGCATGGCCCAGGTATTCGACCACGGCCGGGACGGGACGGCCCTCGGAGAAGAGCGCGTAGGGCAGGAAACGCGTGGTGACGGTACCTGCGACGGCAAGGATGATCGTGATGAGCATCTGTGTGTCAGTCATCCTCGCCACCTTCCGGGACTGTGGCCTGCTGCCGCGTCACGTCGCGTGCCACGTTGCGCTGCATCTGCGGGGTCTTCCTGGCCGCCAGCAGCGCTGCCAGGATCACGACCATGGAGGGCACGATGAAGTGGTCCGGGCCGAACACGACAAGACAGGCCGCAGAGCCCAGCACGCCGACCAGCTCGGAGATGTGGTCAGCCGCCCAGCCATGCGCGCGGGTGCCGTCGGCGAAGCACTGCTGCAGGAAGATTGCCGCAAACATGGCGGTCATCACGAAGTCGAGACCGGTCAGGTCAATCGCGATCAGGCTGCCACACAGGGCGCCGATTGCCGCGCCGGCCACCCAGTACATCTGGTCCAGCAGCGTGACCCAGAAGTAGTACCACCCGCGGTCGATACCCTTGGGGATACGGGCCGCGTAGTTGACGGAAAAGGTCTCGTCGCTGGTGGCATAGATGAGATAGGGCTTCTTGGCCCCCATGCCCCGGTAGCGGCCCAGCATGGAGAGACCATAGAAGAGATGCCGAGCACCCACCACGAGGGCGGTGACCAGCGTGGAGATGGGGTTGAAGGGGGAGGCCAGGATGTCTACCAGCAGGAACTCCAAAGAACCCGTGTAGACCACGAGCGCCGTGATGACGGGAAGCCAGACCGGGAAGCCCGCCGTCACCATGAGCATGCCATAGGTGATCCCCAGGAAGAGGTATGCGGCGCACACCGGCAGCGTCAGGGGAAACGCCGCCCGCAGCGCCGCCAGCCGGTCCGGCCAGGGTACATGCCGCCTCGTCTGCCTTGCCGTCAGAACAGGCGCCCCCCTACCAATCGTGGGAGGCGGGTAGGTCGTCCCACCTGTGCACGAAGTCCCCGTAGGTGCCGGCGATGATCGCCTCACGGGCGTCCGCCATCAGCTGCAGCAGGTAGCTGATGTTGTGGATGGACAGAAGGATTCCGCCCGTCATTTCCTTCTGCTTGACGAGGTGGTGGATGTAGGCGCGGGTGTAGCCGCCACGGCAGACGGGGCAGCGGCACTCGGGGTCAAGCGGACCGTGGTCATGCGTGAAGCGAGCGTTTTTGAGGTTGATGCGGCCCTCGCTCGAGAAGGCGGTGCCCATGCGGCCGGTGCGGGTGGGCAGCACGCAGTCGAACATGTCGATGCCGCACTCCACGCCGTGCACGAGTGTGGTGGGATTGCCCACGCCCATCAGGTAGCGGGGCTTCTCGCGCGGCATGTACTCGCTGACCAGCGGCGCGAGCGACTCGAACATGGTCTCGTGGTCCTCGCCCACGGAATAGCCGCCGATGCCGTAGCCGGGGAAGTCTCCGCACTCCTCGAGGTGGCGCAGGCTGCGCAGGCGCAGATCCAGGTGCATGCCGCCCTGCACGATGCCGAAGAGCGCCTGGTCGAGGCGGGTGTGGGCCGCATAGCAACGCTCGGCCCACTTGCTCGAGAGCTCCACGGCGCGCTCGACGAAGGAGCGCTCGGCGGGGTAGCCCGGGCACTGGTCGAGCTGCATGCAGATGTCGGCACCCAGCTTCTGGGCGATCTCCATATTGTCCTCGGGGGACCAGTGGACGTACCTGCCGTCATAGTCCACCACGCGGAAGGTCACGCCGTCGTCGGAGAGCTTCACGTAGTCGCCGTGGCTGAAGACCTGGAAGCCGCCCGAATCCGTGAGGATCGGCCCGTGCCACTGCATGAAGTCGTGCAGACCGCCCATCTCGGCCACGAGGTCGGCGCCGGGGCGCTGCGAGAGGTGGTAGGTGTTGGCCAAAAGAATCTTGGTATGGATCTGCTCGAGCGTGGGCGGGAGGATCCCCTTGACCGTGGCCTTGGTACCCACGGGCATGAAAATCGGTGTGGGGACGTCGCCGTGCGGGGTGTGGAGTACGCCCGCGCGCGCGTGGGTGGTGGGGTCCTCCGCGATGATGTCGTACTCGAACACGTTGCTCCTTCGTACTTGCGTTGCATCGCAAACATCTTAGCCGACACACCCGTTCGCGGAACGGAAAGACACTCGCTCACCATACCGCGCCAACACTGGTAAAATAGCCGCGTCAAAAAGCTACGGGGCGCAAGCCCGGGGAGACTGGTTCGCATGGCACGCAGGAACGACGCGTCGGAGTCCAAGACGGGCTTCGACAGCTGGAAGCAGGATACGGCCGACGACAAGCCAAAGAGGAAGAGGGACAAGGCGCCCGCGAAGGGCAAGGAGCCCGCGAAGGCGGGCAAGCCGTCCCGCGCCACCAAACGCCGCCGCAAGCTGCCCGCGGCCATGCGCAAGCATGTCGTGACGCTCGTCGCGCTGGTCGTGCTGTTGGCGGTGTGTGCCATCGGCTTCTACCCGCCCGAGGAACGCATCACCCAGGGCCTCGACATCCAGGGCGGCGTCTCCGTGATCCTCACCGCGTCCAAGTCCGACGGCTCGCAGCCCACCGCCGACGAGATGTCCACGGCCACGAGCATCGTCCAGCGCCGCGTGAACTCACTGGGCGCCTCGGAGGCCACGGTCCAGCAGCAGGGCACCAATTCCATCCTGGTACAGATCCCCGGCGCCACCGATGCCGATTCCGCGGTCGAGACCATCGGCAAGACGGGCAAGCTCGAGTTCGTCCGCCTCGACGAGATCGGCGACGCCGACGCACTCGCACGCCTCCAGGCCACCTCGACCGACGTGCCCCTCGCGGAGGGTACCTACATGCCCTTCATGGACGGTTCCTATATCGAGTCGACCACGGTGGGGCAGGCGAGCACGAGCGCGTCGGGCGCCTATTCCGTCAACATCAAGCTCAATAGCGAGGGCGCAAAGATCTTCTCGGATGTCACGACCGACCTCGCGCCGACCAACGGCCGCATCGCCATTGTGCTCGACGGTGTCGTCCAGTCGGCGCCGGCCGTGCAGGAGCCCATCACAGGCGGCCAGGTCTCGATCACGGGCAACTTCACGATCGACGAGGCCCAGCAGCTCAAGACCGTGCTCGACTCGGGTTCGCTGCCCGTCAACCTCAAGTACTCCGAGAGCCGCGTGGTCGGCCCGACGCTCGGCCAGGACTCCCTCAACCAGGGCGTCTTCGCCATCGTGCTCGGCGTGGCCATCGTGATCGTCTACCTCTTCGTCTTCTACCAGGGCCTGGGCCTGCTCACGATGGGCTCGCTCGTGTCCTATGCAATCATCTACCTGGGCATCCTCGCGCTGCTGTCGCACTTCGGCGCCTTCTCGCTCACCCTGCCCGGCCTCGCCGCGACGGTCCTGTCGATCGGCTCGGCGGCCGACTCCTCAATCCTCGTGCTCGAGCGCTTCCGCGAGGAGATCCGCATGGGCCGCTCGGTCCGGCAGGCGTCCGTCTCGGGTGTCAAGCACGGCATCGCCACCTCGCTCGACGCAGACGCCGTCACGCTGGTCACGGCCCTCGCGCTCTTCTTCGTGGCCGTCGGCTCGGTCAAGGGCTTCGGCCTCACGCTGATGCTCGGCGTCGCCTGCGACCTCATCACCATGTTCGCCTTCAAGGCGCCCGCGCTGCGCCTGCTCGCCCCGTCCATCGAGAGGCACCCCGGCTTCTGGGGCGTCAGGCACGACCTGGAGGAGGCTGAGGCGCGCGCGGATGCGCGTGCCGCGAAGGGGGGTGTGGCCCATGCGTAGCCACTTCGCACACGAGATCAACTTCATCGGCCACCGCCGCACGCTGCTGACCATATCCGCCGTGCTGTGCGTGCTCTCGATCTTGGGGCTCATAGTCCGCGGCCTGGTCTTTGGCATCGAGTTCCGCGGCGGCACCGAGATCGACTTCCAGTCCACCGGCGACATCGCGATCTCCCAGATGCGCGACGCGCTCGCGTCTGCGGATGAAGCCGACGCCACGGTCCAGACGTCCACGAGCGAGGGCGAGGCGGGCTTCCTCGTCCGTTCCGACACCACGGACCCCAACACCGCCAACGCCCATGCGGCCAAGGCCGCCGAGACGCTCGGCCTTACCAAGGCCAACTACACCGTCACCACCATCGGCCCCGACTGGGGCGCCGACACGGTGCGGTCGTCCTCCATCGCCTTCCTCGTCTCGATCGCTGCGATCATCGCCTTCGTCTCGCTGCGCTACGAGTTCAAGATGTCGATCACGGCGGTGCTCGCCCTCCTGCATGACCTTTTGATCATCATCGGCGTCTATGCCTGGACCCAGGTACCCATCACGCCCAACGTCGTTGCGGCCCTGCTCACGATCATGGGCTTTTCGCTGTACGACACGGTCGTCGAGTTCAACCGCATGAACGAGAACGCCGGCCGCGGCGGCGACGAGGCCCACCGCACCTACTATCAGATTGTTAACTTCTCGATCAACGAGGTCATCGTCCGTACCATCAACACCACGCTCACCACCCTGGTGCCCATCACAGCCATGTACTTCCTGGGCGGCACCACTCTGCGCGACTTCGCCTTCGCCATGCTCATCGGCGAGGTCCTCGGCACCTACTCCAGCTTCGCGGTCGCCTCGCCGCTGCTCGCGATGTGGAAGACCCGCGAGCCCAAGTGGGCCAAGCTCGAGGCAAAGTATGGAAAGACCAAGGCAGCCCCTGTCGACGACGCCATCGCCGGCAAGGACAAATAGTCATGGCGGGGCTGGTCGGCAGCAAACGGTGGCAGATACTCGAAGGGGATGAGGGCGAAAGCCGCCGCCTTGCCTCCGAGCTCGGGATCACGCCGCTGGTAGCGCGGGTCCTCGTTGCCCGCGGCATCACGGATGCCGATGCAGCGCGCGCATTCCTCTCGCCCTCGCTTGAGCGCGACTGGTGCGACCCCCTCTGCATCCCCGGCCTGCGCGAGGCCGCCGACCGCCTGGAGCGCGCCATCGGGCTGGGCGAGACGGTCGCGGTCTTCGGCGATTTCGACGTGGACGGTATGTCCGCCGCGACCCTGCTCTCCCTCGGCTTGCGCCAGCTGGGTGCCGATGTCTATGCCTTCATTCCCGACCGTTTTGCGGAGGGCTACGGTCTCTCCGATACGGCGCTTGCGCGCGTGGTCGACGCCTGCCATCCCGACCTCATCGTGACGGTGGACAACGGCATCGCCGCAGCCCGTGAGGTTGAGGGCCTGCTTGCTCGCGGCATCGACGTCGTGATCACCGATCATCATGAGCCTGCCGACCTGGTGCCGAAGGGCGTGCCCGTCTGCGATCCCAAGCTCGATCCGACTTGTCCCTCGCGCGAGCTCGCCGGTGTCGGCGTCGCTCTCAAGATCATCTGCGAGCTGGGCCTCCGCCTCGGCATGCCCGACCTCTGGCGCAGCCTCACGGACCTCGCCTGCCTCGGTACCGTATCGGACATGATGCTGCTGCAGGGGGAGAACCGCGCTCTGGTCGCCGACGGCATCGCCCGCATGCGCACGACCACGCGCCCGGGCATCGTGGCCCTGGCCGCGACGGCGGGCTGCGACCTCTCGACCATCACGGCTGACGCTCTGCCTTTCTCGCTCGTGCCCCGCCTCAACGCGGCCGGCCGCATGGGCAAGACGGACGTGGCCTTCCGCATCCTGCTCACCGACGACGTGGCCGAGGCCTCGACCCTCGCCGCAGAGCTCGAGCAGATCAACACCGACCGTCGCGCGATCGAGGGCGAGCTGTCCGACGCGGCGATCGCCGAGGCCGAGCGCATCTGGCACGGCGAGCGTGCCGTGGTCGTCGCCGGCCGCGGCTGGCACGAGGGCGTCAAGGGCATCGTCGCCAGCCGGTTGGTGAGCAAATACCATGTGCCCGCGATCGTCTTTTCTATCACGGAGGAAGGGGAGGCACGCGGCAGCGGCCGTTCCGTCGGGTCCGTCGACCTCTTCCATGCGGTCGAGCAGTGTGCCGACCTCACCATCCGCTTCGGCGGGCACGAGGGGGCTGTGGGCGTCACCGTCGCCGCCGACCGCGTCGACGCCTTCCGCGAGCGCCTACAGGCGGCCCTGGCGGAGCTTCCCGCTGAGCAGTTCGAGTCCACCGGTGAGGTCACCGCCCTCGTCGACCTGGGCGAGCTCTCGGTCGACTCCATCAACGCGCTCGAGGTCCTGCAGCCGTTCGGCCAGGGCAACAAGAAACCCCTCTTCGGCGTCCGCGGCGTCACGATGCGCAACCGCGCCCGCGCCGGCGCAGCCGGCAATCACCTACGCTTCGTCGCGACCGACGGGCTCGCGCAGGTGCCCGCCATCATGTTCCGCGTGCCCGACATCGACCGGGCGGCGGCCGAGGACGGCGTCGTCGACCTGGTCTTCGAGGCGGTCAACGAGACCTGGCAGGGCCGCACCAAGGTCAAGCTCATGGTCAAGGACATCCTCTACCGCGACGGGGGAGAGGGGAAGGGCGAACAGGCCGGGCAGGCGACGTTGAGCAAGCCAGTGGCAGGTGACGGGGGACTGTCACACGGCGTCGCGCCGGCCGAGCTTGCCCGCCTCCCGTACGACCAGCTGACAAAAACGCTGGTAAAATGCTTGATTGGCGATCACGACCTGCTTCCGGCCCAGGCTCAGGCGCTGGACCTGCTCGCCCGGGGTCGCTCCACCCTTGTGGTCATGGCGACGGGGCGCGGTAAGTCGCTCATCTTCCACGTGCACGCCGCTCGCGAGGCCCTTGCGCACGGGCGGGCCTCGGTCTTTGTCTACCCGCTGCGTGCCCTGGTCGCCGATCAGGCACATCATCTGGGTGACGCCTTGGAGGGTGTCGGCGTGGGCGTCCGGACCCTCACGGGCGAGACGGACGCGGACGGGCGTGCCGCGACCTGGGCGGCGCTGGCCGACGGCAGCGTAAGCGTCGTGCTGACCACGCCGGAATTTCTGGCTATCCATGCTGGTGAGTTTGCCCGGAACGGGAGGATCGGTTTTGTCGTGATCGACGAAGCCCACCATGTGGCCGAGATGCACGGTCGCCGCACAGCCTATGGTGACCTGCCGCGGATTTTGGAGCAGCTCGGCTACCCGACCGCCCTTGCCCTGACCGCGACAGCCGATGGGCCGACGGCGCAGGCTGCTTGCCGGTTGCTCGGCATCGACCAGGCGGACGTGCTCGTCGATGCCACGGTCCGCGACAACCTCGAGCTGCGTGATTGCCGCTGCCTGCGCGACCGCGATGCCGCTCTGGCGTCGCTCGTGGCGCGAGGAGAGAAGTGCGTGGTCTACGTTAACTCCCGCGACGAGAGCGTCAGCCTCGTCCGCACGCTGCGCCACACGGTCGGCGACCTCGCGGACCGCATCGCCTATTACAACGCGGGCATGCCGCGCGACCGCCGCCTGCTCACCGAGCGCCTCTTCCGCGAAGGCAGGCTCACCTGCATCGTGTCGACCAGCGCCTTCGGCGAGGGAGTCAACGTGGGCGACGTGCGTCATGTGGTGCTTTATCACCTGCCCTTCGGCCGGACTGAGTTCAACCAGATGTCGGGCCGTTGCGGCCGCGACGGCAAGCCCGCCTGCGTCTGGCTCCTCTTTTCCGCGGAGGACGCGCGCATCAACGAGCGTGTGCTCGCGGCGGCGAGCCCCTCGCGCGACGAGCTCGTGGCGCTGTACCGGGCGCTCAGGGCTTCGGCCGACGGGCGGGGACGCGTCGCGCTTTCCGACAAGGACCTGGCCGGGGCCGCCTGCCGCTTCGACCGCCGCTGCGCGCTCGACGCGCGCGGGGTCGCCTGTGGCATCGCCGTCTTTGCTGAGCTAGGATTTCTCTATACCGAGGGGCCGGCGGACGGGCGTGTTATCGTGCTCGAGCCAGCCCCGGAGCATATGCAGCTCGAGCAGTCGATCCGTTACGCGGAAGGCCAGCAGGCATGGGAAGCGTTCTCGCGCTTCCGCCAGTGGGCCCTCGGGAGCGACCCGGCGTCGCTGCTCGCAGCTATCAACAGGCCGATTGTGCCAGGGTTCGGACAGACCGTGGCCGGTGAGTAGGGGTTTGAGATGAGCGCTGAGCAAAAGGCGGCGTCCTCCGCAGGCGAGAAGGACCCGCGACGACAGACGCAGGCAGACGAGGCGCCGCAGGCGGAAAACATCCCGCAGGCGGACAATTGGCGTGTCCTGCAGGTATTCTGCATGGAACAGTACGACTCTGACGCATATCGGCGCATCGTCGCGGCCTATAAGTTTGCTGCCGAGTTCCATCGCAACCAGCGCCGCCGCTCCGGCGAGCCCTACATCAACCACCCGGTCGAGGTGGCCCTGATCCTCGCGCGCGACCTGCATATGGACGAGGAGTCAGTCTGCGCGGCCCTTCTGCACGACACAGTGGAGGACACCCCGGCGACTCTCGACGAGGTGCGCGAGCGCTTCGGCAAGGGCGTGGCCGAGATCGTCGATGGCGTCACCAAGCTCACCTCCATCCACGTGGAGTCGATGGACGAGAAGCAGGCTCTCAACCTCCGCAAGATGTTCCTCGCGATGTCCAAGGACATCCGCGTCGTGATCGTGAAGCTGGCCGACCGTCTGCACAACATGCGGACCCTTGCGGCCATCCCGCCCGACCGCCAGATCTACAAGGCGCGTGAGACGATGGACGTCTACGCCCCGCTGGCCGACCGCCTGGGCATCAGCTCCGTCAAGTGGGAGCTCGAGGACCTGGCCTTCTTCTACCTCTATCCCGAGGAGTACGCCCGCGTGGCCCGCATGGTGCAGGACAGCCGGGCCCAGCGCGAGCAGGACACCGACGACGCGATCCAGACGCTCGACCAGGAGCTGCGCCGCAACGGTCTGGACGGCTACCAGATCTTCGGCCGCCCCAAGCACCTCTGGTCCATCTATCAGAAGATGACCCGTAAGGGCAAGGAATTCTCGGAGATCTACGATCTGGTGGCCCTGCGCGTGCTGACCCACTCGGTCTCCGACTGCTATACGGCGCTCGGCGCAGTCCACGCCCTCTGGCACCCGCTGCCCGGCCGCTTCAAGGATTACATCGCGATGCCCAAGCCCAATGGCTACCAGTCACTGCACACCACGGTCATCGGCCCGGACGCCCGCCCGATCGAGATCCAGATCCGTACCTACGCGATGCATGACCAGGCTGAATACGGTATCGCCGCCCACTGGCTCTACAAGCGCAACGGCAACTCCCAGGGCCAGATGGACGCCGAGGACCGCAGCATCGACGACCAGATCAACTGGATCCGCCGCAGCCTCGACTGGACCGTCGAGGACGATATGGGCGATCCGCACGAGTTCCTCACCAACCTCCGTATTGACCTCTTCGAGGACGAGATTTTTGTCTTCACGCCCAAGGGCGAGGTCATGAGCCTGCGCCGCGACTCCACGCCGCTCGACTTCGCCTACGCCGTCCATACCGAAGTCGGCAACCACTGCGTGGGCGCCAAGGTCAACGGCTCGGTCGTGCCCCTCACCTACAAGCTGCAGAGCGGCGACCGTGTGGAGGTCCTCACCAACAAGAACGCGCGCCCCAGCCACGATTGGATGAACATCGTGGTGACCCCTTCGGCGCGCGCCAAGGTCCGCAAGTACTTCACCACGCTCTCCAAGACCGACGACGCCGAGCGCGGCCGTAGTGATATGGCGCGAGAGCTGCGCAAACGCGGTTATGGCATCGCCACGCGCCGCACCCAGCGCGCCATCGAGGAGGCCTGCGGCGCCTTCGACTTCAAAGAGCCCGACATGCTTTTCGCTTCCATCGGCACCGGCAAGACCTCCCTGCGCGCCGTCGCCAACCGCGTGCAGGAGATCCTCGAGCGCGACAGCGCCGAGAAGAAGGCCGAGCTCTCCGCTGCGGAGAAGGCCAAGCGCGAGCGCGAGCAGGCGATCATCGAGGACCGTCCGCTCGCCCGCGCCGAGCTGCTCAAGCGCCGCAACGCCAGCGACAAGAAGCGCCGCAGCAACTGCGGCGTCGTGGTCAAGGGCGACCCCGACCTGCTTGCCCATCTCGCGCACTGCTGCAACCCCGTGGCCGGTGACGACATCGTGGGCTTCATCACGCGCGGCCGCGGCGTCAGCGTCCATCGTGCCGCCTGCCCCAACGTCAAGGGCCTGATGAATCACCCCGAGCGCATGATTCCCGTGGAGTGGGACACCAGCGGTGCCACCGAGTTCCAGGTGGAGATCGTCGTGGAGGCCACCGACCGCATGGGCCTACTCAAGGACGTGACGGCGGCGCTCGGCGACTCGGGTGCCAACATCCTGTCGGCCGCCACCCAGACGGCGTCGACCGGCGTCGCCCGCCTGCGCTTCCTGCTCGCCATTTCGGACGCCTCGCTGCTCGACGGCGTCCTCAACAACGTGAGCCGCGTGCCGTCGGTCTACGACTGCCGTCGTATCATGCCGGGCGAGGGCGCCAAGCAGATGAAGCGGAGGGTCTGATGGGGGAGGGTCTCCGTCAGCAACGCGTGCCCCTCCCATGTGGCGACGAGCTGCGCGTCTTCCTGACCAGTCCGCTGCCGACCAATACCTACGCCTGGGTCTCGGGCGGGGAGTGCCTGGTCGTGGACCCCGGCTCCGATGGCGACCTCCTCGCGCAGGAGCTTGTAGATGTCGAGGTCAAACAGGTTGTCGTCACCCACGGTCACAACGACCATGCGAGCGGCGTCGGTGCGCTCGTGGAGGCGACAGGTGCGTCCTTCGCGATGGCAGAGTCGGACGTGGCCTGGGCCCTCGCACACGCCGGCCGGCCCGACCATTGGGGCCAGGTGTACGGCAGCCCGATGCCGCGACCCGACCGTCTGTTGGTCGAGGGCGACACGGTTACGGTGGGCATGGCCGTCTTTACCGTCTATGCGGCGCCGGGTCATACGCCGGGCGGCATTGTCCTGCTCGGCGGCGGGTCGGCCGAGGGTTTCTGCTTCGTGGGCGATACGATCTTTGAGAGCTCGCACGGCCGCACCGACCTCGAGGGTGGCGATGCTGCCGCGATGGATGCCACGCTGCATCGTCTAGCTGGGATTATTCCGGCTAACACCGTCTTGCTCTGCGGCCACGGCAACCCGACCACGATGGCCGACGAGATCGCCACGACCCCCTTCTATCGTTAGCCGGCAGCTTTTCTGCCGATCGTCTGTTTGCCGCCGCCCGCCCGCGCCTGCCGCCGCCCCGCCCGCCCGCCGCCGTCTGCCGCCGTCTGCCGCCGCCCCGCCCGCGCCGGGACCCGGCCCTGATTCTGCTGCAAACCCAGCGCCTTGCAGCAGAATTCCAGCAGAATTCCCTCCGGATACCGGCACCGCCGCCTTCCGGGGGTGATTTTGCTGCATTCGGGCGGCTTTGCAGCAAAAGTCCTTTCAGATACCGGCGGGCCTGGCGCCTGATAGCGATGGGGTGCCGAAGATGGCGGGGTGCCGAAGATGGCGGGGTGCCGAAGACGGCGGGATGCCGAGGACGGCGGGGACGTCAACATCGCGCGACGGAATATGTACAAACAATGGGGCGTTGCGACCCTCTGGTCGCTGCAAGCATGACGCAACAGCAGAAATATCGTCGCCTCGGCCAGCGGATGCAAGATAACTTGGCAAGCTGCGCGCAATCTGCCTGCAACTTTACTGCAAGCGCTCTTGAAATAGACCTACTGCGGGGAGTGACAATCACGTACCGTTTTGTTCTCGACCCGGTACTTAATCGCGGGAGAGACGGTAGGGCTTGGACGGGAAGGAGCGATGCATGACGACGCTATTTGGCTGGGTGACAGCGCTGACAATATGGCGGCTCATTGCGGCAAGGCTTGTTGCATATCCGTCGGACACGGTATCGCCAGACCTCTCAACGGCGACGTCCGCGATGCGGGGCAGGGATAGCCATTCGTTCGACTGGATGCGCTTTGCCGTTCACGACCTTATCTACCACGACATATATCCGGTGCCGGAGTGGCTCCATACCAGAAAAGACATTACCGATCAGGAAATGAGCGATATCGTCTCACGGACTCAAGACGCCCGGGCCATCGGTTACGAGGTGCCTCGGCCCTATGACGTGCTCGTACACGATCCGGGCAGGCGCGGTGGGTCCCTTCGCGGGACAAGAGAAGGGAGTGGGTCTGTGGAAAGGCCCCCTCTTTTCCGGCCGCATGTGAGGACGCTCGCGATTCCAGAAAAATATTTTTATCATCTGCACGATGACGTGTACATCTCCTCCCCGGAGTATCTGTTCGTGCAGATGGCCTCTGTGCTCAGAGATCCCGTGTTGATCGCCGTGCTCGGCTGCGAGCTCACGGGGTGCTATGCGCTGTTGCCGCTCGGCCTCGTTAGTCTCAGGAGGCGCAAGAGGGAGAGGGAAAACGATATGGAAAATCGTTCATCTATCGGTTTTACCGATCTTTTTCGGGCCGATGGCTATGTCGATTGCGTTCCTTTGACGACGGTCGAGCGAATCAAGCAGTTCATTGACGCGGCACCGGCGTATATGCGTGGTGTCGCTAGCGCGCGGGCGACGCTCTCGCTGATAAAGGATGGAAGTAGGTCACCCATGGAGACGGTCAGCTCGATACAGCTGCGGCTGGGCCGGCGGCGGGGCGGGTTTGGGGCGGGGGAGGCCTTCTTCAATCAGCGGATTGATATCAAACCTGAGTGGCGGGAGGTATTGAAGAAGGATTATCTGCTGGTGGACGAGCTCTTCTTCTCGAAATCGGGTGGCGCCTGGAAATGTTGGACGGAGACAGGGCGACGTGCCCATACCCGCAAACCTAAAATGGTCGGCGCGGAGTACCAGGGCGGTTATCATGCGGCCGACTGGCAGATGGCGGCGGACAATCAGCGGCGCCTGGCTCTGGAAGACGAATCGCTGGTCATTTACTTCATCACGGGCAGGGATTTCATGGATGAACGCGTTTGGAACATGATCGGTGAACGCATCGCGCGCGATGTCGGACACGATTACGGTGAGCTGTCTGAAGCCTTGCGTGAAAAACGCTCCAAGGTGCATGCAATGCTCGCGGACCCGAATCTGTTGAAGTATTGAATGACGACTGGAATGACGACTGCCCGCCCGCGCCGGGATCCGGCCCTGATAGCAGAATTCCCTCCGGATACCGGCACCGCCGCCTTCCGGGGGTGATTTTGCTGCATTCGGGCGGCTTTGCAGCAAAAGTCCTTTCAGATACCGGCGGGACGGGCACCTGGCAGCGATGGGCGGCTGGGGAGAACGGCCAGCAGACATGCTTTCTGCTATAGTCAGCTATGCGCGAACGGCCGGATAAGTGAGGCGACGGCAGGCGCGTACAAGCCCGAGTGGCGGAATGGCAGACGCGGCGGACTCAAAATCCGCTCCTGGCGACAGGGTAAGGGTTCGAGCCCCTTCTCGGGTACCAAACATGATGGCGGGCAGTTCCCGGGGCAGGTCCCGGGGCCTGCCCGTTTTTCATGACGTGAGACGTGTGTGCATCTTGTGCGGCGGGCGGTGAGAGGCTATACTTCCATAGGTTTCACGCGAAGAGGTACGTTCGCGTTCGGGCAAGCTCGACGTCACCGTACCCACCTGAGCGGCGCGCAAGCAGCCACCGGGTCAGACGAATTCAATACCCGCCAGGCGTGGTGGGTTTCGTCTCTCGGCATGCTTGTGTCGGGAGTTTTTTGTGCTGGAGTTTTTTGAATGGGGCGAAGACGCGCGCCCAGAGAAGGGAAGGTGTAGAAGCTGGCAAAGACGGACGACCTTCGGGTCAATGGAGAGATCACCTCGCGCAGCGTGCGCCTGATTGGCGTCGACGGTTCGCAGCTCGGCCTCTTCGACGTGCGCGACGCGCTCCGCATCGCCAATGAGCAGGGCCTGGACCTCGTGGAGGTCAGCCCCAACGCCAAGCCTCCCGTCTGCCGTGTGATGAACTACGGCAAGTACAAGTACGAGGCAGAGCGCAAGGACAAGGCCGCACGCAAGAAGCAGGCCAAGGTCGAGGTCAAGACGATGAAGTTCCGCCCCAAGATCGATGTGGGCGACTACGAGACCAAGAAGAAGCACGTCATGCGCTTCCTCAAGTCTGGTGCGCGCGTCAGGATCACGATCATGTTCCGCGGCCGCGAGAACGCCCATCCCGAGCAGGGCCTCAAGGTGCTCGAGCGCCTAATCGAGGACCTCAAGCCCTATGCTACGGTCGACCAGCAGCCCAAGCTCGAGGGCCGCAACATGAACATGCAATTCTCGCCGATCAAGGGAGCCTTCGACAAGGTGCCCGACGTCGACGTTGAAGAGGTAGAGGAAGACAAGGAGAACTAACTATGCCCAAGATGAAGACCCACAAGGGCTCGGCGAAGCGTTTCCGCCGCACCGGTACCGGCAAGATCATGCGTGCCAAGGCTTTCAAGAGCCACATCCTGACCAAGAAGTCCCAGAAGCGTATCCGCAACTTCCGCAAGGAGACCGCGCTTACCTCGGGCGACGTCAAGGTCGTCTCTCAGCGCATGGGCAACAAGTAAGAAAGATCAGGTGATATAGATGGCACGTATCAAGCGCGCGGTCGCAGGCCGCAAGAAGCGTCAGACGCTCGTCGAGCGCACCAAGGGTTATTACGGCACCAGCTCCCGCACCTTCCGCGGCATGAAGGAGCAGGCGCAGCACTCCGGCCAGTACGCCTACCGCGACCGTCGCAACAAGAAGCGCGACATCCGCGGCCTCTGGATCCAGCGCATCAACGCGGCCGCCCGTATGAACGACCTTTCCTACAGCAAGTTCATGCACGGCCTGAAGCTCGCCGGCGTCGAGCTGGACCGCAAGGTCCTTGCCCAGATCGCCTATGAGGACGAGGCCGCCTTCGCCCGTCTGGCCGACGTGGCCAAGAAGGCCCTGGCCGAGGCCGAGTAGCGTCTCAACCAGCGCTTTTACCAGCAGGATGAAGCATGCATAGCCTGACAGACTTTGTGTCTGTCAGGCTTTTCGTTTACCTGCAACGACCTCCGCTGAAGCATCCTGTTGTTGTTTTCGTTATCCATTAGAAACGTAGTTTGGGTAAGGTCGTATGCAAGTTTTGCAATCGGAATGTTTGGGGGTCCCTATGTCTACGCTTTCCCGTCGCCAGTTCATCGGCGCCGCTTCCGGCGCTGCCGCCGCCCTCGGTCTCGCCGCCTGCGGTGGCTCCGGGTCTAGCTCCAGCTCTGCCGGCTCCGGTTCCGCCGGCGACGGCGGCTTCACCAAGGATCCCTACACCATCGCGACCGACACCGTCTTTGCCCCCTTCGAGTACACGGATGACGACGGCAACTTCGTGGGCATCGACGTCGACCTGCTCGCGGCCATCGCCGAGGAGGAGGGCTTCAACTACGACCTGCAGTCCCTCGGCTTCGACGCGGCCCTCTCGGCCGTCCAGTCCGGCCAGGCCGACGGCATGATCGCCGGTATGTCCATCACGGACGAGCGCAAGGAGATCTTCGACTTCTCCGACCCGTACTACGATTCCTACGTGTGCGCCGCGGCCGTCGACGGCAGCGAGTATACCGACCTGGACTCCATCAAGGGCCACAAGGTCGCCGTCAAGACGGGCACCCAGTCCGCCGCCTGGGCCGAGTCCCTCAAGGACGAGTACGAACTCGAGCTTACCTATTTCGACGAGTCCTCGCTGATGTATCAGGACACCACCACGGGCAACTCCGTCGCCTGCTTCGAGGACTACCCGATCATGGCCTACGGCATCACCCAGGGCAACGGCTTCAAGATCATCGCCACCGAGGAGGAGGAGTTTGCGACCCCGTACGGCTTTGCCGTCCTCAAGGGACAAGTTCCCGAGCTGCTCTCCGCCTTCAACGCCGGCCTCAAGTCGCTTAAGGACTCCGGCAAGTACGACGAGATCGTCAAGAAGTACACTGAGGCATAAGGGCGGCTGTTTGACAGAAGCGTGGGCTGCATAGCTCGTCTTACCTAGTATCTGAAGCCGCGCGATTCGCTCCGCGGCTTCGTTTGTGAGGCATTATGAATTCAACCAATTTGGCATCGACGTTCAGCGAGGTCATGCCCAAGCTCATGCAGGGCTTGGCCGTTACGATGCAGGTGACTGTGATCTCGCTTGCGCTCGCGATGATCCTGGGCATCCTGGTCTGCCTGATGCACATCTCGCACAACAAGGTCCTGCGCGGCATCGCCAAGTTCTTCATCTGGATCATCCGTGGCACCCCGATGCTGGTCCAGGGCTTCTATGTGTACTTCGCCATTCCGCAGCTGGTGCAGATGCTGTCGGGCACGCAATTCCGCATCACGATCATGACGGCGTCGATTCTCACGCTCACGCTCAACGCCGGCGCCTACATCTCCGAGATCTTCCGCGGCTCGATCGAGTCGGTCCCCGTGGGCCAGATGGAGGCGTCGCGCTCGCTCGGCGTGAACTACGGCACCTCGATGCGCAAGATCATCTTGCCCCAGGCCGTCCGCATCTGCCTGCCCTCGCTTGTCAACCAGTGCATCATCACCCTCAAGGACTCCACGATCCTCTATGCGATCGGTCTGGCCGAGGTCATGTACCAGGCCAAGGTCTATGTGGGCCGCACGATGCAGTCCTTCGCGACCTACACCTGGGTCGCCGTCGTCTTCCTGCTGATCACCAGCCTTCTCATGCTCGCATCGAGGGCTCTCGAGAAAAGGATGCGCTCATAATGGCTGATACGACTACCCCCACCGCCCCCAAGATCAAGGTCACCGACCTGCACAAGTACTTCGGCGACAACCAGGTCCTCAAGGGTATCGACATCGAGATCCAGCAGGGCGAGGTCGTCTGTGTGATCGGGCCGTCCGGCTCGGGCAAGTCTACTTTCCTGCGCTGCCTGAACCGGCTGGAGGAAGTCACCTCCGGCGAGATCCTGATCGACGGCGAGTCCATCACGGCCCCCGGCGCCGACGTCGACGGCATCCGCCGCCACATGGGCATGGTGTTCCAGCAGTTCAACCTCTTCCCGCACTACTCCGTCAAGCAGAACCTCATGTATGCGCCCGTCGAGCTCAAGCTCAAGACGCCCGCCGAGGCCGAGGAGACGGCCCGCCGCCTGCTCGACCGCGTGGGCCTCATCGACAAATGGGACGCGATGCCGCGGTCGCTGTCCGGCGGCCAGCAGCAGCGCGTGGCCATCGCTCGTGCCCTCTGCATGGAGCCCGACATCATGCTCTTCGACGAGCCGACCTCGGCGCTCGACCCCGAGATGGTCCACGAGGTCCTCGACGTCATGCGTGAGCTGGCCGAGGAGGGCATGACCATGGTCATCGTCACCCACGAGATGGGCTTCGCGCGTGACGTGGCCGACCGCGTGGTCTTTATCGACGGCGGTGTGATCTGCGAGGAGGGCAAGCCCTCCGATGTTATGGAGCACCCGCAGAACGAGCGCACCAAGTCCTTCCTCTCCAAGGTCCTATAGGGGCAGGGGAGCGGTCGCGTATGCGCAAGCTCTCGCACTTGTCCTTTCGCGAGCACATCGGCAGGCCGCTCGTTATCGACGGCCTGCTTTCGCGTGAGACGATCGAGCGTCTGGCCAATCATCTGGCATCCGATCCTGCTTCTGGACTCACGTCCGAGCAGGCGTCCCAGGTGCCAGATTGCTGGGACTATGAGGCGAATGCGTCGCTTGTCTGGCCGCGCGTCGACCACGACGAGGGCATCGTCCTGACCTTCCTGTGCCCCTGCCGCGTGGGCGAGGACGGAGCGGTGGAGATCGAGAGCGACTACGACCTCTACGGTGCCTATGGCCTGGCGGTCAATTATCCCGCCTCTGCCGGCGCGCTCGATTGCAAGTTGGTCGCCAAGGAGGAGTGGCACGACCTGCCAGAAGGGCTCAAGGACCTGACGCGCTGGATGGAGGAGTCGAGCGACGTGGCGCCAGGTGTGCGCGCGGCGCGCGCGGACGAGCGGCTCGACCCCTGGCGTGATAGGAACTATCCCGATATCGCCGAGGCACTCCTCTTCACCAGGCCGGACGTGGATCCTGCGCCCCTGTGGGTGCGGCTGGAGCGGCCGGCCGTGGAGCTCGCCGGCACCCAGCGTCCGCACTGGCTGGCGACGGTCGCGCAGGTACCCGAGGGCGGTTGTGCGGCACAGCCGGGTGACGACGTCCTGGTGGGCATCGCGCGCAACGAGACGGGCATGGCGCTCGGTCTCTACGCTCTGCTCAAAGAGGAACTGACCGAGGACGACTACGATCCCGATTACGATAGCGCCAACGGCGGACAGCTCTCGCTCGAGATCGGGACGCGCTACTATGCCGATGGTATGGACGCCTCCGACGACGCCGATACGCTTGAGGGCAGAAAGCGGCGCCACGACTGCTTCCGCTTGGCCGAGAAGTTCTACCGCATCTCGGCCGACCTTGGTAACGTCCAGGCCATCTGCAACCTCGGCTACGTGTATGCGCTCGGACGCCTCGGCGAGAGCGACCAGGAGCTGGCGGCGCATCTCTTCAAGAGGGCCGCCGACCTCGGCCATGCGGAAGCGGCCTACAAGTACGGTGACCAGCTCAGGGGCGGAAACGGCATCGGGCGCGATCGGGAGCAGGCTTATTTCTATTACGAGATGGCCTACAAGCGGGCGCAGGCCGATGGCGAGCATCCCGCGATCTGGGGCAGTGCGGCGCTGCGGGTGGCCGACTGCTGCGAGCATGGCGTCGGTTGCAAGAAAGACCTCGACCGCGCCCGCGACCTCTATCTCGAAGCCGAGTCGGGCCTGCAGCAGGTCGTGCAGGACGAGCCCTGGTATGCCAAGCCGCTCGCCCAGGCCCGCGCTGGTGCCGCCCGTCTGGCCGTACAATAGCCGACACTAGCGCGCTGAGCCGCGCGAAAGTTGGCATGGTATCGTAAGGTCGCAAAGAAGGATTCTCTTGGTGCGACTCGCCCTCGCAGAAAATGGAGAGACGCGCATGGACAACAAGGACCAGCCGCTTACCGAGGAACTCCTCGCCAGGCTGCTCGAGGCCTCATCGCCCGAAGCGTATCTCTCCGACGCCCAGCCCGACCTCGAGGACCGCGACCTTGCCGCCTATGCGAGCTCGCTGCTTGAAGAGCATGGCATCAAGCGCTCGCAGGTCATCGAGGCCTCAGGGCTGAATCCGACGTATACCTATCAGATCTTTCAGGGAACCCGGCGTCCCGGACGCGACCATGCGATCATGCTTGCGTTCGGCCTACGCTGCACCCTGCGCGAGGCCCAGCGCCTGTTGCGCCTGGCCGGCACGTCCGAACTGTGGAGCCGCAAACGCCGCGATGCCATCATCATCTACTGTCTGCAGCACGGCATGACCCGCGCGGCCTGCGATGACGAGCTATGGCGTCTCGGCGAGCCGACCCTACTGGCCGTCGGAGCCTGATATGACGCAGCGCAGTCCGGACGAGAGATCAGTCCTCGAGGCGATTGAGAAGGACGATGCCTATCAGGTCATCCGTGTAATCAGCGATGGCGCCTCGGGCCGGGCGGAGCTCGTCATGCGCGGCAGCGACGGCCCCTTTATGCGAAAGAAGTACCCCCTTGGCTTTGCGAATACCGATGTGGTCGCAAGGATCAAGCAGCTTGACGAGCCCCTGCTCCCGCGGGTCATCGAGGACTATGAGCTGCCCGATTGTTATGTCGTCGTGCGCGACTGGGTGACGGGCATGTCGCTCGAGGAGAGCATTGTGAGGGGACGCATGGCCGCGCCGGAGGCCATCGCCATGATGGACGACGTGTCCCGTGCCGTCGGCGCGCTGCACTCGGTCGGGGTGGTCCATCGCGACCTCACCCCCGGCAACATCATCCTCGCCCGGGACGGCGCGCACGTCATCGACTTCGGTATTGCCCGTATCCACGTGGACAATGCCATGCACGACACGACGCACCTCGGTACCTGGGGCTTCGCGGCGCCCGAGCAGTTCGGCTTTGCCCAGACCGACGCACGTTCCGACGTCTACTCGCTCGGTCGGCTCCTTGGCTACGCCCTGACGGGCATCCGCCCGGATGACAAGCGCTACGAGGCGGCGCTCAACGACCGCCGCATGGTCGACCCGTCGATGCGTGCCATCGTGCAGCATGCCAGCGCCTTCGAACCGAGCGCCCGTTACCAGTCGGTGGGCGATCTCGCGCGGGCGCTCCATGACAATACCGTCTCCGAGGATAGCCTCTGGTACGAGTTCAGTATCTGGCGGCGTCTGCCGCTGACCGTGAAATCGCTGGTCAACCCCCCAAGGTCTCAGAACAAGGTCGCCTCCCTCATCATCGGCGCGCTCACCGTCCTGCTCGCGTGCGTCTTCATGGTCTCGTTCGTTGAGAGCGCCATGGGGATGCCGACGCCCGTCTGGCAGGTGACCGACACGGTCTTCGGCTTCGCTTTCGTCATGTGGGGCATCGTGTTCACCGGGCAGGAACTCATCTGGCTTTTGATGAGGTATGGGGAGTATGCGGGATGCACACGGGGCAGGCGGATTAAGAGGTTCCTCATCCGCCTCGCCGAGAACCTCGCCACGGGCTTCGCCGTGATGTTTGTTGCGTCCCTGATTGCAAACCTGATATACGGCCCCCGCCCCTAGCGCAGGGAAGAAACAAGGACTGACCCTAGGGATTCAGCTCCCAGCTAATGAAATCGTTTCCCACGCAGCCTAGCATCACCTTGAGGAAGTTTTTATCGGCAAGGCTGGCAAGGGGAGTGGTGTTATGAATCTCACGTTGAATCGTCGTGAATTCGTGTTCGGCTCGGCGGGCGTCGCTGCGGCAATGGCCTTGACCGGATGCGGCGGGGACGGAGCCGATAGCAGCGCGTCTGTGGGTTCTGCTGGCGCGGAGAAGCGCGAGTACATCTCTAACGACGAGATCGATGCGCTCTTTACCAATCCCGATGAATATAAGGGCAAATGGGTGAAATTGCCGGGCAAGACCCTTGGTTCCTCGGAGACTCAGGACGGCGTGACAGCCTTCCAGGCCTATTACGACATTACCACCTACGATCGCACCTACATCGTCCACTGCGCAACTGACGAGTCCTATGGGGATGGCGAGTATGTCTGGGTGGACGGAAAGGTAGATGGGACATTCTCGGGCGAAAACATGATGGGCGCGACTCTCGAGGTGCCCCTCATCGTCGATGCGACTGTCACCAAGTCCACCTATGTCGATGTCGTGGCGCCGGCGACTGCGACCTCCGAACCCGCGGTCTCGGCTACCCAGAATGACGTAACTTTCACGTGCGACAAGGTGGAGTATGCGAAGGTCGAGACACGCATTCAGCTGACCGTCTCGAACCCCACGGCGAACGGTGTTTCTTACGGGCTCTATAGCATCTGCCTGCTTGTAAACGGTCAGCAGGTCGACCAGGACAGCTCGAGCGGCTCTGCCTACGAGGGTGAATATCCGGAGCTGAGCTACGACCTCACAGCCGGCGCCAATACGACAGGTATACTCGTCTTTCCTCCGATGGATCCGGCCCAGGCTTTTCAGATCGTGATTCCCGACATCTATAGTGACGATTACAACATCCAGTTTTCGAACATTACACTCGACATCCCTGCCGCACAATAATCGTTTTACCTGCATGAGCCTGAATGCAAGGGCCGGCTCCGGGACACATCCGGAGCCGGCCCTTCTTTATTTGTACGCGACGAGCGTATCGGTCAACCAGGAGCGGAAGCCGTCCGCCAAGCCGGCGGGCGCCTCGATTTTCACCCGCGGTCCGAATTGCGCGACCCAGCCGTAGAAGGTGGGGGAGTCCATCACGCTCACCGTGACGCGCGCCTTGGCGCCGCCGGCCACGGGCACGACTGCCATCTCGTCGCCGAAGCGGTCGACGAGGGCGTTCATGACCTGCGCATCGGCGAGGAGCGTCGCCGTGACGGTCTGCCCTCCATACATGGAAAAGGACCGATTGGCGAACCCTGTCCCGTCGAAGTCCTGAGTCAGGTCGTTTGTGGCCGCGGCCTCGTCCGCCACGCGCAGGCGCGCCATGCGGTCGACGCGGTAGACGGCGATGCCCTCATGCTTGTCGTTGTAGGCGAGCAGGTAGTAGTTGCCCTCGGAGTACACCACGCGCAAGGGGGTCTCGAGATAGTGCTTGAGCTTGCCGTCCTCGTCGCGGCGGGCTGCGCGCTTGAGCTCGGTCGTGTAGTCGTAGTAGGTGAAGGCGACCTTGCGATGGCGCCGCATCGCGACCTGGATGCTATCGACGCTTGCAAGGACGGAGCCGGCCTGATCGCGCAGACGGCCTTCCACGTGCACATTGCGGTCAAGCTCCTCCCGCTGGCCCGTGCTCGCGAGGCCGCGGATCTTCTTTACGAGTTGGCTCGAGCGGCGGTCGGTCAGGAAGCGCGCGCTCTGCACGGCGTCGACCATGAGCGAGAGCTCCTCGAGGTCGAAGGGCCGAGTCGCCAGCCCGTACTGCCGTGGCGCCCGCTCGTAGGGCTGGATGTCCATACCCATGTCGCGCAGGGCGGCGAGGTCGCGGTAGATGCTCTTGCGCTCGCAGGGAATCCCGGCTGCCTCCAGGCGCTCCACGATCTCGGACATCGTGAGCCCGCGGTCCGCATCAGTCTCCTCCAGCAGCATGCGTGCCAGATTGAGAAGCCTCCTGCGCTCTTTCGTGACCCCGCCCATCGCTACTCCGTCCGCCTACATGAGGTAAACGTCATCTCCATCGCCTAAATTGTACAAGTTGTCCCCTTGCAAGCTTCTTACATTTTTTTGCCCGATTTGATGTGTGACTAGGCGCCATGTGCCCGAATTCTCGGTAAGCGGGAAATGCCGGCGGGGACTAGAATGGCGAGGTTACCGAAAGCCGCCGCGGGAGGGGGTTCGGATGCAGGAACGCACGAACGTCGGACAGAGGGTCACGGGACCCTGGCGCATTTTCGTGATCAATCCGGGATCGACCTCGACGAAGGTCTCGCTCTTCGAGAAAGGCGCGTGCGTCTTCGATACGGACGTTTTCCACGACTCGCCCACGCTGCGCGCGCTCGGCACCATCAACGACCAGCTCGACTACCGCATGGAGGTGCTCGACGACTTCCTCGCGACCAACGGGATCGACCTGACCGGGGTCAATGCCGTCGTCGGGCGCGGCGGCGGGTGCTATCCCGTGGAAAGCGGCATCTACGCGATCGACGATCGGCTCGTCGCCGACACGCGTGCCTGCAAGGGCGGCCTCTACCACGCCTCCATGCTGGGCGTGCAGATGGCGCAACGCGTGCACGAGCGCTATAGCGGCATCGCCCTGATGGTGAACCCGCCCATCGTCGACGAGCTCTGCGACGAGGCGCGCATCACGGGCGTGCGCGGCGTGTATCGCAAAGCGGTCAGCCACGCGCTCAACCTCAAGGCCGTTGCCCGGCACCACTGCGAGGAGCAGGGCATCTCCTATCAGGACCACAACTTCATCGTGT
Organism: uncultured Actinomycetes bacterium; assembly: GCA_900315165.1. Lineage (GTDB taxonomy): Bacteria > Actinomycetota > Coriobacteriia > Coriobacteriales > Atopobiaceae > Olegusella. The sequence continues at coordinate 68,087 of OMXZ01000016.1, read as the reverse complement.
GCCATATCGACGGTGGCATCTCCATCACGGCGCACCGTCATGGGCACATGGTCGACGGCAACGACGCGGGCGGCGGCGAGGGCCCCTTCACACCCACGCGCATGGGGTCGATGGCTGTGACCGACGTCCTTCATTACCTCTATGGCAAGAAGCCCGAGGAGATCCAGGCCCTCTGCTCCCAGGCGGGTGGGCTCTCGTCCTGGTTCGGTACGAGTAACTCCGACCAGGTGCACGCGCTGGTCGAGGCGGGCGACCCGCTTGCCGCACGCGTCTGGTCGGCGATGGTCTATCAGACCTGCAAGTGGATCGCCTCCATGGCCGCCGTGCTGGAGGGGCGAGTCGATGCCATCCTGCTCACGGGCGGCCTTCTGCGTTTCGACGACGTGGTGCAGGGGGTGCGCGACCGCTGCGGCTGGATCGCGCCCATCTATGTGTACCCCGGCGAGTTCGAGCAGCAGGCCATGGCCCAGGCGGCCTGCGATGTGCTGTCGGGTGCCGTGGAGCCGCGCGTCTATCCCGGCGCCCCCGTCTGGCAGGGCTTCGCAGAAAACTAGCCGACGGATGCGGGACGCTGGCGGTCGGCAGGCGAGAGGGCTAGCGGCCTGCTTCCAGATCGGCAAGGATGCAGCGGAGGTTGTCGGGCTGATAGACATAGTCCCGGCCGCAGAACTCGCAGGTGGCGGTCACGGGCTCGCCCTCCTCGATCATGTCGCGAATCTCGTCGGCGCCGAAGAGCCTCATGAGGGCGTCGGTGCGTTCCTGATTGCAGTCGCAGGCATATTGGACGGGTTGGTATGAGAGGATCTCCGGCTCGAAGCCCTCCAGCAGGTGGTCAAGCATCTGCTCCGGGCTCATGCCCTCCACTAGCAGGTCCGTCACGGATTTCACACTGCGGAGCTGCTCATCGAGGTCGTCTGCGACCCAGTCCGGCGCGTCGGGCATGAGCTGGATGATGAAGCCGCCCGCCTCGCGCACATGGCCATCGGGCCAGACGAGCACGCCCAGGCCGACCGCCGAGGGCACCTGGTCGCTCGAGGTGAAGTAATAGGCGAGATCATCGGCCACCTCGCCCGTCTGGATATCGACGGTGCCGGAGTAGGGGGTGCCCAGGCCCAGGTCCTGGGTCACGCGCAGGGTGCCGCGGCCGATGGAGCCTCCCACGTCGAGGTGGCCAGCCGCATTGAGGGGCAGCTCGACGGTGGGATCGCCCACGTAGCCGCGCACATCGCCCGTGGATTTTGCGCTCGCGACCACGGTCCGGATGGGGCCATCCCCCTCGAAGACGAGCGCGAGGCGGTCGTCCGCCCCCTTCATCATGGGACCCATCATCGCGGCGACGGTCAGCGTGCGGCCGAGCGCAGCCGTAGTCGTCTTGGAAAGGTTGCGCAGACGGCGGGCCTCCTCCACGGTCGCGCGTGAGGTGATGGCGAAGGCGCGGATGGCGCCTCGGGCGGCGGTGGCTCGCACGAGATAGTCGTGAGGTTGTTTGAATTCGAGCAGGTCAGCCATGGTGAATCCTCAATTTCATGAATATGCCACGCTTTGAATTGCCCATCGTGGAAACGATTATCGCTTGTGCGGAGACCATCTGCCCGTCGGCTGCGAAAAAATCGAATGAATTGAGCATTGCTGGACCCCTATTCGGGATTCCGACCCTTCTGAGTCACTTCGCCAAGGCGATGGCATGATAAAAATGCTGGTAGAAAGCTCGCTGTCTGAGCACGGGAAAATACAAGCGATTTACGATGATTAAATAACGTATACATGCAGGTAAACGTCATATCAATAATCAAAATGAGACGAAAAATTAGGTTGAATTCGCGGCGATGACTCAGAAGGGTCAAAATCTCGAAGAGGGGTCGCATAGACCGGCTATCGATGTGAAGGAGTCATATGGGCGGGCTGGCGGAAGCGCTGCGCCAAGGCGATGGGTTGGTTGCCGAGGCTGACTTTGAGGACGAGGACCTGACGGGACAAGTTTTCAATGCTGCCGAATTTTCGCTGGTTACCTTGACGGGCTGCATCCTTGTGGGTGCCTGCCTCGACCGCGCGAGCTTCACGGACGTGGTGATGCGCGACTGCGACCTCTCCAACGCGTGTCTGCGCAACAGCTATTGGAAGCGTTGCGAACTCATCGGCTGCCGGCTGGTCGGCGTCGATATGTTTCAGAGTTTCTTTTCGGCGACGCACGCGACCGACACCAATCTCTCCTTTGCTAACCTAGCCGGCAGCAAAATCGAGCGCGGGCGCCTCAAGGGCTGCAACCTAGCCGAGGCGTCGCTCTCGCAGCTGCGGTTCAAGGGCGGAATCGTGTTTGACCGGTGCGACCTCACGCGTGCCGAGCTTTTCCAGACCAGGCTGGAGGGCGCCGACCTCTCGGGCTGCGAGATCGCGGGCATCCGGCTTTCCGACGCAAAGACCGAGCTGCGTGGGGCAAAGATTGCGCCCGAGCAGGCAATCGACCTGGTCGGTCTTTTGGGCGTGCGCGTCCTTGGGCTCGATGACTAGGTGACGGAAGGCGGACGGCTCCCAGGATCAGTCTTCGGCATCAAGGTCGTCCTGCGTCACATAGACGCTCGCGGCACCAGTGGGCAGATGGATCACATGCCGCTCGACCCGTTGCGTCTCGCCGTCGTCGGCGGAATAGCGGTCGCCGATGTCCTCCACGCGCGCCGCTTTGCCCTCCTCGCCTGCATTAGTCTCTGCGTCATACACGACCTGCGTGTTCGAGGGGTAATAGTCAGCGAGCTCGACGCCGTCGCCTGTCGCCTCCCACACATGCAGGGTCTCCTCGCCATCGACGTCGTAGCTCACGACAAGCCAAGCCTCGCTGCCGTCGGGCTGCGTGAAGGGCTCCACAGTGTGCGTCGCAAGCACCTCGTCATCGGCGATTCTGACCGGATCGGCGGTATGTGCGTCGTCCTGTACCTTACTCTTGTCGATGAGTGGTTGTACCGCAAACGCCGCGATGACCAGCGCGACCAGGAGTGCAATAACCCCCGGGCTCAGGGCCATGCGCAACCCCTCGTCACGCGAGTCGGCGATCTTTTCGGTGTGGACAGGCTCGACGCCCCAACGGCGCATGCGGAGGTCGCCGTAGCTTTTCTCATCCACGCCGTCCATGCTGTCGCGGGCGACAACGGCATGGTCTGCGAGTTCCCCGTAGGTCTCCTTGACCTCGCGCTCGTCCTCAAGGCCGAGGTTGGTTATGATCTCGCCCACCAGATGGCGCGCACGGCGGACGTCGTCATCGGAGCCAACCGCCGCCTCTATCTCCACGAAGTCCCCGAGCCCGCGCACGTTGTCGAGATGGACGAGGGCCTCCTCGATGCGGTATGTGCGCCGCTCCAACACGACCTCGGGCCCGCGGCCATGCTGGATCGTCATATATGAGTCGGTCTGGAAGCCGGTGCGCAGGCGCTTGACCTCCCGCTCGAACACGTTCGGCGTGCTTGTCGGCCTCATGGTGACAAGTTCCACGCGGGAGTCGCCTACGGTCCGCAACAGTAGGGCGGCACCTTCCTCGCGGTAGTACTGGTCGGTCTGTTTTACAGGCTCGGGGTCGTTGGCGGCATAGGCCACGGCATGCCCGCGCACGCTGCGCGGGTCGCTGACTTGCAGCCGCACGAGATACATCCCTTTGTCGTATCTGTCTGCCATCCCCTGCCTGTCTTCCGCCGTCCGTCGCTCCACTCGCCGTGCGCCCACTGCCGCCATGCGCCGTGCCGCCCTCTACGTTTCGCCAGTGTACCCAACTACCGCCGAGCCCTTTTGTCCTATAGTCGTTTCTTGTCGGCATCGAAATCTTTGCCGACGCCGCGTATGGGCGGTTGTCCACAGCCTGCGGAAGGGGAGAGATGGCACTTCGGATTGCGGTCTGCTGCGGTGGCGGCTTCTCGTCGAGCGCGCTGGCCAAGCGCATGCAGAAGGAGGCCGAGCGCAAAGGGCTTACGGATCGCGGCAATTTCCGCTACGTACCCTTTATCGACCTGGAGGGCGCCCAGGACGAGTTCGACGTCGCGATGCTCTGCCCGCACCTGCAGTACAAGGCGGTCGAGGTCGCGGACCGGTTCCGCATCCCGCTCTATATCATCCCGCCGCGCCTCTACGGCATGATGCCTGCCGAAGACCTGCTCGAGGATGCCGAGGACGTCTGCGCGATCTGGGGCGAGACCCACACCAACCTCGTGGCCTTCCCGGACGACCCGCCCGCGCTCTCCATCAAGCGCACGCGCTCGCATCGCCGTGAGGCCGCCCGTCTTACCACGCTGGGTGCTGGCGGACAAGAGTGATTTTGCTGCAAACCGTCTGATTTGCAGCAAAAGTACTGCCGAATCACGGCGCCGCCGGTTTTCAGAAGACTTTTTGCGACATACGGCCCCATTTGCGGCAAAATCGTTTCTGGATGCCGGTAAAAGACGCCCCCCGCGGCCACGATATGAACCCACCTCATACAGGTGGGTGTCCTCGGCGCCTTTTCCAGCTTCCTCAACAACGGAGGATTCCTGTACTGGAAACGCTATACGGACTCCCTCAAAAACGCTTGTCGGTTCACCCAGTTTGTGCCGCAGGGGAACGTCACCTCCCACTATACGGATGCCGCACGGCAAATAAAGTCTTGACTTGGCCGCCCGCTGCGATACATTAAGAAAGTGGGCCTGCGGGTCCTTTTTTTATGTGTGACGTGCGGTTTTATGGACTGAGCCCGTCTTTTTGTACAATAACGGGAATGGGGCGGCGCCGCGCACTGGAGAAGGGGTCGGTCCGTACGAGAGGGACGGGGAGGTCGGACGTGGTAGCTGCATGGGTGCCCTACGTGGCAGTCTTCGCGTCCGCGCTCGTCACTGCCGTCGTCGTGACCCCGCTCGCGGGCAAGATCGCCTGGAAGCTCGATGCGGTCGACTATCCCTCGGCTCGCCGCATCAATAAGAAGCCCATCCCTCGCATGGGCGGCATCGCGGTCTTTGCCGGCATCGTCGTCGCCTTCCTCGTGCAGTTTCTGGGCACGGTGTACTTGGGCTGGTCCACGGTCCTGCAGCCGTCGTCGCATCTCGAGGGAATCGACTACCGCTATCTGATTGCCGGTTTCGCACTCATCTTCGCCACCGGCCTGGTTGACGACAAGTACCATCTCCGCCCGCTCCAGAAGCTCGTCGGACAGGTGCTCGCGGCGTCGGTCGCGGTCGCCGGTGGCCTCGTGATCGGCGAGATTGTGAACCCCTTCGCCTACACCCTGATCGACCTGGGTTGGGCGGCCTATCCGATCACGGTCGTCTACCTCGTCGCCTACGTCAACATCTTCAACCTGATCGACGGCCTTGACGGCCTCGCGTCGGGCATCGCGGCGATCGCGGGCTTCACGATGTTTGTGCTTGCGCTGCTCCAGTATCGTCCGGACGCCGCCACCCTGGCGATCGCACTGGTGGGCGCGGCGCTCGGGTTTTTGCGCTACAACTTCCACCCCGCCACGATCTTTCTCGGTGACTCGGGCTCGCTTCTGATCGGCTTTGCGCTCGGCACGGTGTCGCTGCTTTCCGTCACGCGCATCGCGGGCTTCACGACGATCATCGTCCCGCTTGTGATCGCGGGCATGCCTATCGTCGACACCTTCTCGGCCATCATCCGCCGTCGCCGCGCGGGCATCAGTATCGGGCACGCCGACCGCGGTCACATCCATCACCGCCTGCTCGACGACGGCTTCGACCAGCGCCAGGCCGTCCTTATGATGTACGCGTGGACCGGCGCCCTGTGTGTGGGCACGCTGGCGATGACCCAGGTCAACGTCCTGCCTCGCGTCATCATCTTCGTCTTCCTGGTGGTGGGGTCGGCTGCCATCGCCTTTAAGCTCCACCTTTTCGAACCGGTCCTGCTCCATCACTACAACAAGAAGACCGGCCAGGACGAGCTCGTCACACCCGAGGACCCCGCGTTCGAGAAAGAGCGCGAGCAGTTCGTGGAGGAGCACCACCTCGAGCGGCTTGGTGGCCTTGCGCACGACGGCTCTGCGTATGACGGCGCGGATGATATGGAGGCGCGAGGCGCAGCGGATGCCGAACGCGACCGGGAGGCCTAGGCGCCCGCTCCGCTCAGCTCGGGGCCTGCGACGCCCGTGGCGTCGAAAGCGGGCACGAAACTTTCCGATACCGTGCCGCCCTGCTGCCACCAGAGGCGTTCGAAACCCAGGTCGTCGGAGTGGTCGAGTACAAGCTCGTATTCCTCGTTGGTCACGCTGCGCGCAAGGTCGCCGCCAGCGGCACGGCAGACTGCGTTGGGCGTGTACTGGTTCATGACCGAAATGTCCACATCGTTGCCGGCGAGGTCCCACACGCGGTCGAGCACGGCGCACGAGTCATCGGTATGCCCCGGAAGGACGAGATGGCGCACGATGATGCCGCGGGTCATGCGGCCGTCGGGGCCCCCAGCCCGTCCTCCCGCCGCGCGGACCTGCCGCAGCATCTCAGCCAGCGCGGCCTCGGCGACTTCTGGGTAGTCGGCTGCGTGGGAGAACCTGCCGGCCAGTTCGCCGGAAGCGTATTTTAAGTCCGTGAGCCACACATCCACCGTCCCCTCCAGCGCGCGCACCGTCTCGACGGTCTCGTAGCCGGAGGTGTTGCAGACGATGGGCAGATGGAGCCCCGCACCTCGCGCGAGGCGCACCGCCTCCACGACGTGGGGGAGATAGTGCGAGGGGGTCACGAGGTTGATGTTGAGGGCGCCCTGGTCGCGCAAGTCGAGCATTATCTGGGCAAGGCGGCCCGTCGACACGGGCAGGCCGAAGCCCTCCTGCGAGATCTCGTGATTCTGGCAGAAGACGCAGCGCAGGGGGCAGCCGCTGAAGAAGATCGCGCCCGACCCCGCCTCGCCCGAGATGGGCGGCTCCTCCCAATAGTGCAGTGCCGCGCGGGCGACGCGCAGCTCGGCGGTGGCGCCGCAGAGGCCTGCTCGTCCCTCGGCCCGGCGGGCATGGCAGCGTCGCGGACAGAGCTCGCAGAGCTCGTAAGCGGTGAAGTCCGATGCAGCTGATGTGCTTGTGTTGGCCATGGCGTCCCTTCTGTCCGCATCATCCTAGCCTACTTGACATGCCCGCCGCGAATTGCCACAATATCCAACGCACCAAATCCCACGGGGATGTAGCTCAGCTGGGAGAGCGCTGCCTTCGCAAGGCAGAGGCCGAGGGTTCGAATCCCTTCATCTCCACCAAAACCTATGAGGCCAGCGGCACGCGTCGTTGGCCTTTCTTGTAGGGCGAGGAGCATACCGATGGCAGACGAGACACCGCTGACCGACGAGGAGCGTGCCGAGCTCGAGAAGCTGCGCGCCGAAAAGGCCGCGCGCGAGCAGGCCCAGGCCCAGGCGCGCGAGCGCAGGGAGCTCGAGCGGCTCAAGGAGGAGAAGCAGCAGCGGGAGGCCGAGGCCGCGGCGATGCGGCGCGAGGCCGAGCTGCGCGAGAAGGGCCGCGAGCTCATGGAGCCCGACGAGGACGACCTCAAGATGCCCCTGGGGCAGAAGATCGTGCTGGCGCTCGTCGCGCTGATCGCCGTCGTGGTGCTCGTTTCGGCAATTCTGTAAGACGTGTGGGCGGACCGCGGTCCGCCCTTTTTGTTGTATCGCACCGGAGGGGAAAGGATCGCACGATGGCTCTGACCGACCGCACGACGCCGACCGACGTCGCGCTCAACACCGACCTGTACGAGCTCACGATGGCGCAGGGCTTCTGGGAGTCCGGCCTCGACAAGGGACAGGCCTGCTTCAACGCCTTCTTCCGCGAGAACCCCTTCGACGGCGGCTATGCCGTCTCCTGCGGCCAGGGGCAGATCGCCGACCTCGTGGAGAACTTCCGCTTCGACGAGGACTCGCTTGCCTATCTGGCCGACGTGCCGGCGCCCGGCGGCGGCAAGCTCTTCAAGCCTGGCTTCATCGACTACCTGCGCGACTTCCGCATGCATGTGTCCGTCTGGGCCCCGCGCGAGGGCGACCTGGTCTTCCCGCGCGAGCCGATGGTGCGCGTCGAGGGGCCGGTCATCGATTGCCAGCTGCTCGAGACCGCCCTGCTCAACCTCGTGAACTTCCAGACGCTCGTGGCCACCAAGACCGCGCGCGTCGTGACGGCCGCCCAGGGGCACGCGGTCTCCGACTTCGGCCTGCGCCGCGCCCAGGGTCCCGACGGCGGCCTGGCCGTGGCTCGCGCGAGCTACATCGGCGGCGCCGCCTCGACCTCCAACGTGCTGGCCGGTAAGATCTACGGCATCCCCGTCTTCGGCACGCACGCCCACAGCTGGGTCATGGCCTTCCCGACCGAGCTTGACGCCTTCCGCGCCTTCGCCAAGTCCAGCCCCAAGAACTGCGTGCTTCTCCTCGACACCTACGACGTCCACCAGGGCATCAAGAATGCCATCACCGTGGCCAAGGAGATGGAGGCGGAAGGTGAACGCCTGGCGGCCATCCGCATCGACTCGGGCGACCTCGCCAAGCTCACCAAGGAGACCCGTGCGGCCTTCGACGAGGCGGGTCTGCCTTATGTGAAGATCTCCGCCTCCAACGACCTGGACGAGTACACAATCCAGTCGCTCTTTGCCCAGGGGGCTCCCATCGACTCCTTCGGCGTGGGCACCAAGCTCGCGACCTGCGACCCCCAGCCCTCGCTCGGCGGCGTCTACAAGCTCTCGGCTGTGCGCAAGTCCGCCGATGAGCCCTGGAGCCCCGTCATCAAGCTCTCCGAGATGGCTTACAAGCGCACCATCCCCGGCATCCAGCACGTCCGCCGCTTCTACGACGAGGCGGGCTGCCCCGTGGGAGACCAGATCGTGGACGACTCGGTGGCCACGCCCGATGGCGCCGAGACCGCGATGGATGTGCTCGACAGCCTCACGACCTACGACTTCGCGGGTATGCACGCAGAGGAGCTGCTCGAACAGATCGTGGCCGACGGCGTGCGCGCCAAGGAGCCCGACGATATCCAGACGGCCAAGGAGCGCTGCCGCAACTCGCTCATGCGACTCGACCCGGCGGTCAAGCGCTTCCTCAACCCGCAGATCTATCCCGTGGGACTCGAGCCCGGCCTGGCAGAGCTGCGCCACCGCCTGACGCGCCAGGAGCGCAACCGCTCGGGGCGACGATAGGCAGGCGATCCGCGCCGCATCCCGCCCGCGTCGCATGAATAATTAATAACGTCTCGCGCGGATGCGCGGGTGCGGCGGGGGATAGCGGGCCGCATTTGCTAGACTGCCCTGTAATTGCAAGTCTCACCAGGAGAACAGTGGGAAAAGGAGTGCACTACATGCCCGAGATGATTGAAGAGCTCATCAAGCAGGCTATCGCCGCGGCCCAGGAGGCCGGCGACCTGGCGGCCTTCGAGGTCGGAGACTGCGGTATCGAGCGACCGGCCGACGCAAGCAACGGCGATTGGACCTCGACGGTGGCCATGCGCTCCGCCCGTCTGGCCCGCACCTCCCCGGCAAAGATCGCCGCGGCAATCGTCGCGCACATGCCCGAGAACGCCCAGGTGGCCAAGGTCGAGGTCGCGGGCCCCGGCTTCATCAACTTCTATCTGAAGGCCGCCGCCTCCAACGATGTCTTCCGCGCCGTGCGCGAGGCGGGTGCCGACTGGGGTAAGACCGACGTGGGCCACGGCCTCAAGGTCAACTACGAGTTCATCTCGGCCAACCCGACCGGCCCCCTGCATGTGGGCCACGGCCGCTGGGTGGCCATGGGCGACTCCATGTGCAACGTCCTCGACCACACCAATTTTGACGTCACGCGCGAGTACTACATCAACGACCACGGCAGCCAGATGGACGTCTTCGGCCGCTCGGTCTCCACGCGCTACCTGCAGCTGTGCGAGATCATGAAGAAGGACGGCTGCGATGTGGCCACCGCCCAGGCCAAACTGCTCGCCGACCGCGAGGAGTACGTCGAGGACGAGCTCGATGACTACCCCGAGAAGCACCCCTACATGGATGCCTTCAACGAGACGCTCGGCGGCAACTCCTACGGCGGCGATTACATCATCGACATCGCCCGCGAGTTCTATGAGGCCGACGGCGACAAGTGGGTGGAGGCCGACGCCGCGGAGCGCGACAACGCCTTCCGCGAGACCGCCTACCAGAAGATGCTCCAGCGCATCAAGGACACCTGCCACCAGGCCCGCTGCGACCTCGACGTGTGGTTCTCCGAGCGCTCCCTTTATGTGAAGGACGAGGCCGACGGCACCTCCCAGGTCGACCGCGCCTTCAAGCGCCTCGAGGACATGGGCTACCTCTACAAGACCGACGACGGTGCCCTCTGGTTCAAGTCCACCGAGTTCGGCGACGACAAGGACCGCGTCCTGATCAAGTCCAACGGTGAGTACACCTACTTCGCCTCCGACGTCGCCTACCACTGGAACAAGTTCGCCCGCGGCGCCGAGTATTCCATTGACCTGTGGGGCGCCGATCACCACGGCTACATCGCCCGCGTCACCAACGTCTGCGATGCGCTCGGCTTCCCCGGCAAGTTCGAGGTCGACCTCGGCCAGTTCGTCAACCTGCTGCGCAACGGCGAGCCCGTCCGCATGTCCAAGCGCCGCGGCACCATGGTCAGCTTCCAGGAGCTGCTCGATGAGGTCGGTGTCGATGCGACCCGCTACACCCTGATCTCTAAGAGCGCCAACCAGACGATCGACTTCGACATCGAGGCGGCCAAGAAGCAGGAGGCCTCCAACCCGGTCTTCTACGTGCAGTACGCGCACGCCCGCATCTGCTCGATCCTGCGCCGCGCCGCCGGCGTCTCCGAGGACGAGGCCAAGGAGATGGGCATGGACGCCGTCGCCGCCAAGGCCATCGGCTCCGAGTTCGACGCGGCGCTTCTGACCGACGCCTCCGAGGCCGCGCTCGCCCGCAAGCTCTCCGAGTTCCCCGAGCTCGTCGCCAGCTGCGCCCGCGACCGCGCCCCCTTCCGCCTCACGCACTTCTGCGAGGAGCTGGCTTCGTCCTTCCACAACTTCTACCAGCACTGCCAGGTCCTGCCGAGCGAGGGCCGTCCCGTCGACCCCGAACTCTCCCGCGCCCGCCTCGCGGCCATCGACGCCGTCCGCATCAATCTCGAGGTCGCCCTCGGCCTGATCGGCGTCTCCGCCCCCAAGGTCATGTAAGGGGAGGCCATCCGAGCGCAATCACGCGCCCCCGCGCAGCGCTGACGCGTGTGCCCAATGCGAGTGTAAGGGCGCTCCCGGATTGCCGGGGGCGCCCATTTCATTCATGTCTATGAAATCGCTATAGAACCGATTGTTACAGCGTGAGAAATGGACAAAAATATAGCTTGTCGCTGGACTTTCATTTTTCGTAAAGTGTTTTGTGAAGGTTGGCGTAGGACTTAGTGTAAGATGTGCTGACAAAATGAAAGTTTGCGAATCTGATATCTGTCAGCGGTCGGAGGAAAACTATGGAGATGCGTGACTACCTTTCAATCCGTCGCGCCTACAATCTGGTGAGGCAAAGGATCGAACCGAGCAAGAGGGTCACGTTCTCTGAGTTTGCCATCCTATGCCGGTTGTCCCTGACAGACAAGACCATGCGGACCTCTGACATAGCCGAGTACCAGGGATGCCTGCGCCCGACGATGACGCACCGCACCAAGCACCTGTCCGAGCTCGGCTTCATCGATCGCGAGAAGGGCGAAACCGACCGTCGCAACGTCGTGTGCGTCCTGACTGACTCCGGTCGTTCGACGGTCGAGGACCTGTGCGACGAGACCAGAAAGGTCAATGTGGAGGCCCATCCGACCTCCCGCATCACGGTCGACCGCATGTGCCGCTCCATTGATGTCATGGGCACGCTCAACTATATGGCGCGCGACCTCGTCCTGCTCGCCCTCGCGGCAAACGAGTCGGGAGCCATGACGGTGGGCGATTTGGTTGAGGAGCTGGGCTTCCTCCAGCCGACGATCTCTATGTCGGTCATGTCCCTTGCCGAGGAGGGGATGGTGAGTCGCGGCCACCTCGAAGGGGAGGGCGGCGCGTCGTATGTGATCCTCTCGGACGCGGGGCATGCGGAGGCCGATCAGCTTGCCGAGCCCATCGCCGCGCTGAACGTCGGTCGCAAGGGGCGCAAGGTCTAGCGTCTGCCTGCTACCGGCGGTCCATAAGACTTGATATGACAGGGCACGTCATTCGTGCTACTATGGCTGCGGACGCGCGCGTGAGGCGCGGTCCAAACACCCATTTCAAATTATGTGTTGCCAGGTGATTCATCCCTGTCGCACGAAAGGTAATCTGCATGGAACAAGATACAGTTGTGGAGCAGCTTCCTCTCGACATCGACGTGGCGGAAGAGGCTCCCAAGCTCAAGCCTCGCCGCCGTCGCAAGAAGGCGGAGGCCACCGACGAGGGCATTGCTGCCGCAGTGACCGAGAAGGCAGACCAGCAGCCTGCCGAAACGGCGGCATCCGGGGCGTCGATCGAGGGGGTGGCTGCGCCTGCCGATGCGCCTGCCAAGTCCGCCCGCAAGCCGCGCGCCCGCAAGAAGGCAAAGACTGCTGCGGAAAATGACAAGACGGATGCGGCGTCTGCCGAGGCGACCCCTGAGGCGGTGCCCGCGGGGGACGCCGATCAGCCGAAGGAGGCTGTACCCGCGGCTTCTGCGGAAGGGACCGGCATCGTCGACGAGGCGCTTGCCGGCGAACAACCCGCAGCGGGCGAGACGGCCGAGAAGGCCGAAGAGTCTGCCAGCGATGCCGCCCCGCGCGGCAAGCGTCGTCGCCGCCACGTCACCCGCGACCAGTCAGGCCAGGGCGACCAGGCGCAGGAGGGCCAGCAGGGCGGTCAGCAGAACGCCGGGCAGGGCGGCCAGCAGAACGGTAACCAGAACAACCAGCAGGGTGGCCGCCGGCGCAACCGCCACAAGAACAATCAGCAACAGGCGGCGGAGCCGACGCTCACGCGCGAGGAGCTTGAGGGCATGAAGGTGGCCGACCTGCGCGCAAAGGCCGCGGAGCTCGAGATCGATACGGCCGGCAAGCACAAGCCGGAGCTCATCGACGAGATTTACACCGCCGCCGCGGCAGCCGAGGGCTTCCGCACGGTCGAGGGCGTCATCCAGATGCAGCCCGAGGGTTACGCCTTCCTGCGCACCGGCCACTTCGCCGCGGGCGAGAACGACGCCTTCGTCCATCAGCAGCTCATCCGCCAGTACGGCCTGCGCCCCGGCGACCTCGTCAGGGGTACCACGGGACCCGGCCGCGCCAATAACAAGTTCCCCCCGCTGCAGCGCATCGAGCTCATCGACGGCAAGACGCCCGATGAGGTCAAGCGCCGTCCGCGCTTCCGCGACCTCACGCCGATTTATCCCAACGAGCGTCTCAGGATGGAGGCCGGCAAGGAGACCGTGACCGGTCGCGCCATCGACCTGGTAGCCCCGATCGGCAAAGGCCAGCGCGGCCTGATCGTCTCGCCCCCCAAGGCGGGCAAGACGACCGTCCTCAAGAAGATCTGCCAGTCCATCGCGGCCAACAATCCCGAGGTCCATCTCTTCTGCCTGCTCGTGGACGAGCGTCCAGAGGAGGTCACGGACATGGAGCGCTCCATCCGCGGCGACGTCGTGGCCTCCACCTTCGACATGCCCGCCTCCAACCATACGGCGGTATCCGAGATGGTGATCGAGCACGCCAAGCGCCTGGTGGAGCTCGGCGAGGATGTCGTGGTGGTGCTCGACTCCATCACGCGCCTGGCCCGCGCCTACAACCTCGCGCAGCCCGCGAGCGGCCGCATCCTATCCGGTGGCGTCGACTCCGCAGCGCTCTACCCGCCCAAGAAGTTCCTGGGCGCCGCCCGCAACATCGAGAACGGCGGCTCGCTCACGATCCTCGCGTCGGCCCTGGTCGACACGGGATCCAAGATGGACGAGGTCATCTTCGAGGAGTTCAAGGGCACTGGCAATATGGAGCTCAAGCTCGACCGCGAACTCGCCGACCGCCGCATCTTCCCGGCCATCGACCCGGTGGCGTCCGGCACGCGCAACGAGGACCTGCTCATCGACGAGCAGATGCAGCCCTTCGTCTGGGGCATCCGCCGCGTGCTCGCCAACATGAACAATACCGAGCGCGCCGCGACCGCCCTGGTCAAGGGCCTCAAGGCCACCAATACCAACGAGGAATTCCTGATCCGCTCCGCAAAGAAGGCCGCGCAGGCCGAGTACATCTCGTAGGCGGGGGTCGACGCGCCGCCGGCCGTCGCCCCGACGCGCTACTCCTTGGCCTGCGGGCTGCAGATCTCGAGCAGGCGCATCGAGGACATCGCGAGCGCGGTGGGGATGATCTGGAGCAGCGCGTAGGCCGCCTTCATGTCCGGGCTCGGCACGCATACGGGCCGTCCGAGCACGGACGCCCGCAGCGCCTTGCGCACGGCGATGATCGGGCTCTCCGTGCCGATAGCCATCATGGGCTGCCAGGCGCTTCGGGGGCCGAGGTGATTGAAGAAGCCCGTCTTCATCCATTTGGGGCAGACGGCGGTCACGCGGACCCCCGCCTCTGCGAGCTCCTCGTCGAGCGCGCGGGAGAAGCTAATCACGAACGACTTGGTGGCCGAATAGGTCGTAAAGCCGGGCAGCGGCAGGGTGCCCGCCATGGATGCCATGTTGATGATGCGTGAGCCGGGGCGCAGGTAGGGGAGGACGACCGAGCACATCTGCACCATGGCGAGGCAGTTCAGGCGGACCATCTGTGCGTTGGCGTCGGGCCCGACCTCCCCGAAGGTACCCGCGGTGCCGAAGCCCGCGCTGTTGACCAGAAGTTGCACATAGAGCTTGCCGCCGTCGGTCGCGTCGGAAAGGGCATCGCCCAGCGTGTAGAAGGCGGCGGGGTCGGTGAGGTCCAGCGGGAAGACGCGTGTGACGGTCTCGGTCTCGATCGCGATCTGCGCAAGGCGGTCCGCGTTGCGTGCGATGAGCCAGATCTCGTCGATCGGGCCGGCGCCGCCCTCGTCCAGCTGTTTGACGAACTCGCGCCCCACGCCGGAAGACGCCCCGGTCACGATGGCGATGCTCTTCATGTCTGCCTCCTTGCGCGTCGGTATGTACGCCTCGATTGTCGCACGTCCGGGGGCGGTCGGCCGAGAAAAGCGAGTGCGGCGGTCGCGAACGGTCGACCGTGGCGCGCCGATAGGCCGCACGGCTCCCTTTACGAAAACGTAACCCCCGAAATCCAGCGATTTCCTTGAAATTTCCAAGATAAGCGGTATAGTCGATTTCAGTCTGAGTGCCATTGTCCCCAGATGTCGAGCGACGGTACACGAAACCAAACTGCAGCCCGCCGTTGCTTGGAAGCGCATGGCGCGTGCCCTGCCGCGCTCCCGTTTCTTTCGTGTACCCCCGTTTGCGTCGGGCGCAAAGCGGGAGGTAAAGATGACTCGTATACCGCAAACCTCGTCGGTCACGGCCGGCCTTCTCGGTGCATCCGCGATGGCCGTGCCCGCGCGTGCCTACGGCTTCGCGATGGCCGACGCATCCAAGGTCGGCGTGCTCACGGGTGACTTCCTGCTGGGGCTGGTGGCGGGTGCGGCGTCGTGCGGCGCCATTGCCCTGGCGGTCAGCGTGGCGTCATCCCATAGGAGGAAGCGCCGCGAGGCGGAACCTTCCATGGAGCGTACGACCGTCACGCGCGAGAGGGACGATCGGCGCGATCGGCACGTACCCGCAGACACCATGAGCGTCCGGACCGACCCGGACGGTGCGGCGGTCGAGCCCGTTACCGCCGGGCTCGTGGCACAGGAAGAGCACACCCCTGCGCCATCCTCCGCCCCGCGCCATATGCGTGACCGTGTGCCCGAGGTCGACCGCAAGACGCCCGCCCCCAAAGCAGCTTCCAAGGCGCCCGCGGAGAAGCCTGAGCCGGCGGAGCCGCAGGCCAAGCGGCCGGCCCAGCACGAGGCGACCGACTATACCGACATTGCCACAAACTATGTGAACCGCAAGACCGTGGCCAACCGCGCCAAGTCCCGCGCCCGCGGCGTCAAACAGCTGCTCGCGGAGCGCATGAGCCGCGACATGTTCGACGACCTCCCCGTGATCCAGCGCGCGGACGGTACCGTGGGTGACGTGGGCACCGGTTGGTGGAACTACAAGGTGGGCGATTCCGTCAAAAACGACTTCGGCGACCTCGCTGCCCAGACTGACGACGACTTCGCGATCGATATGACCGGCGAGCACAACAAGCTCAAGAGCTACGAAACCGATGACGCGCCGCTCGAGGGGGCTGCGCGCATCGCCTACATCTCCAAGAGGATCGCGCAGGTGGACGAGGGCGTCTTCCCCGAGCATCGCAATCCCGAGGAACTCGATTCCGAGGACCTCTGGGACCAGGCGATGAAGTCGATGGAGAAGCGCGGCCGAGAGCTGCCCCAACCTTTCGACCGCATCACGGCGGACGGCGAGGCGGGCGATGCCAAAGACCAGGAGGCCCCGACGCAGGTCATACCTTTCCGTGTGCCTGCGGGCCATCCCGAGGTCGTGGACACGGCAACCTACGTCGATTATCTGATCAGCCAGGAATTCGACAAGAACTCCTCCCAGGCGGTGCGCCAGACCTCACGCGACTACCTGCGCGTGATCGAGGGCGGCAGCCAGTCCAGCCAGCCCACGGTGATCAACGTGCCCAAGCGCAAGCCGCGCACGGGCGCCCACAAGCCCAAGCACATGGCGTCCCCGACGGGTCCGCTCGAGGGCCTGCCGATCGCCAGGGAGGCATAGCGAGGTATCATGGCTCGTCATTTCGCGCAGGATACCGGCGACTCGGCGAGGGCGGCACGCCGCGGGTGGTGTGTCGCCCTCGTTGTGTGGGTCTGCGTAATCTGGGGCCATTCCCTGCTCGCGGGCCCGCAGTCCTCGGCCGAGAGCGGGTTTGTCGTCACCTTGCTGCGCCCGCTCTTCACGGCCGTGGGCGTGACCGACCCCGACCTCATGAGCTTAGCCGTGCGCAAGGCCGCGCATTTCACGGAGTACCTGATCCTCGGCCTGATCGTCGCCAACAACTGCCGCGTGCGCATGGTCCGCGGCTGGCGGGCCGCCATCCTTACATTGGCCTTCGTTGCAGTTCCGTTTATTGACGAGCTCTGCATCCAGCGGATGACGCCGGGGCGGTCGGGCAACCTCGTTGACGTCGGCATCGATTGCGCGGGCTTCGCCCTGGGCACGTTCGTCGCCTGGCTGTGGTTCCGTGGAAAAGACCGCAGCTAGCGTTTCCTGCTTGTTAAAGGCATGAAAACGAATATTTCGCTTTTTGTATGCGCGGCGATGCGAGCCTAAAGTGTTCCCAACCCAAATTTGATGGGGGAGATTTTATCGAAGGGGGATTTTTATGGCACTGACTGACATGACACGCAGGAGCTTCCTGGGCACCGCAGGCATCGCGACGGCGGGTCTCGCGCTGGCGGGTTGCGGCGGCGGTGGCTCTGACGCCTCCGGTTCCTCTGCGTCCGCGGGTGACTCCGCCTCCAACCAGATCGACGGCGGCGACGGCGCCATCAAGCTCGGCAACATCGGTCCTCTGACCGGCGCCGCGGCCATTTACGGCACCGCCACCAACTGGGGCGCCCAGGTCGCCGTCAACGAAATCAACGCCGAGGGCGGCGACATCAAGTTCTCCTACAACTGTCAGGACGATACCCACAACGCGGAGACCTCGGTCAATGCCTACAACAACCTCAAGGATTGGGGCCTGCAGATCCTGATCGGCACCACGACCACCGCTCCCTGCGTCGCTGTGTCCGCCGAGACCAACAACGACAACATCTTCGAGCTGACCCCGTCGGCCTCCTCCGTTGACGTGGTGGGCGAGGGCTCTGCGCGCAAGTCCAACGTCTTCCAGATGTGCTTCACCGACCCCAACCAGGGCAAGATCTCGGCCGACATGGTCAAGGAGAAGGCCCTCGGCACCAAGATCGCCATCATCTACGACCAGTCCGACACCTACTCCACCGGCCTGCGCGACGGCTTCGTCGCCGAGGCTGAGGAGATCGGCCTCGACATCGTGTCCGAGCAGGCTTTTACCTCGGACAATAACCAGGACTTCTCCGCCCAGCTGACCGATGCCCAGTCCAATGGCGCCGACGTCGTCCTCATGCCCTTCTACTACCAGCAGGGCGGCCTGGTCCTCAAGCAGGCCAAGGACATGGGCTTCGCGCCTGCCTTCGTCGGCATGGACGGCATGGACGGCATCCTGGCCCAGGACGGCTTCGACGCCAGCCTGGCCGAGGGCCTCTATCTGATCACCCCGTTCACGGCCGACGCGACCGACGAGGCTACCCAGAAGTTCGACGAGGCCTACGAGAAGATTTCCGACGACGGCGTGGCCCCCAACCAGTTCGCCGCCGACGCCTATGACTGCGTCTACGCCATCAAGCAGGCCATCGAGGCCGCTGGCGTCACCGCCGACATGGACCCCTCCGACATCTGCGACGAGCTCGTCAAGACCTTCACGAGCAGCGACTTCAGTTACTCCGGCCTGACCGGCAAGGACATGACCTGGAGCGACGACGGCACCGTCTCCAAGGTCCCGCAGTGCTACGTCATCAAGGACGGCAAGTACGAGGTCGTCGAGTAACGGACTCCGACTCCGGATGTGAGGCGGGGGCGGCCCGGGTCGTCCCCGCTTTTCTTGTTTGTGACCAAATGTCGTATCGCGCGCGGGCACACTCGGATTTGTTGTATTGCTTATATGTCGGGCAAGGGATAGGAAAGGAGCTCTCGCGATGGTCTTTCTCTCGACCGTTATCAACGGTCTCTCGCTGGGCAGCATCTATGCGGTCATCGCCCTGGGCTACACGATGGTGTATGGCATCGCCAAGATGCTGAACTTCGCCCATGGCGACATCATCATGGTCGGTGCCTACATCTGCTTCTACATGATGGGCCTCTTCGGCCTGCCGCCCCTGGTCGCCGTCCTGATTTCCATGGCCGGCTGCACCGTGCTGGGTATCGTGATCGAGCGCCTCGCCTACAAACCCCTGCGCTCCGCCCCCTCCCTCGACGTCCTGATCACCGCCATCGGCGTCTCGTACTTCCTGGAGAACGGCGCCCTTCTGCTGTTCGGCTCCAACCCCAAGACCTTTACGTCCGTCGTGAGCGCCGGACCCATCGTGATCGGGGGTCTCACCATCAAGGCCACCGCGCTCGTCTCGATCGTGGTCAACGTCGTGATCGCCGTCGCGCTCACGGTCTTTACCCAGCGCGGCAAGATGGGCAAGGCCATGCGCGCCGTCAGCGAGGACAAGGGCGCCGCCCAGCTCATGGGCATCGACGTCAACAAGACCATCTCGCTGACCTTCGCCATCGGCTCGGGACTGGCCGCCGTCGCCGGTGTGCTGCTGTGCTCCTCCTACCCGACCCTCTACTACATGACCGGCTCCATGCCCGGCATCAAGGCCTTTATCGCGGCCGTCATCGGCGGCATCGGCTCGATCCCCGGCGCCTTCCTTGGCGGCCTCATCCTCGGCGTGATCGAGATGCTGGCCCGCACCTACATCTCCACCAAGTTCGCCGACGCGATCGTCTTCGGCGTGCTCATCGTCGTGCTCCTGGTGCGCCCCGCCGGCCTCCTCGGCAAACAGATTAACGAGAAGGTGTAGGTGGTCGCCATGGCAAAGAAAATGACGCGCAGCCTGCGCTCCAACCTCATCACCTACGGTATCGTCATCGCCTTCTTCATCATCTGCGAGGTCCTCATCAAGGCGCACATCCTGACCTACTCGCTCCAGGGCCAGCTCGTCCCCATCTGCGCCTACGCCTGCATGGCCATCTCGCTCAACCTCGTGGTGGGCATCTCCGGCGAGCTGTCGCTGGGCCATGCCGGCTTCATGAGCATCGGTGCCTTCACGGGGGCGGTCGTCTCGGCCCTGCTGTCGCAGAACATCGCCAGCGAGCCCGTGGTGCTCATCCTCTCCATGCTCGTCGGCGGACTCTTCGCCGGCATCATGGGCTTCTTGATCGGCATCCCCGTCATGCGCCTGCACGGCGACTACCTGGCAATCGTCACCCTGGCCTTCGGCGAGATCATCAAGAACATCATGAACAACCTCTATGTGGGCCTCGACGAGGCGGGTCTGCACGTGACTTTCTCCAACGAAGGCGCGCTCGGCCTGTCCGAGACCGGCCGCGTGATCCTCTCCGGCCCCAAGGGCGCCGTCGGCGTTAATAAGATGTCGACCTTCGTCATCGGCATCCTGCTCGTGTGCTTCTGCCTCTTCGTGGCGCTCAACCTCATCAACAGCCGGTCGGGCCGCGCGATCCTGGCCGTGCGCGACAACCGCATCGCGGCCGAGTCCTGCGGCATCAACTCCACCAAGTACCGCATGATGGCCTTCGTGGTGTCCGCCGTGCTCGCGGGCATGGCCGGCACCCTCTACGGCCTCAACTACTCGAGCTTCATCCCGAGTAAGTTCGACTTCAACAACTCGATTATGATTCTGGTCTTCGTCGTGCTCGGCGGCATCGGCTCGATCCGCGGCGGCATCATCGCGGCGTCGGTCCTGACCGTCCTGCCCGAGGCCCTGCGCTTCCTGAGCACCTACCGCATGCTGATCTATTCCATCGTGCTGATTGCCGCGATGCTGCTCACCAATAGCCCCCAGGCCCGCAACGCCCTGCGCAACCTGCGGCTGCGCCTGCGCGGCCGCCGCGGGCCCCAGCTCGCCGCGGACGCCGTGGCCGACCAGGTGAACGCCGGTGCCAACGTGGCCAACGCAGAGGAGGACGGTGCCGATGAGTAACGAGACCAAGGCCGCTCCGACCGGCATGGAGCAGGAGCCCTTCGAGCGTCGTGTGAAGCAGCGCCGCGTGGATACCAAGATGGTGCCCGTTCCCTCGACCTCGATCGTCCCGGAGCGCGACGTCAATAGCAACCCCGTGCTCGAGTGCCGCCACCTGGGCATCGACTTCGGCGGCCTGCATGCCGTGGAGGAGTTCAACCTCACGGTGGGCAAGACTGAGATCGCGGGCCTCATCGGTCCCAACGGTGCGGGCAAGACGACCGTCTTCAATCTGCTCACCAAGGTCTACCAGCCCACGCGCGGCACGATCCTGCTCGACGGTCAGGACACCTCGGGCATGACGGTCCCCAAGGTCAACCAAGCCGGCATCGCCCGCACCTTCCAGAACATCCGCCTCTTCTCGCGGCTGACGGTGGAGGACAACGTCCGTATCGGCCTGCACAACCAGATCAAGTGCTCTATGCTCGACGGCATCTTCCGCACCCCGCGCTACTACAAGAGCGAGAAGGAGTTCCACGAGCGCTCGCTCGAGCTGCTCGACGTCTTCGGCATGGCCGACCAGGCCGGGGCCATCGCGGGATCTCTGCCCTATGGCGCCCAGCGCCGCCTCGAGATCGTCCGCGCCCTTGCGACCGACCCCAAGCTGCTTTTGCTCGACGAGCCCGCGGCCGGCATGAATCCGTCCGAGACTTCCGACCTGATGGACAACATCATCAAGATCCGCGACGAGTTCCAGATCGCCGTCATGCTGATCGAGCACGACATGGACCTCGTGATGGGCATCTGCGAGGGCATCGCCGTCCTCAACTACGGCAAGATTATCGCCAAGGGCACGCCCGAGCAGATCCAGAACAATCCCGAGGTCATCGAGGCCTACCTGGGCAAACAGGAGGAGGCGCCGGCCCGCACCGAGGCCGATGAGGCCGCCGAGGCCCTCGCGGCTGGCGACGCTGCCGACGAGGCTGCGGTCGAAGCCGCCGCCGACGGGGCCGTGCCCGCTGCGGCCGGTTCCGCTGCGACCGATCCGAAGGAGGCCGAATAACCATGGCCATGCTGAGCGTGAACGACCTCAATGTCTACTACGGCTCCATCCATGCGATCAAGGGTATTTCCTTCGAGGTCAACGAAGGCGAAATCGTGACCCTGATCGGCGCGAACGGCGCCGGAAAATCCACGACGCTCAATACCGTGGCCGGCCTGCTCAAACCCCGCAAGGGAACGGTCGAGTTCGAGGGGGAGAGCCTGGTCGGCGTCCCCGCCCACAAGGTCATCGAGCGCGGAATCGCCCTGTGCCCGGAGGGCCGTCGCATCTTCCTGCAGATGACGGTCGAGGAAAACCTCGAGATGGGCGGCTTTTTGCGTCCGGACGCCGAGGTTGCCGAGTCGAAGGAGCGTGTCTTCGACCTCTTCCCGCGCCTGAAGGAACGTCGCCGCCAGTCGGGCGGCACGCTTTCCGGCGGCGAGCAGCAGATGCTGGCCATGGGCCGCGCCCTCATGAGCAAGCCGCGCTTGATCATGCTCGACGAGCCCTCGATGGGACTGGCGCCCATCCTGGTTCAGGAGATCTTCAACATCATCGCGCAGTTGCACGAGGAGGGGACCACGGTTCTGCTCGTGGAGCAGAACGCGCAGATGGCCCTGTCTATCGCCGACCGTGCCTATGTCCGTGGCACAACGCAAGACGGGCAAACTGGACCCCAGCATCACACGACGCACGCTGCGACGCTTCTGGGACGTGACCAAGACGCAGCCCGGGATCACGACGCTGTCGGTGATCTCGTCGGTGGGCTATATCGTCCTTTTGAGCTTCGTGAACACGTATGTGATGGGCCTCATCGTGGACCGCGTGCAGGCCGGCCATGTCGCGCCCGACCAGGTTTGGCAGGTCTTCGGCCCCTACATCATCGCCCTCATCATCGTGAACGCCGTGGGCCAGGTCCTCTCCAAGCTGCAGGACTACACGGTCTACAAGCTCGAGATCAACGGCAACTACCGCCTGTCGCGCCTGTGCTTCGACACCCTCTCCAACCAGTCCATGACCTTCCACAACAGCCGTTTCGGCGGCTCGCTCGTGAGCCAGACCAGCCGCTTCACGGCCGGCTACACGGGCCTTGTGGACGTGGTGGTCTACTCGCTCATCCCGACGGTCGCCTCCATCGTCTGCACCATCGTGATGCTGGCGCCGACGGTGCCCCTCTATGTGGCGATCCTCTTT
The DNA here is from genome assembly GCA_900315165.1 of uncultured Actinomycetes bacterium. GTDB lineage: Bacteria > Actinomycetota > Coriobacteriia > Coriobacteriales > Atopobiaceae > Olegusella. Next base: position 45,141 of record OMXZ01000016.1, on the reverse strand, counting down.
GTGGCCCTTGTGATCTACGTCGTGATCGCCTATCGCCTCTACAAGCGGATCCTGCCCCTGTCCGAGGCCAGCTCCGCTGCGCAGAACCGCCTGTCGGGCGTGCTTTCCGACGCCGTGACCAACATCCTGGCTGTCAAGACGAGCGGGCGCGAGGACTACGAGCGCGACCTTTTCGTGGCGGCCGATCGTGACGCCCGCGGCGCCCAGACGGCGACCATGCACGCCATGCTGGCCCGCGGCTTCACCACCAGCGCCCTCATCACGGCGATTATGGCGATCGCCTCGGTCTTCGTCGCGGGTGGCAACGCGTGGTTCGGCATTTCCGCAGGCACGCTGGTCATGATGTTCACCTACACCTACAACCTGACCATGCGCGTCAACTACTTCAACTCCATGATGCAACGCATCAACAACGCCCTCGGGGACGCCGCGGAGATGACACGGGTGCTCGACGAGCCGCTCTTGGTGGCCGACGACCCCGATGCCGCCGACCTCGCGGTGACCAGGGGCGACATCGACTTCTCGCACATCGGATTCGCCTATCCGGACGCGCCGGCGGGGGAGTACGTTTTCCGCGACCTTTCGCTCCACATCCCTACGGGCCAGCGCATCGGACTCGTGGGCAAATCGGGCTCGGGCAAGACGACCCTCACCAAGCTCCTGCTGCGCCTGGACGACGTCCAGGACGGCCAGGTCCTGATCGACGGGCAGGACGTCTCCCACTGCACCCAGCAGAGCCTGCGCCGGCAGGTGGCCTATGTGCCGCAGGAGCCCCTGCTCTTCCATCGCACCGTGCGCGAGAACATCGCCTACGGCCGGCCCGATGCGACCGAGGGGGAGATCGTGCGCGCGGCCGAGCAGGCCAACGCGATGGAGTTCATCGAGCGGCTGCCCCAGGGACTCGACACCATGGTGGGCGAGCGCGGCGCCAAGCTCTCCGGCGGCCAGCGCCAGCGCGTGGCCATCGCCCGCGCGATCCTCGTGGACGCGCCCATCCTCGTGCTCGACGAGGCGACCTCGGCCCTCGACTCCGAGAGCGAGGCGCTCGTCCAGGGCGCGCTCGAGAACCTGATGCGCGGACGTACTGCCATCGTCGTGGCCCACCGCCTCTCGACTGTTGCGGCGCTCGACCGCATCGTGGTGCTGGCGGACGGCGAGGTGGTCGAGGACGGCACCCATGCCGAGCTCACGCAAGCCGGCGGCGAGTACGCCAGCCTCTGGTCGCGTCAGACGGGTGGCTTCCTCGAGGGGGCCGACGAGTAGTGCTCATCAAGAGTGGCAAACCTTCCGGGGCCGCCATGGGTTTTCCCTGTGGCGGCCCCGCGTGCGTTAGGATGGACAGCGGATTTCACGAACGCACGACCGCAAGGAGGGCCGCATGGAGCGACCGAACGCATGGAAGACCTACGACGCAGATCGTCTCGCCGAGCTTGAGCGCATCACGGGCGACTACCGCGAGTTCATTTCCGACAACAAGACCGAGCGCGAGGTCTGCGCCTCTGCCGTGAAGCTCGCGCAGGCGGCGGGCTATGCGGACCTGGCCGACTGCGTGCGTGGGGAGCGCCCGCTGCACCCCGGCGACAAGGTCTACGCTGTCAATCGAGGCAAGTCCCTGCTCCTGGCCGTGATCGGCCGCGAGGGTCTGGAGGCCGGCGTCAACATCCTGGGTGCCCACATCGACTCGCCCCGCCTCGATGTCAAGCAGAACCCGCTCGACGAGAAGGACGGCCTGGCCTATCTCGACACGCACTACTACGGCGGCATCAAGAAGTACCAGTGGGTGACCCTGCCGCTCGCCATCCACGGCGTCGTGGCCAAGAAGGACGGCTCGGTCGTGGACGTGCGGGTGGGCGAGGACCCGGCCGATCCCGTCTTCGTGATCACGGACATCCTGCCGCACCTGGGCCGCGAGCAGGCCGAGAAGAAGGCCGGCGACTTCATCGACGGTGAGATGCTCGACCTTTTGGTCGGCAGCCGCCCGCTGGTCGTGGAGGAGGGGGACGATGCCGCCGACCGTCCCGTCGCTTCCTACTTCCTGAACATCGTGGCCGACAAGCTCGGCTGTGACGAGGAGGACTTCCTGTCCGCCGAGCTCGAGATCGTCCCCGCCGGCCGCGCCCGCGACATGGGTGCCGACCGGTCCATGATCTTGGGCTACGGCCAGGACGACCGCGTGTGCGCCTATACCTCCCTGCTCGCCCAGCTGGCCTGCGAGGCGCCCGAGCGCACCGCCGTCACGCTGCTGGTCGACAAGGAGGAGATCGGCTCGGTGGGCGCCACGGGCATGACCAGCCGCTTCTTTGAGAATACGATGGCCGAGATCCTGGAACTTGCGGGCGTGGAGGGCAACCTCGCCCTGCGCCGCTGCCTCGCCAATTCGCGCATGCTCTCCTCGGATGTCTCCGCTGCCTTCGACCCCTCCTTCCCGTCCGTCTTCGAGAAGAAGAACGCGGCCCTGCTGGGCAACGGCCTGGCCTTTAACAAGTTCACGGGCGCCCGTGGCAAGTCGGGTTCCAACGACGCCGACGCCGAGTACGTGGCCTACATCCGCCGTGTGATGGACGAGGGCGACGTGCGCTTCCAGACCTGCGAGCTGGGGAAGGTCGACGCGGGCGGCGGCGGAACCATCGCCTACATCCTGGCCGAGTACGGCATGCAGGTCATCGACTGCGGCGTGCCGGTGCTCTCCATGCACGCTCCCTGGGAGGCTGTGAGCAAGGCCGACGTCTACGAGGCCTACTGCGGCTACCAGGCCTTCCTCGCTCAGGCATAGCAGGTATAAGGAGTCCCCATGACCCGCAAGATCCACATCCTCGACACCACGCTGCGCGACGGCGAGCAGAGCCCCGGGGCCTCGATGAACACCGAGGAGAAGCTGATCGTCGCCCAGCAGCTGCTCCGTCTGCACGTGGATGCAATCGAGGCGGGTTTCCCCATCTCGAGTCCGGGGGACTTCCGGTCGGTCCAGGATATCGGGCGTCTTGCGGGTGACGATGTCGTGGTAGTCGCGCTGACCCGGGCCGTCGACGCGGACATCGACTGCGCGGCCGAGGCCCTCGCGACGGCCAAGCGGCCCCGCATCCATACCGGCCTCGGCGTGAGCCCCCAGCACATGCGCGAGAAGCTTGGCATGACGGAGGATGAGGTCGTGGAGCGCGCTGCCCACTGCGTGCGCTATGCCAGGAAGTACGTGGACGACGTCGAGTTCTATGCGGAGGATGCCGGCCGCGCCGACCAGGCCTTCCTCGAGCGCGTCATCCAGGCGGCGGTCGACGCCGGCGCCACCGTGGTCAACATCCCGGACACGACCGGCTATCAGATGCCGGAGGACTTCGGCCGCCGCATCAAGGGGCTGGCCGACCACGTCCGTGGCATCGAGGATGTGATCATCTCGGTCCATACCCATAACGACCTGGGCATGGCCACGGCGCTCGCCCTCGCGGGCGTGCGCAACGGAGCCCGCCAGGTGGAGTGCACCATCAACGGCCTCGGCGAGCGCGCGGGCAACACCGCCCTCGAAGAGGTCGCCATGGCCATCAAGATGCACGGCGACGAGCTCGACGCCCATACCGACATCGAGACCCGCGAGCTCACGCGCGCGAGCCGCCTCGTGAGCCGGATCACGGGCATGACCGTCCAGGCCAACAAGGCCATCGTTGGCGCCAACGCCTTCGCGCACAGCTCGGGCATCCATCAGGACGGCGTGCTCAAGGCGCGCGACACCTACGAGATCATCGACCCGGCCGACGTGGGAGCGGGGGCGAGCCAGATTGTGCTTTCCGCCCGCTCCGGCCATGCGGCCCTCCGCCACCGTCTATGCGAGCTGGGCTATACCTTCGCGGATACCGAGTTCGACGACATCTATCGCCGCTTCCTCGAGGTCGCCGACCAGAAGAAGGAAGTGTACGACGAGGACCTGGAGTCCATCGTCCAGGAGCGCCAGCGCGATGTGACGGCCATCTATACCCTCGACGCCCTGCAGGTGTCTTGCGGCGACCCGCTGATCCCGACCGCCACGGCCACCATCACGGACGAGGATGGCGTGCGCCATGTGGTCTGCGCCACGGGCACGGGCCCGGTGGACGCCGCCTACAAGGCCGTCGACATGGTGGTCTCCGCCCACGGCGACCTGGCCGAGTACGTCGTGAAGGCTATCACGCGCGGCATCGACGCCATTGGCGAGGTGACCGTTCGCATCGTCGGAGAGGATGGCCACACCTATACCGGGCGCGGTGCCGATACCGACGTGATCGTCTCGTCCGCCAAGGCCTACGTGAACGCCATCAACCGCATGATCCAGTCGCAGCGCGCCGACAAGGCCGCCTAGGGGAAGGAACGCCATGCCTGACTTCATCGGTATCCTGAAACGCGAGGCCATGCCGGCACAGGGTTGCACGGAGCCGATCGCGGTGGCCTACACCGTGTCGGTCGCGTCCGAGCAGCTCGCGGCCGCGCCGGATGACATCGCGGACATCCGCCTGCTCCTCTCGGCCAACATCATCAAGAACGCCCTGGGTGTGGGCATCCCCGGTACGGGCTCCGTCGGCATCGAGATCGCCGCGGCGCTCGGCGCGGTGGTGCGCCAGTCCGACCGCAAGCTCGAGGTCCTCGCGGGCTTCACGCCCAACCAGCTTGCCCTCGCGCAGCAGATGGTCGAGGCGGGCCGCGTGCGCGTGGAGCAGAAGCAGACCGACGAGATGCTCTACGTGGAGGCCATCCTCGCGACGGCCGACGGCGAGACCAGCCGTGCCATCGTCTACCACGACCACACCAACCTCGTGAACGTCGAGCACAACGGCGAGGTCAGACTCGACCATCCCGTGAGCCTGGCCAGTGCCGGCAGTGAGTCGACCGGCCTCACGGTGGACAACATCTACGACTTCGCGACCACGGCGCCCGCCGAGGACCTGGCCTTCCTGCTCGACTGCGTGCCGCTCAACACGCGCATCAGCCAGGAGGGCCTCAAGGGCGCCTACGGCTTGCAGGTGGGCAACAAGATCGCGGCGGGCTCCACCGGCCGCTCCATGCTGCTCAACAACCTGACCCTGCGCATCATGTCCGCCACGGCGGCTGGCTCGGATGCCCGCATGGCAGGCTGCCCGCTTTCGGTCATGTCCGTGGGCGGCAGCGGCAACCAGGGCATCGCCTGCACCGTGCCCGTAATCGAGCTCGCGCACATGCTGGGCAGCAGCGACGAGGAGCTCTCGCGGGCGCTCGCGATCTCGGAACTTGTCACCCTCCACATGAAGGAGTACATGGGGCGCCTCTCGCCCCTGTGCGGCTCGGGCATCGCGGGCGGCACCGGCTCCTGCTGCGGCATGACCTACCTGCAGGGCGGCACGCTCCAGGAGATTAAGTACGCCATCAACAACATGATTGCGATGCTGCAGGGCATGATCTGCGACGGCGCCAAGGCTACCTGCGCGCTCAAGATCGCCGCCGGCACCAACGCCGCGATCCAGTGCTCCACGCTCGCCCTCTCCGACATCGCGCCGTCCTCGCTCGACGGCATCGTCTTCGACGACGCGGAGGACACGATCCGCTCGATCGGCACCTTCGTGCGCGAGGGCATGCAACACACGGACGAGACGATCCTTAGCATCATGCTGGAGAAGCAGCTGAAGAAGTAGAGAAGGACGGACGACCGCACCGCGGGTCGCACGCTAGGGTGGAGCGACGACCTCCGCCCTAGAGCAGGGTGACGCCCTCTGCCGAGGCGGCCAGGTCGTGGGCGACGATGCCGCGGCGGAAGCCCTCGGCCTCGGCGACCGACTCCATGCCCGCGATGCGGCGGATCAGGCGACCCGCGACCGCCTCATCGGGGCAGATGGCGAGCGTCGTCGCACCGGAACCCGATATGAGGAAGGCGCTTGCCCCGCAGGCGTAGGCGGCCGCACGCAGCGCACCGTAGTCCGGGATGAGCTTGGAACGGTAGGGCTCGTGGATGCGGTCCTGCGCGCATTTCTTGATGAGGTCGGTATCGCCCGTGGTGAGTGCCGTGACCATCGCCACCGCGCGCCCGGTCTGCCAGGGGACGACCGACAGGGGCACGTCCGTCGGTAGCACGCGCCGCGCCTGAGCCGTGCGGACCTCGTAGGGCGGGACGATGGTGACGAAACACAGCCCCTCTGCCACGTCGTAATGCAGGGTGGTGACCTCGCCGTTGTCGGTGAAGGAGCAGGTCAGGCCTCCATAGATGGCCGGCGCCACGTTGTCGGGATGGCCCTCGAGCGTCGTGGCCAGACGGAGCATGCGGTCGCGGTCGAGCGGCAGGCCGGCCAGGGCATAGGCCGCCGCGATGCCCGCGACGATGCAGGCCGAGCTCGACCCCAGGCCGCCCGCGAGCGGGATGGGGGAGTCGATCTGGATCTCGAGCAGCTGGGCGGGGATGCCGAGGTCCTCGCAGGTGTGTTGATAGGAGGTCCAGACGAGGTTGTCGGCCCCGCGGAACCGGTCCTCGCAGCCCGTGATGTGCAGCTGGCCATCGGTCGAGGGGGCAAAACCGAACTCGGCGTACAGCGTGAGGGCGAGTCCCAGGCAGTCGAAGCCCACGCCCACGTTGGCCGAGGTGGCAGGCACACGGACGCGGATTTTCTGGTCGGTGGCGTGGGTCATGGCACAGGTCCTGTCGACGGGGTAGGGAACTAGGCGAAGATGCGCTCGGCCTCGTGCTGGACGAAGGCGCCCATCCCGGCCTGGTCGCACACGGTGGTGTGGAGCTCGGGCAGGGTCTGGAGCTCGGCCAGCTGGGGCGGGACGGGCACGCCCGTCTTGGCATGGAGGGCATCCATGCAGGCGAAGTCGGAGAGGCCCGCATCGCTTGCGCCCAGCGCGGTCAGCACGGCGCGGGAGAACTTGTAGGGGTTGGCCGTGGAGAGCACGACACGGGGCACGCCGGCGGCGCGGGGGATGCCGTTCGAGACGCAGGCGGCGACTGCGGTGTGGGTGTCGAGCAGAAGCCCGTCCTTTTCCCAGGTCGCGCGGATGGTCGCCTTGGTCTCCTCATCGTCGGCCCGGCCGCAGGCGAAGGTCTCGTGCAGGCGGCGGAGCAGCTCGCCGGAGATCCGGTAGGAGCCCTCGCGCGCGAGGGAGTCCATGAGCGAAGCCACGCAGGCCGCGTCGCCGCCGGACAGGTAGTAGAGCAGGCGCTCGAGGTTGGACGAGACGAGGATGTCCATGGAGGGCGAGATCGTCTTCTCGAAGGGGCGCAGGCGGTTGTATACGCCGGTCTGGATGAACTCGGTGAGGACGTCGTTGGCGTTGGACGCCACGATGAGGCGGGAGACGGGAAGGCCCAGCAGCTTGGCATAGTAGCCGGCCAGCACGTCGCCAAAGTTGCCCGTGGGCACGCAGAACTCCACGGGGTCGCCGAGGGTAAGCGCGCCTGCGGCCACGAGCTGGGCATAGGCGCTGAAGTAGTAGACAACCTGCGGCACGAGGCGGCCGACGTTGATAGAGTTGGCCGAGGAGAGCACGATATGCTCGTCGGCCAGGCGGGCTGCCAGTTCGCGGTCGCCGAAGATGCGCTTGACCTGCGTCTGGGCGTCGTCGAAGTTGCCGCGGATGCCCGCGACCGCAACGTTTGCGCCCCGCTGGGTGACCATCTGGAGGCGCTGCACGTCGGACACGCCGCCATCGGGATAGAAGACGGACACGCCGCACCCAGGCACGTCGGCGAAGCCCTCCAGCGCCGCCTTACCCGTGTCGCCCGAGGTCGCGGTGACTATCATCACGTTCGCGTCCGAACCCGCGGCACCGCGCGCCACGGACATCAGACGGGGGAGCATCTGGAGTGCGACGTCCTTGAAGGCGCAGGTCGGCCCGTGCCAGAGCTCGAGCAGCCAGTCGTCGCCCATGGGGACGAGCGGGGTGATCGCGCGCGTGTCGAAGCGGGGCCCGTAGGCGCCCTCGACGCAGGTGGCGATCTCGTCGGCCGTATAGTCGGGCAGAAGGGCGCCCAGCACGCGGCGGGCCTGGGCGTGATAGTCCTCGCCGCAGACGGCCGCGAGGTCAACGGACAGGCTGGCGTCGACTAGCGCGTCCGCCACATAAAGTCCACCGTCGGGTGCCAATCCCGTGAGAATTGCTTGCTTGCTTGTTACGGCATCGCCCATCGCGCGCGTGCTGTGATACAAATACGAACTTGACAAGGCAGCTCCTCGCTCGGTTTTTCCGTCTTGTGCGTCATGATATATGGAAGTGGGAAAAGGTGCGGCGACGAGGCGCACCGGATACAGAAAAGAAAGATAGGAGAGGCATGGACATCGCCCTACTCGGACACGGTACGGTCGGCCGCGGGGTCGACGAGATCTGCGCGAAGCTCGACGGCGTGGACGTCACCCGCATCCTCGAGCTGCCCGACCGCCTGACAGACGAGCGCATGACCTCGAATTTTCAGGATATTCTCGACGACCCCGATATCACGCTCGTGCTCGAGTGCATGGGCGGCCTGGAACCGGCCCATACCTTCATCGCCGACGCGCTGGCTGCCGGCAAGTCGGTCGTCACGTCCAACAAGGCCGTGGTGGCCCACTACCTGCAGGAGTTCGTCGAGCTTGCCCACACGACGGGCTCGCAGCTGATCTGCGAGGCGGCGGTGGGCGGCGGCGTGCCCTGGCTCAGCTCCATCCGCCAGGTGCGTCGCATCGATGAGATCTCTTCAGTCTCGGGCATCATGAACGGGACCACCAACTTCATCCTCGACGCCATGCATAAGGGCGATGCCGACTTCGCCGAGACGCTTGCCGAGGCCCAGCGCCTGGGCTATGCCGAGCGCGATCCCTCGGCCGACATCGACGGTATCGATGTGGCCAACAAGGTCGTCATCTCGACGCTGGCTGCCTTCGACGCTCTGACCACGGTCGACCAGATCCCGGTCACGGGCATCCGTCATTTCTCCAAGACCGACGAGGAGACCTTCAAGGCACATGGCCGCACGGTCAAGCTGATCGGCCGCGCCGTGCGCGAGGGCGACCGCTTCGCCTGCGCCGTGGAGCCGGTGGCCATGCCCGACTTCACCGTGGAGGCAAGCATCCCGAGCAACTTCAACATCCTGTCGCTCGACGCCGAGACGGTGGGCCCGCTCAAGTTCTACGGCCAGGGCGCCGGCTCGCTTCCCACGGGCAACGCCATGGTCCAGGACGTTCTCGACTACCGCGAGGGCAAGCGCCCGGCCTTCCGGATCGATCCCGACCTCATCTGGGACGCGACCCTGCTCACGGGCGACTACGTGATCCGCACGACCGCCAACCTGCCTGTGGACGGCAAGGTCTATGGGGCAAACGCCCGCCTGATCGAGGGCATCAACGCCGAGGAGGCCTACGCGCTGCTCACCACAGCGCGTGAGACCGACTCCGAGGCCATGATCTTCGCGCGCCCCAGGAAGGCACTCTTCAAGTAAGCCCGTAATAAACTCCGTCCGCACCGATTGATGTCAGCCGCGGACGGCACATATGGAAGGTTGTTGTTTTGATTAAGGTTGCCAAGTTCGGCGGGTCGTCGGTCGCCTCGGCCGAGCAGTTCCGCAAGGTGAAAAACATCGTCAGGGCCGACCGCGACCGCCGCTATGTGGTGGTCTCGGCGGCCGGCAAGCGCGAGAAGGACGACAACAAGGTCACCGACCTGCTCCTGCTCGCCAATGCCCACATCCAGTACCACGTCGACGCGCGGCCCCTTCTCTCCCAGATCGAGGAGCGCTTCGTCGAGATCGCCGACGAGCTCGGCCTCAAATACCCCATCGCCGAGAAGTTCGAGGAGTTCTCCTCGGTCATCGAGAGCCTCTCCCCCGAGTACATCGTGAGTCGCGGCGAGTGGTTCACGGCCCAGCTCATGGCCGAGTACCTCGACCTGCCCTTCGTGGACGCGGCCGACGTGATCATCTTCCACCACGACAACACGGTGGACTTCGAGCGCACCGCCGCCAAGCTCAAGGAGGCTGTGCAGCGCACCGGCGGCCGATTCGTCCTGCCGGGCTTCTACGGCAGCACCGTGGAGGGCACGATCAAGCTCTTCAAGCGCGGCGGCGGTGACATCACGGGCGCCGTCCTCGCCCGCTGCATCAATGCCAACGTCTACGAGAACTGGACCGACGTTTCGGGGTTCCTGTCGGCCGACCCCCGCATCATCGACAACCCCCGCGCCATCCACCGCATCACCTTCGACGAGATGCGCGAGCTGTCCTACATGGGCGCCAGCGTCCTGCAGGAAGAGGCCATCTTCCCCGTGCGCGAGGCCAACATCCCCATTCAGATTAAGAACACCAACGACCCCGACGCCCCCGGCACCGTGATCCGCGAGACCGCCGAGGAGCGCGAGGTCGAGCACCTGATCACGGGCATCGCCGGCCGCCGCGACTTCACCTCGATTCACATCGAGAAGGCCCACATGTCCAACGAGGTGGGCGTCATCCGTCGCACCCTCTCGATTTTCGAGCGCTATGGCGTCTCGATCGAGCACATCCCCACCGGCGTCGACTCCTTTGGCGTGATTGTCAACAGCAAGGACGTCAAGGACTCCATCTACGCCATCGTCAACGACATCCGTCGCGAGGTCGAGCCCGATGACATCACCGTGATCGACAAGCTCGCCCTGATCTCCGTCGTCGGCCGCAACCTGCGCCGCCGCGCCGGCTCCTCCGGCCGCATCTTCGGCGTGCTGGGCGAGGCGGGCGTCAACATCCGCATGATCACCCAGAGCTCTCAGGAGATCTCCATCATCCTGGGCGTCAACAACGACGACTTCGAGCGCGCGATCCGTGTGATGTACGACGGCTTCGCCGCCCACGAGAAGGTCTAGAGAAGGGAAGCATCATGAGCGGAAAAGTCATCGGCATCCTGGGTGCAACGGGCGTCGTGGGCACGCAGATGCTGCAGTGCCTCGAGGAGCGCAATTTCCCCGTGGAGAAGGTCGTGCCCTTCGCCTCGCAGCGCAGCGTGGACGCGGGGCGCACCGTGTCCTTCCGCGGGGAGGAGATCCCCGTCCAGGTCGCCACACCCGAGCGCTACGGCGAGCTCGACATCCTCTTCTCGGCCGTGGGCGACGACCTTGCCGAGCGTGAGCTACCCGTCGCAGCGGCCGCCGGCGCCCTCTGCATCGACAACTCCCACGCCTGGCGCATGGACCCCGACGTGCCCCTGGTCATCCCCGAGATCAACCCCGAGGATGTGAAGGACGTCAAGAAGGGCATCATCGCCAACCCCAACTGCGCCACCATCATCGGCATCGTGCCCCTCTGGCCGCTCCATCGGGCTTGGGGCCTCAAGCGCATCATCTGCTCCACTTACCAGGCGGCATCAGGCGCCGGCAAGCCCGGCCTCGACGAGCTCGACCGCGAGACCCGCTGTGTGGCCGCCGGCGAGCCCGTGGGCGCCACCGACCCCTTTGCCTACCAGCTCGCCATGAACCTGATCCCCCAGATCGGTAGCGAGAAGCACGCGGGCTACACCAGCGAGGAAATGAAGATGCTGAACGAGGGGCGCAAGATTATGCATTTACCCGAGCTTCGCGTCAACTGCACCTGCGTGCGCGTGCCCGTGGCCCGCTCGCACTCCGAGTCCATCACGGCCGAGTTCGAGCGTCCTGTGAGCGTCGAGGAGGCGCGCGAGATCCTCGCCAAGGCCCCCGGCGTGAAGCTTGTGGACGACCTGGGCGCGCACGTCTACCCCATGCCGCTCGACACGTCCGACCAGGACCTCGTCTGGGCAGGCCGCATCCGCCGCGACCTGTCCGCGCCCGATGACGTGAACAGCCTGGCCCTCTGGGTCTGCGGTGACCAGATCCGCAAGGGCGCCGCGACCAACGCCGTCCAGATCGCGGAGCTGCTCGTCTAGACCGACCGTTCACGGGCTCGTTTCCCCTGCAAACATGCTGCCCGCACGGCTCCCTGTAAAATAGGGGTCGTGCGGGCGGTGTCATGAAGCGATGGGGAATCCATGACGGACGATCGGGGAGGGCTTTGGCGCAAGAACGGCGAGCTGGTGCGCATCGGCACCATCGTCGCCGCTGCCAGCCTGCTGGTCGCCTTCCTCGTGACCTGTGCCATCATGACCTCCACCAATGTGAACGAGACGACCGACCTCGTCTACGAGCTCAAGAGGGAGTACCTCAAGAGCAACGTCGACCAGCTCATCAACGGCATGGAGACCTATCGCGCCGAGCGGCTGCGGGAGCTCGCGGCCAATCGCGGCGTGGCGGAGGAGAATCTCTCCGAGGCCGACGTCGCGGCGGTGGACGAGGAGGTCAAGCAGTACGCAAAGGATGTGATTTACGCCGCAGACTTCGAGGACGGCTCCTATATCTGGGTGAACCAGGTCCTCGACTTCGACGGCGGCGACGATTACGCGATCCGCATCATCCACCCCAACCTGCCCGAGACCGTCGGCATGCGCCTGTCGACCAACACGATGGACATCGCGGGCAACTATCCCTACCGAGAGGAGCTCGAGGGCGTGCTCACGCATCCCGAGGGCTGCTACTACACGTACTATTTCAAGGAGTTCCACAGCGACACGGTCAGCGAGAAGTACGCCTATGCGCGGCTCTACGACCGCTACGGCTGGATCATCGCCATGGGCGTCTATGTGAACGAGATTGATGACTATGCCGACCAGGCCCGCGGCGTGGGCAGCCGGGTGGGGCTGGTGGGCACGGTCGTCCTTCTGACCGTGCTGGGCGCTTCGGCGGCGGGCGTCTATTTCGTCTCGAAGCGCCGTCTGCAGGACGCGTACGACTCCGCCAACGCCGAGCTGCGCCACGAGGCCCATATCGACGCGCTGACCGGCTGCTGGAACCGCGGCTACGGCGACCGGCTGCTGGCGGAGGCCTTCTCAGATTTCAGGCGCAATGAGGTGGGCTGCGGCATCCTGATGGTCGACATCGACCGCTTCAAGGATGTGAACGACACTTATGGCCACGATGCGGGCGATAGGGCCCTGCGCGCGGTGGCCGATGCGCTGCGCGGGAGCTTCCGTGCCGTCGACCAGGTCGTGCGCTGGGGCGGCGACGAGTTCGTTGTGGTCCTGCACGGGTTCACAGCCGAGGGTGTCGTCGCGGTGGAGGCCAAGCTTCGCGAGGCGACCGCCCGCTCCAGGATAGAGGTCGATGGGAAGGCGATCGCGATGACCCTCTCGGCGGGGCTTGCCGCCTTCGGGCCGGAGGACAAGGGCTACAAGCCTGCGGTCGCCCGTGCCGACGAGGCTCTTTACGAGGCTAAGGACGGCGGGCGCGACCGCCTCTGCCGCCGCCTTTAGCTCGTCCCTGCTGGCAGACCAGTCCTTGTTGAGAGATTAATCCTTGTCGGGGGAGGCGAGGAAGGCGCGCGTGCGCGGGTCCTGCGGGTGGTCGAAGACCTGCTCGGGCGTGCCCTCCTCAACGATGCGGCCGTTGAGGAGGAGGCAGACGCGGTCGGACGCGCGGCGCGAGAAACCCATCTCGTGCGTGACGAGACCCACGGCCATGCCGTCAGCGGCAAGGGATCGGATGAGACCGATCATCTCCTCCGTCAATTTGGGGTCCAGGGCGCTCGTGGCCTCGTCGAAGTACATGACGCGCGGGTTCATACAGAGGGCGCGGGCGATGGCCGCGCGCTGCTGCTGGCCGCCCGAGAGCTGGTCGGGGACCTTATCGGCGTGTGCCGCCAGGTCAAGGCGCTCGAGCAGCTTGCGCGCCTGCCCCTCAACCTCGGCCTTGTCGCGCTTCTGCACGGCGATAGGGGCGTCCATGATATTTTCCAGCACGGTCATGTGGGGAAAGAGGTTGTAGTTCTGGAAGACGATACCAAAGCGCATACGGGCCCGGCGCATGGCGTCCTTGTCGTAGACGGCCGGCTGGATGTCCAGCTGGTGGTCGCCGGCATCGGGGGAGGGGTCCTTCTTGGCGCGCGAGTCGAGCTCGGAACCTCGAGGCTGACAGACGACGATGCTGTCGTAGGACAGCTCGCCCGAGTCGAACGTGTCGAGCAGGGTGAGGCAGCGCAAAAGCGTCGACTTACCGGCGCCCGAGGGGCCGATGATGCTCACCACCTCGCCCTTGGCGATGGTCAGGTTGATGTCGTGCAGGACCTCGTTGTCGCCGAAGGACTTGCGGCCTCCGCGCAGGTAGACGGCGGGAAGGCCCACCATCGTGCTGAAGGACACGTCGGGCGTGGGAATCGAGCCCAAGGGTTTCTTGCTGAACATGTCTGTCTTCCCCCGGCTAGTCGTGGTAGTAGGAGAGCTTCTTCTCCGCACGGCGGAGCAGCCATTCGATGATGAGGCAGGTCACCCAGTAGATCGCGGCGGCGATCGCGAAGGGCATCATGGTACGCTGGCTGGCCACGAGCGCGCGGCCCGTGGTGAACATCTCGGCCACGCCGATGGAGAAGGCGAGCGACGTGTCCTTGACCAGGGTCACAATCTCGTTGCCCATGGCGGGCAGGATTCTCTTCACGACCTGCGGCAGGATGATGCGGAAGAAGGTCTGGGAGCGCGAATAGCCCAGGACCTCGGCTGCCTCGTACTGGCCGCGCGGCATGGACTGGATACCCGAGCGGTAGATCTCGGCGAAGTAGGCCGCGTAGTTGATGACGAAGGCGATGAGCACGGCGACCATCATGAAGGAGGGGCCCGTGACGATCCCGAAGACGTAATAGGGCACGAAGAAGACCGCGAACATCTGCAGCATGAGCGGGGTGCCGCGCATGAGGCTGATATAAATGGCCATGAGCCAGGAGAGCGGCTTGAAACGGGACAGGCGCCCCAGCGCCACGGGGACGCCGAGGATCGCCGCGCCGACCAGCGTGACGAAGAAGATCTGGAGGCTGACCCCGTAGCCGGAGATCAGCATTTCGAACATGGTGGAGATTTCCACACGCGCTCCTTAGACTTCCGCGCCGCTACTCGGCCTTGGGCAGGACCCAGTTGTCGTAGCTCACGCCCTGGTCGCCGTACTTGTCGCAAAGCTCCTTGACGGTGCCGTCGGCGTCGAGCGCCTGCAGGTCGGCCTCGACCTTGGCCGCAAGCTCCTCGCCCTGGTCCGTCTTGGCGAAGCCGACGCCGAAGTGCTCGTCATTGAGGGACTCCTCGAGGATCGTGAAGGTATCCTCCTTGCCGGAGGTGTTGAAGACGGCGACGGGGTAGTCCACGGCGATTGCGTCGTAGGTGCCCTGCTCCAGCTGCATGAAGCCGGTGTTGTAGTCGGCGATGGTGTCGAGCTTGGCGAAGGTCTTGCCGAGGTCCTCCTGGGCGCCGCCCTCGACCAGCAGGTAATAGGCTGCGGAGTCGGCCTGGGCGACGACGTTCTTGCCGTCGAGGCCGGCCAGGTCAGTGATGCCGGAGTCCTTGCGCACGACGACGACCTGCTTGTTCTCCATGTAGGGATCGGTGAAGGCGTAGTCGTCCTCGCGGCCCTCGATTGTGAAGCCGTTCCAGATGCAGGTGATCTGACCGGAGTTGAGCAGGGCGTCCTTGGCGTCCCAGTTGATGGGGGAGGGCTTGAACTCCCAGCCCTCCTTCTCGCAGACGGCCTGGGCGAGGTCGAGGTCGAAGCCGGTGAATTCGCCGTCGTCGCCCACGTAGCCGTAGGGCGGGAACTCCTGGTCGAAGCCGACGATGAAGGTCTTGCCGTCAAAGCCGCCGTCGGTGGCCGGTGCCGCCGAGCCCGCTGCGGAACCCGAAGATGCGCTGGTAGAGCCACCGCCGCAGCCGGCGAGTGCCGCTGCGGAGAGTGCGAGCGCGCTGCCCGCGAAGAACTGGCGACGGTTGATTTGCTTATCCTGAATGCCCATGTATCCCCCTGGTCTCTGATGGGTGTCCCATCGCATCGGCCCTGTCGCGCTGGCATCATGCCAGCCACGAGCGGAGCGCCCGTCTTGCCGCGCTCGGGCGATGCCCGCGGCGTGGCACTTTAGTACACTAAAGTAGCCTAGGGTAAGCGGGCTCATCGTGCAAGCCTTGATGGCTCCTTGACGTCGCTCCTTAACAAAGCGACTAGCACCTCGCCGGGATTCGGCATCGATTTTGCTGCGACCCACCCCTGATGCGGCAAAATCACCGCCGGATCCCGGCGCCGCCGCTTTTCAGAAGAGTTTTGCTGCAACCTACCCTCTTCGTAGCAAAAGTGTTTTCAGATTCCGGCGCCGAGGGGCCGCAGCGGTGGGGATACGTGCCTGCGGGCGTGCCGTTGCGGTAGACTGGCCGCGGAACGAGAGACGCACCGCGGAACAAGAGACGCACCGCGGAACAAGAGACGTGCGCCGTGGGCGACGGACGCGCTTGCGGGCGGAGCCGAATGGCGGCGGGATCGCCTGCCGGCGGCATCGCCCACCGGCACATAGACAAGGAGGAGACATGCCCTGCACCACCATTCTTATCGGAAAAAAGGCTAGCTATGACGGGTCGACGATCATCGCCCGCAACGAGGACTCCGGCAACGGCGAGTGGAATCCCAAGAAGTTCGTGGTCGTGGAGCCGCAATACCAGCCGCGCCACTACCGCAGCGTGCTCAGCCATGTGGAGCTCGACCTGCCCGATGACCCCCTGCGCTACACGAGCGTGCCCGAGGCGGTGGACGGCCACGGCACCTGGGCGGCCGCCGGCGTGAACGCCGCCAACGTCGCCATGAACGCCACCGAGACCCTCACCTCCAACCCGCGCGTGCTCGGCGCCGACCCGCTGGTCGTCTATAAGCCCGCCCAGGGCACGGAGGGCGAGGAGGGCTATGTGCCCGAGCAGGTCGGCGGCCTGGGCGAGGAGGACCTCGTCACGCTCACGCTGCCCTACATCCGCTCCGCGCGCGAGGGCGTGCTGCGCCTGGGCGAGCTGCTCGAGACCTACGGCACCTACGAGATGAACGGCATCGCCTTTTCCGACGTCGACGATATCTGGTGGCTCGAGACCGTGGGCGGCCACCATTGGATCGCCCGTCGTGTGCCCGAGGACGTCTATGTCACCATGCCCAACCAGCTGGGTATCGACGACCTCGACCTCACCGACGCGTTGGGCGTGGGCCGCGACAACCTCTGCAGCCTCGACCTTGCCGACTTCATCGAGGCTAACCATCTCGACCTGCGCCGCCAGCCGGGCAAGTCGCCCCTTGCGGCGGCAGCCGACCTAGTGGGGGAGGCCGCGGCCAACTTCATGAAGGGCGTGACCGGGGACGCGACTGCTGCGACCGGCGCGCACGTCCACATCAACCCGCGCGACCTCTTCGGTAGCCATACGGTGGAGGACCACAAGTACAACACCTGCCGTGCCTGGGACATGCAGCGCTGGCTCAACCCCCGCTCCGCCGTCTGGGACGGCCCGCACGCGGACTTCACGCCCGACTCCGACGACATCCCCTGGTGCCGCAAGCCGGAGCGCCTGCTCACGATCGAGGACGTGAAGGACGTACTCTCCCTCCACTACCAGGGCACGCCCTACGACCCCTATGGCCGCGGCGGCGACCCCGAGCTGCGCGGCTCCTGCCGCCCGATCGGCATCAACCGCACGAGCGAACTCTCGGTCCAGCAGATCAGCGGCGACGGCCCCGAGGCCACCCGCGCGCTGCAGTGGCTGACCTACGGCTCCAATGCCTACAACGCCCTTGCGCCCTTCTTCGTGGACATCGACCGCACGCCTGAGTATCTGGCCAACACGACCGGCGCTGTGGACTCGCACAGCTACTACTGGGCAAACCGTCTGGTCGCGGCCTTGGCGGACGCTCATCCTCACGAGTGCGCCGGCCTCATCGAAACCTATCAGGAGGCCGTGCCCGCCGCGGCCTACCCGATCGTGGCCCGCGCCATGCGCGAGGTCGCCGAACAGGAGCTGGACTACGAGGCCGCCGCGCCCGTCCTCGAGAAGGCAAACGACGAGATCGCGGCCATGCTCGAGGACAAAATGAACGCGTTGCTCGCGGCCGTCCTGGAGGAGTCCTCCAACAACATGACCAACAAGTTCGCGCGCTCCGATGCGTAAGACACATGGCTATACGCCCTGGCGGGTCTGGTTCACGCCGATCAGGTAAAGGACGGGCAGGAGCAGTCCGACGATGGCGCCGAGGACCGAGCTGCCGTCCCCACCCAGCGCCTGGATGAGGGTGTAGGCGGAGCTGACCACGCCGATGACGCCGATGACGAAGGCCGCCGTGTGCTTGCCCTGGGTCTTGGAGGCCTTCAGGCCGGCGAAACCGATGACGACTTCGAGGAGGCCCGAGAAGAGGAAGGCGATGCCGATGATCGCCAAGCCGCCGCTAGCGACGACTGCATCGGCATCGGCGATCAGCGCTCCTCCGCCCAAGGTGGAGAGCAGGCCGAGGCCTGCAAGGAAAATCCCGTAGACGATCATGATGATGGATACGACCTTCAGTAACGTGCTGCCCTGTTTCATGATGTGCTCCTTCCGTTGCGGGCCGCCGTGCTATCGGAACCTCGTCTCGCGCGGGATGATCCGGGGCGCGAGACGGAATTCGCCTTACGCGTAGAAACTCACCTGATCGCCCTCGGTGGCCCCTGACTCGTCGCAGCCGCAGAGGACGAAGGCCAGGCAGAAGCACGTAACCATGGCAAGCTGGGAAGATGCTCTTGTCTTCTTCATGGTTCCTCCGGGTCTGCCGATACGGCGCGCCCCGTCTCATAGGGGGTACAGGACGGGGCGCTGGGGAAGGAGATGGGGAGTTCCTGACTGGTTATGCGACCGCGTCGCCGTAGGTGCCGATCTGGGCGATGGCGTTGACGACCTCGCTGGGGTCACACTTGGCCAGGACGGCGGTGCCCTGCTCGCCCATGTCGATTACGACGTTGCCATCCTCATCGGCGGCGGCGACCGAGAAGGTCATGGTGAGGCCGTTGTTGATATCGGAGACGGTGACGGTACCGGGCTCGGGGCTGGTGACGCTTCCGACGAAGCTGGCATACTCGTTGGTCTCGGGCTTGTAGGCGACAAATACTCCTCGCTGCCGTAGGTGGAGCCCTCGTCGGACGCGCCGGAATCGCTGTCGGAGCAGCCGACCAGGCCAAAGGACATGGTCAGGGCCATGGCTAGGGAGATGCCGGTGGTGCACAGAGCTGTGCTGATACCCTTGATGTTCTTCATACAGATGCCTCCTCGTACTAGATCCACTTGATTTCGATCGCGGGGCCTTCCCCTCCCCGCCATTTCGAGGACAGGGTAGGGGAGGCGGACAAAGGCAAACGGAGAACCGTCCCAAACGTGGTCGAGGAATCCCAAACGTTTGGATGCGAAATATGGCCGGATTTTCTGCGTTATGGGAAAGGAGGATGGTTGTACGACTACAGCTTGCGTCTAACGATAGTAGCGGGCAGGACCGTGGATGAGCTCCCACTGCCGCTTGTAATCATCAACGTTGTCCTGCATAACCCCGAAGATGCGCCTTAGGACTCTTTCCGGGATCTTGCTGCTGTTGTTTGCCAAGAGGAAAGACCCGTCTGAAAGAATCCAGACCTTGGTCGAGTTTGGCAAAGGATTTCCTTCCGCGATATGGAAGTGTATGGGCTCATCGTTTTCATGGGTCCAGAAGAAGACGACATAGCTCGCATAGCGGAAAAATACGGGCATCAGCTGGCCATTTCCAAGCGATCGAGCGATCTGAAATAGGCGATGGTGTCCTTGATGCGCCCGTACCAGCTCATGAGGCTTGCAGTGCGCGTAGCATCAAAGTTGTTAAGGAGGATGCCGCCGTCATTTGAGATCACGAGCGTCTCTGCTGTCTTGAGGTCCTCGAAGGCAACGTTTTCATCGTTATAGGTGATGCTGATGCCATCCTTCTCGCAGTAATCGTGTCTCACAAAACCCTCCTCCCGTCGTTTTGTTCAACTATACCCGTTGCAGTCGAAGCGGAGAAAGAGTTCGAGGAGGAATAGCCGAAATAAAAAAGAACGCCCAAGCGGGCGTTCGGAGAATCGAATGGTGGACCGGCAGGGGTTCGAACCCTGGACCTTGGGATTAAGAGTCCCCTGCTCTGCCAGCTGAGCTACCGGTCCATATTCTGTTGTATGGGGTGGGTAGTGGGTCTCGAACCCACGACCTCCGGAGCCACGGTCCGGCGCTCTGGCCAACTGAGCTACACCCACCATCTCGCCCCTCGGAGACCTGAGCCCCCGCAGCGCGAAAGCTATTATTGCCCACCGTCGCGGGGAATGCAAGGACTTTTTTCCGATAAATTCCCCGTCTCTGCCATCATCACACTTTATCCGCATGTGGGTCGGGGCTGCAGGTGCGCAACCGCTGCCCGTTTGCCGCGACAGTGTCGGGGGAGGTCCTCGGGGAGTCCTGATAAACTTACAAAAACTATCGGTGCGGACCGCGATGGGACAGGGTGACGTGAACAAGACCATAGGCTGCTTCGTGTCGCCGTACCGGCACGAATATATGGTGAGCGTCATTAACGGCGTGCGCGCGGCCTGCGAGGCCGAGGGCTACAGCCTCGTCCTGATCAGCGCGACGCTCCAGGACTATCTCTACGGTGTGCAGCGATCGAGTGTCATCGCCTCCTTCGAATGGGCGGCGGCGGCCCGGCTCGACGCGTACGTCGTGATCTACGGCGTCCTCAACCAGCTCGCCGTGCTCGGGGGAGAGAAACTCGATTTCGAGCGCGAGTGCCTGCGCCTGCTCCCGCGCGACCGCACGCTGATCATCGAGGAAGGCATCCCCGGATACCACTGCCTCACCAAGGACAACATTCCGGGCATGCGCGAGATCATGAGCCATCTAATCGACGAGTGCGGGTACCGCCGCATCGGCATGATCTCCGGCCAGGAGGAGAGCCATAGCGCGCGGGAACGCGAGTCCGTGTACTTCGAGGAGATGGCAGCCCATGGCCTGCCGACCGAGGACGGCTGGTTCGCGCGGGCGGAAAACAGCGGGACCCGACAGGATGCCGTGGATGCCTTCATCGCAGCGAACACGGACCTCGAGGCCATCGTCTGCGGGACGGACGCCATCGCGCTCAATACGTATCGGGCGCTCGACAAGGTCGGCCTCAAGCCGGGGACCGACATCGCCGTGACGGGCCACGACGACCAGCCGAGCGCGTCGGCCGCCATCCCGCCCATCACGACGGTGAGTCTTGATCCCTTCGACTTCGGATACGCCGCGGGGCGTGAGGCCGCCCGCTTGCTGCGCGGCGAACCGCAGGTCATGACAAAGATGCGCGGGCATATGATCGCGCGCGGCTCCTGCGGTGAGGACCTGGCGAGCGGGCTGGAGGCCTATCGTCAGCTGGTCTGTTTCGACCCCTTCCCGGTGGACGACGTGGCCTGGATCATCCTGAACGAATGCGTGAAGACGCCCGTGGCGCACGAGAAGCCCGTCTACCACGACGTGGTCTATCGGCTCGTGGAGGCTGCGCACCGGGTGTGGAAGCGCGGCCTCGGGGAGGCCAGGCTCGAGAACATCTCGAATGTCCGGGAGCTTGGAGTCTTCGCGCGCGGGGAGAAGTTCGGAGAGTTCCGGCTCGAGCGGTTCCAAAACGCCTTCAACGAATATCTCTATGCGCTCGTCGAGACCGCTCCGCCCGAGCATCGCGACGCGGTCACGCACGTGCTCGTCCATACCAACCAGACCCTGACACGTCACCTCGACCTCGAGGGGCTTGACCGCGCAAACAGCCAGGCGGCTTATAACCTCGCCCTGAGCAAGATCGTGCAGGGCGCGCTCAACGCCGGCGACACGTACGCGGCCCTCGGGGCCATGATAGACGGCATCGCCCAGGCCGGGGCCCAGAATGCCTTTGTCTTGCTGTTCGACGAACCCAAGAGCTTTGCCAGCGGCGTTCAGCAGCCGGTGCCCGGCGACCTGCGCGTGGCGGCCGGCGTCATTGACGGCAAGGCGACGGTATTCGGGGCCGACGACCCGCGCATCGCTCCCGAGAAGATGTGGGAGCTCACGGGCCGGATCGAGGGGTCGCATGTCTTTTCCTCCATCGGCCTCTATGAGGATCGCGAGCTGCTCGGCTTCTTCATCTCCGAGACGGATAGCACGGAGTTCAGTGCGGCCTACTTCATGTCGCTCCAGGTCACCTACGCCCTGCGCCATGTGCAGATCGTCCAGGACGAGCTCGAGATGATTTCCATGCTCGACCAGTCCAACGTCCAGCTGCGCCTCGACTCGCAGACCGATGTCCTTTCGGGTCTTCTGAACCGGCGCGGCTTCATCGAGCGCGCCCGAGGCCGCCTGACATCGGCACCGACTCCCTTTGGGGCCGTCTTCTATCTGGACCTCGACAGGTTCAAGGGCATTAATGACCGGTTCGGCCATGACGTGGGCGATGACGCGATCCGCGACCTTGGCAATATCCTGAGGGGCTCCCTGCGAACCGACGACCTTGTCGCACGAGCTGGCGGCGACGAGTTCATCCTCTTCGTGAACGTCGGCGCCGAGGATGAGGTCGCTGCCATCCGGGAACGGATCGAGAACAACATCGCGAAGTTCAATGCCGCAAACAAGAAGCCCTATCACCTGCATGCGAGCATCGGCTATCATGTGTTCCGGCTGACAGGCAGCGTCGACCTCGAGGACGCCATCAAGTGCGCCGATCAGATGCAGTACCAGGTCAAGAAGGCCCATCACGCCGTCTACGGGGATAAGCGCTAGGAGACCCGGGCCCAGCGTCTCCGCTTGCCACCGGGCCTGCCGCCCTGCCCGCGGCGCCAGTCGCCTGGCTGCGCCGTCTGCCCACCGGCCCGCGGGGGCTGGCGGCGAGAAACCGTTGACGAGCTGTCCCGCTCTTTCACCATGGGATTTGAACTTTGAACTTTACACGCCCCGCCTGAGTGCTATGCTGCTTCTTGTCTTGAACTTCAAATTGAACTTTTTGGAGGAGCAATGGTAGGGGAGTCAGCGGGAGAGACCTTTGCCTCACGGCTCGCGCAGGCGATGGGGGAGCGGGGCCTGAAACAGGTCGACCTGCTTCGCCTGGCCGCCGAACGCGGTGTCAAGCTGGGCAAAAGCCAGCTGTCCCAATATGTGGGCGGCAAGACCGTCCCCCGGCCGCAGGCCATGGGCGCCCTCGCCGACCTGCTCGGGGTGGACGCCGATTGGCTCGGCGCCGCGACGCCGCCCGGGGCGCGAGCTAGCAGGGGGCAGGCCGCATCGGCCTCCGCCCCCGCAACCCGTCCCGCCGCCACACCCGTTCAGCATAAGGAGCATCCCATGCGCCAGTTCACCAAGTCCCACAAGCTCGATAACGTCCTCTACGACGTGCGCGGCCCCGTCCTCGACGAGGCCATGCGTATGGAGGACCAGGGCATCCACGTCCTCAAACTCAACATCGGCAACCCCGCCCCCTTCGGCTTCCGCACACCCGACGAAGTCGTCAAGGACATGCAGGACCAGCTGACCGAGTGCGAGGGCTACTCCGACAGCCGCGGCCTCTTCACGGCGCGCAAGGCCATCATGCAGTACGACCAGCTCAAGAACATCCCCAACGTGGACGTGGAGGACATCTACACCGGCAACGGCGCCTCCGAGCTCATCAACCTGGCCATGTCCGCCTTCCTCGACGACGGCGACGAGATCCTCATTCCCAGCCCCGACTACCCGCTCTGGACCGCCACGGCGACCCTGGCCGGCGGCCACGTGGTCCATTACGTCTGCGACGAGCAGCAGAACTGGTACCCCGATATCGACGACATCCGCTCCAAGATTACGGACCGCACCAAGGGCATCGTTATCATCAACCCCAACAACCCCACGGGCGCCCTCTACCCGCGCGAGGTGCTGGAGCAGATCGTGGAGGTCGCCCGCGAGCATCAACTTGTGATCTTCTCGGACGAGATCTACGACCGCCTCGTGATGGACGGCAAGCAGCACACCTCGATCGCGAGCCTGGCCCCGGACCTCTTCTGCGTGACCTTCAACGGTCTCTCCAAGAGCCACATGATCGCCGGCTACCGCATCGGTTGGATGAGCCTGTCGGGCAACAAGTGCATCGCCAAGGACTATATCGACGGCATCAACATGCTCTCCAATATGCGCCTGTGCTCCAACGTGCCCGCCCAGTCCGTCGTGCAGACCTGTCTGGGCGGCGTCCAGCGCTCCCAGCAGTTGCTCGTGCCGGGCGGCCGCATCTACGAGCAGCGCGAGTATGTCTACGACCGCCTCTCCCACATGGAGGGCGTCACGGTGACCAAGCCCGACGCGGCCTTCTACATCTTCCCGCGCCTCGACCCCGAGCGCTTCCACATCACGGACGACGACCAGTTCGCCCTCGACCTGCTCAAGGACAAGCATGTCCTCATCGTGGCCGGCAAGGGCTTCAACTGGGCCAAGCCCGGCTATTTCCGCGTCGTCTACCTGCCGCGCAAGCACACGCTGCACGATGCCATGGACGCCCTGGAGGACTTCCTGCGCTATTACCGCCAGTAGGGCTCGGACAAAAGGGGACGCGGACAAAAGGGGACGTTTCCCTTCTGTCATATGACAATAAGGAAACGTCCCCTTTTGTCCCGTCCCCTAACGTCCGCTTATTCGTTACCTGCATGTCACGTGGCGGGGCTACGATGGCCTTGCAGTCACATGACGGCATACGGACGAGGAGCGCACATGAAGAATTTCGCATTCAGCCTGCCCACCAAGGTCTATTTTGGCAAGGGGCAGATCGACCACCTGACCGAGCTGGCCGACTACGGCAAGAAGGCCCTGCTCGTGTACGGCGGCGGCTCCATCAAGCGCAACGGCATCTTCGACCGCGCCGTGGAGCTGCTCACGGGCGCCGGCGTCGAGGTCGTCGAGCTGGGCGGCGTCGAGCCCAACCCGCGCGTGACCACCGTCAACCGCGGTGCCCAGATGTGCCGTGACCAGGGCATCGACATGGTGCTCGCCATCGGTGGCGGCTCCACGATCGACTCCTCCAAGGCCATCGCGGCCGCGGCCAAGTATGACGGCGACGCCTGGGACCTCGTGCTGGACAATTCCAAGGTTGCCGACGCCCTTCCCGTCTTCGACGTGCTGACGCTTGCCGCCACGGGCTCCGAGACCAACGGCACCGCCGTGATCTCCAACCTGGACGTCCCCGCCAAGCTGGCGCTCAAGTCGCCCCGCGTCTATCCCACGATCTCGATCCTGGACCCCACCTACACCTTTACCGTCTCGCGCAAGCAGACGGCCGCCGGCTCCGCCGACATGATGAGCCACACCTTCGAGAACTACTTCTCCTTCGAGCCGGGCGCCGACCTGCAGCGCCGCTTCGGCGAGGGCCTGCTGCGAACCATCATCGACAACGCCCCCGTCGCCCTCGAGCATCCCGACGATTATGAGGCGCGCGCCAACCTCATGTGGACGGCCTCCCACGCCATCAGCGGCATCGCCGGCGCGGGCCTCGCCGTCGGCTGGGTCTGCCACCCCATGGAGCACGAGCTCTCCGCCTACTACGACGTCACCCACGGCGAGGGCCTGGCCGTGCTCACGCCGGTCTGGATGGAGCACATTCTGTCCGACAAGACGGCGCCTTATTTTGCCACTTACGGCCGCAATGTCTGGGGCGTCACGGCGGGGGACGACATGGCTGCCGCCAAGGAGGCCATCGCCCACACGCGCGAGTTCCTCTTCGGCACGCTGGGCATCCCCTCCACGCTGCGCGAGATCGGCGTGCCCGACGCCTCCAACTTCGAGGTCATGGCTGCCAGCGCCGAGAAACGCACGCTCGGCTCCTTCGTCCCGCTGGATAAGGCCGCTGTCGTGAGCATCTACGAGGACGCGCTGTAGGCCAGCGTTTGCTGTCCGACAGCATTTGCTGTCGGTATCTGAAAACGATTCTGCTGCAAAGCG
This sequence comes from uncultured Actinomycetes bacterium, assembly GCA_900315165.1. GTDB lineage: Bacteria > Actinomycetota > Coriobacteriia > Coriobacteriales > Atopobiaceae > Olegusella. The sequence goes on along the minus strand of OMXZ01000016.1, from coordinate 19,399 downwards.
GGGCAGATGTAGCAAAACTGCCCTCGAATCCTGGCGCCGCCGGTATCTGGACGAGTTTTGCTGCGAACAAGTCGACTTGCAGCAGAATCACCCCCAGATTCCGGCGGTGCCGCCGTTCGGCAGAGCTTTGCGGCAAAGAAAAAGGACCCCGCAGGGTCCCGAAAGGTCTGGTGTCGGAGGCGGGACTTGAACCCGCACGACCTTTTAGTCAGTCACTAGCACCTCAAGCTAGCGCGTCTGCCAATTCCGCCACTCCGACGTGGTTTGAAGCGAGGAATATAGTAACACGTTCGCATCGCCGCGCAAGCACTTTTTTGAAAAGACGGGATTTTCATCTCAGGCCGCCGGCGATGCGGCCGCCGACCTTTGCCTCCACGAACCAGCGTGGCCCCTCGTAGAAGAGGTAGGTGGGGTGGTCGTGTACGCGGATCGTGTAGCGTGTGACGAACTGGTGGGCCGCCTTGGAGTAGGCGCGGTCGCAGGCCGTGACGTCCGTGATGTCGAACCGCCGCCCGTCGTGCCAGACGACCCGCAGCGGCGTGACCTTGCCCTCGCGGTCGGTCACTGCCAGGACCTCCACGTAGCGCTTCTCGCGGGTCGCGATCGGGGTGGACTGCCATACGGGGTGTGTCGGGGCGTGGTCGGGCACGCTCGGCTCGAGCCCGCCACGGCCGAAGGGCTCGCCGTGTGGCAGCACGTCTACACCCCCCGATCTGGCCATGTGTCCTCCCGACGTCCCAGTGCCCTGCAAAGCCGCAGCTAGAACAATAGTTGCGAAAATATCTCCAAAGAAGACCTTTTTCGGGTACCTCTGTTCCAAGTATCGCACATGAGGCGGACACGATCAGAACGGGCGTTGCCGTCTCAGATACCTCACAGCTTGTTCGATTGCTATAGTGGAGCGGTCGGCGGGAAGAGTGCCCAGCGGGAAGGGGCGCATCGAGCGACCGGCCAGAGGGGCGGTCAGACTGGGCGAAGCAGGCTGCTGGAATGGCGGAAGACAAAGCTCGGCGGCCGGCTGACCGAATTGGACACGAGAGGAGGCGGGAATGCAGACATGGCAGCGGCTGGGCGCCTTCATTGGCGACCATATGCTGATCATCATCCCCATCGGCCTCGCGATCGGCGTCTGCTTCCCTCAGACCCTCTCGTGGATGAAGCCCGCGGTCCCCGTGCTCTTCGCGGCCATGACCTTCCAGAATTCGCTTGGCAACGAGGTCAGCGGCCTGCGCGACGTCCTGCACCGCCCGGCCCCGCTGTTGATCGCGCTCGTCTTCGTGCACGTTTTCGTTCCGCTGCTCGCCTTCGGTCTGGGCACGCTTCTCTTTTCGGGTGCGCCCCACGGCAGCGACATCCTCACGGGTTTCGCGCTGGAGTACGCCGTGCCCGTCGGTTCGTCGACCATCATGTGGATTAGCCTCTTTGAGGGCGATATCTCGCTCGGCTTGGCGACGCTGCTGGTCAGCACCCTGCTCGCGCCCTTCTCGATCCCCGCGACCGTGAAGCTTTTGGTGGGCGCCTCGGTCAGCGTGGACACCGTGGGCATGATGCGCGACATGATCTTGATGATCGCGGTGCCGGCCATTGCGGGCACCGCCACAAACGAGCTCACCCACGGCTGGGGGAAACAGACCCTCTCGCCTGCGCTTTCGCCGCTTGCCCGCATCCTTTTACCCCTGATTGTCTCCATCAACTCGACGGGCATCTCGAGCTTCCTCTTCCACCTCACACCGTATCTGGTGGGGGTCATGGTCTTCGTGCTCTGCTTCTCGGTCTTTGGCTATGCGGCGGGCCTCGCGGTCGGCCTTGCGACCCGGCAGCCGCGCGGCCGCTTCATCTCCCTGACCTTCTCCTGCGGCGTCCGCAACATCTCGGCTGGCGCCGTGATTGCCATGCGCTATTTCCCGGCGGCGACTCTCTTCCCGGTCATGATCGGGACGCTCTTCCAGCAGTTCCTCGCCGCGCTCTCCGGCCGCGTGATGCAGCGCATCCTCGCCGCGCCTGCCGAGCGACGGGGACCGTCTGCCGAGGGCTGACGGGCGTCCCGCGAGGTTGAGGGCACCGTGGGAGTGTCTTGGTTCAAAGAGAGAGGAAAACCCATGGCAACGCTGCAAGACGTGTGCGATTTCCTGAAGCAGGCAAAGACCTACCACCTGGCCACGGTGGACGGCGACCAGCCGGTGCGCCCCTTCGGCACATCCGAGATCATCGACGGCAAGCTCTACATTCAGACCGGCGCGGGCAAGGACGTCTTCAAGCAGATCATCGCCAACCCCAAGGTGGAGATCGAGGCGACGGTGGGCGCCGACTGGCTGCGTATCGCGGGTACGCTGGTGGACGACAACCGCGTCGAGGCCAAGAAGGCCATGCTCGACCTGGTCCCCAGCCTGCGCAAGCTCGGCTACAGCGAGGATGACGACAATACACGCGTGCTCTACTTCGAGCACGGCGTGGCCACCTTCTCGTCGCTCGCCGGCAAGCCCGGCTGGACCTTCGAGTGGTAGGGCCGACAAAAGAAGACACACAAAACGAATGCTGATGCTGGGGGAGGAGCGACTCCCGGCAGTCCGCAAGGGTCACCCCGCGCTATCATGGTAAAAAACGTAGCGGGGAAGGATGCCACATGCGGGGAGTGCCGCCCATAATCGAGATGCTGGCTGGAGCCGGCCTGACCGCTGTCGCGGTCTCGCAGCTCGTGGCGGGCGCGCGGACCTTCCCCTCCTTTGCCGAGACGCTCGCGATGATTATTCTTCTGCTTGTGGGTATCGCCCTCATCTACCTGGGCTTCGAGCGCCAGCGCGACCACGCGGGTTCGCGTGCCGCCAGCCATCATGCCCATGGCGAAGCGGGTCACGCCCGCGACGACGAGCGCTGGTAGGTCGGGAGGAGGCACCATGGCCTTCGTCGAGTTCCGGGATGTCCGCAAGATTTACCAGATGGGCTCGGTCGAGGTCCGCGCCGTGGACGGCATGGATTTCGAGATTGAGCAGGGCGAGCTCTGCGTGATCGTCGGGCCGTCCGGCGCCGGCAAGACCACCGTGCTCAACATGCTGGGCGGCATGGACTCGGCGACCTCGGGAACGATCCTGCTGGACGGCCGCGAGGTGTCCGCGATGGGCGAGCGCGAGCTCACCTTGTACCGTCGCCATGACATCGGCTTCGTTTTCCAGTTCTACAACCTCGTGCAGAACCTCACCGCGCGCGAGAACGTCGAGCTCGCAAGCCAGATCTGCCGCGACCCGCTGCCGGCCGAGGCGGTGCTGGCCGAGGTGGGCCTGGCCGACCGCATGGACAACTTCCCGGCGCAGCTCTCGGGCGGCGAGCAGCAGCGCGTGGCCATCGCCCGCGCCATCGCCAAGAACCCCAAGCTGCTCCTCTGTGACGAGCCGACCGGTGCGCTCGACTATGTGACGGGCCATCAGATCCTCAAGCTCTTGCAGGATAGTTGCCGCGAGTCCGGCCGCACCGTGGCCATCGTCACGCACAACTCCGCCTTCACCCAGATCGCCGACCGCGTGATTCGCATCTTCGAGGGGCGGGCCAAGAGCGTGGAGCGCAACGCGTCGTCGGTCGACGCGATGTCGCTCGAGTGGTAGGGGCACCATGGCGGCCCGTCCGCACATGTTCCGGCGCGAGGTAGCCCGCTCGATCCGCGGGTCGCTGGGGCGCTTCCTGGCAATCATGGGCATCGTGGCTTTGGGCTGCGGCTTCTTTGCCGGCTTGCAGATGACTGGTCCCGACATGCGCGAGGCGGCCGACCGCTGGTACGATGGCACCAACCTCTGGGATCTCCGTGTGATCTCGACCCTGGGTTTCTCCGACGACGACGTGGCACGCGTGCGTGCGGTGGAGGGCGTCGAGGCAGCCATGCCGGCGCGGAGCTGCGATGTGATGGCTTCCGCGGGCGACGAGCAGGAGGCTGTCCGCATCACCTCGATCGACACCGACGTCGCGGCCGCCGCGCAGGTTACGGGGCTCTATGCTGTGACGTCCGACGACCACGACTACCTGAACCGCCCCATGCTGCGCGAGGGCCGTTGGCCCGAGGCCGCGGGCGAGTGCGTGGTATCCGCCGACGCGGTCGACGGCTTTGCGGTGGGCGACACGGTCCAGGTGCTCTACGGCGCCGAGGACCTGGACGGCACGCTGGAGGTCAGGTCGTTCACGGTCGTGGGGACGGTGAGCGCTTCCGACTATCCCTATACGGCCAACTTCGGCTCCACGACGCTCGGCAGCGGCCAGATTGACGACTATCTGTATGTGCAAGACGACGCCTTCGCGGAGGACTTCCCCTATACCGAGATCTTCGTCACGGTCGAGGGTGCGGTCGACGAGGCGAGCGAGTCCGACGCCTATCAGGCAGTGGTCAATCGGGTAAAGAGTCGTCTTGAGGACCGCGAGGGCGCGCTTGCCTCGGCCCGTCGCGACGACCTCGAGGACGAGGCTCAGGCAGAGCTCGACCAGCGCCGTGCCGACTATGAGGTAGAGAAGGCAGACGCGGAAGCCCAGCTTGCCGATGCGGCGGCGCAGCTCGAGAGCTCGCACACGGAGCTCGAGAACGGTGAGGCTCAGTACGCGAGCGGTCTGGCCGATTACCAGGCGGGCGTGAATGCGCTCGCGACGCAACGGTCCGATGCAGAGAGCCAGCTGGCAGCCGCGGAGCAGCAGATCGCAGACACTCAGGCACAGCTCGATGCCCAGACGGCTCAACTGGACGCGTCGGCGGAGCAGATCGAGCAGCTGCGCGCGGCCATCCCGATGATGGCGGAGGGTGTTGAGCAGGCGCAGGCGGCCGTGGATGCCTACGACCAGGGCAGGGCTGCCGCCGCGACGGCCCAGGCCCAGCTTGACGCAACGCGCGCGGATCTTGTGAATCGGAAAGCCGAGGCCGAGCAACAGCTCGCGACAGCGCAGGCCCGGCTCGACGCGGCCCAGGCCCAGCTCTCGTCCTCCCGCGCACGGCTCGATGCGAGTTGGGAGGAATACCGGACGGGCAAGGCTGAGTACGACCAGAAGCGTGCCGATGCCGACGAACGGTTCGCGGACGCCGAGCGCGAACTCGCGGAGGCGCAGGCAGAGATCGACGCCATCGAGCTGCCGGACCTCTACCTGCTCGACCGCACGCAGAGTGAGGGGGCAGCCACCTATCACGCCGACGCGGACCGCATCGACCGGATCGCCGACGTCTTTCCCGCCCTCTTCTTCCTGGTGGCGGCCCTGGTCGCGCTCACCACGATGACCCGTATGGTCGAAGACGACCGCATCCAGATCGGCACCTACAAGGCGCTGGGCTATGGGACGGCGACCATCGCGAGCAAGTACCTCGCCTACGCGGCGATTGCGGGCACGGTGGGCGCCGCGGCGGGCACCCTCGTCCTGACCCAGGTCCTGCCCTACATCATCACGAACTCCTACGCGATTATCTATGCGACGCCCATCCTGCCCTTCCCGATGCCGATCGACCCCGCGACCGCCCTGGCTTCGGGCGGGCTCGGCGTGGGCGTGACCCTGCTCGCGACCTGGGGCGCCGTGGTGACGAGCTTGCGTGCGACCCCGGCCGAGCTCATGCTGCCGCGCGCCCCCAAGGCAGGCAAGCGCATCCTGCTCGAGCGCGCGGGCGCCCTCTGGAGCCGGGTCTCTTTCTCGCGGAAGGTCACGCTGCGCAACCTCTTCCGCTATAAGCGCCGCTTCGCCATGACCGTGATCGGCATCGCGGGCTGCACGGCCCTCCTGCTTGTGGGCTTCGGCCTGCACGACGCGATCTGGGATATCATCGACCGACAGTTCGGCCCGGTCATCCACTACGACACCACGGTCGGGCTGGACGAAAGCTCGACGACGGAGGATGTGGACGAGGTCGTTGCCTACCTGGAAGACGCGGGGGCGACCAACATCGTGCGGGCCCGGCAGGAAAACATGCAGGCGGGCTCCGACAGCTATAGCGGCAGCCTACGCGTCGCCGTGCTCATCCCGCAGGACGCCGCGGGTTTTGGGGACGCCGTGACCTTCAAGGACCGCGTCACGCAGGAGCACCTGCATTTCGGGACGGACGACGTCTACCTGCCCGAGAAGACCGCGAGCCTGCTCGGGGTGGGCGTCGGCGACTCGATTCGCCTCTACGACCAGGACGCCATCGGCAACGCCGTGGGGGAGGGCTGCGCGCTCACCGTGACTGGCGTGGTGGAGAACTACGTGGGTAACCTCGTCTACGTGGGCCGCGATGCCTGGGCGGACGTGAACGAGGGCGATGCGGTCGATGCATCCACCACAACGACCGACGCGTCCGCCAGTGATGCGATCGACGCGTCCGCCGCGGAGCCCGTCTTCTCCACGCTCTTCTTCGCCCGTGGCGATCAAGTCTCAAAGCAAGCCCTGTCCCGCGGTCTGCACGACCTACGCGGCGTGTCCACCGTGACTTTCACGGACGAGACGATCGACACCTACCGCACGATGCTGGGTGTCGTGAACCTCATCGTCGTGGTGCTGATCGTCTCGGCGGCGGCACTCGCCTTTATCGTGCTCTACAACCTCACCAACATCAACATCGACGAGCGCATCCGCGAGATCGCCTCGCTGCGGGTCCTGGGCTTCACGCGGCGCGAGGTGCACACTTACGTCTTCCGCGAGATCGCCCTGCTCGCCGTGATCGGCGACGCCCTCGGCATGGTCGCGGGCACCTACCTGGCGCGCTTTGTGGTGGTGACGGCCGAGGTCGACTATGTGATGTTCGGCCGCGTGATCCACCTCACGAGCTACCTCTACTCCTTCGGCCTCACGCTTGTCTTTGCGGCACTCGTGCTCGTGATGATGCGGCGCAAGCTGGACCGCGTGAGCATGGTGGAGAGCCTCAAGAGCGTAGACTAGAGAAGAGCGTCCTCTTCGGCTCGGTCGCAGACCACTTGGGTCGGCAGCGTGTGCAAGGTCTCCCAGTTATCGACCCACCACATGACATCGTATTTCTTCCCAAGCTCGGGCCCGGAGATGCCCCTGGAGAGCATCATCCACATGAAGGCGTGGCCCATCCAGTAGAGCGCGAGGCACTCATCGTGCCCGTTCTGCCGTTTGGGGATCTGCTCGTCATATTGGGCAAGAAAGAGGTCCTCGACCTGCCACTTGGACTGTGCGACCACATCGGGGTCCTCGGTCCTCAGCTTCTCGCAAGCCCATGATGCGAGCCAGGCATAGGGAGTGACTACCATATCGCAGCCGTCTTTGCCGCAAAGCTCGAGCACATCTGCGGATTTGCGACAGATCGCCCGCTCGACCGAATCGAGGTCTTTCACCCTATTGCTGTCCGCGATGGCGCCCATTGCCGCCCGCCCTCCTTCGCGCCTGTCGATCGCGGCCTGGCGGATATAGCGATCCCGCCGTTCACCGGATATTACCTCGGCGCCCAAGAATGCGAGATGCGATATTGCCTTATCGGTCTTTATCACAACCTGGGTCGTGATGATGTCGGCCATGCTCGATAGCGCGGCAAGGGTCGCCGCCTTTGTTATCAAACCATCGTTGTAAAGGTCTACCACAGTGAATAGCTTGTCGTCGGCGGTCGGACCGACAATCAGGTCATATTGCGTGTCGTCGAAAGGCGCGTCGACCTCCTGGCGATTCCGATTCGAATTGACGTAGTCGAGCCATTCGTCGTCGATGGAGAGGCGTTTGACGGCGAGGCCGTGCTCGTCGAGATCGTATTCGTTCAGCCAGGACTGCTCCTTGCTGCAGGCCCACTTCGCGGCCATCTGGTAGTTCATCGTCAGGTAAAATCCGGCGCCGAAGTCTATGTCGCTGCGGCCATGGTTGAGGCTCGGATGCGGTATCCGCGTGTAGCTGCCGTGATAAAGCCTCATCTTCCCCTCCATCCCACACGTGCCTTCTCATGATGATTATAAAGCGGCAGGGGGGACATGCACTTTCGTGCTCGTGATGATGCGGCGCAAGCTGGACCGTGTGAGCATGGTGGAGAGCCTCAAGAGCGTAGACTAGGCAAAGACGACGCACTCGTAGCCAGGGAGGGGCATCATGATCAAGCTCGTGCTCTCGGATATGGACGGTACCCTTGTGCCCTTCGGTCATGACGCGGTGTCGGACCGCACGCGCGCGGCGATCCACCGCCTGCTCGACGCGGGCATCGCCTTCGGTCCCGCGAGCGGGCGCGAGGTCGATGAGCTGCTCGGCTTTTTCCAGGGCGATGGGGAGTGCTTCCGCACGGGCGTCTTTGCCAACGGCAAGATCGTGTGCCTGGGCGGCGAGACGATCTACGAGCGTCCGATCGATCCCGATGCACTGCGCAGGCTCGCTGGGTTCATGGGGCCGCTCGAGGATTGCTTCGTCCTCGTCGCGCTGCCCGACGGCAGGGGCGGCGTGTACTTTGGCTCCCTTGGCGCGACCAAGGACGAGATCGACCGCGCGAGCAAAACCCTGCCCGTCAAGCTCGAGCTGCGCTGGCTGCCGGACATTCCCGATCAGCCGATCTTCCTCGCCAATGCCGTTTATTCGCCTGTGCTCGGCGACAAGGACGCCGCGGCGCACCGCCTGCACGAGGTGGTGCCGGAGTTCGATTTTGTGGCGCCGGCGCCGGGCTGGTTCGACGTGCTGCCGCACGGCTGGTCCAAGGCCGATGCCGCCGACCTTCTCCTGCGGGAGATGGGTCTCACGCCCGACCAGGTGGTTTTCTTCGGCGATTCGGACAACGACCTCACGATGCTGCACCGTCTGCCGCAGACCTTCGTCGTCTCAAACGGCTCGCCGCTTGCATTGGGTGCCGGCCGCTGGCACATCGGATCGGCGGACGAGGATGCGCCCGCGCAGGTCATGGAGGCAATCGCGGCGTCCGGTGGCCAGCTGCCGCCGGAATTCTGCTAACGGGCGATTGTCGCTGAAGTACCGCTAGAGGGCGGTTGCCGCTGGAACGTCGTTAGCGGCCGATTGCCTGCCGTGCGGCCTCGCGTGCGCGTCCGGCGGCGACGAAGACGGGATAGAACTCGAGACGCCCGACGAACATGCCGAGGGTGGTCGTCCAGAGGATGACGGGCGGCGCGTCCGCGGGCGTTACGCCCATGCCGAGGCCGACCGTAGAGAGCGCGGAGGCAAAGTGGAAGACCGCGTCGCCGATGGGCACGCCGTGGAGCGTGTAGACGAAGCTGCCGGCGACGAGGGCCACGAGATAGACAAAGGCAAAGGTCAGAGCCTCGCGCTGCTCATCCTCACTCACGGCGACGCGCCGTCCGCGCCGCCACATGCGGTCGGAGTGCACCACGGCGCGGCTCTCCCCGCGGCGGCGCACCTCCCACCAGACGCTGCGGAAGAGCACGGCGGCCCGCCCCTGCTTGATGCCGCCGCCAGTCGATTCGCTCTCGGCGCCGAACACCATGGCCATGATCAGGACGAGGCGGGCGGAGGCGGGCCAGCCGTGGAAGGAGGAGACGGTCTGGAAGCCCGTGGTCGTCTCGGCGGAGACCACCTGGAAGAAGGACGCGCGCAGGGCCTCGAGCGGGCTGTCGATGGCGGAGCCCGCCCAGAGGATCATGGCGACCAAGAGGGTGCAGGCAGCCGCACAGCCGAGGTAGGCGCGGGTCTCCGCGTCGCGCCACCAGGTGCGCCAGCGGCCCCCGAGCAGGGCGACGAGGGTGGCGGAGTTGGTGCCGCCCAGCAGCATGAGGATGGCGAGCACGACTTCGATCGCGGGCGAGTCCCAGGCGGCGACGCTCGCGTTGCGCGTGGAGAAACCGCCCGTGGCGACGGCGCCCACGGCGTGGTTGAGCGCGTCGAAGGGCGCCATGCCGCAGAGGGTCAGAAGCACGGTTCCCACGCCGATAAGCAGGACGTACGTGCGCACCACAAGCAGGGCGCTGCGGCGCAGGTTGGGCAGAAGGCGGTTGGCATGGCCCTCCTGCGTGTAGATGCGCAGGCCGTGGGCGTCCGAGATGGCGCTGACCATGATGAGCACGAGGCCGATGCCGCCAAAGAAAAGCAAAGCCGAGCGGTAAAGGAGGATGAGCTGCGGGCACCGCTCCACGTCGAGCACCGTGAAGGTCGTGGTGGAAAGCCCACTCATCGTCTCGAAGACGGCCTGGGTGAAGGTCCGGCAGCTTCCCGTGAGCAGGAAGGGGAGGGCGCCCACGGTCATCGCGAGCATCCAGGTCAGCACGATGACGGTCGCGTCCTGGCCTGGGGCGAGCGGCGCCTTGGGACGGGCGTGGATCGTCTCCCAGCCAAGCCAGCCGAGGACGACGGCGGCAAGCCCGGGCGCGTAGAAGCAGTGCGCGTAGGCAATCTCATCCATATGGAAGGGGAGCAGGACCAGTGGCATGAGCAGCATGAAGCCGATGATGCAGAGCATCACGCCCAGGTAGCCCACCGTGAGCCGCCAGCCCTCGACGGGCGGCTCGGACTTCCGTCTCTGTCGCGTGCTAGCGCGCATCGCTTGCGACCATCGCGGCGACGTCCTCCATCGTGGAGGCCTGGCCGATCATGCGGGCGAAGTCGTAGGTGGCGGAAAAGACAAGCGAGACGCCCATCTGGCGGAAGGCCTCGACGTTGCGGGGGTCGCGCACGGTGCAGGCCGTCCTGGGGATCCCGTAGAGCTCGCGGGCGACCTGGCAGCTCACGAAGTTCTTCTCGTCCAGCTCGGCCAAAGCGATCGCGACGTCGACGTCCGACGTGTCGATCTGGGCGAGGGTGTCGGGGTCGGACGGGTCGCCGTGCAGGACCAGGGCGTCGTAGGCCTCGGCAAAGCGCCGCGCCTGCGAGCGGCTCTCGGCGACCACGGTCACGCGGTGGCCGCCCTCGAGCAGGGAGGCGGTCATATAGAAGGCCTGGTCGTTGGCACCCATCACGAGCACCTGCATACCTGCATGGTGCCGCGTATGCTCGGAACGCTGCGGGGATGGGTCGGCTGGATGCTCGGCGGCGCGGGACTCGGCCTCGACGTCGGCGGGGTCGTCGAGCGCGAGGCCCGACACGCGGCAGAACTCATCCTCGCAGAGCTGCCGCGGACTCAGGACCTCGATGTCCCAGGGCGCGAGCAGGTCGGCGCGACTGTCATCGAAAAGGCGCGCGTAGACCTCGGGCACACCATAGATGCGGCGCGCGAGCTCGGCGACCAGGATGTTGGTATTGTCGCGCTCGGAGAAGGCGAGCACCATGGACGCCTCGCGGATGCCGCAGGCCTCGAGGAGCTCGCAGCTGGTCTCGCGGCCGAGCTCGGTGAAGCCCGTGAAGTCGTCGGTCAGGCGGTCGAGGTCGGCCTGAGATGAATCGACCACGGTGACGTCGTAGCCGCGCGCGGAGAGCTTGGAGGCGATCGAGGCGCCGACCGATCCGCAGCCGATCACGAGGATCGAGCTTGCGCGCGCGATGCGGGCGTGGCGGGCCATTCTAGAGGCGCCCCTCGCGCTCGGCACGGCGGACGGCCTCCTCCATGCGGGCGTACATGGACTGGTTCTCGTTTGCCATCCGGGCCTCGTGGATCATGTTGTCGACGGGGCGCGGGTCGTACTCGCGGTCAGCGAAAAGACCGCTCAGGATGTCGGGCACGACGCTGTCGACCGGCTCGCGCTCCTCGGGGGTGTAGCCCGCGACCTCGTAGCCTGAGGCCTCGAGCGAGAAGACGAGGATGGAGGAGTCGACGTCCAACTCACGCGCGATCTCGGTCAGGGTCTTGCCGGCCGGTACGTCCTCAATGCCCATCTCGGCGAGAAGGTCCTTAAGCTCGGGATGGGCCGTGACGAGGTCAGCGAGGGGGAGCGCGAGGTCGAGCGTGACGGGGGTGTCGCCGTCGAGGAGCTGGAAGGTGAGGTCCTCGCGCTCGAGCGTGGCGATGGTGAAGACCTCCAACACCTTGTCGGCATAGTCGCCGAGCTGGGCGAACGCTGGGGCGTGCTCCAGCACGATGTCGCCGGCGGGCAGGCCGCGCAGGCAGTCGTGCAGGGCGTCGAGGTTGCGGCCGTAGTCCGCGGGCAGGCCGAGCTTGGCTGCGAGCTCGTCGTGGGCCGCCTCCTTGGTGGTCATGTCGTTGCCGTCGAGCAGGTAAGTCTTCATGCGGTACCTCTTCTGTTAGTCGAATGTGTCGCCGTACGTCACGGAGTCGCCGTCGGGGATGACCTCGACGAAGCTCGCGTAGTGGTCCTCGGTGTAGTAATAATGCCCGTCCGTCGACCATACCAGACGTTTGGCGCCGCGGCGGCTGCCGTGCGTGTCGATGTCGCACTCATGGTAGTCGCCGTCGGGCAGCAGGCCCTCGTAGTTGCCGAAATGATCGCCGCCGATGGCCCCGTCCTTCCGGTAGGGGTCGACGGGTCCGCCCTCCCAGCCCAGGTTGCGGGCCTCGTCGGAGGTGAGGTAGTTGGGCGGCAGCTCGCCATAGGCGTCGAGGTAGAGGACGACGTGCTCGACGTCGTAGTAGACGGTCTCGCGGTCGACAGCAGGCGATGCCTCGGCATCATCGTCCTTGCCATTCGTTTCCGTCGAGGCCGAAACGCTTTCTGCCGCAACCTCGCCATCGCTCCCCGACGCGGCGCTCCCATTGGTGCCAGACCCGCATCCCGGCACGGTGACTAGGCAACAGAGCAGGAGCATCGCGACAAAGACGGCCTGACGAGCGCACCGCGCCCATCGGGAGTGCCGTTTATCGTCTGTCATCAGGCGTCCCTTCAGGTTCTTTCGAATGAATCTTCGCCATGGATATCTCGCATTCCGCCATAGACGCTTCTCATTATGGTCCCGCGCGAAGGATATTGGTCGGGGATTGGTTGGTGTGGGATTTTCAGGTGCGTGGATTGGTGGCCCCACTGCCGACTTCGTGAGGGCTAGCGGGTTGTGCTGGCCAGCCTTGGCGCGAACACAACCGGAGCGGGTATTTTGAGATAAAACCGCAGGTCGCAGATCCAAGTTTACTGTTCCGGTTGTGTTTGTGATCTCGAATAAGACCCCTTCCGGTTGCGTTCAGACGACGAAAACACGACGAGGGGATGGGCGCGGAATGGCGGACGGGCGATGACGGGATGAGTCGTTAGCCGAGGGCCTCGAGACGCTTGAGGAGGTCGAGGCCACGCTCGTCGAACATCAGCGCGCGGGCATGGGCGGCAAAGCTCTTGGGCCCATGCGCTGCGATGAAGTGCGTCGCAACGGGATCGGTGGCTACGCGCGAGGTGAAGACGAGCATCTCTTGGCCGTCGCCGAAGGCGGTGTCGAGGAAGCCGAGCGCGCGGTCGAGCCGCGTGGCCGCCTCGGTCTGCGACGACGCGGTCTCGCGCACGAGGTCGTTGAAGACGGACCTGGCTGCCTCGTAGGGGTCAGCCCCGGCATGCTCCTGCGCCACGCGGGCGACCGCCATGCGGCAGCGGCCGAGGAAGTCGGCATGCATGACGCCCGCAAGCTGACGGTCCTCGCTGGCGACCCCGCGGGCGCGGGCGTCAGCGTCCTTCTTGCGCACGGAGGCGAGGCGCGCGTCGATGCTGGCGAGCGGGTCGGCGGGGACGTCGGAGGCGCTGGCGCTGCCGTCGGAGGTGCTGGCACCGTTACCGGCGTTGGCCGCGGAGACCGTGGCCCCCTCGAGCTCGCCCTTCCACGCCACGAGGTCGTCACGGGTCGCGCGGAGGGCCTTCTCGGCGGCATCGGCTGCATGGACCTCGCTCGTCACGGCTGCAAGCAGCAGGTTCACGACGGCGACGCGCTCGTCGAACGCGGCCGCCTGCGCGCGGGCCAGGACCGCCTCGTCCGTCTTGCCGGCGAGGATGTCCGCGACCTTGTAGTCGTCCTGGTACTTGGCGAAGAGCTCGAAATAGAGGGTGAAGTCCTCGGCGACCTCGCGGTCCTGCAGGTACTGGGCGACGAGCGCGCCGTCGACGGGCAGGCCCTCGCGCTCGTAGGCTAAGATCATGCGCGAGAGGTCCTCCCAGCCGCGGGCCGTGACGATGCGGGCGCCCGAGCCCGACGCGCGCACGCGGAAGAAGTTCTGCGGCTTGTTGGCCAGGTAGGTGGTGATGGCGGGATGGACGCCGTGCGCCGCGGCGTAGTCCTGCCAGACGTCGAGGTCGGGCTCCACGTCGATGCGCTTGAGGCGGTCCATCATGGCCGGGTCGAACTCGCGGGCGGCGCGGTTGTACTCGGGCGGGTTGCCGGCGCACACGATGGCCCAGCCCTCGGGCAGGCGGTGCTGGCCGAAGGTCTTGTACTGGAGGAACTGCAGCATGGAGGGCATGAGAGTCTCGCTGGCGCAGTTGACCTCGTCGAGGAAGAGGATGCCCTCGGACACGCCGGTCGCCTCGATCGCGTCCCAGACGGCGGCGATGATCTCGCTCATCGTGTAGCGTGAGACGCGGTACTCACGCCCGCCGAACTCGGCCGTCGCGATGTAGGGCAGTCCCAGGGCGCTCTGGCGCGTGTGGTGCGTGATCGAGTAGCTCACGAAATTGATGCCGAGCTCGTCGGCGATTTGGGCGGCGATGGCCGTCTTGCCCACGCCCGGAGGCCCCATCATGATGATGGGACGCTGCATGCGGCTGGGGATGCGGTAGATGCCGTGCTCGTCGTGGGACAGGTAGGCGCGGACGGCACCCTCGATCTGGTCGGTTGCCTCTTTGATGTTCATGCGGTCCTCCTTTGGGTTGCGATGGTTGTGGGTCCTGCGATGGCCGTGGGTTCGAGATTAGTGGTGACCACCCGCCCGGCCATAGACCGACATCGTCTCGAACTGGCCCGGGTGCAGGACGAGCTGCTGGGCCCAGCTGGGGACGATCTCGGGCCGGTGGTCCTCGTCGTAGAAGACGAAGGCGGACTTGAAGGGCGGCATCTGGGAGGGATAGATCCCCCAGCCGTCCGTGAAGTACACAAGCCCGCGCAGGTCGCTGAACTCGCCCTCGGCCTGCAGGCGGCGCACGTAGTCGATCGCGGGGCGGAAGTCCGTGCCCCCGCCGCCGAAGAGGCGGATGCCCCGCCGCCAGCGGTCGAGATCGGCGACGCTCGTGATGCGCGTGTCGCTCGTCACACGACGGTCGGCCTGCACGATGTGGATGCAGGTGCGCTCGAAGAAGCCGCCCTCGCTTGTGAGCACGTCGTAGGTGGCGTCGATGAAGTCCTGCACGACCTTCTCGGTGACGGAGCTCGAGGTGTCGATCACAATCGCGAAGTCGCGTACGCGGCGCTCCTGGCGGTACTCGAGCGGCTCGATCAGGGGCATGTCGCCGTAGAGCTCGAGGCCATAGGTATAGAAGACGTAGTCGAACTCGTCGTCGGACAGGTGGATGCTCTCGTCGTCCACCGCGAACTGGCGCAGGAAGGCCCGGTAGTCCATCTCCTGCTCGTGGGCGCCGACGGAAAGCTCGCGCAGAAGCGAGGCGAGAAGGGTGCCGCTCTTGCGCGAGAGGGTCTCGAGGTCCACGCGCAGCGACTGTGCCGTGTGGCGCCAGGTCTGCTCCATGTCGGTCTGCGGCGCCTCCTGGCCTGCTGCCCTCTGCTTGGGTCGGTCCTCCTCGGGGGCGGGGTACCAGCGTGCGTGGTCGTCCTGATGGAAAAGGACAGCCCACGCCCCGCGATCGTCGGTATGCGCGCCACGACGAAGCAGATGGTAGAGGCGCTCCGTGGTCAGGCGGTCGCCCAGCTCCGAGGCAAGCCCGCGAACGATCTGGTCGCGCTCGGCAGCGTCGCCCGCAAGGGGAGCGCCTGTCTTGGCCAGAAGCTCGTCGGCAAGCGAGTCGGCCACGATATCGGCGGCGAGGTCCCAGGCGGCGCGGTCGATCGCCTCGCCCACGAAGGGGTGCAGCAGGATGCAGTGGGCGAGGGTGTGCGCGTAGGCATGCGACGGGATCTCGCGGGTGCGGGCGAAGTCGCCGAGCAGCAGGCGTGGGTCTATATAAAGTGAGCCGCCGTCGGTCGCGAACGGGGTCGGGAGCGTCTCGGCGCGCGGGGTCAGTATGCCCGTCGAGGCAGCGAGGAAGGGCGCCGCCGCGATGGTGACGCCGCGTGCCAGCTCGACGAGCTCGCGCGCCAGCTGTTCCAGGTTGTCGGTCCGCGTGTCTGCCATGTCCGCTCCCGCGCCTCCTTCCCATTCCCATCTTAGCGACGGAGGCGGACACCATGATGCAGATGCCGCCTGCGGATGCAGAGGGTCGCCCCGGCGGATGGGCGCCTGTGGCGGGCGGTCGCGTGTAATGAATCGGTCAAGCTGGGGATAATTCCCCACATGGGGACGAATGCCAACATAGCGCTGCTGCCGGTGGACGGCGACCTCGACGTGACGGCCGTCGCGACGCTGCGCGCCTCCATCGACCAGCTGATCGACGGCGGCTGCCGGCGCATCGTGCTTAACATGGCCGCCGTGGGGTTTGTCGATTCCGCGGGCATGGGACTGATCTTCCGCGAGATCAGGAAGATGCGGTCGGCGGGCGGGCTGCTCTCGCTCGTCAATGTGACGCCGCCGGTCATGCGGGCGCTGGCGCTCGCGCGCGTGGTGGATTTCGCGCCGGTCTCCGCGAACGTGGGGGAGGTCGACGTCCCCGAGCTCGACCCGGGCGCGCAGCCGCTCTGGCGCCATGTGATCCGGATCGACCCGGCTGATATGGGCGATGCGCGCGCCAAGGTGGAGACGTTGCTCGAGCGGCTCGATTTCTCGGATGACGAGCGGTTCGACGCCAAGCTGGCAGTGGGCGAGGCCCTGGGCAACGCGGTGGACCATACCGACGGCACCTGCGTCCTGACGACGGTGGCGGGCTATCCCGATCGCGTGGTGGTGGAGGTGAGCGACTGCGGCTGCGGCATGCCGGCGCCAGGCGAGGACCTGCCCGACGGCCAAGACCTGCCCGACGGTCCTTGGAACGAGCGCGGCCGCGGCATCAAGCTCATGCGCCTGCTGGCGGACTCCGTCACCATCTCGCCCAAGAACAGCGGCTCGGGCACGGTTGTGCGGATTGTGAAGCTCGCCCGTCGCGAGGATGATGCGACCGCGGAGCCCTCGCTCTGATTTTTCAGCCCGTCTACCTTGCATGATGTTGGCGGGGTGCGGGGGCGCGAAAAGAAAACGAAGTAATTTTCAAATTCACGCTTGCATCGGTCGGACAACTCCCGTATATTATCTCCTGCGACGCGGGCTTAGCGCAGTTGGTAGCGCGCAACCTTGCCAAGGTTGAGGTCGCGGGTTCGATCCCCGTAGCCCGCTCCATGTAATTCCCGGCCGGATGCGAGTTCGGCCTTTTTCATAACAAGGGACGGAAGTCCCGACGGAGTGAAAGCTCCCGGCTCGGCGAAGTAGCCAAGTGGTAAGGCAGGGGCCTGCAAAGCCCTGATCTCCGGTTCGAATCCGGACTTCGCCTCCAGCGCATTCGGCGCCCTCCGGGGCGCCTTTTTTGTGGCATTCCCGTATCATCTGAAGCTGCGGTTGCGGGTATGGACGGGCGACGAGACGTGAGGGGGTCAGCGTGGGCGACACACGCGAGGTATATCTGGACTACGCCGCGGCTACGCCGATGGATCCCGAGGTCGTGCGGGCCATGGAGCCCTACCTGTCCGACTCAGCGCCCGCGCGGCCATCGAGGACGCTCGCGCGACGCTTGCCCGCCTGATTGGGGCGCGGCCGGATTGCGTCGTCCTGACCGCCGGCGCCACGGAGGCCAACAACCTCGCCTTCGCGACGGTGGCCGGGGAGGACGTCCATGTGGTCACGGACGCGATCGAGCATGACAGCGTGCTCGCCTGCGCTCAGGCTCGGACCTGTACGGTCATCCCGGTGGCCTCTGACGGCCGCGTGGATCCCGAGGCCGTCGGGCAGGCCATCCGCCCCGAGACCGAGCTCGTGTCGGTCGAGCTGGCCAATGGCGAGATCGGGACCATCCAGCCTATCCGCGAGATCGCGGAGGTCGTGAGGGCCGAGCGTGCCCGCCGCCTGGAGACGGGAGAGCGGCGGCCCATTTACCTGCACACGGATGCCTCGCAAGCGGCCGGCGCTCTTTCCGTGAACGTCTCCTCGCTCGGCTGCGACCTGATGACCCTTTCGGCGGCCAAGATCTACGGCCCCAAGCAGGTCGGGCTCCTCTGGGCGTCGGACGAGGTCCGCCTGCGCCCGCTCGTGCTGGGCGGCGGGCAGGAGTCCGGCGTCCGCTCCGGGACCGAGAACGTGGCCGGCGCGGTCGGCTTTGCCCGGGCGCTCGAGCTGGCGGATGCGCGACGCGCCGAGAGCTCTCGGCATCTGCGCGCCCTGCGGGATGACCTTGCGCGCCGTCTGACACAGGCCTTCCCGGGTGCGGTCGTGTCGGGCCCGCGCAACCCCAAGCGCCGCTTGCCCGGCCTGTTGCACATCTCCTTTCCCGGTCTCGATGCGCGGCGGCTCGTGATCGGGCTCGAGCGACGTGGCGTCTACGTGGGGACGGGCAGCGCTTGCGCCGCGAGCCGTATGACCGAGAGCCATGTGCTTGCCGCGGTCGGCGCGCCGCACGAAGTCGCGCAGGGCAGCCTCCGCTTGACCCTCGGCACGCCGACGACCAGCGAGGATGTCGCTTACGCAGCCGATCAGATCATCGAGGTTGTGCGCGGAGAGTGCGTTCGTCTTGGCATCTCGCTGGAGGGTAAGGGAAGCTCGGCCGCTTCGAGCGACGTCTCCCGACCGGGTGCCCCGTCTGCTACCAAGGAGGCCGCCCATGAGTGAGCGCGTGTTTGTGGGGCTGTCCGGCGGCGTCGACTCGGCGCTCGCGTGCGCCCTCTTGATCGAGCAGGGCTACGACGTCACGGCCGTCTACATGCGCAATTGGTCGCGAGACCTGCCGGGCTTCCGCTGTCCCTGGGCCGAGGAGCTGGCCGATGCCGAGCGCATCGCCGTCACGCTGGGCTGCGACCTCGAGGTCTGGGATTTCGAGGAGGAGTACAAGCGCACGGTGGTCGACTATCTGGTCGACAGCTATCGGCGCGGCTACACGCCCAACCCCGCCAGACTGTGAAGTTCGGCAGCTTTGCCGAGCGTGCCTTTGCCGAGGGTGCCGACCTGATTGCGACCGGCCACTACGCGCGGACGCGCCGCGGCGCCGACGGCTCCTGCGAGCTCCACCGCGCGGCTGACGAGCACAAAGACCAGACCTACTTCCTCTGGCGCGTGCCCGAGGCGGCCTTTGCGCGCACGCTCTTCCCGATCGGCGATTACGCGACCAAGGCGGACGTGCGTACCGCCTGCGCCGACCGGGTCCTGGGCGTCGAGAACAAGCCCGACTCCGACGGCATCTGCTTTATCGGCCCCGTCGGCATCCGCACCTTCCTGCTGGACGAGCTCGACCGCCGCCCCGGCGACATCGTCGAACTCGAGACGGGCCGCGTGCTGGGGCGCCATGACGGGGCCTTCCTCTATACGGTCGGCCAGCGGCGCGGCCTGGACCTGGGCGGCGGGCCCGCCCGCTATGTCGTGCGGACGGATGTGGATGCC
>OMXZ01000028.1 GCA_900315165.1 uncultured Actinomycetes bacterium | reverse complement strand
GAGGACGCCCCGTTCGGCGCTCGGACTGCCCACGACGCAGGCTTTCCCGTGGTCGCCCTCCTCAACGACCACGACGGCCGCGACGAAGCCTTTATGTCGGCGCATAGCGACATCCTCGCGCACGGCTACCCCGAGCTCTCGCTTGCGCTGCTCCGAGACTACGAGCGACCGTACGCCGGCGAGCCGGAAGGCGACCTGCACGCGCTGATCGTGGCAGGGTCGCCCGAGCGGTCGTCCGCCGATCTGGTGCGGAAGCTTGCGGCGGAGGCCGATTACGTGATCGCCTGCGACCGCGGGGCAGATATGCTCCATGCCGCGGGAATCGTCCCAGACGCCTTCTGCGGTGACGACGACACGGTCTCGGACGAGGCAGGCGTCTGGGCCCGTCGGGTTGCCGAGCGCGTAATCCACTACCCCGCCGACAAATACGTGACCGACATGACCCTCGCCTTCGACTGCGCGCGCCATGAGGCCGCGCGGCGCCACGCCCGTCTGCGCGCGACGCTGACCTGCTGCTCCGGGGGCCGTACCGACCATGCACTCTGTGTGCTCGGCGAGCTCGTCACGGCACGGGACTGCGCGCCGCGCGTCGTGGAGGACACGGGCGGACGGCGGCTCGAGTACCGCATCCTCTCCCCCGACGGCGAGCCCGCATGGGACCTGAACGAAGCTGCCGTCGGCAAGACATTCTCCGCCGTGGCCCTGGTGGGCGATGCGACCGTGAGCGAGGAGGGGCTGCGCTGGGAGCTGCGCGATTTCACGCTAGGCGCGCTCAGCGACCGCGGTGTCTCCAACGAGGTCGTCTCCCCCACCGCCCGCGTGACCTGCTCAGCCGGTGTGCTCGCCGCATTCTTGATTGGCTAGTCGGGGCCCGGAGCCTGCGCCCTATGCGGCAAGGCGCTCGCAAAAGAAAAACGCTTTTGCTCGCTTGCTCAAGTCTTAGATTGGGAATCGACTTTCGCAACATGCCCCATAGGGCGCAGACTCCGGCCCCTCGGTCCGAACTGGAGGGGCTTGCACCCCTTTGGGCATGTTGCGAAGGTAACTTTCTGCACTATTACCTGAGCAAGCGAGGAAAAGCGTCCTTCTTTTCCGAGCGCCTTGCCCAAAGGGGTGTAAGCCCCGCCTGTTCGGGCCCGTCGAGCTGGCAGCTATGACACCCGGACCATGCGGGCACAGAAATGGCCGTCGCAGCCGCCGGGAGTCGGGTGCGTGACGTAGGTGCCGTCCGGGTCGACATCGGCGGCGACCAGCGCGCGGCCCACCTCATCGAGCGAGCGCACGCCGGGTGCGTCGAGGGCCGAGACAAGCTCGAAGCCCTCCCCTTCCGGCCCCTCGAGGAACTCGCTCACAACCTCCTCATCCTCCTGGGAGAGGAGCGAGCAGGTCGCGTAGACGAGGGCGCCGCCGCGGCGAACGCGCGCGGAGGCAGATCGCAGCATCTGGAGCTGGAGCGCAGGGAGGCCGTCGGGACGGTTGATGGCAACGGAGCCGCGCTCGAGCCCCCACACGATTTCGGGGTGGCGGCGCAGGGTGCCGGTGCCGGAACAGGGGGCGTCGAGGAAGACCGTGTCGAAGCGGCCCGTCAGTTCGGCTGGTAAGCCCGGGCGATCGAGTGCGCAAGCATCGAAGGCAAGCGACGCCACATGGGCAGACATGCCGGCAATGGCCATACGACTCGAGGCAAGACGGACCTTGCCCTCCTGCGAATCGATTGCGACGATCTCGGCAAATTCTCCCGCTTCAAGCGCTGCCGCCTGCAGGAGGGCCGTCTTGGTGCCGCGCCCCTGCCCGACCTCGAGCAGGCGCTCGCCAGGCCGTGGCGCCGCGATACGGGCAACGACCTGGGCGGCAAGGTCCGCCGGGAAAACGACCGCATTGCCGACCAAGCCCGACGGGGCGAGACGGGCAGGCGCGCCAAGGGACCAGGATCCCGGCAGCGCCGTCGGCACCGGACCGAGGTCTGCCTCATGCAGACGACGGACCGTCTCCCCCTCTGCCATGAGAGCGGGGTTTGCGGCCACGTACACGGGCGCGGGGGCGAGCTGAGACAGGGCAACCTCACGGCACGCATCCGTACCACAGGAGGATATGAGCTGGTAGACAAGCCATTCGGGCATGCCGCTCGCAAGCGCTGCGTCGGGGGCGAGAAGGTCGGAGTCGCCGTCGTTCATGCGCCGCAGGGCGGCATCCACCGCGAGCGCATCCTCGGAGGCCACATGGTGGAGCACGGCGTTTGCCAGGCCCGCCGCGCGGGGCGAGACGGAGCGAACAAGCTCTACGCCCTGGCTGACCACCACCGACACCGGCGTATCGAGCCAACAGAGCTCATAGGCGGCCACCTGCAGAGCATCACGCACACGCGGCTCGAGATGACGGCGGCCACCCGCCAGGTGAGAGTCGATCATCAGGTCGAGGGCGCCATAGGTCGCCGTTACACCGAGGGCGAGCCGCGACGCGAGCGCGCGGTCGCACGGGGCGAGCCGGGCCATGCCGCCCGACGAGCGCAGGAGGTCGCGCATACGGGCGCCGCGACGGCGGCGTTCAGACACCGCATCGAGCGCGACCGCCCTGGCAGGAGCAACCCTGCCCACTACGCCTCGCCCCACGTCAGGTCGCCGCGCAGGCCGGCACCCCAGGCCTTGGCCTCCATCTCGCGCTTGCCGTCGGGCTTCACGCTCATGAGCTCGAGCGCCCCATCGGAACAGCCGAGCAAGACGCGGCCGCCCTTCACGACAACGGCACCGGCGTCTATGTCCGTCTCGGTATGGCGGGCGACCATCACGCGGACGCCGCGTCCCGCGACCTGGGTCCGGGCCGGCGCCGCATCGGTAGCGGCGCGTACACGACGCAGATTCGCTTCGGCGGAATCGGCGGGGTCGAGGCGCATCTCGGCCTTCTCGATCTTCTTTGCATAGGTGACAAGGGCCTCGTCTTGCTCGTGCCAGACGGCACGTCCGGCGTCGAGGTCGTGCAGGGCCTCCACCAGCTCGGCTGCACCCAGTCGGGCAAGCTCGTCCATCAGCTCCTCTGCTCCCTTGTCGGCGGGATCGACCGACGCCTGTCGGCACCAAGGGCCCGCATCCAAGTCATGCGCCATGCGCATGATGGAGACGCCGATGCGCTCGTCGCCCGCGAGGATGGCGCGCTGGATGGGGGCTGCGCCGCGCCAACGCGGCAGGAGCGACCCATGGACGTTCACGCAGCCAAGCCGCGCGACCCGGTCGCCGAGGATATCGTCGGGAAGAATCGCGCCATAAGCCGCCACGCAGATCGCGTCGGGGGCGGCCTCGCGAATCGCAGCCAGCTCGTCCTCGCGGATCCGCTTAGTCTCGAGCACGGGAATGCCCAGCTCAAGTGCGCGTTCCTTGACCGGTGAGGGAACGAGGGCCCTGCCCCGTCCGCGCACGGCGTCGGGTCGCGTCAGCACCAGCTGTACGTCGAAGGCCTCCGCGAGCGCTTCGAGCGGCGGCACCGCGAAGTCCGGCGTGCCCATAAAGACGATGCGAAGCGCGTCCTTCTTTTCCGCCGCCACCTAGTCATCGCCCCCGACGTCGCCCGGCTTGGCGCCGTTCTCGAGCGCGAGCTCGAACTCCTGGATGGCCTCGGCGCGCTGGGAGGGGCGCAGGTGGTCGATCATGGTGACGCCGTGCAGGTGGTCGATTTCGTGCTGTAGGCAGACGGCGAAAAGGTTGTCGCGGGCCTCGTACTGCATGAGGTCGCCGTCCAGGTTGCGGGCGCGCACGACCACATGGCTCGGGCGCGAGACCGGGCAGGTGATTCCCGGGAAGGACAGGCAGCCCTCCCCCGTGGTGCGCTCGGGGCCATCCTTGACGACGATCACGGGATTGATCAGAACATAGGGGTTCTTCTGGCCACCCGGCTCAGCGTAATCCACATCGATCACGATCAACTGGATCAGCTCGCCCACCTGAGGTGCCGCAAGGCCCACGCCTTCCGTCGCGTACATGTCGTCGAGCATACGGCGGGCAAGCTCGCGGATGTGGCCGTCGATCGTCTCGACCGGCGCGCACTCCGTGGACAGGCGCTCGTCGAAGCCCACCACGATGTCGTCAGCAACACTCATACATACTCCCTCTTGCACGGGTTATCTCGTTCTTCACGTATCACATGGTACCCAAAGGCGGACTGCTCACGCCTCGTACTTGTCGGTACGCACCAGTTCGGCAACGTCCTCCACAAGCCGCGCATCGAGCTTGCCCTCGCGGGCCTGATCGCGCATCGTTTCGAGGGCTTGTTCGGGCGTGCTCGTCACACGATAGCTGCGCAGCTCCGTGAGGGCCGAATAGACATCCGCGCAGGCCACGATGCGAGAGGGCTCGTCCAGGTCGGGTGCCGTCAGACCGAAGGGATAGCCCGAGCCGTCGAGACGCTCGTGGTGATAGCCCGCCCAACGGCGCACGTCCTCGAGGCCCGCGACTGAGCCCGCCATCTCCCAGGTCCACATGGCATGGCGTTTGACCTGGGCAAACTCGGTTTCGGTCAGACGTCCGGGCTTGTTGAGGACCATGGAGGGCACCCTGAGCTTACCGATGTCGTGCAGGGCGCCGGCGAGGTAGAGGCGAGACGCGCCCTCGTCGTCCATCCCGCGCTGATAGGCCAACGCGCGACTCCGGCGGGCGACGCTGCGCGCATGCGTGCGGGTGTAGACCGAACGGCCGTCGAGCGCCCGGGCGAAGATGCGCCCGACCTCGCAGGTCTCGATCGGGGACAGGTCCACCCAGACTCCCTCGAGCCCCTCGGGCGAGCCGACACCGCACACCGTCGCGATCTGCTCGGCCGTGGCCCGGTCGAACGCCGATTCGGCAAGGGCCACCAGATCGCCCACACAGACGCGCACGTGCCCTCCTTCCCACAGTGGTATCCCATCACATCTTAGCCATACCCCGCAAATATGGGGGCGTCGCATCCCCGCCAATCCGTACACGGCGGTCGCTACATGAGGTCCTCGGCATCCACATCGACCGATACGCTCACACCCCGCGGCGGTGCGGCGGCGCGTACGCAGGCAGCCAGCACCGGACCTGGCTCTGAGCCGATGGGCGACTTCACGAGCACGTGCCGGCGGTAGCGGTCCTTGACGCGGGCCTTCACGCAGTCGGCGGGGCCGACGACCTCCCAGCCACGTCCCGCGGCCCGGCGCAGCTCGGCGGCAATGCGGTCCGTGCAGGCCCGGACGTCCGCTTCGCGTGGGCCCCAGACCAGCACGTTGGACAGACGGGTGTAGGGCGGATAGCCTGCTTCGGCACGGACGGCCAACTCGGCCGCCGCGAAGGTATCGCGATCATGGGTGGCCACACAGGCCACCGCGGGATGGCCCGCCCAGTAGCTTTGGATGATCACCCGCCCGGGACGCGTGCCGCGGCCAGCCCGGCCGGCGACCTGTTCGAGCAGGTCATAGGTGCGCTCGGCAGCACGGAAGTCGGGCAGCTTGAGCGTGGTGTCCGCATTGATCACGCCCACGAGTGTGACCTCCGGGAAATCGAGGCCCTTGGCGATCATCTGCGTGCCAAGAAGGACCGCGCACTCGGCCGCGTCGAATCGTTCGAGCAGCTCCTGATGTGCGTTCTTCTTGGCCGTGGTGTCGGCATCCATGCGGATGACCTCCACCCCCTCCCCCGCTTCGCCCAGCGAAGCGAGCAGCATGCGGAGCTCGTCCTCAACGCGCTGGGTGCCGATACCGTAGGCGCCGATGTAGTGGGAGCCGCAGTTGGGGCAGGTGGTCAGATAGCCCGGCCAGCGCCGGCCGCAGCTGTGGCAGACCAGCTCGTGGGTGCGCTCGTGGTAGGTGAGCGCGGTCGAGCAGTGCGGGCACTCGGGCACGCAGCCGCAGTCCTGGCACATGAGGAAACTTGCGAATCCGCGCCGGTTGAGCAAGAGTACGGCTTTCTCGCGTCGGCGGACGACGTCCTCGATCGCCTCGGCAAGCGGCGCGGAAAAGACAGCCTGCTGGCTTTTTGCCTGCTTGGTCATGTCCACGATTTGCACCTGGGGCAGGACCGACGCACCCGGTCGCTCGGGCATCCGCACCCGGGTCCAGCGTGCGCCAGCGAAGCTCCCCTCACGGCAGCGCTCGAGGCTCTCAAGCGAGGGCGTCGCCGATCCCAGGACCAGGGCGCATCCCCGCTGGCGGGCCATATAGGCCGCGACCTCCCGGGCGTGGTAGCGGGGCGCCGTGTCCTGCTTATAGGTGCCCTCATGTTCCTCGTCGATCACGATGAGACCCAGGTTGGGCACGGGGGCAAAGAGGGCGGAGCGGGCGCCCACCACCACGTGGGCCTCGCCGCGGCGGGCTAAGTCCCACTGGTCGTAACGCTCACCGGTCGACAGGCGAGAGTGGAGGATGGCCACGTCGTCGCCGAAGCGGCTGCGGAAGCGGCCGACCGTCTGGGCCGTGAGGGAGATCTCGGGCACAAGGACCAAGGCGCTCTTGCCGCCGGCGCGAGCATGCTCGATCGCATCGAGGTAGACCTCGGTCTTGCCGGAGCCCGTCACACCATCGACCAGGACGACATCGCCAGCTCCGCTCTCTCGCGCCGCGTCGATCGCCGCAAGCGCCGTCTTCTGGCCCACCGTCAGCTCGGCTGGGCGGGCGGCGCGGGCGCTTGAAAGTGTGGTCGTCTCCGCGCCACGCACGCGACGCCTCACCTCGACGGCGACCACGCCTTTCTTGGCAAGGGCGCGCACGGCGGAGGCCGCACCGGGCAGCATCGCGCCGAGCTCGGCTATGCGGACGGGGCCCGCAGCCAGGGCGTCGAGGACCTCGCGCTGTTTGACGGCATTCTTCCTCGGCGTGAACTCCGCGGCGCCCTCCGCCAGCCGGGCCCAGCGGTCGTCGACGGGACCGGCCTTCTCGTTCACAAGCGCCCAGGTCCCGTCCTCCGCGCGCACCACGCGTGTCCGTTGCCCCGGCGCAAGGAAGGGATGCAGGGCGGTCGCAGGCGGGCAAGCGTACTCCTCACTCATCCAAAGTGCGACGCGCGCGCCGACCTCGTCAAAAGCGGATGGCGCCAACACTTGCTTGAACGGATGGATCTTGGCCGCCGGCACGCTCGTGGGCGGCTCGTCCGAGAGGGCCACGACATAGCCGACCACCTCGCGGTGGGAGAAGGGCACAAGCACGGTGGCCCCGGCCTCGACCTGCGACGCCAGCGCTTCGGGCACCGCATAGTCGAAAGCCCGGTCGAGCTCACGGGCCGGTATGTCCACCACCACGCTCGCGTATCGCACGTCTCCCCCGCTTCCGTCCCGCATCTCAACGTGGCTCACAGCATACCGCTTGCGGCGGACACCATGCCAAACACCCCGCATCCAGCCGCGAGCCGAGCCCGCAAGGCACCCCTTGTATCCCGACGCGGGCCAGCCGCGTGCGGGCCGGGCTCCCTTGCGGCAAAACGAGCGGCCCTCCGCGGCGCGCAGGCCGCATAACTCGCGGCTTCGCCGCTCAGACAGATGCGGCCTCCCGCGCGTCGCTCCGTCCCGCTCAGCCGCAAAAGTCCGCCCGACCCGCACGCGGCCGTCCCACTGTCACATCTTTGCAAACTAGGCCTGCGTGTACGGAAGCTTGCGACCATGTTTGTTGTTGACCGTACAAACAGAGTCGAGTTATTGGAAAAATCCTGCAACCTGCACATGGTTGCAGGACCGTGCGGCATCGACAACGACAAACTCGTAGCCTCTAGCAATGAGCTCGTAGCACCCGACAACGGTTACGTCGATTTGCGAGCTAGAAAGGCCCGCAGATCGTAAATCAACGTTGTCGTCGTTTGTGGCTACGAGTCCGTCGTCAGGACCTACGTAGCCGTCGTCGGAGGCTACGTGTTCGTCGTCAGAACAGACGGGCAATGGAGCCCGGCCCGTGCGAGACCGTACCGCGGCAGGACAGATTGCCTACGCGAACTGACTGCGATAGAGCTCGGCATAGGCGCCGCCCGCGGCCATGAGCTGCGCGTGGTTGCCCTGCTCGATGATGGTGCCGTGATCCATGACCAGGATGAGGTCGGAATCCACGATTGTCGACAGGCGATGCGCGATCACGAAGCTCGTGCGGTCCTCCATGATGGCCTCCATGGCGCGGACAATCGCTTGCTCGGTGCGGGTATCGACGCTGGAGGTCGCCTCGTCGAGGATGAGGATGGCGGGGTCGGTCAGCATGGCGCGCGCGATGGTGAGCAGCTGGCGCTGGCCTTGGCTAAGGTTCTCGCCGCCGTTCTCGACCATCGTGTCGTAGCCGCGCGGCAGCGTGCGGACGAAAAAGTCGACGTGAGCGGCTCGTGCGGCCGCCTCGACCTCCTCGCGCGTTGCGTCCGGCCGACCATAGGCGATGTTGTCCGCGATGGTCCCCTCAAAGAGCCAGGAGTCCTGCAGCACCATGCCGAACTGCCGGCGCAGGTCCGTGCGGGTCATCTTGTGCGTATCGACGCCGTCGAGCGTGATCCGCCCGGCATCGACCTCATAAAAGCGCATGAGCAGGTTGATCAGGGTCGTCTTGCCCGCGCCGGTCGCGCCGACGATCGCGACCTTCTGACCGGGCTCGGCCACGAAGCTCACATCGTGCATGAGCGTGTTCTCAGGGGTATAGCCGAACCTCACGTGCTCGAACACGACACGGCCGCACGTCTCGGCTGCGGGCAGGGCGGGCTCCACGGGGTCCGGCTCCGCCTCCTGCGCGTCCAGCAGCGCAAAGACGCGCTCGGCCGCTGCGAGCGCCCCCTGCAGCATGTTGAGCGTCATCGACAGCTGCGTGAGCGGGTCGGATGCGACGAACATGTAGCCGAAGAAGGTCTGGAAGCCGCCCACCGTCATCTGCCCCGTTACGACCATGCTGCCCGCAAGGAGACCCACGACGACCTGCGCGAGGCGCATGACGAAGCGGGTGGCGGGTCCGATGGCCTCAGTCAGGAAATCGGCATGGGCGCTCTCGCGCGCGAGCTCGTCCGCATCCGCCTGCATCTCGGCCAGGGTCTTGTCCTCGAGCCCATAGGCGACCACGACGGTGCGCCCGCTGTAGTTCTCCTCGATCCTGCCCGTGAGACGGCCCATCACATTCTGCCTGCGCGCGGCCACGGCCATGGTCTTGGCGCCGGCGACCTTGGTAAGGGCAAGCGTCGCCACGGCGAAGGCACCGAAGACGAGCGCCAGCCGCACGTCGGTCAGGAACATGAGCGAGAAGGCGCCGACGATCGACACCACGGCCATCAGGAGCTGGAGCACGCCGCGCTGCAGGACCTCGGAGACCTTGTCGAGGTCGTTGGTCGCGCGGCTGATCGTATCCCCCGGCTGGTGGCGGTCGAAATACGAGAGCGGCAGACGCGAGACCTTGGCGCTGATGCGGCGGCGGAGCTGAAGGTTGAGCCGCTCGGCAAAGGAAGCCATCACAAAGATCTGGATGGAGTAGAGGGCCCAGGCGAGCGTCCAGATGCCCAGGTAGATGAGGATCTGCTCGAGCCCGTCGCCCCAGGTCACGCGGAAGGGAGTGCCCGCCACGAAGTGGGCCTTGATCTTGGCCCAGAGCAGGTCGATCAGCCCGCCCGAATAGGTCGTCGCCCACAGGTGCGTCGCTACGGAGAAGGTCGCGCTGACGGTCGCGACGATCAGGCGCCACCGCTCGCTCTTCGCCTCCTGCCAGAGGCGTTTGGCGGTGCCCGCGGCGTCTTTCGGGGTATCCTCGTCGGCCTCAACAACCTCGGCGGCCCCGTTCGCCTCGGGCCGGAGTTCGTCGTCGCGCGCCTCTGCGCTACTCATCGTCGCCACCTCCCCTCGTCTGGGATTCCTCGATCTCCCGGTAGGCCTCGCAGGTGGCCATGAGCTCGTCGTGCGTGCCGAGCCCGACGACGCACCCCTCGTCGAGCACGACGATCTGGGTAGCGTCGCGGATGGTGCTCACGCGCTGGGCGATGATCAGGGTCGCCGCATCGGCGAGCTCGCCCTTGAGGGCGTGGCGGAGGGCGGCGTCGGTCTTGTAGTCGAGCGCCGAGAATGAGTCGTCGAAGACGTAGAGGTCGGCTTTGCGCACCAGGGCACGTGCGATGGCGAGGCGCTGGCGCTGGCCGCCGGAGAAGTTCTTGCCGCCCTGGGAGACACGAGCGGCAAGACCGTCGGGCAGCTCCCGCACAAAGGTCGCCTGGGCGACGTCGAGCGCGTGCCAGAGCTCCTCGTCGGTCGCATCGGGAGCACCATGGCGCAGGTTGTCCGCGATGGTGCCCGAGAAGAGCCAGGCCTGCTGAGGCACATAGGCCACATGCGCCCTGGACTCGCGCTGGGGCAGGCTGCGCAGGTCCCGGCCACCGACAAGAATCGCGCCGTCGGTCACATCGAACAAGCGGAGCATCAGCTTGGCGATCGTCGACTTGCCCGAGCCAGTATTGCCGATCACGGCCGTGGTCTCGCCGCGGTTGAGGGCGAAGGAGAGGTCGCGCAGGGTGTACTCATCCGCATCGTCAAAACGGAAGCAGACACGGTCGAAGCGCAGGACCTCGTGGGGGGATGAACCCGCACCACCGGCACCCCAACTCTCCCTCTCCTCCTCCATCTGGGCCGAGAGCTCAAGATGGTTGGTCTGAGCGTCGGACGCGTCCTGCACCCGCGGTTCGGTATCGAGCACCTCGACTGCGCGGGCCAGGCAGGCGCGGGCGCGCGGGATCTGCAGGAGGGCGAACTGCGCCATCATCATCATGAACATCACGATCATGGCGTAATCGACCAAAGCCGAGATCGAGCCGATCTGCATCGCGAGAGCGCCGACGCGGTTGGCGCCGACCCAGGTGATCGCGACCTCAACGCCGTTCATGAGGAAGAAGGTGAGCGAGTCGGCGAGCGTGAAGACGTAATTGACGCGGATGGCGCTTCTCGCATAGCCCTCGAAGGTCGTGTCCAGGCGCTCGCGGTCCAGGCGCTGCCGGCCGAAGGCGCGGATTACGCGCACGCCCGTGATCGACTCGCGCAGGCGCGTGTTCATGGCGTCGACCAGCTCCTGCATCCGCATGAAGATTGGCGTGGCGCGCACGATGGCGAGCGCGGTCACGACCAGCATCATCACGGTGACGAGCAGCACCACGACGCCCATTTGCCAGTCCGTCGCGAAGGACAGGGCGATCGCGACCACGCAGGCCACGGGTGCCGGTGCGAGCATCACGAAGGACATCATGAGGGTCTGCTGCACCACGTTGGCGTCGCCCATGGTGCGGGTGATCATCGAGCCGGTGCCGATGCGCGAGAAATCCGCGACCGAGAGCTCGAGCGACTTCCTATAGATGGCCATGCGCAGGTCGCGGCCCACATTGGCGGCAAGCCGGCTCGCCAGGTAGTACGAGGCGATGCAGCCGCCCGAGCCCGCAATCGCGGCCACGAGCATGCGGATGCCGTGCGCCCCGAGGTCGGCGCCCTGGCGCGAGATCGCCGCATTGACCATGGCCGAAAGCTCGGTTGGAATGTAAAGCATGCCCACGATGTCGCACATGAGCAGGGCAAGCGTGGTCACCGCTTGTCCTCGGTAGGGCGCAAGCAGGTGCGCGAGCAGCTTGATTGTATCGCGTTTGCCCAGCATGGGCTCGCCCTCGTTTGTCATCTGCGCCTCGGCCATCTGCCCCCTCCCGCTTCGATCCGCGTCGTCTGCCACGTAGTCGAGTCTATCATCCCGCGGGCAATGGGTGACAATGGGGGTGGACAGTTGGGGGCGTTCCCCTTTTGTCTCAGAAAAAAGGGGAACGCCCCCAACTGTCCCAACTCTCCGCCTACCAGTTCGCTCGTGGCGCCAGGCGACCCACGGACTGCAATGAACTTGTATACTTGATAGGCGAACGAACTGAACGTCAGGCAGGAGGGCCCGATGTACCTCAGCGCCTACGTCTCCTCATATATAGCCACCGCCGTCTTTTGCGGCATACTCGTCTCCGTCATTGGTTTCCGGATGTACCGCGACGTCGGCAGCCAGTCGCAGGTGCAGATCTTCACCATGCTGTGCGTCACAGAGCAGGTCGCCGTGGTCATGCAGGCGCTGTGGGTCTATAGCTTCCTGGACCGGGACTCGTTCCCGCGAGTCCTCAATTGGATCGTGAACGCAGGCGACCTCGTCACCGCCGCCCTCTACGTCTACCTGCTCTACCTCTTCATCGCCACGAAGCTCGAGTTGCTCGTGGGCAAGACCCGTGGCCCCGTGCGGCGCATCGTGGCCACGCTGCCGATAGCGATCCTGATCACCCTGATTGTCTCCTCGCCCCGGACGCATGCAATCTTCTACATCTCGGACGGCAACGCCTATGTCCGCGGCAGCCTGTACTTCCTGCAGGTCACCTTCTGCTACACCTATTACTTCATCACCCTGGGCATCATCGCCCGCTATTGGCACCGCTACGAGCGCATCCGCGGTGAGGTCCGCCAGATGGCCATCTTTTCCGCGATCCCCTTCGCCGGCGGCCTGCTGCAGGTGGTCTGGGGGACGGCCCCCTTCACAGTCCTCGCCGTGACGGGCGCCATGGTCTATTACTACACCAGCACGCAGGCCGGCTACATCAACCTCGACTCCCTCACGGGCATCAACAACCGCAAGCACGGGGAGGAGCTGCTCCGCCACCAGCTCGCACGCGCGGCAGACCGGCCAATCTGGCTCTTCATGTGCGATATCGACTACTTCAAGTCGATCAACGACACCTGGGGCCACCTGACGGGCGACCTGGTCCTGCGGGAAATCGGCACGCTCTTCCACGATATACAGGACGAGTTCACGACCTTCACCGCATGCCGGTACGGCGGCGACGAGTTCCTGTGCTTCGTGAGCGCGGCCGAATGCCCCGACCCCGAGGCAATCTCACGCAGGCTCGAGGAGAAGCTCGTCTCCTCTCCCGCGATCGCGCAGACGGAAGCCCAGGTCTCGCTCACATTCGGCTACACGCGCTGCGACGACCCCGCCACCCCGCTCAACGAATACCTCGCTCGGGCGGACTCCATGCTCTATGACAAGAAACGCTCCCGCACGCAGATGTGATTGCATGCTAAAATATTGCCGCTATATGGTGTGGGGTCGACGAATCGGCTGGCCTTCGGGCTGAACAGCACGGGTCCCATGGCATTGGTGCGATAACCTGCGGCTATAAGGGGCCCTTGAGGGCTTTCATTTCCACAGTGAGCGCCTCCGTAGCAAGACATCCGTTTGGATCGTTTTGTGAGAGGAGGTCGCCATGCACCCGCATTCATCTTACCCATAGTAAAGCACCCCTGTCCCAGCACATCTCACCATCGACAGGAGGTTTTTCTCATGGAGCAACGCAGCATACACAATCTGAATTACGACAGCAACAGGGACGCCAGCGAGGCGCTCTGGCCCGGCCTCACATTCCGGGATGACTACGTGTTTGGCGCGGTCCTCAAGTCAAATCTGGACGTCACACGCCGGCTTCTCGAATGCATTCTGGAAATCCCCATCGAGAAGGTCTCGGTTGTCACCCCGCAGCGCACCTCCTCTCCCTCGCGGGCGGCCAAGTCGGTTCGCCTCGACGCCTACGTGCGGGACGGCAGCGGCCGGGTGTTTGATGTGGAGATGCAGAACTACGCGTCGCGACAGCTGGTCAAACGCGCACGCTACTATCAATCTGTCATGGATACCGAGCAGCTCGACCAGGGCACGAGCTACCTGGATCTGCCGGACACCTTCGTCATCTTCTTCTGCGATTCGGATCCCTTTGGCCGAGGACTCAAGAGGTACACCTACCGCCAAGCCTGCGTGGAGGACGGCTCCTTCGCGCCTTGGGACGGCAGCCAAAAGGTCTACCTCAACGCACGGGGCACCACCGGGGAGGTAAATAACGAGCTGCAGGCGGTCCTGGACTACCTCGCCGGGCATACAATAAGCGATGACAATCTTGTGAGGGACATCGAGCGCTCCGTCACGGAGGTGCTCTCTTCTGAAGAGAGGAGGAGGGAATTCGTGGACATGCAGACAAAAATGATGGACGAACATCGCATGGGTCACGAGGAGGGTCTCGAGGAAGGACTTGAGCAGGGGCTCGCAGAGGGGCTCGAACGAGGAC
This sequence comes from uncultured Actinomycetes bacterium, assembly GCA_900315165.1. Classification (GTDB taxonomy): domain Bacteria; phylum Actinomycetota; class Coriobacteriia; order Coriobacteriales; family Atopobiaceae; genus Olegusella. The sequence continues at coordinate 9,363 of OMXZ01000028.1, read as the reverse complement.
TCAAGCAGGGTATCGAGCAGGGTTTCGAGCAGGGTATCGCTCGCGGTATTAAGCAGGGTGCAGAGCAAGGGCGCGCTGAAGTTATGCGCCAGGTAGCGCAACTCTCGGACGCGCTCGCAGCGACAGGTCGCCAGAATGAGCTCGCGTCGGCGCTCGCGGATCAAAGCCTCTTCGACGCTCTCTGCAAGGAGTTCGACATCCGCTAGTCTTAACGACTCTCAGATTAGGTCGCACCATCGAACAATGCCGGCGGGAGTGTTTGCTCCTTCCGCCGGTGTTTTTTACCCAAACACGTCTGCTGAGTACGTACAAACTTGACCCGAGTACGCCGTTTACCTTGCTCGATACGTAGTTGCTGGACCTCTGTACGCCGTTTACCTTGCTCGATACGTAGTTGCTGGACCTCTGTACGCCGTTTGCCTCATTGAGTACGCTCCCGCGCGCCCCTCCGGCCGCCTCCATGCGATTCCTTTCGAACCAGTCAGGCTGACAAGCTGCAGTTCTATGTTTCTCCCTTCGCAAACGAGCTTGATTTATTTAAGCGAGAACGTACCAAGTGAGGATATCGGCGTACTGAGTGAAGCGATTGACGTACTCAGCCTCAACTGCAATGTACTGAGTTACAGCAACTTCCCGAAGACAAATTGGGGGCGCCTCCCCCGTTGCCGAGGAAACGCCCCTTCATGAAAAGCAAAATGGGTCGAACTAGGCCAGCTCTAAGACAAACAGATGAGACAAAAGGGAAACGTCCCCTATTGTCCGACCCTAGGCCAGCTCGGCAACGGCGGCCTTGAGCTCCTCCGTGCGGTTGGTGGCCTCCCAGGTGAAGTCCTTGTCGTCGCGGCCGAAGTGACCGTAGGCGGCCGTCTTCTCGTAGATCGGGCGACGCAGGTCGAGGTCGCGGATGATTGCGCCAGGGCGCAGGTCGAAGACCTTCTCGACGGCCTTTTCGATCAGCTCGTCGTCCACAGAGCCCGTGCCCTGGGTGTCCACCATGATGGACAGGGGCTGGGGCACGCCGATGGCGTAGGCGAGCTCGACCTCGCACTTGTGGGCGAGGCCCGCGGCCACGACGTTCTTAGCCACCCAGCGGGCGGCGTAGGCGGCCGAGCGGTCGACCTTGGTGCAGTCCTTGCCGGAGAAGGCGCCGCCGCCGTGACGACCCATGCCGCCGTAGGTGTCGACGATGATCTTGCGGCCGGTGAGGCCCGTGTCGCCCATGGGGCCGCCCACCACGAAGCGGCCGGTGGGGTTCACATAGATGTCCGCGTGGCTCCACTCGATGCCCTGCGCGTCGAGCACCGGCTTGATGACGTGCTCGATCATGTCCTCGCGGATCTGGGAGAGCTTGACGTCGGCGGCGTGCTGGGTCGAGACGACCACGGCCGTGACCTCCACGGGCTTGTCGTCCTCGTAGCGGACCGTGACCTGAGTCTTGCCATCCGGGCGCAGGTAGGCCAGGGTGCCGTTCTTGCGCACGCGGGCCAGCTGGCGCGCCATGTTCTGGGCCAGGTAGATAGGCATGGGCATGAGGACGTCGGTCTCGTCGGAGGCGTAGCCGAACATCATGCCCTGGTCGCCGGCACCGATCTTATCGATCTCGTCGTCGTCCGAGCGGGCGAAGGTGCCGTCGACACCCTGGGCGATGTCGGGGCTCTGCTCGTGGATGAGGTTCATCACGCCGCAGGTGTCGGCGTCGAAGCCGTACTTGGCGCGGTCGTAGCCGATGCGGCGCACGGTGTCGCGCACGATCTGCTGCACGTCCACATAGGCCTGGGTACGGACCTCGCCCATCACGACGATGGTGCCCGTGGTCGTGAAGGTCTCGATGGCGCAGCGCACGTTCTTGACGCAGGCTGGCACGCCGGAGGGGCTGATGTAGCCCTCCTTCTCGAGGCGGGCCTCCTTCTCGAGGATGGCGTCGACGATGGCGTCCGAGATCTGGTCGCACATCTTATCGGGATGGCCCTCGGTCACGCTTTCCGAGGTGAAGAGGTAGTTCTTGTGTGCCATGGAAAACCCTTTCTAAGCTCTTTGCGCGGTCTTCCCACGCCTCCTGACGAGCCTGGATTAGGCTACGTCAAGCCCCTGTTCAAGTAAAGCGATTTTTGAATCGTCTTCAAAAATCTCGGCACGCCCGTCTAGGCGACGCGGCCGCGCGAGGCTTCCGTACCGATGCCGTCGATGATGATCTCGTAGAGGGCATCCGCCATCGCATCGGCGTCGATGCCGTCGGGGTCGCGATAGATCTGGCGCGCGGCGCCGGACAGGATGCCGCCGCAGAGGGTGACCGCCGAGATGTCCGGGTCGACGTCCGCGCGGACGATGCCCTCGGTCTGGGCGCGTTCGATCTGCACGGTCACTATCTTGGCAATGCGGTCGAAACGGCTGTAGATCTCGGGCGTCACCGCCATGCCGCCACGCAGCATCTCGGACGCGATGGCCGTGACGAAGAGCCCGCCGTCCTGCATCGTCTCGCAGAAGACGCCGATCAGGCCCTTGATCGCCTCCTCGGCAGAGCGGGCGTTGGCCGCCACGCTCTCCTGTAGGGCGGCGAAGTCGTCGACTACGCGCGTGAAGATCTCCTCCACCATGGCGTCGCGGTCGGGGAAGTAATAATAAAGTGCGCCCTTGGACATGTTGCAGCGGGCCGCGACCTCGCTCATCTGGAAGTCCGTATTGCCCCGCTCGACGATGAGGTCGGAGGCGGCGCGCAGGATCTTCTCCCGTGTACGGCCCGACTTGGTGGTCTTGGTCGCCTCGCGCACCCGGCTCACCTGGGCGCGCGCAGCCGCATGAGCCGCCTGCTTCACCACCTTGCGGGCACCCGCGACCTGGTTGCCCAGCTCGACAGCGAGTTCCTGCCCAGCGGTCCGCTCCATCTGTTCTGCTGCCTGCGTTGCCATCCGTACTCCAAACAATCACTTACTTAAATATATCTTTCATACCGTCCGCCGTGGCGCTGATCAGGCAGGCGAGGCTCGCGTTTATCTCCCCGATAGGCAAGTCCCCGTACTCCCCCGCCAGCCAGGCGCGATAGGTGCCAAAGACGCCGTCGACGATATACTCCTCGCACAGGACGCCGAAACGCTGGGCTTCCGTCATCTCCGCGACCGTCGCATCGTCGGGAATCTCGCTCGCGCGCTCACGGATCTTGACACGGATGATCGAGGAGAGCGAGTCGATGAAAGGCTGGACGCTCGTCGAGGTGACAAGCTTGTGGAAGAGCTCGCGGTCGCCCACGAGATAGTCGCCGATGTGCTGTAGCACGGGCAGCGGGTCCTTGAGGAAGTCACCGGCCTCCGATGAGTCGAGCAAGACCGTGACACGACCCGCGAAGTCCTCGAGCACGCTGCGCAGGAGGTCGTCCATATTGTTGAAATGCGCGTAGAAGGTCCCACGGTTGAGGTCGGCCTGGCGCGTGACGTCCGACACCGATATCTGTTCGTAGGGCTTCTCGGCGAGCAGTTGCACAAAGGCGTCCTTCAGCAGGCGGATCGACCGCCGAGCGCTCCTGTTCTTATAACCTTCCGGCATCGCGGCGTCCCCTCCCTGGAGAGCCTGTCTCGTACTTTCTATTAGACAGATTACCCGACATCTGTCGGAATTCGTTCGAATGTCCCCAAATTGACCAAGGCAAAATTTTTGAAAAGCCTTGTTAGTATTTTTGAACATGGGTAGAATTCCGACGGCTGTCCGAGATTATACATATGTCGGGCCAACACGGTACGGAAAATTCGGGACGCGTAAGGAACAAGAAAGACCGGCGTCCTGAGCATCGCCGATAGGAGGACAAGAAGCGATGGAACGGTTATTTCGCGGAGTGCTCAAGCACCGCAAGACGGTGATCGGGGTCTTTGTCGCCCTCACCATCGTCTGCGGCCTCTGCATCCCCCAGGTCAAGATCGATGCGGACATGAGTGACTACCTCCCCACGAGCGCCCAGTCCAAGCAGGACCTGGACTTCATGAAGGAGACCTACGGCAATGACATCACCAATGCCCGCGTCTATATCACGGGCATCTCGCAGGTCGACGCCGCACAATTCGCCGAGGACCTGGCCGATACCGATGGCGTGACGAGCGTCACCTGGCTGGGCGACGAGGTCGACATGAGCGAGCCGCTGGCCGTCCAGGACACCGACACGATCTCGGAGTGGTACGACGGCAAGGGCTACCTCTTCCAGGCCGTCCTCACTCAGGACATCACCCAGGACGACATCGACGCCATCCGCGCCAAGGCGGAGGCCATCGACGGAGCCCAGACCGTGGCCATCGACGGTTCGGCCGTCTCCAACGCGTCCTCCATGGCCTCGCTCAACACGGACATGACCAAGATCATGGCCATCGCCGTCGCGGTCGTCTTCCTAATCGTGGCCCTCAACACCACGAGCTACCTGCACCCGGTCGTGATGCTGCTCACCATCGGCGTCGCCATCGTGCTCAATATGGGCACCAACATCTTCCGCGGCACCATCTCCAACATCACGCAGCTCGTCTCGAGCGTGCTTCAGCTGGCGGTCTCGATGGACTACTCGATCGTCCTGCTTACCAACTTCGGCCGCGAGCGCGCCAAGACCGATGACGACTTCGAGGCCATGGTCCAGGCGATGACCAAGTCCTTCTCGGTCGTCCTGTCGTCTGCCGCCGTCACCTTCTTCGGCTTCCTGTCGCTTGCCGCCATGCAGTTCCTGATCGGCGCCGACATGGGCATAGCTCTCGCGAAGGGTATCGTCTGCTCCTTCTTCTCGATCATGCTGCTCATGCCCTGCATCCTCTTCGACATGCGCCACCTTGTGGAGAAGACCACCCACAAGCCCTTCTTCAAGAGCTTCAAGCGCATGGCGAGCTTCTGCCATAAGGCGGCCCTGCCCGCGCTCATCATCGCCGTGGTCTGCGCCGTGCCGGCTCTGCGCGCCTCCAACTCCGTGAGCTTCTCCTACGGTGCCGGCTCCTCGGTCTCCGCCGAGGCGCAGGTCTCCAAGGACCAGAAGATCATCAACGAGGCCTTCGGCGAGTCCCAGACCTGGGCCATCATGGTCCCCGAGGGTGATTGGGCCGAGGAGCAGCAGCTCATCGACGACCTCGAGGCCCTGCCCACCACCAAGTCGGTCCTGTCCTACCTGACCGTGGCCGGCCAGGCCATGCCCTCCGAGCTCGCGAGCGAGTCCCAGACCAAGCAGGTCCTCCAGAAGGGCTGGAGCCGCATCGTGCTCACCTCCAACATCCCCGACGAGTCCGCCAGCGCCTTCGACCTGGTCGACCAGGTGCGCGACATCTGCCAGAGCCACTACGGCGACAAATACAAGCTCGTCGGCAACGCCGTGTCCTATGCGGACATCAAGGCCGTGACCGGCTCGGACAACCTGACCGTGAAGCTCGCCTCTATCCTCGCGATCGGCGCCGTGCTGCTCGTGATGTTCAAGTCCGTCTCCCTGCCCGTCCTGATGATCATGGCCATCGAGGTCTCCATCTGGATGAACGAGGGCGTCCCCTACTTCACCGGCGAAACGATCAACTTCGTCTGCTTCCTCGTGATCGACGCCGTCCAGCTGGGCGCCGCCGTGGACTACTCCATCATCTATACCGAGGACTACCTCGCTCGCCGGCGTCGCATGCCCAAGCGCCAGGCCTCCTTCGAGGCACTCGAGCACTCCGCCCAGCCCATCCTGACGTCGAGCTCGATCCTGATCCTTGCCTGCCTGGGCATCTACTACGTGGCCTCCAGCCCCATGATCAACCAGGTCGGCCTGCTGATCGCCCGTGGCGCCCTGATCTCGGTCATCCTGATCTTCTTCGTGCTGCCGCTCACCTTCGAGCTGTGCGACTGGGTCATCGCCCACACCAGCCACAAGATCGGCTTCTACCAGGAAGACAAGACCCTGCCCGCAACCACCGCTGAAAACGAAGCGTAAAAAAGGAGAAACCATGTCCCGCACTTCCGCACTCGGTACCAAGCTCACCGCGCTGGCGATGAGCACCCTGCTCGCCACGTCCACCCCGCTCACCGCAACCATCGCCTACGCCGAGGAGAACTCCGACGACGCCGACGCCACCGTCGAGCAGGACGCCGCGCAGGCTCCCAAGGACGAGATCGTCTACACCCGCACCGATGCCACCGGCGCGGCCAGCGGCACCTACGTCGTGAACTACTTCAACACGCCGCAGGCCGTCGAGGTCGCCGACCCGGGCACCTACGACAAGGTCACCAACCTCTCGACCACCGAGCAGCTCGAGGACGCCAACGGCACCGTCAACCTGACCACGCTGGCCGGCCAGCCCTTCTATTACCAGGGTGACCTTGCTGACGGCACCCAGCTGCCCTGGAAGGTCGACATTACCTACACGCTCGACGGCAAGGAGGTCTCCCCCGAGGACCTCTCCGGTGCCGACGGCGACCTCGACATCGAGCTCAAGATCGCGGGCCTCGACGACGATTCGGCCACGGCCGACTTCGCCAAGAGCTTCGTCCTGCAGGCGCAGGGCACCTTCGCAGACGCCAACTTCAACCTGACCGACGCGGGCGACGCCACGATTTCCACGGTCGGCGACAAGACGCTGGTCACCTACCTACAGCTCCCCGGCACCGACGGCGACTACCACATCAAGGGTAAGGCGACCGACTTCACTTACTCCGGCTGGCAGATCGCGGCCATGCCGCTGTCACTTGACCTCAACGTGGCCGACTACGACACCTCGCAGCTGACCGATGCCGCAGGCGAGCTCGAGAGCGCCACGACCCAGCTGGCCGACGGCGGCTCCTCCCTGCGTAGCGGCCTGAGCCAGCTCAACACGGGTGCCTCCACCGCCGCCACGGGCGCCACAACCCTCTCCAATGGCGCGAACACGCTGCAGGCCCAGCTCCAGGCCCAGCAGGGCAACTTCAACACGCTGAACTCCGGTGCCGCCCAGGTTGCCGGCGGTGTCCATGAGCTGAGCACGACCCTTCAGACCACCCTCCCCGCGACCCTCTCCCAGGCGAACACGCAGGTCTCCGACCTCCGTAATCAGACCAATACCATCCGTGGCGAGGTAACGGCCATCAACAATGGCATGCAGGGCATCGGTGCCGCTTCTACGCAGATCAAGACTGACGCCGAGACCGTCGGCAACGACCTGAAGGGTCTGCAGGCAGGTTTGACCGGTCTGTCCCAGCTTCCTGGCGAGATTAGTACCGCATCGGCAAGTATCAACAATGCCTCCGCAGCCGCAACTCAAGCCCAGACATATGCACAACAAACAAGTAATGCCCTCACTCCCCTCCTAAGCGCAGACAATCTTACCAAGCAACAGAAGGCAACAATTCAAGCCGCCATTGCCGCATCGGATGGCGCGGCCCAATATGCGGGAGGTGCTGCCAGCGTCAGCCAGGTTGCAACTGCTCTGGATGCCAAGAGTGCCAAGCTTCAGGATACGTCTTCGCAGCTCACAGCCCTTGCCAATGGCGGTCTCACCGAGCACGCCCAGACCCTCGCCAACGACCTTACCGGACTCCAAACCTCTGCCGGTCAGCTGACCACGGCTTCCAGCACCGCTCTCGGTCAGGCCGATTCTGCTCTCGATCAGGCCGATGCGCTCATCACTTCCACCCAGGACACGATGTCGGGCATGGGCACGCAGCTTGCTCGTTTGAACGAGCTCGACGCCGGCGCGCAGCAGGTCTCCAGCGGCGTGAGCGCTCTGACCGCCAACCTCACCCAGACCACCGCAAACGGCCAGACGACCATCTACGGTGCTTCCACCCAGATTGCCTCCGGCGCAAGTCAGCTGAACTCCGGGCTCAACTCCGACGGCCTCAACCAGCTGCGCGACGCCGTGTCCGGCATGGACCGGAAGGTCCTCGACGAGGTCCAGGAGACCATCGACGAGAAGCTCGGCACGGGCTACCAGCTGCACTCCTTCGTCGACGCCGGCAACACCGACGTCAACGAGGTCCAGTTCGTCTACGTGGTCGACGGCGTCGAGGACCCCGGCGACTCCGACGACGCGGCCGCCGAGACCGCGGCCGACGCCGATGACGACTCGAGCCAGACCTTCACCCAGCGCCTGGTCGCCCTCTTCAAGCACGACGACGAGTAAGCGGCTCCGGGCAGACGCCGGTCGGCAAACCTGACCCCCATACCTACTGCCCCAGCGACTCGGGCCCCGCTCCCCTCCCAGGAGCGGGGCCCTGTTTCTTTTCAACCCTCCCACCTAACGAAAGCGCAGCTCCATCTATGAGTTCGATGTCATCCTTACTAGCCTAGGGAAGGTATAATTAGGTCCAGTTACGATGCGTGCGTCGGTGGGAGGCGAACATGGTCGATAAGGAAGAAATAGTCGAGAACACCAAAGCCACTATGGCTATGGAAGATCTCCCGCTCCCGAAAGAGTCTGTTCACCGCTTGGAAGCGTACCTCGGAGGCAAACGCACGCTTGACCAGAGCGTCAAGGACCTCATGGCCAAGTACAAGGTCGCATAGATGCCCGATTCTTATTACGAATACGAAGAGGACGGCGTTTACTGTTATCCAGGAACCTCTGTCCTTCGCAATAAACTTGGCATACGAAATGAGATTAGCCTCCGATCGGCGGAGAGAGATTTCAGCTCGCTCCGTGCTGCGGCGATTGATATCGGAGAGGCATCAATTTCAGAGACATTCGACGCCGTACACCTTCGGGCCATCCACGCCTATCTTTTCGGTGACGTGTATGAATGGGCAGGCCAATATCGCACTGTGAATATCTCAAAGGGATCGGTCTTCTGCATGTATCCCTATATTGCCGAGCAGCTTGATTCGCTTTTCCATGACTTGGCAAAGGAGAGACTACTACGAGATCTCCCTTCTAATGAAATGGCATGTAGGCTCGCTTACTACCTTGGGGAAATCAATGCCATCCATCCCTTCCGTGAGGGAAATGGCAGAACGCAGCGTGCTTTCGTTCGCTGCCTGGCAAAGCACAACGGGTACCTTCTCTCGTTCAGCACGATATCAGCAAACGAGATGGTCCTCGCTTCGGTCGAATCCTTCAATGGCGATAACATACGGCTCGAAAACATCATCGCCAGCTGTTTATCCAAGTTTGATAAATAGGGCGCACGTCGTGAAGGGAGCCTCACTTAGACGAAAACAAGCTGAGCTCCGGCCTTTCCACCCTGTCCGCCGGCACGCAGACCGCCTACACCAGCTCCGGCACCCTCTCCGACGGCCTCAACGAGCTGCGCGACGCCGTGTCCGGCATGGACCGGAAGGTCCTCGACGAGGTCCAGGAGACCATCGACGAGAAGCTCGGCACGGGCTACCGGCTGCACTCCTTCGTCGACGCCGACAACACCGACGTCAACGAGGTCCAGTTCGTCTACGTGGTCGACGGCGTCGAGGAT
>OMXZ01000052.1 GCA_900315165.1 uncultured Actinomycetes bacterium | reverse complement strand
CTGCCTCACGCTGGTCTCGGCCCCCGAGGGCGTCAAGGCCGTGCTCGACTTCGACCCCGACGTGCGCCTCTACACCTGCGCGCTCGACCGCGAGCTCAATAGCAACGCCTACATCCTCCCGGGTCTGGGTGACGCCGGCGACCGCATTTACGGCACCAAATAGGGCGTGATCGCCTAGTCGGTCTCGTCGGAAGCAGGTTTGGCGGCCGCCGCATCGGCGGCCGTTTTTGCTGTCTCGGCCTCGGCCGCGAGCTGCCTCTCGCGCTCCTTCTTCTCCTTGTCCGCCTGCAGGCGGTTCTTGAAGAAGCGGAAAATGCCGCCATGCCCCGGCGTGCCGCGGTCGAGGTCGGAGATGTGCACATAGGAGTCGCAGATGTCCTTGGTGCGCAGGTACTCGTGGCCGCGCGGGTCGATCGTCGGGACCAGCATGTCGGGGTCGTCCACGAAGAAGCGGTCAGCGCCGTGGAACTCGTTGGGGTTGGTCAGGCGGTAGCCGCGCTTGCAGGTACCGCGCCAGCGCCCCGTCTGCTCGTTCTGCTCGAACTCTGCATAGACGCAATCCGTGCAGTGTAAGGTGATTTTCATATCGGCTCCAACCGCCAAACGCAGCAAAGGTGCGCTAATCCTACCAGTACCTGCGGGTTTGTCCCTCCGGGCGAAGCGTACCCATTGTGACTCAAATTTAAATTCGGCTGCGAGCCAATGGATTTTTCACACGGTAAGGACTATAGTACACTAGCCTTTGTGCGAGTGTTCGGAAAGGCGGGGTCTTGGAGGACTGGTATGTCTGGGCCGCGGCGATCGTATGCGGCCTCGCGGGTGCCCTCCCGCAGGCGTACCTGTTTGAAAAGGCCCTGAAAGGGTACAAGGACGTTCGTATGGACCTTGGCCTTCTGAGCGTGATCGTCTCCTTTGTCACGCTCACGCTCGTGCTCCTGGCGGTGTGGATCGTCGCACCCGAGCAGGAGCTGGTGTTCGGAACCGTGATGGTCTCCGCCTACCTCGCGCTTTGGGGTGCGGAAGCCGTCCGGGCTTGGCGCGCCGCCACTAGGGATTAGCGGCGCGGCAGGGGGAAAGGAAGTACGGTGGAAGTCTTTGAGGCACTGCCCGACGAGGTGCATGAGCTGGTAGACAGCTTCAGCTCCACGGCGGCATTCGGCGACCTTCAGTTCGGCGTCACGCAGTACTCGTTCTGGATGTTCATCTCGGGCGCCCTGCTGCTCCTGCTCATCTTCGCCTTCAAGAAGCGCCAGGCTGGCCAGCTCGTGCCCCATGGCGCCTTCGTCAACGGCATGGAGTATGTCGTCGAGTTCGTCCGCGACGACCTCTGCATCGGCCTTCTGGGCAAGGACAACTGGCGCCGCCACTTCCCCTATCTGGCCACGCTCTTCTTCTTCATCCTCGTGAACGACATCGTGGGCATCATCCCGGGCATGCACCCGGGCACGGGCAGCATCGGCTGCACCGCCGCGCTCGCGATCGTCTCCTTCTTCTACTTCGTCTGGATGGGCGTCAAGGCCAACGGCGGCTGGGGCTATATCAAGAGCCTCGCGCCCGCAGGCCTGCCGGCCCCCATCGCCGTCATCGTCTGGGTCATCGAGGTCTTCTCGACCCTGCTGCGCCCCATCACCCTGGCCGTCCGTCTGTTCTGCAATATGTACGCCGGCCATATCGTCATGGGCACCTTCGCCATCCTGGCAGCCAACTTCTTCGAGCTCTTCGCCAAGGCCTTCGAGCTCACGGCGGCGCCCAACATCCTGATCTCTGCCGTCTGGATCCTCGTTCTCCTCATCATCTACCTGGTGGAGATGCTGGTCGCCGTGATTCAGGCCTATGTCTTCACGCTGCTCACCGCCGTGTACATCGATTCCGCCGAGGAGGGCGAGTAGGCTCGAGCCACGGGCGCCGGACGGCACCCATCAAGTAGCCTTACGCGGGCGAGAAGATGCCCGCTGCTATAGGCAATGCGTCAAGCGTCCGCAAGGGGCGGACGACGTTAAAGGAGGAATTGTGACTGGTAATATCGGATACGGCCTGTGCGTTATCGGCGCTGCTTTTGGTATCGGCCTCGCGGCTTATGGCGCCGCCACCTCGATGGCTCGTCAGCCTGAGGTGCAGGGGCGTCTGTTCACCGTCTTTATCCTTGCCTCCGCATTCGTCGAGGCTCTGGCCCTGATCGGCTTCGTCGTCGCACTGATGATGGGCTAGCACGCCGCAGTGCAAGTAAGGACGAAGTGTATGGAGGCTCACATGGACATCAAGACGCAGTCGGGCGTGCGTAGGCTCTCGACGCTCGCGGCCGCCGCACTGGCGACCCTGGCGCTCACGGGCTGCTCCGTCCCCGACAGCGCGCAGATCCTCATCCCCAAGCCGGCTGAGTTTGTGCCCGCGCTCATCGCGTTCCTCATCATCTGGTTCGTGCTGGCCAAGTTCGCCTGGCCGATGATCGTCAAGACCCTCGACGACCGTGAGGCAAAGATCAAGGGAGACCTCGACGACGCCGAGCGGGCAAAGGCCGAGGCCCTCCAGGAGAAGAAGGACTACGCGACCCAGCTTGCCGAGGCGCACGTCGAGGCTGACAAGATCGTGGCAGATGCCAAGAAGGAGGCCGAGCAGGAGCGTTCGCAGGTGCTCGCCCGCGCCCAGAAGGAAGCGTCCGCAGCCATCGCCAAGTCGCACGAGGCTCTGGAGACCGAGCGCCGCAAGGCCATGATCGAGCTTTCGGGCTCCGTCGTGGATCTCTCGGTGGAGATCGCCGGCAAGATCATCGGCGACGAGCTCACCGACGACCAGCAGCGCAAGCTCGCGGAGAAGTACCTCAACGAGGTAGGTAAGCCCGATGAGCGCTAATCCCAACGATCAGGACAAGATCGAGCAGTATGCCCGGGCTCTGATCGAGGCGGGCCGTGCCGAGGGCCGCTCCGACGCGGACCTGGTGCAATGGAGGCACGCCGAGAAGTTCTCGCCCGAGGTACTCGAGGTCCTGGGTTCCATGCGGCAGTCCGACGACCTGCACCTGGTCGACGCCGTCTCCAAGGAGTACAAGGAGATCCTGGACGCCGGCGACGACACCGTCATGGTGACGGTCACGACCTCGGTCCCCATGGACGACGACCTGCGCGCCAAGGTCAAGGCCAAGGCGGAAAAGGATTTGGAATCCCCGGTCTACCTGGTCGAGCGTGTCGACCCCTCCATCCTGGGCGGCATCATCCTCGAGCAGCGCGGCAAGCGCTACGATGCGTCGGTGCGCGCTCAGCTTTCCAACATCCGCAAGTCTCTGAGCGGCACCTTTATCGGAGTTGAAAACGATGAGTAACGGTATTCAGTCCAGCGACGTCATGCGCGTCCTGCGCGACCAGCTGGAGCACATCGGTACCACGGTGGACCTCAACGAGGCCTCCGTGGTCACACAGGTGGGCGACGGTATCGCCCGCATCGCGGGCCTCAAGACCGCGATGGCCGGCGAGCTGCTGGAGTTCACCAGCTCGCGTACGGGCCGCTCCATCTTTGGCCTGGCGCAGAACCTCGACGAGGATTCCGTCGGCGCCGTCCTCTTTGGCGACGTGGACGCCATCAAGGAGGGCGACGAGTGCCGCACGACCGGCCGCGTCATGGACATCCCCGTCGGCCACGCCATGCTGGGCCGTGTGGTGAACCCCCTGGGCCAGCCCATCGACGGCAAGGGTCCCATCGACACGTCCCACCGCCGTCCGATCGAGTTCAAGGCCCCGGGCATCATGGACCGCCAGCCGGTCTGCGAGCCCGTGCAGACGGGCCTGCTCGCAATCGACGCCATGGTCCCCATCGGCCGCGGCCAGCGCGAGCTCATCATCGGCGACCGCAAGACGGGCAAGACGGCCATCGCCATCGACGCCATCGTCAACCAGCGCGATACCGACATGGTCTGCATCTATGTCGCCATCGGCCAGAAGGCCTCGACGGTCGCCGGCATCCGCGAGCAGCTCGCGGCCCACGGCGTCCTCGACAAGACGATCATCGTCTCCGCCACGGCGGCCGATTCCGCGCCTATGCAGTACATCGCGCCCATGGCCGGCGCCGCCATCGGCGAGTACTTCATGTACAACGACAGGGACGGCAACCCCGCGGACGCCGAGCATCCCGGCGGGCACGTCCTGATCGTCTACGACGACCTCTCCAAGCAGGCCGTGGCCTACCGTCAGATGTCGCTCACGCTGCACCGTCCGCCCGGACGCGAGGCCTATCCCGGCGACATCTTCTACCTGCATTCGCGCCTGCTCGAGCGCGCGGTCAAGATGAGCGACGAGCACGGCGGCGGCTCCATGACCGCCCTGCCGATCATCGAGACCCAGGAGGGCGACGTCTCGGCCTACATCCCGACCAACGTCATCTCCATCACAGACGGCCAGATCTACCTGCAGTCGAGCCTCTTCTTCCAGGGCCAGCGCCCGGCGGTCGACGTGGGCATCTCCGTGTCGCGCGTCGGTGGCGCCGCCCAGGTGAAGTCCATGAAGCAGGTTGCCGGCACGCTGCGTCTGGACCTTGCGAGCTATCGCGAGAAGCAGGCTTTCGCGCAGTTCGGCTCCGATCTGGACGCGACTACGCAGTACCAGCTCAACCACGGCGCGCACATGATGGAGCTCCTCAAACAGAAGCGCTATGCCGCACTGCCCGTTGCCGACCAGGTCATCGCGATCTTTGCCGCCAAGGAAAACTATATCGATGACATCGACCTCGACCACGTGGTCCTCTTCCGCGACGAGCTGGCCAAGTACATGAACCAGAACCATGATGCGCTGCGTCGCAAGATCGTCGCCGGCAAGATCGACGACGAGACGGAGGCACGCCTGCGCACCCATATCGAGCACTTCAAGAAGAAGTTCCTCGAGGAGCATCCCAATAGGGCGGCCCTCGATGTGGCAGAGATGTCGGAGCAGACCGACGACCCTGCCAAGGCGTAAGGCGTAAAGGCACGAAATGGCGAACCTTCGTGAAATAGCGCATCGTATGGCCTCCATCAGGAGCACCATGCAGATCACGCGCACGATGGAGATGATCTCCACGGCGCGCATCCAGCAGGCGCTCCGGGCGGCGGAGGAAGCCGAGCCCTACAAGGCGGCCATCACCGAGATGCTCGCGAACGTCGCGGCAGCCAGCAGCACATCCAGCTACCCGCTGCTCCAGACCCACCTGCGCGAGCAATCGGTGCTCTACATCCTGATCGCCTCGGACCGCGGTCTGGCGGGCGGTTTCAACATCATGCCCCAGCGCGAGGTCGAGCGCGACATGCGCGGCCTGCAGGCCGAGGGCAAGCAGGTGACCCTTATCACCTGCGGCCGCAAGCCGACGGAATACTTCATGTATCGCAACATCACGCCGGCCATGTCCTTCACGGGCATCTCGGCCACCCCCAATATGGATGAGGCCGAGCGCGTCGCCTCGTTCGTGATGGATGGCTATGTGGCCGAGAAGTTCGACCGCGTGGTGCTCAAGTACTGGCACGCCAAGAACCGTATGGAGCAGGTGCAGGTCACCGAACAGCTCCTGCCGGTCTCGCGTGAGAGTCTCATGATGCCCAACAAGCCCCGCGACCCGGAGGCGCTCTCGGAGGTCGGCATGCACTACGACCCCGAGTTTCGCTTCGAGCCCTCCGCGGATAAGGTGCTGGGCTATCTGCTTCCCGCGTACATCAGGACTGTCATTTTCCACGCGCTGCTCGACTCGGCGGCCGCGGAGCACGGCGCACGCCGCCGCGCGATGCAGTCGGCGACCGACAACGCCAAGGAGGTCCTGGAAACGCTCGGACGCACGTACAACCGCGTGCGTCAAGGCTCCATCACCACCGAACTCAACGAGATCATCGGCGGCGCGAGCGCATTGGAGGAAAGTGAGTAATGGCTAACGAAACCACACAGGAGCACAGCGTCCTCGAGGACGCCGCCCTCATGCAGATGGAGCGCGACAAGGGTATCGGTACCATCGTGCGCATCGTCGGCCCCGTCGTCGACGTGCAGTTCAGCGACCGCATGCCCAACATCTACACCGCGCTCACGGTGGAGGCCGACACACCGGTCGGCCACATCTCGACCGTCCTCGAGGTGGAGTCCCAGCTGCCCAATAGGGTCGTGCGCGCCGTCGCCATGTCCTCGACCGACGGCCTGCAGCGCGGCCTCAAGGTCAAGGCGACCGGTCATCCGATGATGATGCCGGTCGGCCAGTCCACCCTAGGCCGCGTCTGGAACGTCATGGGCCAGCCGGTCGACGGCAAGCCCGTCCCCGACGACGTCGAGTACTACCCGATCCACCACCCGGCGCCCTCCTTCTCCGAGCTGACGACCCAGACGGAGATTTTCGAGACCGGCATCAAGGCAATCGACCTGCTCGAGCCCTATGTCCGCGGCGGCAAGACCGGCCTTCTGGGCGGCGCCGGCGTCGGCAAGACGGTCCTCATCCAGGAGCTCATCAACAACCTCGCCCAGCAGCACGGCGGCACGTCCGTCTTCACGGGCGTCGGCGAGCGCACGCGCGAGGGCACTGACCTCTATCTGGAGATGAAGGAGTCCGGTGTTCTGGAGAAGACCTGCTTGGTCTACGGCCAGATGAACGAGCCGCCCGGAGCGCGTCTGCGCGTGGGCCTGGCGGGCCTCACCACCGCCGAGTACTTCCGCGACCAGGGCCAGGATGTGCTGCTGTTCATCGACAACATCTTCCGCTTCTCCCAGGCGGGTTCCGAGGTCTCGGCCCTGCTCGGCCGTATGCCCTCCGCCGTCGGCTACCAGCCCACGCTGGCCACCGAGATGGGCGACCTGCAGGAGCGCATCACCTCCACCAAGGAGGGCTCGATTACCTCGGTCCAGGCGGTCTACGTCCCGGCCGACGACCTGACGGACCCGGCGCCTGCGACCACCTTCACCCACCTCGACGCGACGACGGTGCTCTCCCGCTCCATCGCCTCGCTCGGCATCTACCCCGCCGTCGACCCGCTAGCCAGCTCGAGCTCCGCGCTCGACCCCTCCATCGTCGGCGAGGAGCACTACCGCGTGGCCATGGCTGTTCAGGAGATCCTTCAGGAGTACACCGACCTGCAGGACATCATCGCCATCCTCGGCATGGACGAGCTCTCCGAGGAGCAGCAGCTCGTCGTGAGCCGCGCCCGCAAGATTCAGCAGTTCCTGTCGCAGTCGTTCCACGTGGCCGAGAAGTTCACGGGCAACCCCGGCGTGTACTGCACGGTCGAGGACACCGTCCGCTCCTTTGCCGAGATCGTCGACGGCAAGTGCGACGACATTCCCGAGCAGGCCTTCCGCTACGCCTCCACGATCGACGACGTGCGTCAGCGCGCCGCGAAGATGGCGACGGACGCCCCCAAGGCGGGGGAGTAGGGTCAGGCCATGGCAGCTATCACCTGCCGTTTCGTGCGGCCCGACAAGCTCCTCTACGAAGGCAAGGTCAAAAGCCTCGTCCTGCAGACCCCCACGGGCGAGTTGGGCGTCTGGCCGGGCCATGCTGCCGAGATCTGCGCCCTGGGCGACGGCGTCGTCCGCCTGCATCAGCTAGACGAAGACGGCGGCGGCGAGCGCAGGGTCGTGATCTCGGGCGGCTATGCCGAGATCAACGCCAACGTCGTTATTATCCTCGCCGACCACGCACGCGATGTGGACGATATCGAGCCGGACGTGGTCCGCGAGACGCGCGAGAAGGCGTTCGCCGCCAAGCGCGACCTCGATGAGAACGACCACCGGCGCGCCTACTACGACAACAAGGTCGGAGGAAGTTCCGCAGGATTAAGTGCCGAGACGCGGCCCGTGCCCCAAGAAGTGCGGGCCGCAGTTCCCGAAAGGCTGGACTATGGAAGCGATCCGTGTTGAGGGCGGCCGCGCGATAACCGGCGAGGTCACAGTCGAGGGCGCCAAGAACTCGGCGCTCAAGCTGATGGCCGCGACCATCATGGCCCCGGGTGTCAACACGCTCACCAACGTGCCCAACATCGCCGATGTCCACGTGATGGGCAAGGTGCTCAAGCGCCTTGGGGCGAGCATCGCCGTGGAGGACGAGCACACCCTGCGCATTGATACAAGTGCCGTGGACAAGTGGGAGACTCCCTATCAGCTCGTGGCACAGATGCGCGCCTCGACCGCGGTGTTGGGTCCCCTCCTTGCGCGGTTCGGCAAGGCGGTCGTGGCCATGCCCGGCGGCTGCAACATCGGCGCCCGCAAGATCGACATGCACATCCTCGGCCTCGAGGCCCTGGGCGTGAAGTTCGATATCGATCACGGCAATATCCATGCATCCACACCGAATGGCCTGATCGGTGCGACCGTCACGCTCGACTTCGCGAGTGTCGGCGCGACCGAGAACCTCATGATGGCCTCCGTCCATGCGAAGGGTACGACCACGATCGACAACGCGGCCCGTGAGCCGGAGATCGTTGACCTCGCCAACCTCCTGAACGAGATGGGCGCCAATATCAAGGGCGCGGGCTCCCCCGTCATCGAGATCGAGGGCACGGAGGGCCCGCTCCATCCCGTCACCCATCGCACGGTCGGCGACCGCATCGAGGCCGGCACCTTCGTCGCGATGGGCGGCCTTGTCGGTGGTCCCGTCACGGTGCGCGGCTTCGACCCGCGCCATCTCGGCCTCGTGCTCAAGAAGTACGAGCTCATGGGCCTCGACATCGAGCGACTGCCCGACGGCGTCACGGTAAGCCGTGCCCGCCCGCTCACGCCGACGGACATCCAGACTTTGCCTTTCCCCGGATTTCCGACGGACATGCAGGCGCAGACCATGTGCCTGCTCGCGCTTGCCGGGGGCAGCTGCGTAGTCACCGAGAACGTCTTCGAGAACCGCTTCATGTTCGCCAGCGAGCTCCAGCGCATGGGTGCCAGCATCACGATTGAAGGCCATCACGCGATCGTCCATGGCGTCCCCGGCTTCTCTGGGGCCGAGGTCAAGGCACCCGATCTGCGCGGCGGCGCGGCACTGGTCATGGCCGGACTCGTCGCCGATGGCTATACCACCGTCTCGGACATCCACCACATCGATCGAGGCTATGAGCGCTTCGTCGAGAAACTCGATGCCTTGGGCGCCGCGGTGGACCGCGTCGAGATCCCCGGCCCGGTGGACGTGACCGAGCTGTAGCGCGCCGAATACAGGTGTCGTGTGGGCGGGCTGTGAAGGCCCGCTCTTTTTATGCCGACTGCCGCCCTAGATGCCCGTTTGTCGCGCGCGGATGGAACAACTCCCGACCCGTTGGGTATGCTAGGGCGTGGTGTGAGACGCCAGACGAAAGGAACACATAGTGAAAGCCGTCATCCCCGCTGCGGGCCTCGGTACCCGCTTTCTGCCGGCCACCAAGGCCGTGCCCAAGGAGCTCCTGCCCGTTCTCAACAAGCCGGTCATCCAGTATGTCGTGGAGGAGGCCCTCGAGCCCGCCGGCGTCGACGGGGCCGTGATCGTCAACTCCCGTGAGAAACCCCAGATCGAGCATTATTTCTCGGCGGACCCCGACTTTGAGGCCTACCTGCGCGACCACGGCAAGGATGCCGAGGCCGATGCCGTGCACGCAGCCGGCGCCCTGCCCGTGTCCTTCGCCTACCAGGACGATCCCAAGGGCCTGGGCCATGCGGTCCTGTGCGCCGCCGGCGAAACGGCGGGCGAGCCCTTCTTCGTCCTCCTGGGCGACTACTTCGTGCCCGGCCGCAGGATGTGCGTCCACATGGCCGAGGTCTCCCGCGCCCACGGCGGCGCCTCAGTCATCGCCGTGGCGCCGGTGCCCGCCGACCAGGTGAGCCGTTACGGCATCATCGCCGGCACGCGTGCCGGCTCACTTGCCGGCGCCGAGGCGGCCGGTGACGAGGAGCCGGGCGCCGTCTGGAAGGTCACGGGCCTCGTCGAGAAGCCCGCGCCCGAGGACGCCCCCTCGCACCTCTTCATCGTGGGCCGCTACCTGCTGTCCCCCCGCATCATGGATTTGCTCGCGACCCAGGGTCCTGGCAAGGGCGGCGAGATCCAGCTCACCGATGCGATGGTCCGCCTGCTTGCCGAGGAGGAGATGTACGCCGTGGTCGTCGACCCCGACGAGGGCTGCGACACCGGCACGCCCGCCGCCTGGGCCGCGACCAACGCCCGCATGGCGATGAGGGACCCCGCCTTCCGCCAGGCCTTCGTCGAGGGCCTGGGCACCCAGAAGCTCTAGGGGTCTGAGCCTGTATGGCGATCATCCGCTTCACACCCTACGGTTGGCGCGGCCGTTTCGACGACGACTTCAATGAGGACAACGTCGTCCGCATAGCGGCGGCCTTCGGCGGCGCCTGGACGCACCGCAATGTCGGCGACCGTATCTACGTCGGCTATGACGGACGCTATCGCGGCGAGGCCTTCGCGCTCCTCGCCGGCAGCGTGCTTGCCTCGTTCGGGCTCGATGTCAAGGTGGCGGAGGGCGTCTGCCCCCTGCCGGCACTGGCCTGGACTGCCGCGCATGACGACCGGTGCGCCGGCGTCTTTATGCTGTCGGCATCGGAAAGCCCCTGCGAATACGGTGGGGTCTTGGCGCGCCGGGCGGACGGCGGCCCGCTTGCGCCCGCCTTCCTGCGCGACGTGGAGCGCCTCATGATGGCCGATCCGCTCGATGCGCGCGGCGAGGTGGGGCGGATCGATGCGATGGGCCCTTACCTGGCGCATCTGGCGACTATGGTTGATCTCGACCTCATCGCGAATGCGCACCTGCGTGTCGTGCTCGACCCCATGTACGGCGCTGTCAACGGCCATCTGTACAAGCTGCTTGAGCAGGCGGGCTGTTCGGTCACTGAGCTGCACGGGGAGCCGCGGGAAGACTTCGGCGGCATCCATCCCGAGCCGGTCGAGCCGTGGACGGACGAATGCGAGCAGGTCGTCGTATACCAACGTGCCGACATCGGCCTTGTGCTCGACGGGGACGGCGACCGCGCCACCCTCATCGACGAGCACGGAAGGCTTGTCTCGCCCCATAACCTCACCCCACTCATCCTCGGCCACCTGGTCGAGGGCAGGGGGGAGAGGGGCCATGTCGTCACGACGCTCGCGAGTTCGGTACGCCTTGAGCGGCAGGCGGAGCGCTTGGGCCTGCCCGTGACCTGTGTCCCTGTCGGCTTCGACCGCATCTATGGCGAGCTTCTGGAGGATGACGTCCTCATGGGCGCCGAGGAGTATGGCGGTATCTGCATCCCCTCGCATCTCTGGGAACGCGACGGCATGCTTGTGTGCCTTTTGGCGCTCGAGATGCTCGCTCAGACAGGCGCGCCTCTATCCGATTCGGTCGACGGTCTGGCGGACAAGGTCGGCCGCATGGACTATACCCGCCGGGACATCCGTCTGGATGCCGCAGCAGCCAGCTCGCTGGCCAATATACTTCCGGGGCTCAACCCGGCGGAGGTAATGGGGATGAGCCCCGTTGCGGTCAACCACGCCGAAGGACTGCGTCTTTCCTTTGCGGATGGCTCCTGGACGATGCTGCGGCCATCGCGCAACACCTATATGGCTCGAGTGTATGCCGAGGCTCCGACGCGCGAAAAGAGAGATGCGCTGGTAGAGGCTATGGCCACCATTGCGCATGACTCGCGTTTGTGGAGGAGTGGTGGAGACGCCAAAAAGTAATCCTAAAGTGCCACCCACAAGCGTATATTACATCCCCGCGCCGCACGGGGGCCAACGGGCCCGCGGGGGCGCGGCGAACCTTGAAAACCGGATACTGCGATCGATGAGATCGACGAGAGACAGACCAAAGTAGAAT
>OMXZ01000013.1 GCA_900315165.1 uncultured Actinomycetes bacterium | reverse complement strand
GCGGTCGACCGTGCCGCCCATGAAGTGATCGTCGACCGAAGGGCCGCGCCCATCCACGTCCCACGCGCCCTCGAACTGGTTGGCCGCCGTCGCGCCGCCTCAATAGAAGCCATCCGGAAACTTCACTGCCATGGGGTCTCCTGTCTGTCGGGTCTGTCTTTCCTACAGGCCGGTAGGTTCCTCCACCGGGGTCGCCAGCAGGACGTCGATGCGGGCACGTTCCTGCGCGCGCAGGCGGACGAGCTCGGCCGCCGCGGCCGCGGAAAGGCGCTCGACGGGGATGCCATTGGCTATCTGGACGTTGGCACGGGCGTCGCAGAGCTCGCCGAGCCGGTCCTGCACGGCGCGTGCCTCGGCGCCGACCTGGGCGGCGGTGTCGCCCAGCAGATCCGGCAAGGCACGTGTGACGTACCTCAGGAGTTTCGCGTCCTTGCGGATGTCGTGGGTGAGCTCGGTGTCCTTGAGGTCGAGGGTCCGACAGCGCTCGGCGAAGGCCTCCCAGAGGCTCCTGTAGCGTTCCGCCAGGGCCTCGGGTTCGATTCCGCTCGCCTTGACCTGGCCCTTCCAGGGGAGATGTTTGGTGAGGTCCTGGAGGTCGCCGATCGCCTTCTGTGACTTCTGCGTGGCGAAGAAGTCGAGCACGCGCTCGGCCTCCTCGGCGCGCATCGTGGCGCAGGCTTCCGCCAGCTCATGGGCTGCGGGGTCGAGGGCGGCGATGACGTCGGCGAGCACATCGTATTCCCGCAGGTCCGACGTGGAGCGTACGAGGTCGCGGAGCTTCTCCTCCACCTTGGCAGCGTGCTTTCCCTTGATCCAGGGCTCGGCAAAGATAAGCAGGGAGCGCAGCGTGCGGATAGATATCCTCAGGTCATGGACGGCATCCGCATCGGATGGGTCGTCGACAAAGGCGTGGTAGCAGCTGGTCACGGCGCTGCCGGTCTTGCGGATGGCACAGGCGAGCTCGTCCGCGCACTCCCAGCGCTCCACCTGGGGGCCCTGTGCAAAATAACGGAGGTTCTCGGGGCGGCCGGGGGCGTTGTCGAGGGACAGCATGCAAACAGCCCCTGGCTTGAAGGGCATGCGGGTGCCGCAGCTCGCCTGCGAGATCTTGTCGAGCGTTGGGGTATGGCCGACCAACACGATGAGCTTGTGCGGGTCCTCCTGAGCCTGGAGGAACATGGCGGCGGGGTCGCTGCCTGCGAGGATGTCATGCTTCTCGTAGCCGTCGACGCCCAGCGTGGCGCAGACGATGTCGGCGGTCTGGCAGGCGCGCAGGGCCGGGCTCGCCCAGACGACGACATCCGCGCCCTCCTCGACGAGGTGGCGGACGGGTGCGAGCTCAGCGGGCAGGCTCGCGGCGAGCGAGTGCTTGCCGGCGGAGGTCAGCGGCCGCTGAAGATCGGCCTGTCCCTCCTCCGCGAGACGGGCCTTGCCATGTCGAACGAGTACGAGCGAACGAGTCACCGCGATCCCTCCTGATGCAAAAGCGTTTGCCTCCCTATCATACCGTCTGCTTGTCTCGCAGGTTGCGAAGGTTCACGACGGTCGCCTCCATGCCGTGAGGGATGTAACCCATGGTGTGGAGGTCGTCGGGGAGGTAATCGACGAGGCTCTGCGGGATGTCCTCCTCGGCCGCATCGATTGCGGCGGCGGTAGGCAGGGGGCTGGCGGAGGGTCGAGCACAGACGCCGTAGACCTGGGCGCCCTTGGCAGTCAGCTTGCGCTCGTAGCCGCTCACGGGGTCGCCCGGGCGGTCAGCGCGCACATCCTTGCTGGTCCAGAGGGTGTCGAAGCCCGCGATGGGAAACTGCGGTGCCGAGTAGCGGAAGAGCGGCTCGCTGTCCGTCTTGAAGACGACCGTGCCGCCCGGGGCCAGCAGCTGGCGCAAGAGCAGCAGGTTGTGGGCGCAGGTCAAGCGGTACTTGGCATGGCGCCGCTTGGGGAAGGGCGTTGGGAAGTTGAGATGGATGCGGCCGAGCTCGCCCGGGGCAAAGTAGTCGAGCACGTGCTCGGCGCTGCCGGGGATGACGACCGCGTTGGCAAGGCCGGCCTCGCAGATACCCTGGGCCGTGTAGGCGATGCAGATGGGCTCGTTGTCGATGCCGATCCATAGGACGTCGGGCTCGCGTGTGGCCGCCTCGATCAGGAAGGCGCCTTTGCCGCAGCCCAGGTCGAGTCGGACCTCGCGGAAGCGGCCCGGTCCCTCGGCGGTCAGCGGCGCACAGGCTTCGGCCCAGCGGCCGGCAAACGATGCGGGGAACGCCTCGATCGCATCCGCAAAGCGGTCGAGGCGTTCCTCTAGGACGAAGTTCTTGGGCAAACGGAGGTGCAGTGCGTGCATGGGTTCCTTACTCTGCCGCCGCTAGTCGGCCTCCTCCAGATTCTGGAAGGCGGCCATGATGGGCGGGATCATCTGCTTCTTGCGGCTCACGACACCCGGGAGTATAGCCGTCCCGTCGTGGGTCTCCACGCCGAAGGCGCGCCGCACGATGTCCTCGGCCCCCTCGCCGTGGAAGAGCAGCTCGGTGGTCTGACTCTTCACGTCCGTGAACATGTAGAAGACCATGGGGATGTCGTTGTCGAGGCAGGCCTGGGGCAGGTAGGGGCCGACCAAGGCCTCGGCGGCCTTGCGGCTGTTCTGCGTCATGTAGCTGCCCTGACCCACGCCGAATTTGGCCTGGCCGCGGCTGAAGATCTTGAAGTCGCCGCCGAAGACCTCCTCGGCCGTGCGGCCCGAGACGTCGGCGCCCGCGTCGAACATCGCGTCGGCATAGGGCTCGATGTCCTCGCCGCAGATCTCAGCCAGCGCACGGCCGGCGCGCTCGTCCTTGGCCGTGCAGGTGGGCGACCGGAACATGAGCGTGTCGGACAGGATGGCCGACATCATGAGGCCGGCGATGTTCTTGGGGATCTCGACGCCCTGCTCCTGGAAGATGTCGTAGAGGATGGTGCAGGTGCAGCCCACGGGCTCGTTGCGGAAGTAGGCGGGCTGGTCCGTCTCGATCGTGGCGATGCGGTGGTGGTCGATGATCTCCATGATCACGGCCTCCTCGAGGCCGCCGACCGCCTGGGAGCGCTCGTTGTGGTCCACGAGGATCACGTGCTTGCGGCTGACGTCGAGCAGGTTGGGGACGCTGACGACGCCGTCGTAATGCCCCTCCTCGTCGAGCACGGGGAAGAAGCGGTGGCGGCTCTGGGTGATGACTTTGCGGGCCTCCTCGACCGAGGTGTCGACGGAGAAGCGCAGGATGCCGTCGGTCAGCATGCGGTCGCGCACAGGCAGCGACATCGAGATCAGGCGGGCGGCGGCGTAAGTGTCGTAGGGGGTGGAGATGACGGTGATGCCCTTCTCCTCCGCGGTCTTCTTGACGACGCCGGCGATGTGGGCGCCCGCACAGACGACCATGCAGCTCACGCCCGTCTCCACGGCGAAGAGCTGGGTCTCGAAGCGGTTGGTGACGAGCACGATGTCACCCTCGTGGACGATGTCCTCCATCAACTCGGGCGTGGTGCCCACCGTGACGTTGCCCCGGTCGATGACGGCGTCGAGGTCGCCCACGATCATCTCGCCCTTGAGCGTCTCGACCACGTTGCGGTAGCGCGTGTGCGCAGCCGAAAGCGTGCCATTGTCGAAGATGTCCATGTTGGCGTTGGCGATGTCCTTGATCGCGATGATGCCCTGCAGGTCGTTATCGCCATCGGTGATGCAGAGGGTGTCGACCTTGGACTCCTGCATACGATTCCAGGCGGCAAAGAGGCTCATCTCGCCGTCGATGCCCGGCTCCTTCTGGATCTGGATGTCCTTGATCTGCGGGGTCACCGTGGTGATGAGCTCCGGCTCCTTGAAGCCGAAGTGGTCGAGCACGAACATCGTCTCACGGTTGAGCGTGCCGGCGCGACGGGCCTCGTAGATGGGCTCGTCAACTTGGTTTTTCAGGTAAGCGTACGAGATCGCAGCGCAGATGCTGTCGGTATCCGGGTGGAGATGACCGATCACATTGACCTTGCGAATCGCCTCGGGCATGCGTTCCTCCTCACGAGCGTGGTCCGACGGACCGAATTGGTACACCGTATTGTAGTCATTTCGTGCGAACAAAAATGCTGATTGGGCACGGTGTGTCGATTATCGGTAGGCGGTGTGCCGCGGCTGGCCCTCATGCCCCCGTGGCCGCGGCAATCAGGCTGCGGAGTGTGTCGATTCCCTGACCGGTCTGCGCGCTGCAGGTGAGCACGGGGGTGTCCTCCGGTGCCTCGAGCTGCCGGCAGAGGCTGCGGACCTGCTGTTGTTGCTTGGAGCGGCTGAGCTTGTCCGCCTTGGTGAAGACGATTGCGAAAGGTAGGCCGAGGCCGTGCAGATAGGAGACCATCTGCACGTCGAGCGGGCTTGCGTCGTGGCGGATGTCCACCAGGCACACGACCAGGGCGTGGTCGCGCTCGGACTCGAAGTAGGCGTCCATAAGCTTGCTCCAGCGTTCGTGCTCCTGTGCGGAGACTTTGGCGAAGCCGTAGCCCGGCAGGTCGACGAAGTCGACGGTCTCGGTGGGGAAGAAGTTGACGGTGGTCGTCTTGCCCGGCTTGGCCGAGACCTTCACGAGGCCCTTGCGGCCGAAGAGCTTGTTCATGAGCGACGATTTGCCCACATTGGAGCGGCCGGCGAAGGAGACCTCCGGCTTGGTGCAGGGCGGGAGCTGCGCGGGGGTGCCGTAGGCGCCGGCGAATCGGACCTGCTGGTAGTTGATGGCCATCCGTCCTCCTGGAAAAATCAGGTACATCCGTTCGCATATGAGTATACTGATAGGGGCGGACAGGGTGGCGGGCGAGGCCCGCTTCACCATCAAATCTAGAGAAGCGCGGCCGGGAGGTGGGAACGTGCAGGCAGACAGGCCGGATGTCGCGGCATTGCGCCAGGCGATTGACGAGCGCCTGCGCGGACGCGCCGCCTTTAGCGAGCGGACCTATGGCGACCAGCCGATCGTCTTCTCGGGCCGCCAGCTCAAGAGCTATGTCCCGCAGCCCCTATCCGACGCGCGTGCCCTTGCGCGCAGCCCCGAGCTGGCCCGCCATAGCGAGGCATACGTCTTCTGGCGCCAGGCCGCGTTGCTGGCCGACTACGAGGACGACTACGATTTCCACGGGCACTTCTCGCGCTACTACCCGACCTACGAGGTCATGAGCAACGATCAGCTCCGCGGCTACTTCGCCTGGCGGACGGAGTGGCGCGCCGGGGCAGCGCCTGCGACCGAGACCTCCTTCGTCTACGTGTGTGCCTACGAGCTCCTGATGGGCATCGGCGTGACCGATCCGCGCGAGGGTTACGATGCGCTCGCCCGCCTGAGCGCGGACTACGGTGACGAGGACGAGCGCATCGCCCAGAACCTTGCCCGCTGGATGGACGATTACGTTATCTATTGGGACTTACCCGCCGATCTGTTGGGCGGGCTGGCCCATCGTGAGGCGGACGTGGCTCTCGGGGTGCTGCTCCATCGGCAGGATCATTCGGACGGGGAACTCTTCGCCGCGATGGGCGCCCTCTCGTCCTATCATGTGAAGAAGTCCGCTTTCTACAGGGAACACGGCGACGACCTGCGCCGGGTTGCCACGAAGGTCTACCGCGCGATGGCCGACCACCACGATCGCAAGCTCACGCGCAGCCTGGTCGAGACCTACTTCGGCGTGAGCGCGGAACAGGACTATCTGCTCTTCCCTAACGCGGTCTTCTTCGATCGGCGCCGCTACGAGGACTTCCGCTACGAGGTGAGCCCCCTTGACCATTTCCACTGCCGTCAGGGGCGATGGTCACGCGACCGCTACGCGGGCAACCTCAGACCCAATAAGAAGCTCGGCGCCCTGCTCAAGACCGTCGATGCCACCATGCGCGAGCTTTACGGATTCAAGCCCGCGCTCCAGGCCCCGCTCAAGACCAAGTACGTGCTCAAGCTCATCAAGGACGAAACCACTGCGCTGCTCGAGGCCCGCGCCGAGGCCGAGCGCCGGGCGGTCCGCATCGACCTCTCCAAGCTCGGCGGCATCCGAGCCGCGGCCGACAAGACCCGCGACAGCCTGCTTGTGGACGAGGAGGAGGTGGAGGAGCTCTTCCCGACGAGGGGGGAGGGCCTCTGGGCACAGGTGGACGGGGTACGATTGGGTCATACTCCGCTCCCGACCCGCCCTCAGGAGTCTGCAGCTGCGGAACTCGGGCTGCGCCCTCAGACAGTCCTCGCTCCCGCAGCCTCCTTCGGGCGGGTCAGCTCCGCAATGGACCCAGTCATACCCCGTCCCCCTGTGTCCGGAGGCCCTCTCGTTGAGAAAGCTAGCCCAACGATTGGACTGGGAGCGGAGCGCGACCCTGGGACGCCACCTCCCCCTGGGTCTGCCGCGGCTGGCTCCGTCCTGACCCCTGACGAGTGCGCCTGTCTGCGTGTTGTGCTCGACGGCGGGTCTTTGCGTGACTTCGAGCGCGAGTGCTACGTGATGGTCTCGCTCCTGATAGATTCGATTAACGAGAAACTGTTCGACGACTTTGGCGACGTCGTGATCGACGCGGGCTCCGAGCCGCCTGCGGCGTACGACGACTACGTGGACGATTTGAGGGGTTTGATAGATGGCTAAGGTACCCAAGCGTATCGCGAGCACCGTGATCAACTCGCTCAAGGGCGGCGTCGTGCCGCGCGTGGGCCTGCCCTATGTGACGGTCGGCCGTGAGCACGAGATCGAGGCGCTCCTGCATGACGTGGACATCATCCGCGAGGGCGGCGCTTCCTTCCGCTTCATCGTGGGCAAGTATGGGTCGGGCAAGAGCTTCCTGCTTCAGACCATCCGCAACTACGCGATGGACCTGGGCTTCGTCGTGATGGACGCCGACCTGTCGCCCGAGCGCCGCCTGCAGGGCACGCACGGCCAGGGCCTCGCCACCTACAAGGAGCTCGTGCGCAACATGGCCACAAAGACGCGCCCGGAGGGCGGCGCCCTCACCCTGATCCTCGACCGCTGGATTTCGGGCGTGCAGAGCCAGGTCGCCGCGGGCTCCGGTCTCGAGCCGGGGACGCTCGCCTTCGAGCAGCAGGTCGAGGCCCGCATCCAGGAGGTCATCGGTCAGATGGGCGAGATGGTGCACGGCTTCGACTTCGCCCGTCTGCTCCAGATTTACTACCGTTCCTACGTGGACGGCGACGACGAGGCCAAGGGACGCGTGGTCAAGTGGTTCCGCGGCGAATACGCCAACAAGACCGAAGCCCGACGCGAGCTGGGCGTCGGCATTGTCATCGGCGACGACGACTGGTATGAATACATCAAACTTTTTGCCTTCTTCCTTAAACAGGCGGGCTATGCGGGCCTGCTCATGCTGGTTGACGAGCTTGTGAACATCTACAAGGTGCCCAACGCCATCACCCGCCAGTACAACTACGAGAAGATCCTCACCATGTACAACGACACCCTGCAGGGCAAGGCACGCTATCTGGGCGTTATCATGTGCGGCACCCCGCAGGCCATCGAGGACCGCCGCCGCGGCGTCTACTCCTACGAGGCGCTGCGCTCGCGCCTGGCCGAGGGACGCTTCGGCGCCGGCGAGTACAAGGACCTGATGGCGCCGGTCATCCACCTGCAGCCGCTCACCTACGAGGAGATGCTGGTCCTCACGGAGAAGCTCCAGGACATCCATGCCCAGCTCTACGGCTACGAGCCGCGCCTCGGCGAGGAGGACCTCGTCGCCTTCATCACGGCGGAGTACAGCCGCGTGGGCGCCGACATCCACATCACGCCGCGTGAGGTGATCCGCGACTTCATCGAGCTGCTTGACATCCTCTACCAGAATCCCGCTGCCAGCGTTGCCGACGTGATGGGCCAGGCGCTGGACGGAGCGGCGCAGACGGCGGCCACCACAGGCGGTTTTGCGCCTATCCCCAATGCTTCCGCACCCGCGCCGGGCAGCTCTGCGCCCGCTTCAACCGGCTCCGCCCCAGCGCAAGGCAGCTCTTCTGCGACCGCCAGCGGTGGCACGGCCGCATCTGCTTCTGCCGCTCCCGCGCAAGGCGTTCCCCGTCAGGACGTTTTCGAGTTCACCCTGTAGCCGTCTGCTATACCGTCCGCATCTATTTTCCGTTCGCAGAACTCCTCGCTTTCGAGGGCTTAAACTCGGATGAAAATGGGCATTCTCTCCCTCACCTTTGTCGGGCGGAGGAGGGGCTTTGGCACGAGTTGCAACACCGAAAACGAAGCAGAATAAGACACCTTACCTTGTACTTTGCGGAGTAAGCGCGCTTTGGTACCACCGGCTGGCGGCTGCGGGTTTGCTACCGTTGCCCTATGGCTGCGAGATAGAATCCCTCGACGGCGCGGCAAGCTCCCTTGCCTCTGCTTCCAACGCCGATACGAGCTGGATGAAAATCTCAACTGCCGACCTCGCCGCGCGTGACATCTACGTGAAAGACGAGGTCGAGACCTATCTCCGCAAGCGTCACCCCGAGGATCCGATGGAGGCGCTCGCCTACGCGGAGGCCTTCCCCCACACGATTGACTTCCCGAAGCCTATCGATTTGCTCTGCGCGGACCCCGGACATCGGAATTGGCGAAACGGCGTTCACGTGCATGTCTACCAGGGGAAGCTGCCAGACGGGGCACTCCTGAAAATCGGGAGGAACGTATATGTGACCTCGCCTGAGTTCACCTTATTTCAAATGGGTCGCGAGGTCGGTGATGTCCACCTTCTTGCCGCTCTCATCACTGAGCTTGCGGGAAACCACGCGCAGCTGCCACAGGGGCTGGTCTGCTGCAAGAGATACCTTGATGAGGGACGTGTGCCATTTGAGGGAAGACGACTCATTGGAGACGGGTATGTCGATTGCGCGCCATGCACATCTGTGGAGAGTCTCGACGCAATGCTTCGTCGATACCCACATCTACCTGGCGTGAAACTGATTCGCCGGGCGCTGAAGGGAAGCGGTGATGGGAGCCGCTCGACCTTCGAAACGTATGTCGATGTCGAGCTCCAACTGCCCCGCTGCGACGGGGGACGAGGCGCAGGAAAAGGCAGGCTCAACGAGAGAATCACGTTTGATGACATCGAGAAAAAGATGGCAGGTGACAGAAAGTGCGCCTATGCCGATTTGCTCCTCACTGCGAAGAACGGCAAACGAATCGACGTAGAGACAAACGGTACGTTCGGGCACGCCGACCGAAAAAGGATGAATCGCGATAGCGGTCGTCGCCATGCCTTGGAGCACGCTGGCATCGAAGTCATCGATGTGACCTGGGATGAGTTTGCCAATGCCGAGACCTGGGACGCTATCTGTCGGAGGATAACGAATCATTTGGGAAAGCGATACGCTGCTCCGTCCCCAAACATATCGGAGAAGCAGCGGTTGGTCCATACGGATTTCTGTAATTGGGACTGCCTGCGTACATTCCCGCCTCGTAACTGGCGAAGTTGATCCGGACGATGCTGGCTCGTTCCGCGCCGCCGACCCCCTGTTCGAGAAATTGACCCTTCTGAGTCATTTGGCGATTTTTAAGGTGCCAGCTGTCAGTTCCATCGAGTTTGGCGAACCGTTTACCTGCGGTTATTAATTATGAAAATAATCGCAGATAGTCGTGTTTTCTCGGGACGAGACAGCCCTGTCTTTTACCTGCCCTTTTGCAAGACGTCGTGCTCTTGAAAGTGACTCAGAAGGGTCAATATCTCGAATAGGGGTACCGTGGGGATAGTAAAGTTGCCGCATTATACTGGTTGGTCAGGTAGTTTGGATGATTGGCCGGAGGCGGGTTTGGACGTATTCGAGCGATACGCACCCTTTGTGCAGGACTTCATCTATCGCAACGGCTGGCAGTCGCTGCGCGGCGTGCAGGTGGCGGCGGGCGACGCGATCTTCAATACCGAGGACAACGTCCTGCTGTGCGCCTCGACCGCCTCGGGCAAGACGGAGGCCGCCTTCTTCCCGATCCTCACCCTGCTTGCGGAGGACCCGCCCAGCTCCGTAGGCGTGCTCTACGTCGGTCCGCTCAAGGCGCTGATCAACGACCAGTTCGGCCGTCTGACCGACCTCTGCGAGGAGGCGGACATCCCCGTCTGGCGCTGGCACGGCGACGTGGCCGCCTCGCGCAAGGCCAAGATGATGAAGCATCCCTCGGGCATCCTGCAGATTACGCCCGAGTCGCTGGAGTCGATGCTCCTCCACAAGCATTCGGCCATCCCGCGCATCTTCGGCGACCTGCGCTTCGTCGTGATAGACGAGGTCCATTCGCTCATGCGTGGCGACCGCGGCGGCCAGACTCTCTGCGTGATCGAGCGCCTCTCTCGCATGGCCGGAGTCAACCCGCGCCGCATCGGCCTGTCCGCCACGGTGGGCGACCCGGAGCGCACGGGCGAGTTCCTCGCGGCGGGCACGGGGCGCACCACGGTCATCCCCCGCATCGACGACAAAGGTCAGCGCTGGCGGCTCTCGATGGAGCACTTCTACATCAGCGACCGCCAGGCGACCGATGACGCCTTCGGGGTCAAGAAGGACGCGGCATACGGTGAAGCTGCGGAGGAACCTGCGGCAACGGTCGCTATCGATACGAATCCTGATGTCCTGAGCGGTGCCGGCGCTGGTTTGGAAAACGGCGCGAGCTCAGGAGCTGCTGGCGGGGTGGGGGGCGCCGCTGATTTGGGCGACGCCGCCGGCAACCCCGAGTACGAGGGCAAGACGGACCAGGCTCCCGCCCTTGCCGACCCCGGCCTGGGCTACATCTTCGAGTATACGCGCGGCCGCAAATGCCTCATCTTTGCCAACTCCCGCGAGGACGCCGAGGCGGTCACGACCACCCTGCGCTCCTACTGCGAGGCCAATCACGAGCCCGACCGCTTCCTCATCCACCACGGCAACCTCTCGGCCCCGCTACGCGAGTCCGCCGAAGACCTCATGAAGGACGAGGAGACCGCGCTCACCACGGTCACGACCTCCACGCTCGAGCTGGGCATCGACATCGGCCGCCTCGAGCGGGCCTTCCAGATCGATGCCCCCTTCACGGTCTCGAGCTTCCTGCAGCGCATGGGACGCACGGGCCGGCGCGGCACGCCGCCCGAGATGTGGTTCGTGATGCGCGAGGAGCGGCCCGAGCCGCGCTCGACCCTGGGCGAGACCATCCCCTGGAAGCTCCTGCAAGGCATCGCCCTCGTCCAGCTCTACCTCGAGGAGCGTTGGGTGGAGCCGCCGCGGTTGGACCGCCTGCCCTTCAGCCTGCTCTACCACCAGACCATGGCGACCCTGGCCTCGGGGGGCGAGATGAGCCCCGCCGAGCTCGCGACTCGTGTGCTCACGCTGAGCCCTTTCCACCGCGTGTCGACCGACGACTATCGCGTCTTGCTCCACCACCTGATAGAGACGGAGCAGATCCAACAGACGGAGGAGGGCGGCCTCATCGTCGGCCTGGCCGGCGAGCGCGTGGTCAACAACTTCCGCTTCTACGGCGTCTTCGTCGAGAGCGAGGAATACACGGTCCGCAGCGAGAGCCAGGAGCTCGGCACCACGGTGCTGCCGCCGCCCGTGGGGGAGAAGATCGCGATCGCCGGCGCCACCTGGCTCGTCGAGGAGGTCGACCACAAGCGCCACCTCGTCTATTGCACCCAGGTCAAAGGGCAGGTGCCCGCCTATTTCGGCGAGTGCCCGGGCGATATCCATACTCACATCCTCGAGCGCATGGCCCGCGTGCTCGCGGAGGATGACGTCTATCCCTATCTGATGCCCAACGCCCGCGCCCGTCTCGCACAGGCGCGGGAGAGTGCGCGCTCGTCCGGTATGCTCCGAGCCCCGCTCATCAACATTGGCGGCGACTCCTGGGCCCTCTTCCCCTGGCTGGGCAGCTACGCCTTCCTGGCCCTTGAGCGCTTCCTCAAAGTGCGGTGCGCGGCGGACCTCGGCCTCAAGGGTCTGGACTCCAGCCGTCCCTACTTCCTGCAGTTTTGCATGAAGGCGGATGCGCAGGGTTTCGTGGACGTGCTCGCTGAACAGGCCACCCGTCCGCTCGACCCCATGGAGCTGGTCTATCCGGGCGAGGTGCCCGTCTTCGACAAGTACGACGAGTACGTCCCCGACGAGCTGGTACGTAAGGGCTTCGCCTATGGCGTGCTCGACGTGGCGGGCATGCTGCGGCGGGTGCGCCAGTGGTGCGGCCTGCCCGACCAGCCGGAGCTGCCGGCATAAGAAAAAGCCCCGTCGCTGGGGCAGGGCTTCGGTGCAGGGGTTGGCGGGCCGAGACGTATCCTGCTGTCGGACTGGCGAAAACGGACCTACAGCTTGTCTGCCTCGAGCAGGTTGCGGACATCGAGCAGGCTGTCGCAGATCGCATCGGCCTTCTCGCGTATCTCGTCGTTGACGGGGGCGACGTCGGGGACCATCACGGTGATGAAGCCACCGGCGTGCCCCGCGCGTACGCCGTTATAGGCGTCCTCGAGCACGAGCGAGCGCGTCGGCTCCACGCCCAGCTCGCGGGCGGCCACAAGGAAGGTCTCGGGGTCGGGCTTGGAGAGCTTGACCATGTCGCCGCAGATGACGGCCTTGAAATAGCGCCTCACGCCGGCGACCTCGAGGTTGCGCAGCACGTGCTCGCGCTCGGTGGAGGAGGCGACGGCCATGGGCACATTATGCTCGTCGAGCCAGGTCAAGAGCTCGTCGAGACCCGGGCGCTTGGGGACGTGCTTCTCAAGCGCAGCGAAGGTGTGGCGCTTGTTGGCCGCCCACAGCTCGGCGGGGTCCACCGTGTCGCCGTAGTACTTGCGGATGGCGGCCCACATGTTCTCGCCGTTGGTGCCGCGGGTGTCCTCGACCATCCCGCGGATGCAGGGCACGCCCTGCTCGGCACATGCCGGCTCCCACATCTGGTCGTAGAGGCGCTGGGTGTCGAACATCAGCCCGTCCATGTCGAAGATCGCGGCGTCGATCATCATGTGCTCCTTTTTCGCGAGGGGTGGCCAGCTTTTCTTACGTTGATGATATGTGACGATACCCGCGATGGGGCCGCACTCGTGCTAGTGTCTTTGGAACTACGCAAATTCCGCTGCCCGCATGGGCGCAAGAGGAGGCAGACACGATGCGCATCGACGACATCATGGCCGCAAAGCAGAGCTTTTCCTTCGAGATCTTTCCGCCCAAGGGCGACCTGCCGGTCGATCAGGCGACCGAGATTGCCCACGAGCTCGCGGACTGCCATCCCGACTGGATCTCGGTGACCTTCTCCGCCGGCGGCAGCGGCAACTCGTCCGCGACGGCTGCGATCGCCGGCCGCATCCAGAGCGCGGGCAAGACCAACGCCCTTGCCCACCTCACCTGCATGGGGTCGACCAAGGCCGACGTCGACGCCTACATCGCTCAGCTCAAGGAGCTCGGCGTCGAGAACGTCCTCGCCCTGCGCGGTGACCACGGCCCCGGCCGCGAGATCCGTGACTTCGCCTATGCCAAGGACCTCATCGCCTACCTCAAGGACTCCGGCCTCTGCATCGGTGCGGCCTGCTATCCCGAGGGTCATGTCGAGTGTCAGGACTTCACGACGTCGATCGAGCACCTCAAGCAGAAACAGGATGCCGGCGCGGACTTCCTCGTCTCGCAGCTCTTCTTCGACAACGAGTATTTCTACCGCTTCCGCGAGGCCTGCGACCGCGCCCGTGTGAAGCTGCCGATCTCGGTGGGCATCATGCCCTTCACCAGCGTCAAGCAGATTCAGCGCATGTCCTTCACCTGCGGCGCGTCCATCCCATCGGCGGTCATTAAGCGCCTCGTGGCGGCGGGCGACGACCCGGAGGCCCAGCGCCAGGCGGGCGTCGAGTACGCCTGCGAGCAGCTCGTCGACCTCGCGGCCAACGGCGTGGACGGCCTGCATATCTACACGATGAACCGTCCGAGCGTGGCCGAGGCTGTGCACGACGCGCTCGTGACCTGCGGATATCTGGCCGAGTAGGTCGACACGTATGGCGGTCGAGAGCTTCACCATAACCACGCTCGACCGGAGCGAGGTGCTGCGCTATCTCGGCTATGCCGGGCAGGAGATCTCGCCCGAGCTCGACGCCCGCATCGATGAGGGCATGGCGCGTGCGCTCGAGGTCGGCCGGCCGCGCGGCGTCTGGCGCGTCTTCGACGTGGCCGGGCGCGACGGGGGCGATAATCCCGTCGTGCATCTGGCGGGGACCGCGCTCGTCCTGCGCGGGCACGACATCGCGGAGCACCTGGACGGCGCGGTGGCGGTGGGCGTCTTCGCCGTCACGGCGGGCATGGGCATCGACCAGGAGATCCGCCGCCTGTCGCTGATCGACCCCCTGGCCCAGACGGTCTTCGACGTGGCAGGGTCCACGCTGGTCGAACGCGCCGCGGACGCTGTGGAGGCCCGCCTGGTGGGGGAGGCGGCCGCGCGCGGGCAGTACGTGAACTGGCGCTTCAGCCCGGGCTATGGCGACCTGCCGCTCGATATCCAACCGGTCGTCCTGCGCACGTTGGACGCGACCCGCCAGCTGGGCATCACCCTTACGCCTACCAATCTCATGGTGCCCACCAAGAGTGTCACGGCGGTCATCGGGTTTTTCGAGGAACCGCAGGCCAGCCGCAAGGTGACCTGTCAGTATTGCTACTGCAAAGAATTCTGCACGATACGTGCCTCCGGAAGGACCTGCCATGGCTGACGTCGATACGGACACCCAGTCGCCCACCCGCCTCCATTGCCGTCGCACGCTACGTGTCGCCGACGAGCGGCTCCAGCGCGTGCTCGACGGCGAAGACTTCCTGCTCTTCGACGGTGCGATGGGCACGCAGCTCCAGGCGCGCGGGCTTGCGGCCGGCGAGCTGCCCGAGCTGCTCAACCTCACCAATCCTGACCAGATTACGGACATCCATCGGGCCTATACCGAGGCCGGCGCGGACGTCGCGACCACCAATACCTTCGGCGCCAACGCCCTCAAGTTCGGCGACGAGGACAAGGTTGCCGAGATCTTCGAGGCGGCGATACGGAATGCCCGCGCCTCGGGCGTCCATTACGTCGCCGCCGACATCGGCCCGACCGGCGCCCTGCTCCAGCCCATGGGCATCCTGCCCTTCGACGATGCCTACGAGCTTTTCGCCGAACAGGTACGGGCAGCCGATGCGGCGGGCGCGGACTTCTTCATCATCGAGACCATGGCCGACCTTTCCGAGATGAAGGCGGCGATCCTGGCGGCAAAGGAGCAGTCCGACCTGCCAATTTTCGCCACCATGACTTTCGGCGAGGACGGGCGCACCTTCCTCGGCACGACCCCCGAGGTTGCCGCCGTCACGATGAGCTCGCTGGGTGTGGATGTGCTCGGCATCAACTGCTCGCTCGGCCCAGCGGATGTGGCACCGCTGATCGCGCGCATGCTGCCCTGGGCCGACTGTCCCGTGATGGCCCAAGCCAACGCCGGCCTGCCCCGCGAGGTGGACGGGCGGACTGTCTATGACATCACCCCGGAGGAATTCTGCGCGGCGGTCGAGGGGATGCTCGACGCCGGTGTTACGGTGATCGGCGGCTGCTGCGGCACGACCCCCGACTTCACCCGCGGCGAGCGCGCCCTGCTCGAAGGGCGGGTTCCTGCGCCGCGCGTCCGTCGCGACGACTTCCGCGTGGCGAGCTCGCAGGAGCTGGTCGCCCTTCCCATGGGCCATGTCGGCGTGATCGGCGAGCGCATCAACCCCACGGGCAAGAAGCTCATGAAGGAAGCCCTCCGCACGGGCAACCACGATTACGTGATGGGGGAGGCGCTCAAGCAGGCCGAGGCCGGCGCGCAGATCCTCGACGTGAACGCGGGCCTTCCCGAGATCGATGAGGCGGCCACGCTCGACCAGCTCGTGACCGAGCTCCAGGGCGTCACGCGCCTGCCGCTCCAGATCGACTCCGCCGACCCTGCCGCGGTCGAGAACGTCGTGCGCAAGTACCCCGGCAAACCCCTCATCAACTCCACCAACGGCAAGCGCGAGATCATGGACGCGGTCCTGCCCATCGCAGCGCACTACGGCTGCGCGATCGTCGGCCTCACGATCGACGAGGACGGCATCCCCGCCACCGCCGAGGGTCGCCTCGAGATCGCGCGTCGCATCGTGGCCGAGGCCGAGTCCTACGGCATCCCCCGCCGCGACATCGTGATCGACTGCCTGGCCATGGCCGCCTCGACCGACCAGACCGTCCCGCGCAAGATTCTCGACGGCATTGCTCTGGTCAAGCGCGAGCTGCCCGGCGTCCGCACGGTGCTGGGCGTGTCCAACATCAGCTTCGGCCTGCCCTTCCGCCCGCTGGTCAACGCGACCTTCCTGGCGGCGGCCTTCGCGGCCGGCCTCGATATGGGCATCGTCAACCCCAACAACCAGCGCCTGATGGACGTCTATGCCTCATGGCGCGTGCTGACCGGCGAGGACGGGGCGGCGCAGGACTACGTGCGCGCCTATGCCGACCGCAAGGACGGGGTGCCCGCCGCGGCGGGCGCGGGAGCTGCGGCTACCGCCGTGGGAACCGCCTCGGATGGCGTCGCCGCTGCGAGCGGCGCGGGTGCAGGCGCGACTGACGCAGCGGCCAAGACGCCCGAGGAGCGCGCGGTCGGTTTCGTCCTCGAGGGGCGCAAGGGTCCGGTGCCCGCGCTCGTGGACCAGATCATGGCCGAGCACGATGCGATGTACGCGATCAACGAGGTTCTCATACCCGCGCTGGACGAAGTGGGCGACCGCTTCGAGAAGGGGGTCTTCTTCCTGCCGCAGCTGATGGCGTCGGCGGAGGCTGCCAAGGCCGGCTTCGAGACCATCCGCCAGGCGACCGCGGGCTCCGGCGAGGCGGTCGAGAGCAAGGGCAAGATCGTCGTCTGCACCGTGAAGGGCGACATCCACGACATCGGCAAGAACATCGTGAAGATGCTGCTCGAGAACTACGGCTACGAGGTGATCGACCTGGGCCGCGACGTTGACCCGCAGGTCGTCGTCGACGCCGTCGTGCGCGACCACATCCAGCTGTGCGGCCTCTCGGCGCTGATGACCACGACCGTCAAGTCGATGGCCGATACCATCGTGCTCCTGCGCGAGCAGGCTCCTTGGTGCAAGATCGTCGTCGGCGGCGCGGTGCTCAACCCCGAGTATGCCCAGATGGTCGGCGCCGACTACTA
Source organism: uncultured Actinomycetes bacterium (assembly GCA_900315165.1). Taxonomy (GTDB): domain Bacteria; phylum Actinomycetota; class Coriobacteriia; order Coriobacteriales; family Atopobiaceae; genus Olegusella. The sequence continues at coordinate 26,763 of OMXZ01000013.1, read as the reverse complement.
CGCCAAGGACGCCAACGAGACCGCCAAGATCGCCGCCGAGGTCCTGGGCTAGGGAGGGCCAGTCGGAGACAACACGTGGCAGACCCCGTTACCTGTCAAACGCGTTACCTGTCGCACAAGCGACGAGCGGAACCTGCGGCGTGCCATGGAGTACGCTGATGAATTGGGCATTTTCGCATCTCGTGAGCGATGATGGATAAGGGCGCAGAAGTCCATCGGGGCACATTGTCGGACCCCTCTTCGAGATTTTGACCCTTATGAGTCATTAGGGCATCTTCGAATCAAACGCTGCGATGTTTGATGTAATTGGCAGGGCATCTACCTGCGTATATATAAAAAGTAATCACCGCGCAGATGCCGTGTTTTCTCGGGTCCAAACAACACCATCTTTACCTGCGACTTTGTGATGCGCTCTGTGCTAAAAAAGGACTCAGAAGGGTCAGAATCTCGAAGAGGGGTCCTTTCACGTCGATGAAGCGATCCTAAAGAAGGACCGCACCGTAAACCGATGCTGTCCTGCGTTCGTCCCAGTGCAAACAGTCTGCGTGGGCTTCCTTACTTGCGGACCACCGAGATACGCTCCTGGATGTGGTTGCCGGACTCGATCTCGTCCACCAGGGCGATGGCGTAGTCGGCGTAGGAGATGATGGACTCGCCGCGGTCGTTGAGCGTGAGCTCCTCGCCGGCCAGGATGTACTCGCCGGTGCGCTCGCCATCGGCCTGGAAGTCGCCGGCGGGGCTGATGTAGGTCCACTTGACATCCTTGACGGGACGGATCTGCGCGAGGGTGCCCACCTGCGCGGTGGCCAGGGGCACGAACTCAGCCGGGAAGTCGGGGGTCTGATAGACCTGCAGGGTGTGCTCGGGGTTCACATAGAGAGAGCCCGCGCCGCCCACATAGACCAGGCGCACGTTGGTGCCGGCCAGGATGTCCAGGAGGTGCTGGAGGGTCTCGCCGTGCAGGTGGAAGGTCTCGGGCGTCCAGGTGCCGAAGGCGTCGACCACGGCGTCGAAGCCCTCGAGGTCCTCGCTGGTGAGGTCGAGGATGTCCTTCTTGATGTAGGTCTGGGCGTCGCCGGTGTTCTTGTCCTTGCGTCCGAAGGCGGTCACGTCCCAGCCGCGGTTCACGGCTTCGGTGATGACCTTGCGCGCGACCCTGCCGTCGGCTGCCACGACTGCGATGTTCTTCTTTTCCATTGTGAAGCTCCCTTCGCTCGTGGGTACCGCCCCTTGCGGCGCCCCTTCCCTCTTGGCGATTCTCATAGTAGGAAGGGAAGTTACGAAAAGAAAGTAGGCACAATAAAGTGCTATAGGTACCCAATAGAAACTGTTGGAAGTTACCAGCGGAAAGTATGGTCTATGTGATGCGGTGTACGAATAGTTACCGCGTGATGAGGCCCCACACACCATGCCAGGCGATATAGGTGCCGGCGAACGCTTGCGACCAAGCCTGGATTTCCATGGGGTTGATGAGCACGACGATGCCCAGCACGATGGCGAGCAGACCGTCGAGCATGCGCGCATTATGCAGCGCTCCTAGGAATTCATGCACGCTGCGGACGTGTCCCTGGCGCGCGAGTTTGATGCCCCACACGAGGAGCGCACCGCCCAAGACCAGGTTGTAGAAGGCGGAGACCGCCACCCGCAGAAACACGACCGCAACCGCCGGCACCGCGGTGACCACGCCGATTGCCAGGTCCTCGGGATCGGCATCCTCGCCTGAACGCCGTGCGGTGATGTATCTGACCAGCAAGAAGGCGGAATACACGGCGACGGTGGTGACCATGATATAGCCGAGGACCGGCTCGTCCTTGCCGACATTCGCAAGGATGAGGATGCCAGCGACCAATGCGGCGGCGCTTCTCAGCGCCTCGCTTTGCAGCATGGCCTTGATTGCCAAGACCGGTGCCATGCGCGACTTGGCGCGGTGCCTTCTGCCCTGGCGACGGTGGAGCTTGTCCACGGAGACCTCTTCGGCAGCTTCATGATTGATGCCAACGCGTACCTCGTCATCGCCAAGGGCGCCTTCCCCGCCGATCGCGGGGACGACAGTCGAGATGACCGCCTCGCCAACCAGTGCCAACAAGAGATTGCGCACTTGGCTCCGCGTCGTGGGGTCGCGGGTGCCCAGATGCGCCATCGTAATCTCGATGGCGGCGGGTCCTTTTTCGGAATAGCCGGTTAGTGTCGTCGCGCCCGTGGCCTCGAGCGCACCGAAGATGTCGTCCACAAAGGCCCGCCTGCCCTCGAGGTCCCGCTCGCGGAGGAGCTGCGTAAATATCGCGTCCATCCGGATAGCCTCGGGTAGGATGCCCCGCCCCCGCGCGAGGCGGCATCCCTCCGTCTGCCAGCCCATCATGCTGTGCTGTTCGATGCCCCGGTCGGAAGACGTCACAAACTCCGGTGCCACGGCGTGTTCCATGAGGCTGCCGACCACGCTGTACTCCGGGGTGAGAAGTCGTGTCCGATCGGCCATCGCCTCGAGCCGCCCGAAGTCTACCACATCGCGGTCGAACCCGGGGGAGTCGTTGCACCATACCTCGGCGATGCGTCCGCGCGCCTCGTCAGGCAGGAAGGCCGCGGCATAGGCGGCGAGGTTCCCACCCTTGGAATGGCCGCCCACGCGCAGCCGACCCGATATTTCTTGCGTCACACGACGCAGATACACGAGGGCATCGCGCTGGGCGGGAACCACCTCGTAGCTCAGCATGAGGTCCTCGCGCCAACCGGAAAGCGAGTCGTCGGTACCGCGATAGGCCACGTAGGCGGTGCCGTCCGGGAGCTCGAGCGTGAGCGCCGCGAACTGTTCATGCCGCTGTGGGGCCATGACCTGTATGAATGCGCGGAGACGGGCGTCGGCGAACCTTTTGCCGCCTGCCATCGCCTGCAGGACGAAGGGGGCGAGCGGCGTGCCCATGCCTGTAAGGCCGTAGATGCCCTCCTCGCCGCGCAGGTCCTGATAGCGCCGCCAAGCCTGCTGTATCGTCACACTACCGTGACCTGGTGCCGGCACGATGCCCGTGAAATCGAGATAGGCTATCTGACAGATTGCGAGATTGTCCACTTCGCTAAAAGGTGCTTCGGCAAGGCCCGTATTGCCGTATTCGCGCAGGTAGTTGAGGGTATCAGCCATGGTCTACTCCTCATCTTCGGGCTCTGTGTGTCCTTCGGTTTGCGACCAGAGGCCCCGTACCGACCTGGTGAACAAGACGACGGAGATGGAGAAGCTCAGGCCGGCCGCCGCCATGCCCGCGTACTTTTTTGCGCCGCCCAGCATGGTGAGCAGGAGCCCCTCGCTATCAGCATAGCGCTGAGTCGCGGCAAGGGCCAGGAAGTAGAAGGTCATGATGGCCTTGCAAAGCGAAAGTCCTTTGGACAGGGCAATCGCGGGTGAGGAATCGCGGCGATAGCGACGCCAGCCGCGTATTGTGATCGAAAGCATCACGATTGCATATCCCGCGAGCATGTAGAAGGAGGCGGTGGCGTAGTCCGCCGCTTGCCAACCGTTGTACGTCTGCTTGATCACGAGGGCCACCACGGCGTTGACGGCAAGGAGGAGGATGCTGCTGACAAGTGCCGCCGTCAGCTCGCGTCGACGGCTTATGCGGTCATCGCGAGCGTGGACTGCTGCCAATAGTCCGATGAGCAGACAGGCGCTCACTCCCACGAGCGAGAAATAATAGTAACTGGTCATACGCATGCGCAGTGAGCTCAGGAAGTGTCCCGCCACGGCGAGATAGGCGGCATACACAAGGTCCCATCCCGTGGCAAGGGCGGTGGTGGCGATGGTGCGCGAGCGAATGTCGGAGGCGATTGCCTGCACCAACGGCTTTAGGCCAAGGCTGCCGTCCCGTTGTCCGTTTCCCGACATGCGTCACCTCCTTTGTCGTACAGCATACCGCGTGCGGTCAGCGAAAGCGCATCCTTCAGCCAGAGTAGGCCCAACCCATATGCCGAGCGCCTGCGTAAGCCCGTGACCATGAACATCGACGTGGCTACGATTGACTACTTCAAGGAAGAATCCCGTCGTACGGGGATTCCCTATCAGAGCATCATCAATATATACCTCGGCCAGTGCGTTGCCGAGGGGAAACACCTGGCGTTCACCTAGGGATATCAAATAACGGTGTGCAAGGACGCTCCTTGAGGAAAAGAACGCCCCCTTGGGCCAGGTTTTCTGCATGCTTGCGGAAAAACCTGCCTAAGGGGGCGATTTGAGGATGAGCGTGATCTGCGGGAGCGATCAGCAGGAGTGATCTGCGGGAGCGCTTCGATGGCGAACGCGTCTTGCTAGGCGACGAGCCAGGTGTACTTCTTCACGCTATAGAGAGGGACGCCGGGAAGCAGGATGGGGACCGTCTCGCAATAGTGACGGTACTCGGGGTCTTCGCCATAGTTGCGGTCCTGGCGCATCTCGAGGCGACGGGCGCCGCCGAACATGATGTAGATGATCGAGAGCCAGCCAACGATGGCGCAGACCCATTGCAGGCCGCCGACGAGGGCGCCGAAGCCCGAAATGAAGACGCCCGTCCAGTTGACGAGCTCGCCCAGGTAGTTGGGGCAGCGGACGACGCTATAGAGGCCGGAGTCCACGAAGCGGTGCGGGTTTGCCTTTTTGGCTTGCTGTTTCTGCAGGTCGGCGGCGAGCTCGAGCAGGATGCCGGCGGCCTGGACGATGAGGCCGATCCAGCCCCAGACGTTGGGGGCGGCGCCATTGGCGAGGCGGAAATAGACCGGCGCAGCCATCACGGGATAGAGGATGCCGACGGAGACCCAGATGGCGATGCGGGCGCCGAGGGAGACCTGGCTGTTGCCCTTGATCTCCTTCTGCATGAGCTTGTTGTAGCTCGCGCTCTTGATTTCGCGGTAGGCCAGGTAGCCACCTAGGCGCAGGCCGTAGGCGATGAGTAGGATGCGGAAGAGGGCGCTCAGCGGGTCGGTCGCGCCGGGGAACATCACGAAGAGGGTGATGCCGATCGCGGCGACGGAGAAGCCGTAGCCCAGGCTGATGAACCAGACGTACTTGTGGAAGCCGATCGCGCTGACGGCGAGGGAGAGCAGGATGAGGATGAAGAAGCGCATGAATACCTCCAGAGGTGGACAACGGGTGTAGTTGTGCCCGATGTGCAAGCCTGCTATACGCGGGCGGACGCTTTACGGGCGAAGCAGCGGCGTGGATGGTGCGGCGTCACGGGCGATACAACTACGAGGACGCGTCGGCGGACTCGCTTGCGAGCACGGCGCTCACGACCCCGGCGAAGAAGGCGGCCTGGGCGGCGACGTTGGTGGTCTGCTCGATCCAGTTTGAGCGGGACTTTGCCGGGTCGAGCGAGGCGGCCCAGCGGCCCATGAGTCCCATGCCCATGGCGCCCGCGGCGAAAAATCCCAGCGCCGGCTGGGAGACGCAAGCCCGGAGCAGCGCGTCCGTCTTGGCATGGTCGTGGTCGGTGAGCGGCGAGGCGGCCATCAGAGCAAAGCCCACGGGCATGACCCGGTGCATCTGCGTATTGAGCCAGAAGACGTTTTTGCCGGTGGTGGCCTGGATCATCTTCCAGGCAGCCTTGCCGGCGCCCGAGAGGGTGCTGGCCACGGCGCCCGCGGTGAAGACCGGGTTTTTCAGGCGCTTGCCGACCATGTAGCAGCCGGTGCCGTAGAGCACGACGGGGATGAGGTCCATCGCGGCCATGCCGACCGAGACGCCCTCGACGGTGTAGGGGTCCTTCTTGTCCATGCGTGCTCCTGTATGGGGGCGGCCACCGCGAGTGGGCGGCCGTTACGAATGAGCGACCGTGCAAGTCTGAAACCGTTTTAGTTTAGCCCCTTATGGCGTACTTGGTGTGGACGCGTGCGAGCTTGCAGACCCAGGGCTGCCAGATCAGGCGAAGGAAGACGAGCGTGGCGATCCCGTGCGTCACGCTATGGGGCAGGCCGAGGGCGTAGTTGGCGACGGCAGATTGCCACGTGATGGGATGGACCCAGCCGACGAGGTTCCAGGTGTCGAGGATGAGGCCGTAGAGCAGGCCGGATGCGAAGGCGAACCCATAGCGGAACCAGGGGCGGTCGGTCCAGCCGCGCTCGGCGAAGACGCCCGCGAGGTAGCCGAGGAGGCCCCAGGCGTACATCTGCCATGGGGTCCAGGAGCCCTGGCCGAAAAAGGCGTTGGAGACGAGAGCCGCGAGGGCGCCGACCATGAAGCCGCAGTGGCGGCCGAAGACGGCGCCGGACATGATGGCGATGGCAGAGACCGGCTTGAAGTCGGGGATAGGGGCGAAGAGGATGCGGCCCGCCGCCGCGACTGCGCCCAGGACGACGGACGGCATCACCTCGCGCAGGGCGGGGCGGGAGGCCTCGAAACCCGCGAACAAAAGCAGTATGGCGAGCAGGGCGACCAGGGCCGTGAGCAGGGCGGATTGGGCGATGCTGAGGTAGGCGCAAACGAGAAGCGCTGCCGGCACCGCGATGAGCAGCGGTACTTCGAGCGCATGCAGGATGCGGGCTGACGCGGCCTTGGCGGAATCAGTCGGCATCGGCACTCCGATTCCGGACGCTCTCATCCCAAAGGTCGCAGAAACGGTCATGGCGCGGCCGCAGGAAGGGTTCGTCGGAGAAGAAGGCGTCCGTCGGTTGCGTGGCGGCGACCTCGCCGTCGAAAAGGAGCGTAACGGTGTCGGCCACGCGCGAAACGAAGGCCAGGTCGTGCGTTGCGAGAACAACCGTCACCCCTTGGCCGGCAAGCTGTACGATCTCGCGGCCCACCTGCAGCCGTGTCTGCGGATCGAGGCCCTTGGTCGGCTCGTCGAGCAGCAGAAGGTCGGGCTGGGTGAGCGTGAGTTTGGCTAAGGCAAGCGCCTGCTGCTGGCCGCCTGATAGGTCGTAGGGGTTGCGCTCGAGCAGGCCGTCGAGGCCCGAGCGATGGACGGCCGCCCCGATGTCGGCGTCGGTATAACCGGCCGAGCGCTGCCACTCGCGCAACTCCTCCTCCACCGTATCGCAGACGAAAAGCGCCTTGGGGTCCTGGGGGAGGAAGGTCTGGTTGCGCGCGCAGCCGTTGCGAACGCGCCCGCGCTGCGGACGGAGAACGCCGGCGATGAGGCGCAGCAGCGTGGACTTGCCGGAGCCGTTGCTGCCGATGAGGGCATGGATGGAGCCGCTCCGCACGGTGAGGTCCGCACCCCCGAGGACCAGCGGCTCCGTGCGGCCATAGCGGAAGTACACGTCATCGAGAACAACTGCGTGAGTCGTGTCGGGCGTGGGGCGCGGAGGGGTCGGGACACCGGTGTGCTGTCGGAGCGCTGTGAGATCGAGGGGGGAGAGCCTTCCGCTTTCGAGCTCGAAGGCGCAGGTGGCATATGCGGCACAGGCCTCGGGCTCGTGCGTCGCGATGACGACGGTGATGCCGAGCTCGCGGTTGATGCGGAAGAGCTCGTGGAGGAAGTTCTTCTCGGCGACGGGGTCGAGTTGGGCGGTCGGCTCGTCGAGTAGGAGGAGCTGGGGGAGTAGCGTGAGCGCGCTCGCGACGGCGACCTGCTGTTGCTCGCCTCCCGATAGGTCGGCTGTCCGGCGGCGTGCGAGCGGGGCGAGCCCGAGGTACTGCGAGACCTCGGCCACGCGGCGGCGCATCGTGTCCTGGTCGCACCCGAGGCTCTCGAGTCCGAAGGCGAGCTCGTGGCGAACGGTGTCACAGACCATCTGTGAGCCGGGGTCCTGTGCGACGTAGCCGATCCCCGCGGCGGAATCCTCTTGACTCCACGCGGCGAGCTCGCGGTCGAAAAGCATGCGTGTGCCCGCGAGCGTGCCGACAGGTGCGAGCTCGGGCTTGAGCAGGCGGAGCAGGGTGGACTTGCCAGACCCGGTCGAGCCGCAGAGCAGGGCGAAGGTGCCTTCGGGTACCTGCCAGCGGAGGTCGTGGAGTACGGGAGCCGAGTCTGGCTCGCCGGGATAGGCGAAGGTCAGGCCCGCAATATCGATGGCAAGACGGTCGCTCATGCCTCGGCTTCTTTCGCGGGCGAGGTGCGGTCCGTGTCACACTCGGCATGCGACCAGCGCAGGTCCTCGACTGCTGTGACGACTAACGGCAGGGCGAGCAGGAGCGCGTGGGGCAAATACCAGGGCAAGGGCGAAGGCGCGGCCATGGTGGGGTAGTAGTGCCAGGCGCTGCAGACGTGGACGAGCGCCCACGTGTCGAGGGCGACAAGTGCCGCGAGCAGGCCGAGGGCGAGACCGTCGCGGGTGCGGAAGCGACCGCGCTGGTAGGACGTGCGATGCCGTGTCGAGGACCAGCCGCGCGCCTGCATGGAGTCGGCGGTCGCGAAGGAATCCTCGAGCCCCCAGCCGACCAGGACGGTTACGAGGCGCGAGCGCGTGGCAAGGTCGGCGGGCGGCGCGCCCTTCTTGTTGGCGGAAGTGTTCGCGCGCTGGATGTTGCCGATCTCGTGGCCGCGTCGGATGAAATCGGGCACGAGGCGCATCGTCATCGAGACCATGAGCGAGACGACGGGCAAGGCGCTGCCGAAGGCGGTGCGCAGCGTGTCGGTCGAGATGACAGCTGCGGCATTGGCAAACCAGACGAGCATCGCGATCAGCATTGCGCCCATGTTGAGGCCATAGGCGAGGCTTTCGAGATAGACCTTGCGCACGCCAATGCTCGCGACTTCGGTCGTGCCCTGTGCGGAGAAGAGAGGGTTGACCATGCAGATGATTGCCATGAGTGGCAGTTGCCAAATGAGCGGTTGCAGCGTCGTACGCACGCCGCGCAGGCGGAAGCCGACGAGCAGGCCACCGGTAAGGGCGAGCGTGGTACAGACGGGCTCGAACGCGGCCATCGCAGTGACCAGCACACACGCGAAGTAGGTCACGAGCACCCGTGGATGCCAAAGGTCTGCTGTGGTGGTCTGTTCGCTCAAGCTTGGCTTTCCTATCCGCATGCCCGTTGGACGCCCGCTAGTGTACCGTCACGTAGGTCCAGACGACGCTGTCCCCGTCGGACAGGGTATAGCCGCTGGCAGACACGTTGGGCATGACGCCGTTCACGGTGTAGGTCCAGCCATGGTCGGCGTCCGCGGCGACCCCGTTGATCGAAGTCACGTAGATGCCGTACTGGCTGTTTTCGGCGTTGACGCTGACGCCGAGCGCGAGGAGGGCATCGTAAACTGTGGTACCTTCTTTGAGGGCGAGCCGCGAAGACGTGCCGCCCGCTGAGATGCTGACGGAGATCTCGCTGCTCTGGACGGGCTGCGCTGGTGCGGGGCTTGCATCGGAAGAAGCGCTCTGGTTGTTTGGGCTGCTTGATGATGCGTCGTCCGCAGACTCTGCGCCAGTTGTAGAAGAGGAGCTTGATGGCTTAGCAGACTCGTCTTTCTTGTCGCTCTCCGTTTGCTGGCTGGATGGGACGGTATCCGCTTCTGCATCGGAACCGTTGTTGTTTTCGGAGGCTGCGGATTCGTCATCATTCGTCTCGCCGGAATCTGCTTCCGAACCTGCGGCGCTGGCGCTGCCGACTGCGACTTCGCGCGGTGCATTGCCGCCCAACGCCTCAAACGGGTCGCCGCCCTGCAGGTAGATGACAAGGGCCCATGAGCAGAAGGCGATTAGGAGAGCGGCGAGGATGCCAATGGCTTTCCGTGCGACACGCGGGCCCGCCGCGCTCTCATCATTTGCGGACGGCGCCGCGCCCGATGCGGTCTGCACCGCATCGAGACGTGGGTCGCGTTTGCGCGCGTCGGACATCTACTTGCTCTCCTCGTCCTTGCGGCGGCGGGAGGCGAAAAGCCAGATCAGCAGGATTGCGCCGACGAGGATGCCGATGATCGGCCAGATGGGAATCTGGCGCGCTGTCTCGGTTTCGGGTGCGGTTTCGGTTGTAGCGGCATCATCCGGGGCGCTTGGCTCTGCCGTCGTCTCCTTTGCTACGGATTTGGCCGTACTGCCTTGTTGCGTTTCCGCGGGCTTGTTGGCAGAGCTTGCGGAATTGCCCCCCACGTGCGAAGTGACAGGGCGGCCGCCCTGATGAGTGGCAGCAGATGCGGCGTTCGGCTTGGCTGTGGGTGCCGCTGCGGTATTTCCAGAAGTTGGTTTTGAATCCGTGTCCGTGGTGCTGGACGGCTTGCTATCGTCCTTCTTCACTTCTCCTGCCCTGAGCTGCACGAGGTAGCCGGAGTCGTTGAGGTAGTAGAGGTTGCCCTTTGCATCGGCGATCACGGGCGAGTCGCAGTACTGTGCGACCGTACCGTCGGGCGCGTAGAGGACATGGGCCTCCTCGTCACCGAGGCGGTAGGAATAGAGGTCGCCACCAGTCTCGTAGGACGAGTAGTCGCTGCTTGGATCGGAGGCGTTGCTGCGGGCGAAGTAAGCCCAAACGCCATCGTCCTGGATAGAGACCAGCGGAGGCGTTGCGATGGTGTCATACAAAGCGAAGAGCTTGCCATCTGCCTTGTTCACAGTGCGGGTGACGGTCATGGTATCGAGATTAACAAGGACAAGAGCACCCCTCCCGTCGCCTGCCGTGCTGCCGGCAATGAGAGCTGTATTGCCCACGACGGTCGGCGCGGCCTTGGCGCTGCCGAGTGCCGCCAGCCGAGAAGCAGCGCTGAGGGAGCCATCGGAATTGATGGTAAGGCGGTGCAGCGCGCCGTCGCGGGTGACGACGAGCAGGGAGCCTTTATAGAGTACGGGGTCGGCATTCACGGACGACCCGAGCGCAAGCGCGCTCTCCTCCTTGCCCGTTGCGGCGTCGAAAACGTGCATGGTCCCCGCGGTGTCGCCGATGTAGACATGCCTGTTGTTGCAGAGCGGAGCCGTCCAATAATAGCCGGCGGATGAGTTCGTCGCGCTCCATTGGGTGCGGCCGGTCGCGGCATCGAGCGCGCTTAGGGCACCGGAGACATATGTGTATTCGGCTCCATAGGCGGCGGTGCCGACGTAGAGCGTACCGTTTTCGAGGCGGAGCGAGCAGGAGCTCTGGTCAGAGGTTGCGGTGCCCGAGGAAACCCAGCGGGTCTTCATGGTGCTGGCGTTAAAAGCCTGAACGACGCCGTTCGAAAGGGGGACATAGATGATGCCGCCCTGGTAGAGGGGACGCACGGTGTAATCGATGGTGCTCGCAAGGTCGCCGGTCGCCTCGACTTTGCCCGAGGCGGTGTCGATGCGGACGAGTTTGCCAGCATAGTCACTCTTGATTGACGCCCAGCTCGGATTCTCGCCAATGGCGAGATAAACCTTTCCATCCACAATAAGCGGCTCGCTGACCGGCGCACCGTTGCTACCGCTAATACGGGTCTTCCAATTTACGCTTGTTTCGGTCGTGGGGGTAGTGGCGCTGGTGACGTTGCCGTTGTCCTCCGACTGCGACCAGTCGGAGGGGAGATTGGTCACTTCGGCGTTAGGTTCGTCGTAGGATGCGGTGTTATCGGTCTTCGTCGCATCGGGGGAACCCGAGCTGGAGTAGGAAAGGGTAATTTTGTCACTGTCTCGAAGCGCGTAGCCGCTGGCTCCCGTGTCGGGTGCGGCTCCATTGACGAGGAACTGCCAGAAGTTCCCCGTGCCGGCGTCGTAGCCAAGTGCCTCACCTGTGATGGGGGAGGAGATGGTTTCGATATAGATGCCATAGCTTGTGGGATGGGCATTGTAAGCGATTCCGGCTTGGTCGAGTGCCGACTTCAAGACGGACCATGCGTTGGCGCCCTTTTCAGCCGACATGGTTACGGGCTTAACCCAGTCATAGGCAGAGCCGGCGGAATCCGGGCCGATTACCTCGACGGTGACGCTGACTTTTTCGGCCGGTGTGGCGCTGGTGCTCCCTGTTTCCTCCGATTGGGCCTTGATATCGGTTTGCTGCTGCGCCTGCTCCTCGGAGGCAGGGGCCGGGTCGCCCTCCTCCGCGAAGGCGGGAACGGCGGGATAGGCGAGGTTGAGGGCGAGCAGAGCCGAAAGGGCTGCGGCGGCTAGCTTGTGCCATGCGGACATGCGGTGTTTCATGATGCGACTCCAGACGACGGACGTCATCGGCTAGTCGTTTCCGGAGTCATGGGAGATCGTGGCAGCAGTATCCGATGCGCCAACAAAGGCACACAAACATCCGCATCACCAACGGCACTCCTACCCCCATACCCGGGCGGCTGAACCTGCGGGGGCGGGCAGGTCTCCTGGCTCGTGAGGAAGGAAGGCGGTGCTTGCCCGTCTCCCGCGGGGAAGGACCCTTCTCGGGCGGGGCGTCTTGTGAGACGTCCCGTATCCAATGGCTTGTCATTCCCCTCTGCTCACACACAGTAGTGGCGGCTGTCCCGGATTCGCACCGGGTTCCCTATTGATCTCCCCGCGGACCATACGCCCGCGGCTCGAACCACACCCTCGTGTTGACGCTATTCGATTGGGTTGCAGTCTAGCACGCCGCACGGACGCCGCAGCCCGTGTGAGGTGGTTGCATGCGTTATCCTCTCAAAGGCACACAACAGGAGGACGACATGGCTTCTTACAACGTTTCGTACAACTACACGGTCGAGCAGGCCGACCTCGACGCCCTGGTGGACATCGCGATGCTCGGCCGCGCCAACAAGCGGGGCATGCTCATCGTGCGTGTGGTCTTCGCCGTGCTCGGAGGAGCGCTGGTGGGTTTGTTGGGCCGTGCCGCGCAACGGGGCGATACGAGCTGGATTGTGGCGGCGGTGGCGCTCGCCCTGGTCGTCTACCTGATCGGCCCTGGAACCGAGAAGATCTGGCATATGCGCGTCAAGAGCCGCCTGGGCGACGATGCCAAGAACCTGATCGGCAAGCACATCCGCTACGTCTTCTCGCCCGCGGGCGTCCAGATTACGTCCAACAAGAGCAAGGGCAGCGTGCCCTGGAGCGACTTTGCGGCCTGGGGCACCCACGACCACTATCTCTATCTGGAGCGCACGTCCGGCAGCTATCTGGTGGTCGACATGGCGCGCCTGAACAAGACCAACGCCTCCGCCCTCAGGGCACTGCTGGGCTCCACCAAGCTCACGCACGTGGAGTAGTGAGCCGCGCTGGCAGAACAATCCTCGCATTATCGGTGTAGGAATCGCGGTAGCGGCCGCCCTACGGTATCATCTGTGCGGTAAGGCAAAGGTGCGCCCTACCGCGCTTTTTATCCCGAGACAAGCACCCAAGGAGAGTCATGGCAGAGTTCATCTACCAGATGTACAAGGTCCGCAAGGCGTTCGAGGGCAAGGTCATCCTCGACGACGTCACGATGGGCTTCTATCCCGGCGCCAAGATCGGCGTCGTGGGACCCAACGGCATGGGCAAGTCCACCCTGCTCAAGATCATGGCCGGCATGGAGGACATCTCCGCCGGCGAGGCGCGCCTGTCCCCTGGCTTCAGCGTGGGCATCCTGCAGCAGGAGCCGCCGCTGGACGACACCAAGACGGTCAAGGAGAACATCGAGCTGGCCTTCGGCGACCTGCTCGCCAAGGTCGACCGCTTCAACATGATCGGCGAGGAGATGGCCGACCCCGAGGCCGACTTCGACGCGCTGATGGCCGAGATGGGCGAGCTCCAGACCGAGATCGATGCCGCCAACGGCTGGGACCTGGACAGCCAGCTCTCCCAGGCCATGGACGCCCTGCAGTGCCCCGACCCCGACGAGACGGTCGACCATCTCTCGGGCGGCGAGCGCCGTCGCGTGGCCCTCTGCAAGCTTTTGCTCGAAGCGCCCGACCTGCTGCTGCTCGACGAGCCCACCAACCATCTGGACGCCGAGAGTGTCCTCTGGCTCGAGCAGTTCCTCAAGAACTACCAGGGCGCCGTCCTCGCCGTCACGCACGACCGCTACTTCCTCGACAACGTGGCCGAGTGGATCTGCGAGGTCGACCGCGGCACGCTCTATCCCTACAAGGGCAACTACTCCACCTATCTGGAGACCAAAGCCGCCCGCCTCGAGATGGAGGCCAAGCAGGAGGCCAAGCGCGCCAAGAAGATGCGCTCCGAGCTCGAGTGGGTGCGCTCGTCCCAGAAGGCGCGTCAGGCCAAGTCCAAGGCCCGCCTTGCCGCCTACGAGCAGATGGAGGCCGAGGCCCAGCGCACCAAGAAGACGGACTTCACCGATATCCACATCCCCGTGGGCCCGCGCCTGGGCAACAAGGTCCTGGAGGTCGAGCACCTGCACAAGGCCTTCGGCGACCGCGTGCTGATCGACGACCTCTCCTTCACCCTGCCCCGCAACGGCATCGTGGGCGTGATCGGTCCCAACGGCGTGGGCAAGTCCACCCTCTTCAAGATGATCGTGGGCCAGGAGCAGCCGACCTCCGGCACGCTCGAGCTGGGCGAGACCGTCCAGCTCTCCTACGTCGACCAGGGCCGCGAGGGCCTTGACCCCGACAAGAACGTCTGGGAGGTCGTCTCGGACGGCAACGACTACATCGTCGTCGGGAGCCAGGAGATCCCCAGCCGCGCCTATGTTTCGGCCTTCGGCTTCAAGGGGACCGACCAGCAGAAGCGCGCCGGCGTCCTGTCCGGCGGCGAGCGCAACCGCCTGAACCTCGCCCTCACGCTCAAGCAGGGCGGAAACCTCCTGCTGCTCGACGAGCCCACCAACGACCTCGATACCGAGACGCTCGCCTCGTTGGAGGAGGCCCTGCTCGAGTTCCCGGGCTGCGCTGTGATCACGAGCCACGACCGTTGGTTCATGGACCGCGTGGCCACGCACATCCTGGCCTGGGAGGGCACCGACGACGATCCCGGCGCCTGGCACTGGTTCGAGGGCAACTTCGACGACTACCAGAAGGATCGCGAGAAGCGCCTGGGCCCCGACCTCTCCCGCCCCCACCGCCTCCACCGCAAGCTCACCCGCGACTAGGGTCGGACAAAAGGGAAACGTCCCCAACTGTCACAACTGTCAGGCTGTTTGCGTCAGGTCGTAAACGGTGGCGTTGCCGATCGTGGTCGCAGTGAAGTTCTCCTCTACCCAGGCGGCGATCTGGCTGGCATCGTCCGAGCCGCCGATCTGCGTACCGCCGCCTACGCCGCCGGCGATGAAGTAGTGGATCTGGCCCTCGGCGACCCACGCCTTGAACTGCTCGAGCGTGGGCGAGGGGTCCGAGCCGTTGAAACCGCCGATGGGCATCACGGGGCACTCGCTTGCGAGCTGGTAGCTTGCCGCGTTCTGCGAGCCGACGGTCGCGGCTACCCAACGGTAGGAGTCGGCATCTTCCTGCAGCGCGGCGACAAGATCATCCGAGACGGACGTGGCGCTTCCGCCCAGAAGCCCGCCTGCTCCGCTCTGATTACCACCTTTCTGACCAGTGCCTTGGCCGTCACCCTGGCCCGCGTCCATTTGAGATTGGCCAGACTGTCCACTCTGGGATTGGCCGGATTGCGGTGCGGTGAGCTGGACCTGATCGCTCTGGGAGGCTTGCCCATCTTGCTGGGAAGATGAGCCGTCCGCATTCGGAGGTGTGGGCATGGTGCCGTTGGGCATGGTGCCGTTGCCGTTACCAGGGCCACTCATGCCGTTGGGGGTTGCGTTCCCTGCGCCGCCACCCATACCGTTGGGAGATGCGTTGCCCGTGCCACCCATTCCGCCAGGGCCTCCGCCCATGCCGCCCATGCCCGAGTCGCCGGAGACGGTCGGCCCTGCGGTCACGATGGAGCCTGTGTGCGGGGTCGCGGCGGTATAGAGGGAGTAGGCGATGGGGCCCGCGAGCGCGGATGCGAGCACCAGAGCAAGCGCGACTCGCTCAATCCGTTCGGATTTTCGCGCAAGAGAGTAATGGGCATCGGTGCTGGGGGCTTGGGCGTCAGTCTCTTGCGCGATGGGCGTGCGCTTGCGAATCCTGCCTGCGGCAATGGTCGCTGCGACGGAGCCTAGGGCGAGCGCCAGGACCACTGGCCTCAGCTGCCACATCCAGTCGGAGCGTTCGAGAAGGACGATGGACCAGACGGCGGTTGCCAGGGTCAAGGCCGTGCCGGTCACACGAGCCCACATCTGCTCGCGGGCGCGCCAGAGCTCGATCACGCAGATCGCGACGAGTGCGGCGACTGCCGGTGCCAGCGCCACCGTGTAGTACTGGTGGATGGTACCGCCCATGAAGGAGAAGATGAGTCCGGTCACGATTAACCAACCGCCCCAGACGACGACCTGGGCGCGCTTGAGGCGTCCTTCTTTTCGCGCGCAGACGAGGCCGACGATGATGCCGGCTAGGGCGACCCACGCGAGCCAGGACCACTGCGTGCCCCAGACGCCATCGAAAAGCCGGGTGAAGCCGGTCTGTCCCCACATGCCCGCCTGGCCCTGGCTGATGGTGCTGGTGCCCGAGCCTGAGGCGCCGCCCGGCAGCACCGCGCCCTCCATGGAGCCGGTGATGCGGCCGAGGCCATTGTAGGAGAAGGTGAGCTCGATGAAGGAATTGGTCTGCGAGCCGCCGATATAGGGGCGCGCGTCGGCGGGAACGACCACGGTCAGCAGGACCCACCAGCCGGCCGAGACAATGAGCGCCCCGAAGGCGGCCAGGGTGTCGAGGAGCTTGCGACGCCAACCGGTCGGCGACGTGATGAGAAAGGCGATGCCGATGCCGGGCAGGATCAGGAAGGCCTGCAACTGCTTGGTAAGGAAGGCAAAGCCCATCGCCACGCCGGCCAGCGCCATCCATCGTGTGCGTGAACGATTGGCAACGCGCTCGTCGGGCAGCTCGCAGGCACGCAGCACACAATGTGTGCACGCGAGGAGCAGCAGGATGAGGAGGGCGTCGGGATTGTTGAAACGGAACATCAGGCACGCGATCGGCGTGGTCGCGAGCACGGCGCCGGCCAGGATGCCCGCCCAATGTCCGTATGTGCGCCGGACCGTGGCGTAGAGCAGCCAGACCGAGAGCACGCCCATGATGGCCTGCGGCACGAGGATCGACCAGCTCGAGAGGCCGAAGATCCGCACGCTGAGCGCCATGGGCCAGAGGGCCGCAGGCGGCTTGTCCACGGTGATCGAGTTACCCGCATCCGAGCTGCCCCACAGGAACGACCACCAATTAGTCGATCCCGCCTGGGCGGCTGCCGAATAGAACTCGTTCGCGTAGCCCGAGGCGGAAAGCCCGACCAGGTAAAGGAGGGCCGTCGCTCCCAGTAGAGCGATGAGGGAGAGACGTTCGGTGCGCTTGCTTGTCTGTGTCATCTAACACGCCGCCTTTGCATGGGAACGGAAAGTGACGGACGAGGGGTCGAGCCAGCCCTCGCGAAGCTCGCGGCGCATGCGGCGGATGCCGGCAAGGTCCTCGCTGACGGTCTTGGGGATATTGACGGTCGTGCCCGGGTCCTCGACCCAGATCACGGGTACCTCGCGGATGTGCAGTCCCTGCGTGTGGCAGACCACGAGGAGCTCGGTGTCCCAGAACCAGTTGGTGTCCTGAACGCTGGGCAAAATGCGGCGCGCGACGTTGGCCCGCATGGCCTTGAAGCCGCACTGCGCGTCGTGCACCCCGTAGCGGAACGACGCGTTGAGCAGGGCGTTGTAGCTGCGGGAGATGAACTCGCGCTTGAGGCAACGCATAGTCTGGGACTCCGGTAGGAGCCGGCTGCCGATGGCGAGGTCGGCCTCGCCGGCGAGCAGAGGGTCGATGAGCTGGGGGAGGGCGGACAGGTCGGTCGAGAGGTCGACGTCCATGTAGGCGACGACGGTCGCCCGGCTCTGAAGCCAGGCCTGGGTCAGCGCGCGGCCGCGTCCCTTTTGGTCGAGGTGGATGACGCCGACGTGGGCGGGGTCCATCTCGGCGGCATGCTGCGCGATGGGGAGCGTCTGATCGGTCGAGGCGTTGTCGACCACGGTCACGCGCCAGTTCCAGGTGGTATAGGCGCGCAACCAGCGGACGGTCGTCGAGACGGCCATGCCGATCTGATCCTGCTCGTTATAGGCGGGCAGAAAAACCTCCAGGTCGAGGGTTGCGGGCAGTTGCCGTTCCTGCCTGATTGGCATGGGGGTGTCGAGCGCGACGAACGTGGCGGGGTCGTGCGTGGCGGATGCGGTCGTGTTCATGAGATACTCCCTTCCTCGAGCTTGAGGGGAGCGTACGACCCAGGCCTGAAATTCGACTGAAAGGCGAGGCTTACCAGCGTGGATGCCATGCAAGCCCCGTAAAGGTTAGGGCTAGCTGAAAATCCTTTACCGTGCGATTACCGATAGGGGCGTCAGATGGTGCAACAGTCTTATGCTGCGGATGTCGGACGAAAGGAGACCGGCGATGGTGAACGTGAGCGAATCGGACGTTGCTGCCGCGAGCAGGATTCTCCACGACAAGAGCAAGAGGGCCAAAGTGCTTCGCTGGGCGGCCCTTGGTATCGTGGTTGCCTCGTTTTTCTACTTTGCCTGGATGATGACGACATACGGGGAACCTGACCTTCCCGAGAATCTGTTGATAGCTGCCTTGTTTTCCGGCTTTGTCGCCCTGTGGCTGGGCTTTCTTGCGGCAACCGTGATCAATATCCAGGCTGCGTGGAAGCTTGGGGCGCATGGCAAAGCGGCCATCGCCATCGCTATCGGCATCCAGCTGGTGGTCTGCTGCTGCTACTTTCCCGCCTTCCGCGGCTTGTGGTGGTTCACGTGGTTCTGGTTTGCGATGTTCGCGCCTTTCGCAACGCCGGTGCTGATAGGGGCTGTCATGCTTGTGACGGGTCTCTTCGCGCATTCGTCCCATGATGGCGACGAGCAGCTTGCGCGGGCCATCCACGATGATGCACATGAGGACCAAGATGAAAAAATGTTGCGCAACAAATGACGCGAAACCGTCCCTATAGTCCGAATCGTAGGCAGCGAGGATGAGATGTAGGCGCGAGAGCAGCGGATTTTGCGCGCCGCTCTGCCTCTGCATCCGATTTCGCTCCCGACCAGATAATTCGGCCCCTCCTCCATGGCGCGCACCGTTCCCCTCTTCGGTGCGCGCCATCCCCTTTGACAACACGCGAATACGTGCATCAGGATGCTTAATACGCTGGTTAGGACTCTCAGTACGTTCGCAAAGCCATCATCTGGGAGTATCCAGTGGTTTAGGCTTTCCATTTGTCCAGGGCTGGTTTGAGAAACCCAAGGTAGATGGGTTACGGCAACAGGTTGCATCGTTGATATTGCGACAGTTGTGAGGACGGGTACGTCTCGAGTGTCCTAACCAGCGTATTGAAAGTCCCAAACAGCGTAATTGCCTCGCGACTTTCAAGCGCGGGCATGACAGGCGCGCCCGTTGGGTATCGCGCCTGCTATCCTATCAAAGTGCGTATGAGGCCGATGGGTGAGGTGGTTGGCATGACAGAGGAAATGCGCGGCGCGCTCACGCCTGACCAGCTGGTGCGGGCGCGCGAGCTCGATCCCGTGAGCGGTCCCGAGGTCGAGGCGGGCCTTCGCGAGAAGGACGAGATCATCCGCGACCCGCAGCACATCGCCTTTGTCCGTTCGGGCGGCCAGACCGGGGCCGATCGCGCCGGGCTCGACGCAGCGCGCGATGCTGGTCTACCCATCCGCGGCTGGGCGCCCCGGGGTGGCCGTGCGGAGGACTTCGGCGAGGCGCCAGGGGTGCTCGCACTCTATCCGGAGCTCGTCGAGACGCCGTCGGACTGGTTCATGCAGCGGACCGCCTGGAACGTCCGCGATGCGCATGCGACTCTGATCGTCTCGCCGGGCGGTATCGAGCCGGCAAGCGGGACCGAGGCGACGCTCGAGTTCGCCAACGACTATGGCCGGCCAGTGCTCGTGGCTGAGGGCCCCGACGAAGCCGACCGCGTGTGGCTTTGGCTTTGTGCGCTCGGCCAGGGGCTCACGCTCAACGTGGCCGGCCCGCGCGCATCCAAGAGCTCCTCGGTCTATGGCGTTACCTACGACCTCGTGTCCGATCTCCTGCGCAGGGACGCCGCGGCTTGCGAATAGGCCAGCACATAAGTCTTCAAACAGGCATTCAAATAAGCCTTACCTGTGAAGAGACGCCACTTACCGATTGCCTCCGAGATTGTTCCGCTGGCTAGGGCACTATCGAAAAAGAGCCGTGCCGGCATCCGTTGGGCTGTGGCCAGCGGTTGCCGACTTGGGAAACGATATGGAAGGGGATCGGAATGAGGGTTCTGCTTGTGTGCGCGGGCGGCATGTCGACGAGCATGCTGATGAAGAAGATGTCGAAGTACGCTGACGAGCACGGCATCGAGCTCGAGATCGCCGCGCGTGGTGCCAACGAGGTCAAGGACGGCGACGGCTGGGATGTCGTTCTGCTCGGTCCCCAGATCGGCTATCAGGCCGACAAGATCAAGGCCAAGCTCGGCGATACCCCCATGGACGTCATGCCGATGCTTGAGTATGGCCGCCAGAACTGCGAGGCCATCTTCGCCCGCATTGACAAGGCGCTGGGCAAGTAAGGTCGTACGCGCGTCAAACTGTGATGTGCGTCGCCACAGTGTGTCAATGAGCGATAATCGAAGGGCAGGGATCACAGGGTCCCTGCCTTTTTCACTGCCTGCAGTCGGGGGATGCTGCCTTGAGATGCAAGAAGCACCATCGGAAGCCGCATCTCAATCCAGAAACACCATCGGAAGGGCGAACTTCCTGCCGAACACCATCGGAAGGCGTATTTCTCGCGAGCAGAACCACCATCGAAGAGGGCATCTTGGAATAAAAGCCCAGCTCGTGCCTCCGAGGTACGTCTTCTGATGGTGGTTTTACTCTGCCTGGAGCGCTGGACCTGTCCCTTCCGATGGTGATTCATGAAAATCAGCCCCTTCCGATGGTGGTTTGGGCTGGCTCTACGTAGTCCGTGACTCATGTCGTCTGAGGATGACCCTTTCGGAGTCCTTTCGATGGCGGTTGAATACGCCGCTCTTTACGGATGCAACTTGGTGCAGCCAGGGCTGCATTACCGAGGGTGAATTTTCTTTCTGGTGCCGCTAGACAGTAATGCGCACTTACGCTACATTCATACATGAACAAATGCTCATACATTTAACGTCTGGATGACGTTAGCAGTGCACCCTGTTCGGGTGCCGGAGATGTTCGAGCGAGCCGCGTGAGGAGTGACCATGGCCGACGAGGACCTGACCTGCAGCTGCTGCGACGAGGATGAAGAGGAAGAGGAGCAGAGCCCAAAGGTGCGCATGGCGCGCATCGGGGCGGCGGCGGTGCTGCTCGTGATCTGTATCGCGATCGAGCACACGATGGCGCCGGCGCCCTGGATCCGCCTCCTGATGTACCTGGTCCCCTACGCCATCGCCGGCTACGACGTGGTGGGCGAGGCAATCGAGCACATTGCCAAGGGCAACCCCTTCGACGAGGACTTCCTCATGACCGTCGCGACGGTGGGCGCGCTGCTTATCGGCTTCATCCCGGGCGGGGAGCCCCAGTTCGCCGAGGCCGTTTTCGTCATGCTCTTCTTCCAGGTAGGCGAGGTCTTCGAGGACACGGCCGAGGACAAGAGCCGCGACTCCATCACAGAGCTCATGGACATCCGCCCCGACACCGCCAACCTCGAGCGCGCGGGCGAGGTCGTGACGGTCGATCCGCGCGAGGTCGCGGTCGACGACATCGTGGTCGTGCGCCCGGGCGAAAAGGTCCCGATGGACGGTGTCGTAATCGAGGGCGCCTCAAGCCTGGATACCGTCGCGCTCACGGGCGAAAGCGTCCCGCGCACCGTGCGTGAAGGGGACGAGGTCATCTCCGGCTGCGTCAACCAGGCCGGTACCCTGCGCGTGCGCGTGACCAAGGAGTTCGGCGAGTCCACTGCTTCCAAGATCCTGGACCTCGTGGAGAACGCCGGCGATAAAAAGTCCGATTCCGAGCGCTTCATCACCAAGTTCGCCCGCGTCTACACGCCGATCGTCGTCTATTCTGCCATCGCGCTGGCCGTGATTCCGCCGCTGGTCTCGGGTGACTTCGCGGGTACCTTCGCCACCTGGCTCCTGCGCGCGCTGACTTTCCTCGTGGTCTCCTGCCCCTGCGCCCTGGTCGTCTCCGTGCCGCTCACCTTCTTCGGTGGCCTTGGTGGCGCAGCCAAGCAGGGCGTCCTCATCAAGGGCTCCAACTACCTGGAGGACCTCGCCACGACCGACACGGTCGTCTTCGACAAGACGGGCACGCTCACCCAAGGCGTCTTCAAGGTGACCGCCGTCCACGATGTCGATTGCGTCGAGAACGGTGCCTACTCCAACGGCCGCGGCTATGCTGGCCTCGAGTCCTGCAACGAAGACGAGCGCCGTCTGCTGCACCTCGCGGCCCACGTCGAGCGCTACTCTACGCACCCCATCGCGCTGGCGCTGCGTCAGGCCTATCCCGACGAGGACGACGACTGCCGGGTAAGCGTCGCGACCGAGGTTGCAGGCAAGGGCGTCGTGGCCGAGGTCGAGGGCATGCGGGTCGCCGTGGGCAACGCCAGGCTGATGGAGGCTGAGGGCGTCGAGGTCTGCGACTGCCCGCATGTGGGCACCGTGATCCACGTGGCAGTTGACCATGCCTATGCCGGCCACATCGTGATATCCGACGAGGTCAAACCTGATGCCCGCCAGGCCATCGCCGACATGCGCGCTGCCGGCGTCCGCCGCACCGTGATGCTCACGGGCGACCGCACGGAGGTTGCCGAGGCGGTGGCGGCTGACCTGGGCGTCGACGAGACCCATGCCGAGCTCTTGCCCCAGGACAAGGTCGCTCAAGTCGAGCGCCTGCTGGGTACCGAGGGGGAGAAGCAGAGCCTGGCCTTTGTGGGCGACGGCATCAACGATGCGCCGGTCCTGGCCCGCGCCGACGTGGGCATCGCGATGGGCGCGCTCGGCTCCGACGCCGCAATCGAGGCAGCCGACGTCGTACTGATGGACGACAAGCCCTCAAAGATCGCCGTGGCCATCGCCACCGCTCGCCGCACCCTCGGCATCGCCCGTCAGAACATCGTGATTGCTATCGCGATCAAGGTCGTGATCCTGGTCCTGGCCGCACTCGGCCTCGCACCGATGTGGCTCGCGGTCTTCGGCGACGTGGGCGTGCTGATCATCTGCGTGCTCAACGCGACCCGCGCGTTGCGTATTGCTTAAATCGCTCAGCGCGGCAGGACGGACATGCAAGAATAGGGCGGTCGATTACTCGGGCGCCCTTTTTCGTGCGCTCTTACGCGGCGCTGCCTGAGCGCCGCGCATGTCTTGGGGAGGACGTATGGCGGATACCGTTGCGGCAACCAAGCTCGCATTCGCATCGGACTACATGGAGGGCGCGCACCCCGCGGTGCTCGATGCCCTGGTCAAGACCAACATGGAGAGCGTTGCCGGCTACGGCGCCGACCGCTTCTGCGAGGACGCGCGTGACAAGATCCGCGCGGTCTGCGCCTGCCCGGATGCCGAAGTGCATTTCGTGGGCGGCGGCACGCAGGCCAACCAGGTCGTGATCGACGCGCTGCTCACCCCCTGGCAGGGTGTGATGGCGGCGGACACGGGGCACGTGAGCGTGCACGAGGCCGGCGCAATCGAGTTCACGGGCCACAAGGTGCTCTCGCTTTCCTCGCAGGACGGCAAGCTTGCCGCCCAGACTGTGCGCGACTGCTGGAACGCCTGGCACGAGGACGCCAACTGGGAGCACGAGGTCGAGCCCGGCGCTGTCTATATCTCGCAGCCGACCGAGTATGGCACACTCTACTCGCTGGCTGAGCTCGAGGATCTCTCGGCCGTCTGCCATGAAGTCGGCGTGCCCCTCTATATCGACGGTGCCCGCCTGGCCTACGCCCTCGCGAGCACGGCAAACGACGTGACCCTGCCCGACCTGGCCCGCTTGGCAGACGCTTTTTACATCGGCGGCACCAAGTGCGGCGCCCTCTGCGGCGAGGCGATCGTCTTTCCCAAGGCCGGCACCTGCCCGCGCTTCTTCACACGCATCAAGCAGCACGGCGCCCTCTTCGCCAAGGGCCGTCTGCTCGGCGTCCAGTTCGACGCCCTCTTTAGCGACGACCTCTATTTCAAGCTGGGCCGCACCGCCGACAAGGCCGCCGACCGCATCCGCACCCGCCTGCGCGAGCAGGGCTATCCGATCTACATCGACTCGCCGACCAACCAGACCTTCTTCGTAATCGAGGACGGGAAGATGGACGAGCTCGGCGAGCGGGTCATGTTCAATTACGACCACCGCTACGACGAGACCCACACGGTGATTCGCCTCTGCACGAGCTGGGCGACGCGCAGCGAGGACGTCGACGCTCTGCTCGAGCTGCTGTAAGCCTAGTTGTTGATGTGATGGAAGACCGAGCCCTCGGCCGTCGTGACGACGGAGAAGCGGTTCACGGAGCCGGGGCCCACGAGCACGCAGGCCTCGAAGCAGCGGCCGTAGCTGTCGAACGTCGTGCGCAGGACGCGCATGGCGGGCTGGCCGGGCTGTGAGCCGAGCGCGCGGGCTTCGGCTTTGTCCAGCAGCACGGCCTCGTAGACTTCCTCGGACCGCACGGGCAGGGCGCCCGTCTCCTCCGTGATGCGGGCGTAGAGTGATTTCTCCACGTCGGCGCGCGTGAGTTCGGGACAGAGCTCCACGGGCACGAAGGCGGTGGCAAGGTGGCGGGGCTTGCCGTCGGACAGGCGTACGCGGCGGATCTCCCAGACGGCGGTCCCGTCGGGCACGCCCAGGCAGCGCGAGATGCCTCCGTTTGACGTGGTCTTGGTGAGGCTCAGGACCTTGGAGCTGGGCGTGTGTCCGCGCTCCGCCTCCTCGGTCGAGAAGTTGAGGATGCCGTCGAAGCCACGATGGATCCGGTTGGGCGAGACAAAGGTCCCCTTGCCGCGGCGACGCACGACGGCACCCGACGCCACGAGATCCGAGAAACAGCGGCGGACCGTCGCGCGGGACAGATCGAAGGCCCGGCAGAGCTCGAGCTCGGTGGGCAGTGGCGTCTGGGCGTCGAGGGCGCCCGAGGCGATGAGCTGCAGCAGACGCTGCTCCAGCTGCTGGTAGAGCGGGGTGGGGGACCCAGGGTCGAGCGGTGTCTGCGCGATGGTTTCCAGTGCGTTCATCATCCCTCGCTAGTCGGAGAGGTCGGAGTCCATGGTCGAGGTGAAGGCATAGGCGGGGAAACGGCGCTGCATCTCGATCAGCGCCCGCTGCCATGCCTCGTGGCGTGTGGTGCCGGTGGGTACGTCGAAGCTCACGACCAGGTCGAAGCGGGCGGTGTGCTGCTCCTCGTCTACGTAGAGGCCATGGTACTGGAGGAGTGCCGGGTCAGCGGCGACGATCTCCGTCAGCGCCGCCGTGATCGCGCGGGTGTCGGGACTGGTGTCGTCGTTTGCGGAATAGACGCCGACCGCCGCCAGGATCACGCCCGTCTCGCAAAAGACGCGCTCGGTGACCTCGCGTGTCATACGGTCGATCTCGCGCGCTGTGGTGTCCTCGGCCACCTCGATGTGGACGCTTGCCAGGTAGCGGTCCGGGCCGTAGTCCGTGAGCACGAGGTCGTAGGCGCCGAGGACCCCCGGTTCAGCGTTGACGGTCTTCTTGACGGCATGGGCCAGCTCGGCCTCGGAACGCTCGCCTAGGATCTTGCTGAGCGCCTCGCGCAGGATATCGATACCAGATTTGATGATGACAACGGCGATCACGGCGCCGAGCCAGGCTTCGATGCCGATGCCCGTCGCGAGGTAGACGAGGGCGGCGACCAGCGTGGAAGCCGAGATCACGGAGTCCATGGAGGCGTCGGTGCCAGATGCGACGAGTGAAGATGAACCGAGCTTCTTGCCCTGCGCGATGAAGTAGCGGCCGAGCGTGACCTTGGCCGCGACCGCCACCGCGACGATCAGGAGGGAGACGGTATCGTAGCTGGCCGTCTCGGGGGCGATGATGCGCGCGACCGACTCCTTGAGCGACTCGACGCCGGCGACCATCACGATCACGGAGATGATGATCGTGGTCAGGTACTCGATGCGCCCGTAGCCGAAGGGGTGCTCGCGGTCGGGCTCGCGGCCAGCGAGCTTGGTGCCCACGATGGTGATGACCGAGGAGCCCGCGTCGGAGAGGTTGTTGACAGCGTCGAGCGTGATGGCGATCGAACCGGTGATGGTGCCGATCGCGGCCTTGAAGCCCGCGAGCAGGACGTTTGCGACGATGCCGACGATGCTGGTGCGGACGATGGCGGCGTCGCGGCCTGCGGTCGCAGCGAGCGGGCTGGCGTTGGGCGACGTGTTCGTCTCCTTCACATCCTTCAGGGAATTGGTGTCTGTTGCATCTGCCATGATGCGCTCTCCTTGCGAGGTGATTTTCGGGCTATAGTTTCCCTAGTTTTCGGTACAGAATACGCCTGAGAGGAAGTCCATGGGAAAAACGTTCTCTGTGGAGAAACGTGTCGGCGAGGGCGGGCGTTCGCGCCTGGTGATTACGCGTGGCCGGCATGGCGAGGGCGAGCCGGTCGAGCGGCTCGAGGGGACGCCCGAGGGCGAGCTCAGCCTGCAGGATCTCGAGAGCCTGGGCGTTCGCGTGGGCTATCGCGAGGTGGACGATGGTGTTGAGG
Source organism: uncultured Actinomycetes bacterium (assembly GCA_900315165.1). Taxonomy (GTDB): domain Bacteria; phylum Actinomycetota; class Coriobacteriia; order Coriobacteriales; family Atopobiaceae; genus Olegusella. Next base: position 331 of record OMXZ01000013.1, on the reverse strand, counting down.
TGGTCTTCTATTGCGAAGACGCCGCGAGGACGGACGCAGTGCACACGGTGGAATCCGCTTCTGCGTCATCGCCCTCTGCCGATCCGAACACCCCTGCCGGCATGGTCGTCTCCGCCGACTCGGTTGCGACCGTCGACCCTTGGGCCAGCCTCTCCGACAACGAGCGCATCATCTGCGAGCTTGTCCGCGACCGCGGCGAGGTCGACGCGCTCGAGGCGACCCGCGCCGTGGGCATGACCCCGCGCGGCGGCATCCGCCTGCTGACTGGTCTCGTGCACAAGGGCCTCCTGACCTACGAGGGCTCGGGCACCAAGAAGAAATATCATCTCGC